>JACPNQ010000032.1 GCA_016185425.1 Acidobacteriota bacterium | reverse complement strand
CGCCCTTGGAAATCGCTACGCGATTCCCACATTCCCACAGCCTCGACGACGATCCTGTCCTCTACAAACTCAAATCTACAGAAAGGACCCCGGTTCGCTACTCTCCCCCTTCAGGCTCATCCTTCGATGAGAAAATGCTCTGTAGATACAACGTCGGCGATTTTGTGAGTACGGGCGGCATTGCAACGGGCTCTCACCCGGCACACGCGCCTCTTCAGGCAAATTCGTCTCATGAAAACGAAAACATTTCTTGCGCTACGAAATTACCGCCGGTACAACCTCGCCGTGCACATCGGGCAGCGTCACATCCCGCCCGCCAAAGCGATACGTCAATTTCTTATGATCGAGCCCCAACAGATCCAAAACCGTCGCATGCAGATCGTGAACGGTCATTACGTTTTCCACAGCATGATTCCCTAACTCATCGGTGGCGCCGTAAATCAGTCCCGCCTTCGTACCACCGCCCGCCAGCCAGATCGTAAATCCAAACGGGTGATGATCCCGCCCGTCGCCATTCCCCGTGTCCGGCGTCCGGCCGAACTCGCCTGCCCAGATCACCAGCGTCTCCTGCAGCAACCCGCGCGCCTTCAGATCTTTGATCAACGCCGCTACTGCTTGATCCGTCACCAGCGCATTTGTCTGGTGTCCCTCGCGCAGCTTGTCATGCTGGTCCCAGGTGCCGTTGTTCCCGCCGTACAGATTTGGCGGAGTGATCTCGACAAACCGGACCCCGGCCTCCACCAGCCGCCGCGCCCGCAGGCACTGCAAGCTGTACGCGCGCTGGTGTTCATTCTTGCTGTTCAGCCCGTACAACTCCTTGGTTGCCGCCGGCTCTTTGTCCAGATTCAGCACATCCGGAGTCAACGCCTGCATCCGGTACGCCATCTCGAAGTTCTTGATCGCCGCATCGATCGCCGGATCCCCGCCGGTCTTTGCCAGGAAAGCCCTGTCCTGCTCCGCTAATGCCGCCATCTGCGCACGCTGCACCGCATCGGTTTCCGCGGGCACGATATTCTCCACCGGGACACCGTCGGCGCGGACTGACATCGCCTGGTGGGTCGCCGGCAAGAATCCATTTGAGAAATTCTCCAGCCCGCCGGGCGGATTGTCGCCATGGTTCAGGAGCAGATAACCTGGCAGGTTCTTATTCTCACTGCCCAGCCCATAATTGACCCAAGACCCTAGACTCGGAAACCCGCCAAAATTCCGCCCTGTGTGCAAAAACACATTGGCGCGCGCGTGCAGTGGAAACTCGGACTTCATGCTGCGGATCACGCACAGTTCATCGGCGACGGTGGCGATATGTGGAAACAGCTCACTCACCGGAAGCCCCTGTCGCCCATACTGCCGAAAAGTCCACGGCGACCCCAGCCACTTCCGTTTTGGACCCGCGACATAGCTCTCCAGCTTTGCCTGCTGTCCATCGAGCTCTTTCAGCTTCGGCTTCGGATCGAAGCTGTCCATATGCGAAACCCCACCCGGCATAAAGCAGAAGATAACGTTCTTCGCCCTCTGTTTCAGTGCCGGCGCCGCCGCCAGCGCCTGAAACGCCAGGTAGCCGAATCCATTCGAAGCTCGCTGCAATATCCGACGACGAGTAAGCATCCCAAAAAAACCGTGTCAAAGACTAATTTAATCCAACCTTAATCTCTCCGCTGCCCTACTTCCCCCGAATCTCATCAAAAATCGTCAGCATCTCCGCCGCCGCCCCCGGCTCCTCCCCAAACCGCAACCGGTTATACGCCCTGGTAAACTCCGCCACCTTTCCCGACAGCTCCGACGGCGGCAGCTTCTCGGCAAACTCCGTCGGCGTAAACCACACCGGCTTCCGAATCTGGTTCGCCTCCAATGTCTCCAGCATCTGCCGGTACAAAACCGTCGCATCCGGCGCCCCCGCCTGTCCACTGGCGAGCCGCGTCCGCTGACGCCGCTCCTGCAATCGCCGCAAGAACCGCGGTCCCAACACCCACCCCAACAACGCCAGCGTCATCCCCGCGGACAACACCGCCACGTTCTGCCGCATCCATAGCCCCACACTCGATCCAAACGACTGCAACGCATTCACCGCGCTCACAACCGACCGCGCCCGCGTCCCAAAGCGCGACTGCTCCAGCGAATTCGCCAGCCGGAATTGCCGCTCCAGGTCATACTGAACCACCCAATCCTGCCAAAACAGATCCGCCGCTTCGATCAGATTCGTCACCCGCGCAAGCAACGATATCCGCGGCGCCCGCGCCACCGCCGGCGTCGCGTCAAACGCCGTCCACCCGTTACCCGGTATAAACGCCTCCACCCACGAGTGCGCGTCGCTGGCCCGCACCGTGTACCACCCACTCACCGGATTCAGCGTACCGCCCTGAAACCCCGTCACCACGCGCGATGGAATCCCAATTGTGCGCAGCATCAACGCCAGGCTCGATGCGAAATACTCACAATGTGCTTCGCGCCGCTCGAACAGAAAATGAGCGATTGGGTCCGCCTGTTCCCGGGCTGGCAATTCCAGCGTGTATCCGTAGTTTTGCTGCAAGTAGTCGGAAATCCGCCGCGCCTGCAGCGCGGGATTATTCTCGGTCCCCGCCACGCGTTGCGCCAAAGCCAAGACTCTCGGATCGATCGTCGCGGGAATCTCCAACAGCCGGCGCAACTCATCCCGTGACAACAACGGCGTTCCGTCGCCCCCATACTCATCAAAGAAGCTCGTTACCGTATAACGCAGCACCGCAGGCATCTCCGATACGGTTCGGATCGTTCCGTTCGAAAACACCGTGATCGAGTCGACATTCGCTTCCAGACCCTCCGGAATTCCCGCAATAAACAACGCGTTCATCCCCGTCTCTGTCAACTGCACATCGTAGTGTTCCACCACGCCCTTACGGCCTTCGTGATACCGGATTGGAATTGGTGTCGGCCCATAGCGCAGCTTGATGACCTGGTCGGCAATTTCGCCGGATGTCGTCCAGCGTTTCCCATCAAACCGGGACATCGCGCTTCCGCGCCAGCGAAAGGGCAGCACGTCGCCGTGATCGCGTATCCGGACGTACATCACTGTGCGGCTGCTCGTCTGTATCTCCCCGATACTTCGTAGGTCGACTTCGCCGCCGAATCCAGGCAGATGGAACTTATTGCTGACTAAGTTCTGCAGCGCCGCCCGCGCTGTCCGCGGCAAAATAAAGAACAGACCGATGGTAAAGAAGAGGATGCCTATCGATGTCGCCATGCTCACTGTGACGATCCGCCGCTGAAAGCCGCGCGCATGAACCGGTGCCGCCACTCGGGCCCCGCGCGCGCCGCGCCGGATCTCCCACACCGCGAACGTTGCCACGCCGCAGAACAAAAACAGCGTCAAAAAGGCGAAAAACAGCATGCTTGCCGATAGCAGCGCCGCCGCCAGCAACTGTGCGAAGCCGATCAGAATCGCATACAGCGCGTCGCGGTCCGTGCGGAATGTCAGGCCCTTCACAACGGTCAAAAAGCAGATCAGCCGGACCGTCGATCCAAGGAAATCGTTCGATACATAGAGAAAATCGATCGGGTAAAAACCGGTGTAAAGAATAACAAGCGTGTTAATGACAACGCCGGAAATCGTAACTTCCCGGTGGAAGACGAGTAAGAGGATCCGTGCCGTAAACCCCGCCGCCGACAGCCCTAGCACCAGCGGTGATAACTCCCCCGTCGACGCCAACGCAAGCAGTCCGCTCACCAGCAGACCCAGTAGCGCCCGTTCAAACAGGCGGTCGGCGGCGGTCGTGCGTGTGGCGGCGGGGATCACGGGAGAGCCTTCGTCACACCTTCCTGAAAGTCGCCAAGCGCCTGCTGCGGTACGCCACCCGCGTCAAGCACTACAAAGAACGCGCCACGGAAGAATGGCCGGATCGTCGCGTTCTTGTTGATCTTTTGGATCGCTTCAAATGCCACGGTTTCGCTCGGATAAAGGACCCACAGTCCCGAAATGTCCTGTGGGCCTCTATATGTGACGCGCCAGACCTTTAACGGGTTCAATCCGCGAATACTCTCCGGAACAGCCATTGCCGCCTGTTCGGCCATCGCCTCACGGGTCCATCCTCCGTGAATTTTTTCCGGCGGTTCGCTCACACTTCGTTTGCCCGGTCCGCACGACATCAGCCCGGCCGGGATTGCGGCCAGGAGGAAACTTGCCCGACGCGAAATCCTCATGTGCTTCCCATGGTAGAACAGGACTTGCGGCAATTATGGCGAAGATGAAGCCGTCCCTCAAACCGGCCAAGGGACAGGAACCGAAAAAAACCGATCGCATACGCGATGCTAAGGGCGCTATCCCTTGTTTATTGTTAGTCATAGGAGCAATCTTGCTGGTAGGCTGGATATTTTCGGCCATGCTCAAGTCGGCGAAGTAAGAGGCAAAGGAGTTGGAATGAGAGTTGACGGACGAGGGCCGGCGCAACTGCGCCCGGTCACGGTGGAGGCCGATTACCTTCTGACGGCGGAAGGATCGGCCCTGATCTCGGTTGGCCATACGCGCGTTCTCTGCGCGGCGACCGTTGAAGACACGGTGCCATCTTTCCTCCGCGGCAGCGGCCAGGGTTGGGTGACAGCCGAGTACGCCATGCTCCCTCGCGCCACCGTCACCCGCACCTCCCGCGAAGTCAAGAAGGGACGCGAGTCCGGCCGTACTATGGAAATCCAACGCCTCATCGGCCGCGCCCTCCGCGGCGTTGTCGATCTCAAGGCACTCGGCGAACGTTCTGTCGTCCTCGACTGCGATGTCCTCCAGGCCGACGGTGGTACCCGCACCACTGCCATTACCGGCGCTTTCATCGCTCTCGGTATGGCCGTCAGCCGTCTGGTGAAGGCGGGCATCCTGTCATCCAACCCGGTTCGCGATTATGTCGCCGCAACCAGCGTCGGCATCTGTGGCGGCGAAGGCTATCTCGATCTATGTTACGAAGAGGACTCCACCGCCGAAGTCGACATGAACATCGTCATGACCGGCGCCGGCCGTTTCATCGAACTCCAGGCCACCGCCGAACACAAGGCGTTTGACGACGCCCAGTTAGCGTTGTTGCTCAGTCTCGGAAAGCAAGGAGTAAGTGAGCTGATTGCGCTGCAAAAGCAGTTTGTAACCTTGCCATGACGGTCTACTTCGCCACCACGAACCCAGGCAAACTCCGCGAATTCAACCTCATCGCCGCCCACCACGGCGCCGGTCTTCTGGAAGTCCTCTCAGTCCCCGGTCTGAAGGAGATTCAGCCGCCGGAAGAAACAGGTACCACCTTCGCCGCGAACGCCGAACTCAAAGCCGTCTACTACAGCACATTTACCGGGGGCCTGGTCTTCGCCGACGATTCCGGCCTCGCCGTCGATGCGCTCAATGGGGAGCCGGGCGTCTTTTCCGCTCGCTACGCCGGCGAACACGCCACCGATGCTGCGAACAACGCCAGACTCCTCGATGTGATGAAGCAGGAAAAAAACCGCCGGGCGCGATTCGTTTGCGCCATGGCTGTAGCGAAAAGTGGAGAACTCCTCGCTCTGTTTCAGGACGATGTCGAAGGCGTCCTTCTCCACGAACCCCGCGGATCAAACGGCTTTGGCTACGATCCGCTCTTTTTCTATCCACCGTTCCACTGCACGTTCGGCGAAGCCGAACCGGAACGTAAGCTCCTGGTCAGTCACCGCGGCAAGGCGATGGAAAAAATGATCTGCTGGATACTCGCGCAAGCGTAATGTTTGCGCGTGTCTCCGCCGATAACTGACTTAGAGTCAGATTGGAAAGGGGCATCATCGGAGGTGCTCAACGTCCGGCCGTTGAGTTCGATGCCCCTTTTCATGCTGCTCCCTCGCCAGGCAGCAAAGCCCCGCGCAGCTCGGCATAATTGGAACGCGTAACCAGCGCGAATCGCACCGGCATTCGCGTGTATTCCTGCAGGTTCTTTTGCACGGTTTCCGCTGGCAGATCCGCCGACGCCAACACTAACTCGCCGGCCTGCCTCCGGATCGGTATCACTCCCGTCTCCCGCACCACGTGCGCCGGTAGCGCGCGCGCCGTCGCCGCCGGAATCTCCCAGGGATGAACGCTCGCTAGCGGCACGCAAAGCTGCAGGCTCAGCGCCTCATACATCTGCCCTTCGCTCACCGCGCCGCACGCCACTATCCAGTCCGCCAGCCGCTTCCCTGCCGGCTTGCTCCTGATCGCGGCTTCCACCTGCTCGCACGTACAATAGCCCGACTGTACCAACACCTCCTGCAACGTCGGCCGGTGCGCTTCCAGCGCCGCCCGGTTCGGATATTGGTGCGCCGTCTTCAACCAGACAAGCGGCTCACCGCGCCAACGCGCGCGCCAATACCTCCAGGTTGCCCGTCCCGCGGCCACGGCATTGATGGCATTCGCCAGCGGAATCCGCAGCGGCGCGAGCAACGCGTGCCGCCATCCGTAATAACGATACACAATCGCCGCGCGCGCCGCCGCCTGCAATACAGCCATTCCGAGCGTGAACGGAACAACCGCGGGCATAGCATGATCGAACTTCACGAACAAGCCAATAAACAACAGCACGTTCGCCAGCAAGCTCATTGGATTGCCCACAAGCCCCTTCCGGTCCCGCCAATGCCACCACCACTGCCGCCATCCGCCCTGCCACCCGTGCCGCTCTATTCCTTGCCACACAATCCCCGACACCCACCGCGTCCGCTGCTTCGTCGCAGCCTGCCACGTGCGCGGAAAATACTCGCGCGTGGCGACGACGTCGCGTCCCGCGGGCAACAAGATCTGTCGAAAACCGAGGCTTCGCACACGAAATCCGCTCTCGTAGTCTTCCGTCAGGCACGACGGCTCGAAGATCCGGTTCTCCGCGCTGACCGCCAATCGCTCCAATGCCCGGCGGCTGAACGCCGTCCCCACACCCGCCGACGGCAAAAACCCGCCGAGACGCGCGCGCACGTACAGATCGCGTGATTGAAACTCGCTGAACTCATCGATGTAGACGCCGTGCACCCATTCACGCACACTCGTCGCGAGAGGCAGCACGGGCACCTGAATCATGTCGTAGTGGGGCAGATGCGCGTTGACGGCGCGCAGAGAATTGGGGTGGATCAGGTCTTCCGCGTCGTGCGTGATGATCGCGTCAAACTGCTCTCCCGATTGTTCTTCCTCTAGCAGCATCTGCTGATAGATCCAATTCAAACAGTCGGCCTTCGACGTTGGGCCGTCGTGCGGAACCAACGCCAAATGCACGTTCGCAAACCGCGCCGGCAATTCCCGGATTGCGTCGATTGTCGGCTCGTCATTCGGATATGCGCCGATAAAGAAGTGATAGCGGGTGTATTGGATCGCGGTGACATTGTGTGTCACCATCTGCCGCACTACCGCCTCCTCCTGCCACAGCGGTGTAAAGATCGCGATATTCCTTTCAACGCCGTCACCGCGCACAGCCTCCGGCGGCACGCCGCCCTCCCGGATCCGAAAGTAGATCCAAAACCCCAATAAAAACAGGTCGTCTAGCCCGCTGATGGTCAGCCACACAACGAGCGGCAGCAAGACGTAGGGGAGTGACTCGGTCCAATACACTTGTTAGATTAGTGGCTGGCGCGAGGAGGAATTCTCACCATGAGCAACTGGAATCGCAGAAAATTCTTAGCCGCCGGCGCATCCTGCGTCGTCCTGGGGCAGGGAAGCGGCGGATTCCAATTCGCATTGATCGGGGACCGCACCGGTAATGCCGACCCCGAAATCTTCCGTCAGACCTGGCAGCAAGTGCATCAATTCCGGCCCGCGTTGACGGTTTCGATCGGCGACATTATCCAGGGTGGCGATGATCGTACCGCGGTGCGGCAATGGCGCGAAATGGACGCGATATGGCGCGATTATCGTCGTTATACGTCACTTTACGTGCCCGGAAACCACGATATTTGGTCCCAGGAATCTAAACGGCTGTTTGAAATTGAGGCCGGGCACCCCGTTATGCACACCCACGTGCATCGGGGCGCGCTCTTTGTCATCCTCGATAACAGCCTCACCGATGACCTTCTCCCGCCCCAGCTCGAGTATTGCGAGAGCCAGTTCGCTAAGCATAAGGAACTAAAGCCGAAATTCGTTTTCTGCCACCGGCCGTCCTGGCTGCTCAATGTCATGTTGGGCAACCGCAACTTCCCTCTGCACGATCTGGCCCGCAAGCACGCAGTTGACTACGTCATCAGCGGCCACGTGCATCAACTCCTGCATTTACAACTGGATGGCGTCCATTATCTGCAAATCGGCAGCTCCGGTGGCAGCATGGAACGCGGGCTGAAACTCGGCCAGGGATTCAAAGAAGGTTGGTTCTACCACTGGATCTCCGCTAACGTGCAGAACGGAAAAGTCGAGATGACTGTCCGCGAAGTGGCCGAAAACGGAAGAGTTTTCTCTCTGGCCGACTGGGACTCTACGCCCACCAGTTCTCGCCCGGCGCTAGGTGCGCTCGCACGACGTCCGGGTTGAGTTCGATACCAAGCCCCGGTTTCTCGGTTGGCTTGATGTAGCCGCCCTGAATATAAGGCCCATCGAGCAAAAGCACTTTGTCCATCCAATCGCCCTTACCGGTAACGGTCTCGGTGGCGATGTAGTCGCGGATCGACGTGGCCCAGTTGATGTTGGCATAAGTATGAACCTGGCTCGCGGTGTTGTGCGTGGCGATCGGAATGCCGAACGAAGACGCGAAGTCGGCGATGCGCTTGGTCTCAAGGAACCCGCCCGAATTGCGCATATCGGGGTGGATGATGTCGCAGCCCTGATTCACGATGAACTGGCTGAAGCCTTCCCGGCGCGTAAGATTCTCGCCCATGCAGATCGGCACCTTCGCGGACGCAGTCAGCCTCTGCCAGGAAGAGGAATAATCGACCAGCAGCGGGTCTTCGAGCCACACCGGCTTGATCGACTCCACCGATTCGGCGATCTGAATCGCGGTGCGCACGTCGTACTCCCAGTGGCAGTGAACCATGATGTCGTGGTCCCAGCCGATCGCTTCCCGGCAATTCTCGAAGCCCTGCCGAACCTGGTTGAGCTCCTTCGTTGTGAGGATACGGTTGCTGGGGTCCTTGGCATTGTCGTCGCCGGGCTTCGTGCGCGGGAAGCCGAACTTGTGGCAGGTGAATCCGGCCGGATCTTCCTTCACTTTCGCCGCCCACTCCCTGCACGACGCTTTATCCAGCATGTTACGCGGCGCGGCGTGATCATAGACTCTAACCTTGTCGCGGAACTTACCGCCGAGTAACGTCCACGTAGGAACGCCCAGTATCTTACCCGCCAAGTCCCAAAGAGTCATTTCGATACCGCTCGCCGCGCGCATCAGGTTATGCGCCGAGCCGTCGGTGCGTGTCCCCGAAAGCCCTCCGCCACCGGCGCCGAGACCGGTATAGAGCGTGTCAATCTGCAGCGGGTCCTTGCCGATCAGCCAAGGCCGCAACGCCAGGACCTGCTCCTTCACGCCAATACCTGGGCTGCCATAGGCTTCCCCGATCCCGTAAGCGCCGTTATCCGCCGTGATTTTGATGAGCGTGTAGGTGCGCTCGCCCTTTAAAAGCATCACCTGCACATCGCGGATTTTGACCTTGCCAATCGATGCCGCGGCGACTGGAATCGCGGAGAGAAAGAGCCTGCGGGAGAGCATGGCTCAATACTCTATCACTTTGATTCACTATCGGACAGAAACATGCCGAAGAGCGCGGTAACGAGGCTCAATACGATGCTTCCGATGAACGCGGCGATGAAACCGTCCACGCGGAATCCGGGAACGAGGGCCGCCGAGAGCATCAGCATCAAAGCGTTGATGACGAGTGACGCGATGCCAAGAGTGAGGATGCGAATCGGCAGCGCGAGGAACTTGATGACGGAGCCGAGAGTTGCATTGACGAGGCCGATGACAGCCGCAGCGATGAGCGCCGCCAAGATGCCGGTTACGTGAACGCCGGGAACGAAGTACGCCACAACAAAGAGCGCCGCGGCGCTCAGAACCCACCGCAGAAGGAGATTGGTCATCGCAGGATATTCTACAGCGGAGAATTAATCCGTGCGCAGGATCGACATAATGTCGAGGCTGGCAATCCGGCGCGTGCCCGCCCAGATGCTCGTCGACGCGATGAACGCGAGAAGCAGGGCGACGGCCAGGGATGTGGCGAGGCCGGTCGATTCTGCTCCCTCGATCAGGCTCTCTAGGTAACGGCCGGTTAGACTCGCCGCGGCGATTCCCGGTATGGCTCCAACAACGACCGTAATTAACTCCTGGCGGAGGAGCATCGCCCGGAGATGGACCGCAGTCGTGCCAAGCGCCAGGCGGACGCCCATCTCCCTTGTGCGCTGCGCCACGGCATAAGACACGATGCCGTAGATACCGATCACCGCCAACAACAACGCGAAGCCCGAGAACAGCCAGACCGCCGTCCGGTAGAACCGTGGGCGAGCGAAGAGGTCGGCTTGGCGCTGCTCCAAGGTCTTCACGCCGAATACGGGAACCGCCGGGTCGACAGAGCGGACCGTGTCGCGGATGGTGCTGAGATGGGCCTCCGCCGGACCATCGACTCTCGCAACGAAGGTGGAGAAGAAACCGCCCGGAGTAGAAGACGGAATGAAAACTTGGTTGGGGTCGATCATGGTCGGGTCGGTGGCGAAGTCCATGCCCTTCACGACGCCGACGATCTTGCGCGAAGCGCCGCGCCGTACGGTAACTTCGTGGCCGACTGCGTCTTGCGGCGCGCCAAAGTTGGCGGCGAATCGTTCATTGACTACCGCAACCATCGCCCCGTTGCGCACCTCCGCGCCGGTGAATTCGCGGCCGTACTGAATGCGGCCACCCATTGTTTGGAAGTAGTCCGACATCACCGGGAGCATCGTCGAATTACGTTTGGCTCGCTGGCCGTCGAGCCCGAACGGGCCGCCCACAAACCCAGTCGCATAGAGCGGCAGGAATTCGGTGGCACTGGCGCTGCGCACGCCTGGGATTCGGCGAAGGCGGGCCAGCACTTCCTCGAAATACGGCCGTTGCCGCTTGTTGATCTGATGCGTTGTGCCGTCGAGCGCGACGTTCACCGTCACAACTCCCTTCACGTCGTAGCCGCGATCGGTAGCCATAAGCTGGAGAAACGCGCGGCCTACGGAGACGGATGCGGTCAGCAGAACAATCGTGAGCATCACCTGCGCGGCGGCCAGCGTTTGGCGAATCACTCTCGATCCGGAAGCCCGTAAACGGCCCGTATGGAGCGCGGGCAGGATTCCAAATAGCAGCGCGCTCGCGACAGATATCAGCACGGAGAAGGCCACAACGGCGCTATCGAATATGGAGTATGATTGCGCGGCGAGCGGAGGCGGCTGCACGGCCGCGGCGAGCGCCGTTGTCCAATAGGCGACGACGAAGCCGGCGATAGTGGCGACGAAGGAAAGCAGCAGCGACTCGGTGAGCAACTGCTGGACGAGGCGTGCCTGGCTTGCTCCGAGCGCCGAGCGGATGGCGAGCTCGGGTGCCCGGTCGACTGTGCGCGCGATGAGAAGGTTGGCCACGTTAGTGCACGCGATGAGCAATACAAGCGCGACACCGGCCATCAGTAGTAGTGAGCCGTCTTTCGCCCGGCCGGCGAGCGCGTCCTGGAGCGAGCGCAACTGCGGCCGCGGATTGCCGTCTCCCGCATCAGCGCTGAAGGCGGCGCGGGCCTGCGCCCACGTGATGCCGGGCTTCAGGCGCGCGACGGTGGCCCAGCCGTTGTTGCCAGGCGAGTACGTGGCGGCCTTCCAAAGAACGGAGTGGTTGGGATACTCGAAGCCGCCCGGCGCCACGCCGACGATGGTGAGCGGGTCGCCGTTGACCCGGACTGTGGCGCCCAGCGCGCGGGGATCGCCTGCAAACAACTGCTGCCAAAGCCCGTAGCTAATCACTGCAACGCCATCGTGTCCGGGTGTCTCCTCCTCCGGAAGGAAGCCGCGTCCAAGCGCCGGCTGCGCGCCGAGGACGGTAAAAAAGTTCCAGGATGTCAGCGCGTGGTGGGCACGGATGGCGTCGCGCTCGCCGCCGAGGTTGACATCGTTCTCCTCTACCAGCGCGGCACCGGCGAGGTAGGCGGATTGCGTCTGCCACTCGTGAAATTCTTTCGCGCTGCCGTGCGGAGGAATGTATTCGTAAGGACTCATCGACGCCAGGCGGCCGGGGTCGTGGAACGGCAGCGAACGCAACAGCAGCGCGTTGACGACGCTGAATACGCCCGTATTGGCGCCGATGCCGATGGCGAGCGCGGCGATGGCGAAGCCCGTGTTCCAAGGGCGGTTGGCCCAGAGGCGCAGCGTGTGCCGCGCGTCCTGCGCCATTTCGCGGACGATCTGCGTGGGGATGGATATAGCGAGATCGGCCAGAAGGCGAACCCAGAGCTTCGCGAGCGCCAACGGCCCGCTCGATTCCTCCAGTTCGTCGCAAAACTCACGCTCCATCGGCGCAGCGTAGTTCTCGCGGAAACCAGCCGGGTAGAGCTGCAACAGCCGCCGGTACACCTTGAGCGAGAGGGGCGTGTCAGGCATGTTTGCGAATCCCGAATGTCTCCGCAGCCAATTCCGCCAGCTCGCGCATCCGGGCGGCTTCAGCCTGCGCGGCCTTTCGTCCCAGCTTCGTAATCCGGTAGTAACGGCGGCGTTCGTCGTCCAGGTGCGGATCGGGGCGCTCCTCCGCCTCGTCGATCAGCCCGAGCTCGAGCATCTTATTGATCGAGCCATAGAGGACGCCGGGCCCGAGCTTTAGTTTCCCCTCCGTGCGCGCGGCGACTTCGCGTTTGATGGCATAGCCATGGCGCTCTCCGGCACCGAGCGAGAGCAGGATGTGGAACATCGCTGGCGACATACTAGTACAATATCAGACCTAGTAGTCTAAATGGAAAAGTAGTAGCGAGTGACGTGGAAAAAGATGGGCGCCGAAAAGCAGACGGAGTCGAGGCGGTCGAGCATGCCGCCGTGGCCCTCCAGGAGGTGGCCCCAGTCCTTGATGCCGCGGTCACGCTTGATCGCCGACATCACCAGGCCGCCGAGGAAGCCGACCAGCGTAATGAGCAGCGCCATGGCCGCGGCGCCGAGCGGTGTGAACGGCGTAATCTGCCAGAGCGACGCGCCGAGCAGCGTCGCGCTGGCGATGCCACCGACGAAGCCTTCGACAGTCTTCGATGGCGAGACGGCCGGCGCGATCTTATGTTTCCCCGCGAGCTTGCCCCAGATATATTGGAGGACATCGCTCGCCTGCACGATAAGGATCAAGAAGACGACGAGCAGAGCGCCGCGGCCTTGATAGCCGGGGATGCGCAGCGTGAGCAGGGCAGGGACGTGGGAAAGGCAGTAGACGCAAATCATGAGGCCCCACTGCGTTTCCGCGGTGCGCTGGAGGAAGCGTTGCGCGTCGGCAAAGACGGCGGAGAGGATCGGGATGGTAAGGAAGGCGTAGACCGGGATGAAGATCGCGAACAGTCCGTACCACTGCACGCCGACGAGCAGGTACTGCACGGGCAGCGCCAGGAAGAAGCTGACAAAGAGCGCGGTGTGATCGGCGCGGCGGACCGGTGTCTGCGTGATGAATTCGCGGAAGGCGAGGAACGAAAGAAATCCGAAGAGAGTAACGATAGCGCCATTGCCGGCGAGGAGGACGCCGCCGGAGATGCCGATCATCACCCACCAGGCGCGGATGCGGGCATTGAGGTTGTCGATGGTTCCACGGCGCGGTCCGTCGCCGGCGCGGCGGTGGAGCCCGAATCCGACGGCGGAGGCGATCAGCAGGGCGACACCCAGGCCGGCCAGGATAAGAAGCGCTTCGCGGGGTACGTTCATTGCGGTGGTTGCAACTCCAGCATCGCGCTTCGGAGGCGCGTAAGGAAGGGGTCTTTGTCCTCTTGCTCTAACAGGCGCAAAGGCACGCCGAAAGTCATCGAACAGAGGAGCGGAATCGGAAAAAACATTCCCTTGGGCATCACGCGGTAGGAGTTGTCGATCCAGACGGGAACAACGTCGACGTTCGGTGCGTGCCGCGCTACGTGGTAGATACCGCTTTTGAAGGGGAGCAGCCCTTCGCCGGGGCCCCGTGTACCTTCGGGGAAGAAGATCAACGATTGCCCTTCGGCGAGAGCGTCAAATACGGGCTCCAGGGGGTTGGCGCTTTTGCCGCTGCGATCGACCAGGACACCGTGAAAAACCCGGTTGATGACGTAACGGCGGATCGGGCCGGCATTCCAATAGTCCGCGGCGGCGACTGGCCGAGTCAGCCTGCGCATGCGTCCCGGAAGGGCAGTCCAAAGAAGAAGGAAGTCGAGATGGCTGGTGTGATTGACACAATAGACGCGTTGCACCGGTACTGGCGCGCAGCCGCTCCAGCGGCCGTGCGCGCCGGTGAGGAGTTTCAAGCCGAAGGATAGGAACCATGCTACGAAGCGTTCGATCATCGGAGGCCGATCGCCAACCCTGCTCCGACGGACACGAGTTCGATGACGAGGACAGTGAGGAGCTTGCGCCAAAGCGCAGCGGCGCCGCGGCAACGGTCTTCGATCGAGCGTTGGCGCGGCGAGGTAAGCAGGCGGGAGCGGACGAGGAAGTTATCGAGGTCAGCCGGCTCGGCACCGTTGGCTAGCAGCGTGAAGAGTTCGGCGTCCAGGCTGACGCGGATTTGCAGATAAACGAGGCAGGCCCAGGCAAACAGGCCGGCGGCATAGCCGATCCCGAGCCCCTGGTGAATGAGCCCTATACCCGCGATGACCGCGCCGGCATGGCCCGCGTATGAGGCGGTGATGCCAGAACGTAACAGGCACGCCGTGCCGTGGCAATCGTCTATGGGTTGCATGAACAGTACCCGTTTATTGTGGCAGAGGTTATTCAGCCGGCGAGGAACGCGTCGAGCGTTGGGGCGAGAGCGCCGAGGACCGCCGTGCCGTTTTCGCCGTTAGTCATGGCGTAGAAGCCGGACTTGGTTTCAAGCGCCGCTGCCGCGACGCAGTGGAAGCCGAGGTTGTCACCGCCATGAGTGATGATATGGCGGGTGCCAATGGGGACCGTCTTCCAACCGAGCGCCCAGGCGCTCTTGTAGGCGTCGTTGAGCTGGACCTGCGGTTTGACCATCTCGTCGAGGCTTTTCTTAGTAAGGCGGTACTCGTCCGCGGGCGCGGGGTTGATGACGGCAAGAAGAAACCTGGCGTAGTCGGTGGGCGTAGTATGGAGATCGCCAGCCGCGGCGTAGCGGGCGGCGTCTTCTTTGGTTCGCTTTCTATTGTTGAGCGGTTGGCCATTTGGGTCATGCGGACGGGCGGCATGGGCCTCGAAGATGCCGTTCCAAACGTAGCCGCTCTTCGTCATGCCGAAGGGCTTGAAAATGTTAGCGCGCATGTAGTCTTCGATCGGCTGGCCGGTTATCTGGCTGACAACCGACTGGAGATACGCGTACCCTTCGCCCGAATACGAATGCTTCTCACCCGGAGTGAAATGAATCTGCAAAGGGTCATCATTGTTACGCCAATTCTGGAAACCGGTGGTGTGGGAGAGGACATGCCGGGCGGTAATGAGATCGAGACGCGGATCGTCTTTGAGGAAGCGGTTTTTGGTGTACTTCGTGAGCGGAGTGTCGAGGCTTAATACGCCCCTTTCGCACAGTTTCATGACCGCATAAGCGAAGACGGGTTTGCTGGTGGAGGCAGCTTCAAAAACTGTTTCGTTGTCGACAGGTTTCTGCGTGCCGGCGTCGGTCACCCCGAACCCGCGTCTGTATGCAATTTGAGCGTTTTGGATGATGAGGATGGAGAGACCCGGCGTTTGGTGCGTCTTGAGGAGGCCGGGGATCTGGGCCTCGAGCTTTTCGGTCAGCGCGCCTAGCGCGCCGGGCTGCTTACGGGAGCAGGAGAGCGCGCTTAGAGTCGATACGGTTAGAAAGTGGCGCCGGTACATGGAGAACTAGCTGCTTCAATCGCCGCGCAGGGCCGCCAGGGGATCGACGCTCGCGGCGCGCCATGCGGGGATAAGCGTTGCCGTTGCGGCGACAGCGAGCAACAACAGGCTCGCACAGACCATCGTCGAAGGATCCGTGGGAGTTACTCCAAAGAGTAAACCGGAGAGCAGCGCCGTCGCTGCCATCCCGATACCGAGGCCGGCGGCCAATCCGATTCCGGCAAGCCCAACGCCCTGCGCGAGTATCATCCGAACCACTCCCAATCTATCAGCCCCCAATGCCATGCGGATGCCTATCTCCTGGGTCCTCCGTTCCACCGCGTGGCTCATGATGCCGAAGATGCCGATCGCGGCCAGCACGAGCGCTAATGCGGCAAACAGAGTCAGAATGGAGGTTTGAAATGTTCTCGCCGAGGTCTGGTTGGCGATCTGCGATTCCATCGGCATCAGATTGGTCACAACAGTGCGTGGATCGATATCTCGCACTGCCGCCCGAACGCTTGCGGCCGATGATTCGGGCGGTGCCGCTGTCCGGATTACCCAGTCGGTCACCAGTTCGGATTGTCCTTGCCATAGGTACACGTGCGGAGTCGGCTCCTGCTCGACGCCTTGACGCCGGGAGTCGGCAACCACACCGATCACCGTGATCCAATCGTCGTTCCGGCCTCGCCGGTCCTGCCCTTTGAAGCGTTTCCCGATCGGATTTGCATTGGGCCAGTACCTCTTCGCCAGACTCCGATCGACGATTGCCACTAAGTCTGAATTTTCGTTGTCATGTTCGGAGAACATTCGCCCCGCTAAGAGCCGGATCCCGATGGTTTCGAAGAAATCGCCGCTAACGGTTGACCAGGTAAGCGGCCGGGCCACATTGCCCTCCGCCGCTTCTCCTTCCACCGCGCGAAAACTGTTGGTGGGAGCCGCTCCCAACTCGAACAGGCTGCGAATGCCTCCCATGTTCTGAACGCCGGGAATCCGTTTGATCCTCTCCGCCGCCTCATCGAGAAAGGCTGCCCGCTGGGCCTGTGAGAGTGCCGCGGCAGGTTGGAGGCGCAACGTCAGCACGCGCGACGGCTGAAATCCAAGGTCCACTCGCCAGGTTTCCCACAGACTACGGAGAAACAGGCCTGCGGATATCAGAAGCACCGTCGCGAGGGCAAATTCGGCAACGATAAGAACCTTGCTCGTGTTGGAACCGCCGGTGGCCCTCCCCGGGGACCGCAGCGCGTTTTGAGGATCGTTATTTGCCGCCCGCAACGCAGGGCCGAGTCCGAACAGCAACGCGGTCAGCAGCGATACGCCGAGCGTGAATGCCAGGACCACAGGATTCAAATTTGTCTCCTCCAATCGAGGCAAATCCGCTGGTCCCCAACGGACGAGGGTGTGTAGCGTCCACCGGGACAAAAGGAGTGCGGCTCCCGTTGCGATGAACATGAGGACCAGGCTCTCGGTGAAGACCTGCTGGACGATTCGCGCGTGCGAGGCTCCCAGTGCGACACGGATAGCGAGTTCCTTGCTTCTAGCCACTCCTCTGGCGAGCAGGAGGTTGGCGACGTTGGTGCACGCGACCAGCAGGACCATCAACACCGCGCCGAGGAGCAAAATGAGGGCCTGCTTCGGCCGCTCACCGACTTCGACACCCATTAACTGGGCCTTGATCGGCGGGCCCAAGTTCCACGATTGGTCCTGTTCGCCAAGCCGGGAGGATAACCGCCGGAGCTCTTTTTGCGCCTCGTCGATGGAACTCGCCGGATTCAATCGTGCAACCAAATTCCAACGCAGGAAGAAGCCGCGGGAATGAATGTTGTCGGGAGACGGCCGTTCCATCCAATAGCGATTTGTTGTTATAGGCAGCCAGAGTTGGGTTTCCCGGGCAGGGAAGCGGAATTCCGCGGGCATTACGCCGATGATGGTGAAAGACTTGCTGTCGACGTCGAGCGGTCTTCCCAACACGTCAGGAGTGCCGCCGAAGCGGCGTTGCCAGAGCATGTGGCTGATGACGGCGACCGGCTCCGCGCTCTTCACCTCCGCTTCGTCAAAGACGCGGCCGAGCACGGGACTGAGCCCAAGCAGCGGGAATAAACCCGCGGAATTGAACCCGGCTTGTACCGTTTCAGGGTCGATGCGCCCGCCAACGATGACACGCGACCAGCCGGTGTTCCGGTAGTAGACGGCGGTCTGGCTCATCGTGCGGCTTTCCCCTTGAAGCGCTTCGAAGAGGGTGTAAGGAACCCCGGAGCGATTGTCGCCGGGATCGTCCGCGACGATATGGAGGAGCGATTCCGGATTTTGATACGGCAGCGGACGGAGCAGGACCGCGTAGACGACGCTGAAAATGGCCGTGGTTGCGCCAATGCCGAGGACGAGCGTGAGCAGTGCGGTTAGTGCGAAGCCGGGGGACTTTCGCATGGAGCGGATCGTGAACAGGAGGTCCGCTTTTAGGCCGCTGGCATTGATCGGCATGATAGCCATGACGATTTATTCAATCGAATTGTTGAGAGGAATTGGCAACCCGCAATTCTTCATCTGATCGCGTGGCTGTGTTCTGTTTTCGGCGTCAGTCGCCGAATACCAGCCGGCCGAGTTGCTCACCGAGTTCCTTCGCCACGCTCGGATCAGTCTCGGTCCGCAAGCGATCGGCAAGCTCGAAGAACTCTTGCTGCCTCCGTTTATGGGCTTCAACTCCGCTTTCGATCACTTCGACAAGTATACGATTCCAGTTGAGAGAAAGTGGACAGTCCGATAACCACATTTGGCCGAGAAGCATAAACGGTTTCGATGGCGGATTTCATGGATGGATCGGCACTGATGTTGTATCGCCATGCCGCCACGGCCGCGGCACTGCGGGAGTAGCCCAGGGCACAACAGACGAGAGTGGGACGGCGGTCCTTTAAGCCCTCAATTGCCTCGACTGCCGCTTCGATCTGCTCCACCGACGGCGGAACAAGATCGAGCATCGGCACATGCGCGTCGGCTTTGAGAGGAAGCTCACCGGTAAGGTCGACGATCGAGTTAAACCGATCCCGCTCCTTCCCCCGCGGCGCGCGAGCCAGCCAAACACCGCCGGCGATCTCGGTTTGTTCAGAGGACCAAAGCCTCGAGTTGATCAAGGCGAACACCGTATAAGGCCACATCCAGGGCGGAACGAATCCGCCGCGTTTCCCCAATACCTCCACCCGTCCACTCGTATAAGCCGCTACAAGGAGCGAAAAGGAGAACGCCGGCCAGGCGAACAGCCAATGCACTTGGAATGCCCCGGCCGTAAACAGTACGGTGGTCAAGGCGTAATAAGCCGCCAACTTGAAACTGCGGCATTCGAAACGGAATTTGTCCGGCAGGAAGGCGACCACCAAAACGCCGGCCCACAACCCGGTCGGAAGGTCGATGAAGTGATGCTGATAGGTGGTGAGTGTGGACAACGCGATCAGGACAAACCATAAACCCCACCACGGCCCCCGGAACTGCCGCGAAAGGATAAAGGCAAGACTGACATGCAATGAAGGCGCCTGATTATAAGGCTGATCAAAACTGCGAATCACGTCGAATAGTTGAGTGAATGACCCTTCGACGGCTAACCTCGGGAACGTCACCTTCAGCGGGAAAGCGATGAAGATCGCAACCGATATAACCTGGACAAGCAGCAGCCGCTGCCCCAACCGGTCGATCCCCTCGCGTGTTTTGCATGTCCAGAACGACAACGCATACAGTAAGTCCGACGACCAATACGGAACGATAGTCCAGGGCAGAAACGGAATGAACCGCTCCCAGGCGAACACGATCGACGGAACGAACGGTTCCCGGGAGGCCGCGTAAGCGTTGGCGAAGTTGTACGAGACAAAAAACAGCGGCCCCAACACGGCCAGCCACCCAACCCGCCTTAGATTCGTTGGGCTAAGGAGACTGTGAAGATGCCCCATTCGTCCACCCGTTGCTCGACTTTGCGGAATCCGGCTTCCGACACCAGTTGGTCCAACTCGCCTTGCGTTCTGCGGCGCATCACCCACGGCTCGCCGCCGCGATGGCTTGTCAGCGTCCGGGCGATCATCTCTAACTGCGGGTGCCAGGGCTGGCCGGTGTAAATGAGATACCCGCCCGGCGGAATCGCCGCGGCCATCCCGGCGAGCGATTGGCGGAGCATGGCGTTGTCGGGGAACAACTCATACAACCCCGACACGATACCGATTGTCGGTTTCGGATCCAGCGCGGCCAGCGCGACACGATCAAACGCATCGCCTTGCTCGAACTTTGCGTTGATACCCTTTGAAGCAATTAGCCGAAGACCATTCTCGACATTCTCCTGCCGGAAATCGCGGAGCAGGATCGCGTCGGCTTCGGCGCCCGCCTCCAACACATAGCGACCATGTCCGGCGGCGATGTCGACGATGCGGGCAGGCTGGCCGGAGGCCCGAACCAACGAAACCGCCTGCTGAATCAGCGACTGCAAATTCTGCTTGCGCATCCGAATGCCGCGCCAGCCGATGGCGTTGAGATAGAACCAGTCGACAATCTTGCCGATTGGCGTGAGACCGGACGGTTTGTTGCGGTAGACGTAGTCGAGCGTGGCGCCGGAGTCGAAGCCGGTCTTGACGCCTAGCCGGATGCCGTCCGATAGATACTGGCCGCTAGCCTTCATCGAGAGGCGCGTAATGGCGAAGTTAAGGGCCTTGGGCGACATCGCGGGCAGAGGCTTCTTCAGCGACTGATACTCTTCATACGTATATCCGCGGCGATCGGCATCGAGGAGAGTCTCAACAACCGGCGGGCGCTCGAAATACTTCAGGACAAATGCGCGCGCCTTCGCGATAGGCAGGTGCCGATCCTTCTCGCCCAATGTATCGTGGAAGAAGCCGTCAAAAACATGAATCTCCTTCTCCTTGGTGCCGAGATTGTCGTAGAACAGGTGCTGTGGTTTGTTGTGGACCACGTAGTCACTGCCGGACAGAAGAAGCTGCGCCGGTATGTGGATCGCTTGTGCATCTGCAATCACCCGGCTCGCCGTGGTGTAGAGGCCTAACAGCACTCGCGCGGAGATGGGGCGTTTGATGAGCGGATCGGTGCCATAGGACGCGCGGCGAGCGGGGTCGTGCGTCAAAGCGGCGCCTTTGACATAGGACTGGACGAAGAAGTCTCCGATGAGCTTGTGCCACATGGCGAGGCCGAGGCGCGCGAACGGAACGTAGAGCTTGACCTGGAACGCGGGCGAGGCAAGCACCATACAGCGGATCGGCGGCGCGTAGTCGTGCGCCCACGCGGCGGCGAAGACGGCGCCGACCGATTGCGCGACGACGGCGATGTTGGCCATGTCGATCCCGTAGGTGGCGCTGATGTGGCGGATGAATTCGTCGAGATCGGCGGAGAACGTCGACATGGTGACGGTGCTGTCCTGCGTGCCTTCGCTGTGGCCGTGCGCGCGGGCGTCCCAGGCAAAGATCGAAAACTCGGGAAGGTTCAGCTCGTCCGCCACATGCGCAAGGCGGCCCGAATGCTCATGCCCGCGGTGAAGCAGCACGATGGCCTTTTTCTCATCGCCGGGCCAATAGCGGTAGAACAGGCCCGTCCCGTCGCGCAGGGCAAATTTGCGTTCTTCGACGCTTCGCATCTACTCCCCTTTTAAGATATGTCTGGCGCGATTGTACACCGTCGCTACCAAGACTAGCGCCAAAAGCGGCGCGAATAGCTCATGGTGCGGCCAATCGAAATAGATCCAGACGGCGATGACGGAGAGCCAGAGCGCGCGATCGCTTTTGCCCATCGGGCCATCGTTGCGGCGGACGCCGGTAATGCTCTGGCCCACAACGCTGGTCATCTCCGTCAGTCCGGATAGAAAAATGACGAAGCCGGTGATGAGCGGGTTCCATCCGGGAACGTAGACGAAGGGCAATAGCAGAAAGGCGTCGGCGATCACGTCGGTGAGTTCGTTGAGCAACGCTCCCAACTTCGACGCCTGGCCGTGCTCTCGCGCCAACATGCCGTCGATAGCGTTCAGCGCCATCCGGAAGAAAAGCCACACGGGAAGGGCGAGCCAGCGGCGCGAGCCGTAAGCGAGATCCAATCCGAGGACCACCGACACCAGGCAGGCAAATACCGTGACCTGATTGGCGGTGACGCCGGCATCGGCCAACTGCCGCACGATAGGCCGCAGCAGCGCTTGGAACTTCGGCTTCAGATCATAAACGCTAGGCATTGGCGCGCTGCGAGAACGCCGCCATCGCATCGAGTTTGGCGAGAGCGGCGCCGGAATCGATGGATGTCTGGGCCATATGGATAGCAGTTTCAAAGTCAGCCGCGGCCCGAATAACCAACAGTCCCGCGGCCGCATTCATGACGACGATGTCGCGCTTGGGGCCTTCGGCGCCGCCGAGAATTTCGCGTGTAATGGCAGCGTTGGCGGAGCGATCGCCGCCGCGAAGATCGTCCAGCGATGCGCGCGGCAACCCGAAATCGCGTGGCTGCCAAAACTCCTTCTGGTAGTTGCCATTTTCGACGCGCCAGACCGTCGTGGTGCCAGTGAGGGTGATTTCGTCGAGCCCGTCAGAGCCATGGACGAGGAACTGCCGGCCCTCGTCCAGCAGCGCGAGCGCGCCGGCCATTTCTTCGCCGATGCCTTCCGAAGGCACACCGATGAGCTGGGCCTGCGCGTTGGCGGGGTTCGCCAACGGTCCCATCAAATTAAATACCGTGCGGATCTTCAGCTCCGACCGCACCGGCGCGGCGTGGCGCAACGCCGGATGCAACATCGGCGCGAACAGGAAGCCGATACCAACTTCCTGAATGCTCGCGCCCATCTGCGCGGCCGTCAGATCGATCTTGACGCCAAGCGCTTCCAGGACATCGGCGCTGCCGCACATCGAGCTCGCCGAGCGGTTGCCGTGCTTTGCAACTTTCACGCCTGCGCCGGCGACCACGAAGGCCGCGGCAGTCGAGATGTTGAACGTGTTGAGCTCATCGCCGCCCGTACCGCAGGTATCGAGCACGGGCCCCAGACCGGGGTTGACCGGAATCATCTCTTCCCGCATGGCGCGGGCGAACCCGGCGAGGACGCCAGCCTGCACTTTGCGCGGGGGCAGGAGCACGACAAACGCCGCGAGGTGAACCGGGGAAACGGCGCCGGAAAGGATGAGCCGCATGGCCTGTTCGGCGTGCTCGGCGTGGAACGGTTCATCGCGGATAAGTTGGTGCAAAAGCGGCAAAAAACGCGAGTCGGAATCAGGCACGATGGTAGACTGACAGTTTATCGTATGAAAATCCACGAGTACCAAGGAAAGGCGATTCTGGCGCGGTACGGTGTACCGGTGCCGAAGAGTAGAGTCGCCTTTACCGTTCAAGAGGCCGAAGCCGCGGCCAAGGAGTTAGGCGGCTTCGTGGTTGTGAAGGCGCAGATACATGCCGGGGGCCGCGGGAAGGGCGGCGGCGTGAAGGTCTGCAAGACGGTGGATGATGCCGTCGAGGCCTCGAAGAAGATACTTGGGATGCAGCTTGTAACTCATCAGACGGGGCCGCAGGGGCAGACGGTGCGGCGGCTGCTGATTGAAGAAGCGCTGCCGATCGAGAAGGAGTTATACCTCGGGATCACGCTTGATCGCGTGACGGGCAAGAACGTTTTTATGGCGTCTTCGGAAGGCGGCATGGAGATCGAGGAAGTGGCTCATCACACGCCGGAAAAGATCCTGAAGGAGACGATCGAGCCGGGCATCGGCCTGCAGGGTTTTCAGGCGCGCAACCTGGCATTCGGAATTGGCCTTCCGGCAGCCAGCGTGAACGCGGCGGCGAAGGCGATGATTGCGCTGGCGAAGGCCTATGATGATTCGGACGCGTCGTTGGCCGAGATCAACCCGTTCATCCTGCTCAAAGACGGCCGCGTGATGGCGCTCGATGCGAAGATCAACATCGACGACAACGCGCTCTACCGGCACCCGGACTTTGTGGACCTGCGGGACATGGAAGAAGAAGATCCGCTGGAAGTGGAAGCGTCGAAGTTCTCGCTGAACTACATCAAGCTCGATGGCAACATCGCCTGCATGGTGAATGGAGCGGGCCTGGCGATGGCGACGATGGACATCATCAAATACGCGGGCGGCGAGCCGGCGAACTTCCTGGATGTCGGCGGCGGCGCGAATGAGGAGCAGATCAAGAACGCATTCCGCATTCTGCTTTCCGATACGGCTGTGAAAGCCGTGTTGATTAACATTTTTGGCGGCATCCTGCGTTGCGACATCCTGGCGACCGGTGTCGTAAACGCCGCGCGGGAACTGGGTATCGGCATTCCGGTGGTGATCCGCATGGAAGGCACGAATGTCGAGGAAGGGAAGAAGATTATCCGGGAATCCGGCTTTAACTTCCCGGTGGCCGATGGAATGAAGGACGCGGCGGAAAAGGTGGTCAAGGCAGCCCAATGAGCGTATTAGTCAATAAAGAAACGCGCCTGCTGGTGCAGGGTTACACCGGTGCGCAGGGCACCTTTCACGCGACGCAGTCGATTAACTACAAGACAAATGTCGTTGGCGGAGTTACACCGGGCAAGGGTGGAACGAAGCATCTCGACCGGCCGGTGTTTGACACCGTCGACGCGGCGGTGAAAGCGACCGGGGCGAATGCTTCGGTGATCTTCGTCCCCCCGCCATTCGCGGCCGATGCGATTATGGAAGCCGCCGGCGCCGGGATCGAATTGATCGTCTGCATCACCGAGGGCATTCCGGTGCGCGACATGATCGCGGCGCGGCAGTTCTTGCAAGGCCGTAAGTCGAGACTAATTGGTCCTAACTGCCCCGGCATCATTACTCCGGACGAGTGCCGGATCGGTATCATGCCCGGTCATATTCACTTACGAGGGCATGTCGGCGTAGTTAGTCGTTCCGGGACGCTGACTTACGAAGCCGTGGGGCAACTTACTGCGTTGGGGATAGGGCAATCGACCTGTATCGGCATCGGCGGCGACCCCATTATCGGCACGACGCACCTCGACGCGATTCAGTTATTTAACGACGACCCGGACACGCACGCAATCGTGATGATCGGCGAAATCGGCGGAAATAACGAAGAGATCGCGGCGGCGTGGATTAAGGACAACGTGAAGAAGCCCGTTGTCGGCTTCATCGCGGGCCAGACGGCGCCGCCCGGACGGCGGATGGGCCATGCCGGCGCGATTGTCGCCGGCGGAAGCGGCAAGGCGTCGGACAAGATGGCGGCGATGGAAGCTGCCGGAATTACAGTTTGCAGTACACCGGCCGATATCGGCCAGAAAATCAAGGAAAGACTTTCAAGTTAAGGAATTATGGCATTGGAACGTACATTTGCGATGATTAAGCCCGACGCCGTGGCGCGTGGGATCAGCGGGCAGATCATCTCCATGATTGAAGAGAACGGTTTCCGGATCGTTGCGATGAAGAAGCACCACATCGCGCTGAAGGAAGCGGAGGGCTTTTACGCGGTGCATCGCGAGCGGCCGTTCTTTGGGTCTCTAGTGAAGTTCATGACCGAAGGGCCGTCGATTTTATTGGTCCTTGAGAAGGAAGACGCGATCAAGTCCTGGCGCGATGTGATGGGCGCGACGAATCCGGCCAACGCGGCGGAGGGGACGGTTCGCAAACGCTTCGCGGAGTCGATCGAGCGCAACTGTTCGCACGGATCGGACGCTCCCGAGACCGCGGCGGTTGAGACCGTCTATTACTTTTCGGCTTCTGAGTTACTGTAGTTACTTCGATGGCAGAATCTCCAGGCGCCGCTTTGGAGATTCGCCATCTACTTCTTCCTTCTCGAAGGCCTCCAGTACTTCCATTCCGCCGGTAATTCGCCCGAAGGCGGAGTACTTGCCGTCGAGATGCGGGGCGGGCCCGAGCATTAAGAAGAACGACGTGGTAGCGGAGTCGGGGTCATCGCCGCGGGCCATGGAGACGATGCCACGAACATGCTTCACGTCGTCACGGAATTCTCCTTTCAGATTGTGCACCCAGCGGTCGGCGTTATGCGGCGCGCCGTTGGGGCGTGTGTGGCCCATGCCGCCCTGCACGACGAACTCCTTCACGATGCGGTGAAATGCCGTGCCGTTGTACCAGCCGGTTTCGAGGAGCTTCAGAAACGCCCGCACATGGTTGGGCGCCCAATCGGGCTCCAGTGTAATCTCGATGACGCCAAGCGTGGTGGGGAGTTTGACGGTGCGGCGAAGCTGGCCGGCCGGAGTGTTGAGATAGGGTTCGAGCTTCTTGGGCTCGATCGTCAGTTTCTCGATCCGGACGGGCGTGTCGGTGAAACCGTTTTCGCCAGTGGGAACCTGAGAGATCCTTTCGACTACGTCCATGCCCTCCGTGACGCGGCCGAAGGCGGAGAACTGGCCGTCAAGGGGAGGCTGCGCGGAAACACAGATGAAGAACTGCGCGCCGTCGGAGTTGGGCTTGTTAGGGATGCGAACGGTGGAGACGACGCCCCGCTCGTGCTTCATGCCGGAGTAGTTGCCGGCCAGCAGATTCAGGCCGCCGGTGCCCCAAAGGTTCTTGGGCGTTTTGGGGTTCTTAAGCAGCGGGTCACCGCCTTGAATGATGCCGTTGGCGACGGCGCGATGGAAGGCACTGCCGTTGTAGTATCCGGCGCGGGCGCGAGCGATGAACTCGCTGACGTGCTTGGGCGCTTTGTCGGGAGCGAACTCGAAACGGATGACGCCGAGCGGTGTGGCGACGACGGCTTCGAGGTCGTTGGGAGACTGGGCGAACGCTGGTATTGAGAGCAGAGCGGCGAGGAGCGGGAAGCGCATCGGAGACTATCGTACTTCGGAATCGGCCGAAAGCCAGCGCACGAGAACGGATTCCAGCGTTTGAAAGTTGGTAGGCTTCGAGATGTAGTCGTCCATTCCGGCGGCCAGGCAGCGCTCGCGGTCTTCTTCGCTGGCAAGTGCTGTGAGGCCGATAATAGGCACGCGGCGGCCTGTGGGTTCGCGGCGGCGGAGTTCGGCGGTGGTTTCAAAGCCATCCATGATCGGCATCATGGCATCCATGAAAATGGCGTCGTAGTTCGCGGGCAGCGCCATCTGCAACGCCTCAACACCGGTGCTCGCGACATCGACCTGACATTCAAGCCGGCGGAGAAGTCCGGCGGCGACACGCTGATTGATATGGTTGTCCTCGACGACAAGGATCCGGCGGCCCGGGAAGCGGGCACGGATGGCAAGCGTGTCTGGAGGGGAATACGTGGACTCCGCCGACGAATCGGCGGGCAGACTGAGGACGAACCGGGATCCCCTTCCCACGCTGCTGGTGACGGTGAGATCGCCTCCCATCAGCCGGGCGAGCCGTTGTGAGATCGCAAGACCCAGGCCGGTCCCGCCCACGCTGGCGCTGGTATGCGCGGAGATGGCGGAAAAGGTCTCGAACACCGAATCGATGCTCTCCATCGGAATGCCGGCGCCGGTGTCATCGACGACAAATTGGATCACATTCACGGCGGGGGAAACGGTGACCGCGACGCTCCCCTTGGAGGTAAATTTCACGGCATTGTCGATCAGGTTGATCAGAATCTGACGGACGCGCGCCGGATCGGCGATGTGCTGTGCCGGGACACCACGACTTGCGTCGACGGTGAACGTAAGGTTTTTCGTGGCTGCCTTCGCCCGGTAGAGCGCTGCCACTTCGTGCACGAGTTGCGACGGCGAGTAAGGGCCATAACGAAGCGCGAGACGCTGCTGGTCGAGGCGCGTCAGGTCGAGAATCTCCTCAAGCATTCCCAGCAGAGATGTGGCCGCCTGGCGGGCGGAACTGACCTGCTCGCGCTGTTCCGCGTCGAGCAGCGTGCCATCGAGCAATTCCAGCATCCCCAGCACGCCGGCCATCGGAGAGCGAATTTCATGGCTGATTTGGGCCAGAAACCGCATTTTGGCGCCCATCGCCGATTCGGCTTTCGCCTTGGCGGCGGCCAGCTCCTCACCGACGCGGCGTTGGTCGGAGATGTCCTCCACCAAGGCCAGTCCCAGTTTTGGAAACCCGTCACGCGGGGGAAGAATGGTAGCGGTGATCGCCGCCCAGACGATGGAGCCGTCTTTGCGAACGTACCGCTTTTCAATCCGCACAAGCGGTTGATCGAGCGTAAACAACTCATTGATGCCGCGCGCGCACGGATCGCGGTCGTCGGCGTGAGTGATGTCGAGGACGTTCCGGCCCGTGAGCTCCTCGGCGCTATAACCGAGCATCGTCCGATAAGCAGCATTGGTCTGAACGATACTCCCTGTGGGGCCGGTGATGGCGATGCCGAGCGGAGATTGCTCAAATATCCGGCGAAAGCGCTCCTCGCTTTCCCTGTACGCTTGTTCGATGCTTTTCAGGTGGCTGATATCCGTCATCGCGCCGATAACGCGAGTGAGTTTGCCGGATTCGTCGCGAAACAGGAAACCGCGGTCCAGAATGCGCGCGTACTGGTTGGTGGCATAGTTGAGGAAACGGTACTCGTTGCGAAATGTCGTCGCGGTGCTGGAGCGGCTCAGAAGCGGCGGGCGGTCCTCTTCGTGCACACGCGCAAGCCAAGTGTCTTTGGCGGACTTACCGGGTACACGAGGGCCGACGAGGGCTTCATAGGCGGAATTGGCCCAGACGGTATCGGTTTCCACGTCCCAATCCCACATCGCGTCCGATGTCGAGCGGGCAAGAAGTTCAAAGCGCTCTTGCGTCTTCGCGAGCGTGTCGCGGGCTGCGGCTTCCGCGGAGATATCTTCCGATACGCCGATGATCCCGCTTACCTCATGACCGGCGCCGAAGATCGGAAATAGCTGTATGCGGGCGTGGACGCTGCCGCCGTCGCGATGGCTCACATCGTACTCGCCGGACCATGGCTGCCCGTTCCAAACGGAATCGATAATCGCGCGGGCTGTCTCCTCAGAGCCAGCCGCTGTGAGCATCATGATATTGCTGCCAAGCGCTTCGTCGCGCGTGTAGCCGTAGAGCCGTGTGGCGGAGCCGTTCCAATAGGTCACAGCTTCATCGCGATTGATGGCGATGATGGAGTGTTGGACGGCGTCGAGTAACTGGGAAAGAAACGCGGAATCACCGGGATCTGCGATGGCCGCCGGATCGTTCTGGATTGGCGTCTTCATTTGAGGCGGAATAGCCGTGTACCCATTGGAACGTTGGACTTTGCCCCAGTCTATCGTGAGTTGCCGGACGATGTGGTAATGCAGGTGCGGTTCGCTGTATGCTTGTTCCCGGATTCAGATTTCGAGGAGATCACGAATGAGATTACTTGCAGTTGGGTTGTTGCTGGCGGGCGCGGCGATCGCGCAGCAGCCGCGGATTTTCAACACGGTGAAGACGAAGCTGGCGCAGGGAAAACAGGTTGTAGGCGGGACCGTTTCGTCGTCCGACCCGGACATTTATTGTGCGATGGCGGGGAGCGGATTTGACTTTACCTGGATTGAGATGCAACATAGCCCGCTGACTTACGCGGAAGTGGCGAGGATGATATACGCCTGCCGCGGCGCGGCGGCGATGCCGTTTATCCGCGTGCCGGATGCGAACGAAGGCGACATTCAGAAGGCGACCGATATTGGCGCGGTCGGGATCATCATCCCGATGGTGGAGTCGCTGGAGAAGGTCCATAACGCGGTGAAGTTCGCCAAGTATCCGCCGATCGGGAAACGCAGCCAGGGTGGCGGGCAGTATGGCACGTTGTGGGGGGCGGATTACCGGCAGCAGGCGAACGCGAATGTCATGATCGTCGCGATGATTGAATCACCGGCCGGCGTGGAGATTGCCGATAAAATTGCGGCGATTCCGGGCGTGGACGTCGTGTTCGTGGCGAGCACGGATCTCGGGAGTTTTTCTGGGTACAAGCAGGGTCAGCCGGAGTATGAGGCGCTGGTGACGAAGATCAAGGACGCGGTGCTCTCGCACCACAAGATCCTGGCGGGGCCGCTGGCTTGGAAGGATCGGCCGGGCTATCACTTCTTCCAGGGACCAGGAGAGACGTCGCTGTTGCGGCAGGGCGCGAAAGTCACATTGGGCGGCGCGAATGAAGGCGCGCCGAAGGGTGTCGCCGTTATCGAAGGGACGGAGAAGAAGCAGTAATTTGGAAGAACGCCGAACGGGTGACCGGCCCGGTGGACTTGGGATTCGTTGGGACCAGGTCCTTATGCCGGAGGTCGGTCCAGTAGAGGGGCAGATCGCCGTGGAACCAGTTGCGGTGGTCGACGGCCATCCAGCCTTTCTCGACCACCGCCTTCACCGGGTCACCCGGCAGATTGTAGATTGCCGCGATGGCGCGGGCCGCTTCGTTGCGGGTGATGGGAGAATCCGGGGAGGCGTGCAGGTCGTCGTAGCGCACCGGGTACCAGCCCTTGATCGCCGCCATCTGGATGGCGGCGAAGCCGGGGTGCGTCTCCGGTAGATCGTCGAACCAGAAGATCTGCACACCGGCGTGCGCGAGTTCCGATTGCACCGGGCCGGCCGGCGACTGGCCAGTCTTCAGACGGAGGCTGGCGATGACGGCGGCCGCTTCCCCGATGTTCCACTCGATGGGATGGAGGCGGTAGGCGCCGTTGGTGAGGTGCGTGACGCCGAGGTTTTTCGATGCCGGGAGGAAGTTGGTCAGGTCCTTCGGTAGTAGCGCGGACATCGGGATCTGGAACGGCTTCGGCATCATCATGCGGCCCTTCTCGTTCGCGCCGCAGGGATGGATGTCGACCATGTAGAAGCCGGTGCCAATGGAGTCGGGAAAATGGACGGCGCGGGCGCGGGGACTGTTTTCGAAGACGATGTCCTGTTCGCGGACCATGCCCTGCGCCTGGATGCGGCGGGACTCACGGATGTAGGGCATTTGGGAGAGGCCGTCCTGCGTTCCCATCTCATCGGGCCGCAGCTTGAAGCCCGGTGTTTTCCGGTCGTTCTGCAGCCAGTAGAGAAATGCCATCGACACCTTCTTCGCGTTCTGGAGAACACGCGCGGTGTCTTCGGGTGTGCGGTCGAGGACGGACTCATCGTGATAGTCCTGGCGCGGCCAGTTCATCAAGGCGAGGTCGGTGTGTTTGCCCGGGTAGGCGGAGGCGTTGAAGACGCGGCGCCAGGAGAAGAACGGCCGCGGCGACATGTTGTTAGGGATGGGCGGATCGTCCCCGAACATGGAGTATTCAAAGCGGCCGCGCCAACCGAACTCTTCGGGGTATTTCATGACGAAACCGAAAGGCTGATGGTCGCGGATCTTTTCGAAATCGTCCGGCTTGGCGATGGTGTGCGACTCGCCGGGGCGATGCTCGATGATGAACGGATAGGTGAAGCTTTGGACGCACGCGGGATTGGCGGCTTCCGCGGCGTGAGGCTCATCGGTCACTGACCTGGGTTCGGAGCCGACAGTGTAGGGAGTCTTCGCGAGAGGCAACAGATCGCCCATCTCGGTGGCGTCGAGGACGAACTTGGGGAGGAGCTTCACGGCCTGCTGGCGGTCGATGTTCCAGGCAAGCGCGGCGGTGATGGTGTTGCCCTCTCGTTCCAGATCGAGGATACGGGTGCGGCGGAAGAGGAGGATGTTGCGGTGGGGCTTGATCATCTCCTCCAGGATGTGCGCGCCAACTTTGGGTTCGAAGCAGAGGCTGGAGACATAGCAGCCGCCCGGATTGAAGTTGTCAGTGGGGTGGTGGGGCTTGTAGGCGCGCTTGTAGTGTTCGCGGATGCGGCGGCGGAACTCGTTATAGAGGCGCGGGCCGCCGGTCATCTCGATGAACTTGTTCTCGTCGAGCGCGGAGACGCCGGCCGCGATAGCCTGGCCCCCGAGCCACGAGGCTTCCTCCGTCAGGCAGACCTGATGGCCGCGTTCAGCCGCGCGAAGAGCGGCGCCGAGTCCGCCCATACCCGCACCGGCGATCAGAATGTCGCAGGCGTGGGTCGGGATGTTCGCGGGAATCGTCGCGGTCCGCACGAAGGATGACGGTGCGCCGGTCGCGCGGACGGCTTCGATATCGACGAAGGAATAGGTATCGAGAAACGCAGCGAGCAGGAGCGGGAACATGGGTGTTTACCGGGGTTCGGCGAGGATATGTTCGTGGAGCTGGCGCATATGATCGATGGTGAAATCGGGCGGCTCCTCAACGAACGTTTCCGGTTGGAAGCCCCATGTTACACCGCAGGAGCGGACGGCGGCATTGCGCGCGGTGCGGATGTCGACGGAGCTGTCGCCGACCATAATGGTGCGGTCTTTCGGGAGACCCGTTTCGCTCAGCAGCGCGTGGATGCCGATGGGGTCGGGCTTCTTCTTCGGCTCGAAGCTGTTACCGCCGTAGATGCGGACGAAGTGGCGGCCGAGCCCGAGGCGATCCATCATACGCTCGCTGAAACGGACGGGCTTGTTGGTGAGAACGGCGAGCGAGTGGCCTCGTTCCTTGAGGGCGTCGAGCGACTCGCGGACGCCATCATAGAGGACGGTCTTGTCGAGCATGTGCTCCCCGTAGTACTTGATGAAGAACTCGTGGGCCGTCTGAATGTCTTCGGCGGACGCGGAATCGCCGAGCGCGCTCTGGATGAGGGCCAGCGCGCCGCGGCCGACGTAGCGTGCGACCGTTGGGCCGTGGAGGGGGCCGAGGTTCATGTAGCCACGGGTAGCGTTGACGGAGTCGATGAGGTCCTGCTTGGAGTCGACGAGAGTTCCGTCGAGGTCAAATATGAGTAAGTACATTCCTATTGTTCGAGCTTTTCGAGTTTCTGGCGAACGGGATCGACCCACGCCTTCTTGGTTTTTTCGTAGGTTTGCCGGAACTGTTGCTTCATTTCCGGGGAGGTGGTGAGAGAGAGCAGGTGCGCGCCATCGAGCACGTACGGCGCCAGGCGGGAATGGAAGACAGCCGCCGGCGGATCGCCAGGGAGGAAGGCGGTCATCATCAGGACGATGACAAGGCTGATTAAGCCGCCGCGGAGAATGCCGAGAACACCGCCGCCGAGCCGATCCAGCCACGAGAGGCCCATCCACTTGAAGACGCGCGCCAGGAAGCGGCCGAGCAGCGCGCCGGCGATCATAACGCCCAGGAAGATGATGACGTAGCCGACAAAATGGGCGACGCCTTTGGAGCTGGTGTAGGGGACTGCCCAGTCGCCCGCTTCGGCATAGAACCACGATGCGAGCAAGAAAGCGAGAAAGGTAGCGGCGAGGCCGATGCCGAGCCGGAAGAATCCCTTTACGAAGCCCCCAACCGTTGAGCCGAGGAGGATGGACGCGAGCACGATGTCCAGCCAGTTCATAGCGACTTGCCGGTCAGGACTTTGTAGGCTTCTTTGTATTTATTTGCGGTTTGCTCCACGACGGCATCCGGCAACACCGGCCCGGGCGGCTGCTTATTCCAGGCGATCGATTCCAGATAGTCCCGGACGAACTGCTTGTCGTAGCTGGGCTGACCGCCACCGGGCTTGTAGGAGACGCGGGGCCAGAAGCGGGAAGAATCGGGCGTCAGCACCTCGTCGCCCAGAACAAGCTCGTTGCCAACGAAGCCGAACTCGAACTTGGTGTCGGCGAGGATGATGCCGCGTGTTTCGGCGTAAGCGGCGGCCTGGCTGTAGATCCGGATGGTGAGGTCGCGGAGGCGTGAGGCGAGGGGAGCGCCGATCGACTTGGCGGTCTCCTCGAACGAGATGTTCTCGTCGTGGCCGGATTGGGCCTTGGTGGCGGGCGTGAAAATCGGGGCGGGGAGGCGATCGCTTTCGAGGAGATTTGCCGGGAGCGGAATGCCGCAGATGGTGCCTTGCGCCTTATATTCCTTCCAGCCGGAGCCGGAGAGGTAGCCTCGCGCGACGCACTCGATATCGACCATCCTGGCGCGGCGGACAAGCATGGAGCGGCCGTCAAGCTGGTCACGGTATTGGTGCAGGAATGCGGGGTATTCGTCGACTTTGGCGGAGATCAGGTGGTTGGGGATCCCGGACAGAAAGTCGAACCAGAACAGGCTGATCTGCGTGAGTACGCGGCCCTTGTCGGGGATGCCGCTGCCAAGAATGACGTCGAAGGCGGAGATGCGATCCGTTGCTACGATAAGGAGGCGTTCGGCGTCGATGGAATAAACGTCGCGGACCTTGCCACGGCGGATGAGTTCCAGGCCGGGCAAGTTGGATTCGAGGACAAGGGGCATGTTCCTCCATTTTATGGAACTTCGGGCCCCGCCGTCCGTATTGAGGGAGATATGACTGGCTCCAATCTTCGATTCGCATGGCGCGGGTTGGCCAAGAGCCCTGGTTTCACAGCAGTGGCGATGTTGACGCTGGCGCTGGGGATTGGAGCGAACACGGCGATATTCAGCATCGTCAACGGGGTGCTGCTGAAGCCGCTGCCATTCCCGAAGCCGGAGCAGTTGATGGTAATGAACAACTCGTACGGCTCGATCGGGCTGTTACGGGCGTCGACCTCGCCGGTGGACCACGTGGACTACCGCCGGCACACGGACCTGTTCCAGGACGTCATGTCGATCCAGGGAATGAGCTTCAACTATTCCGGCGTGGACCGCGCGGAGCGGTGGTCGGGAGCGGCGGCGACAGCGTCGGCATTTTCGATTATGGCGATCAGGCCAATCGCCGGGCGGATGTTTACCGAGGACGAAGACCGGCCGGGTCACGACGCGGTCGCGGTATTGGATGAGGGGCTGTGGAAGCGGGCGTTTGGAGGGAGGGCGGATGTTATCGGGCAGACGATCCGGCTCAATGAGAAGCCGTACCAGGTGATCGGCGTGGTGCCGCAGGCGTTGGGCTTTCTGGCGCCGTTTGAAGTGTGGGTGCCGGCGGCGTTTACTCCGCAGCAGTTGGACCCGGCGCGGCGCGGCAACCAGTCGCTGTTCACGGTGGGGCGGCTGGCTGAAGGGCTATCGCCGGAGCAGGCGAAGGATCGGCTGCGCTCGATGACCGAGGAACTGCGACGGGCGAATCCGAACGCGTATCCGGCCGATAGCGGCTGGTCGATCGCGATGACGCCGATGACGGAAGTGCTGACGGGGACGCTGGCGGCGCCGTTGTTCACGCTGCTGGCGGCGGTGGGTTTCGTGCTGTTGATCGCGTGCGCCAACGTAGCCAACCTGCTGCTGGCGCGCGGCGCGGGGCGCGGGCGGGAGATGGGCATTCGCGCAGCGCTGGGCGCGACGAGACGGCATCTGATTGCGCAGATGCTCGCGGAGAGTGTGCTCCTTGGATTGTTGAGCGGGTTGGCCGGGCTGGCGGCGGGCTATGGGGTCATGCGGGCGCTGATCTCGCTTGCGCCGGCCAACTTTCCGCGGATTAAGGATGTGGCCGTTGACGGTCCGGTGCTGCTGTTCACCCTAGGGCTATCGGTTCTGACGGGCATCCTGTTCGGGGTACTGCCGGCGCTGCAGGCAGGACGGCAGGACTTGAATACCGTGCTGAAGGACGGTTCGCGCGGGGCGGGAGCGAGCCTGCGGAAAGGGCGTGTGCGAGCGGCGCTGGTCGTAGGGGAGGTGGCGTTGTCGACTCTGCTGCTGGTCGGCGCGGGGTTGCTGGTGCGCAGCTTCCTGGAGCTACAGAAGGTGAGCGCCGGATTCAATCCAACGGGGCTGATCAGCTACCGCGTCTCGCTACCAGGCGAGCGGTTCGACACGGCGGAGAAGGTGACGCGGCTGTTCGACCAGATTCGGGAGAAGGCCAAGGCCCTGCCGGGCGTGCAGAGCGCGGGGGTGGTGTCGTCGCTGCCATTCAGCGGCAGCAATTCGCAGAGCTCGTTTTCAATTGAGGGCCGCGACGTGGCGCCAAACCAGGCGGGGCCGCACGGCGAGATCCGTATTGTGAGCTGGGATTATTTCCAGACGATGCAGATCCCGCTGAAGGCGGGACGGCTGTTCACGGACGGTGACCGCGAGACGACGGAGCCGGTGGCGGTGGTGGATGAGAACCTGGCGAAGCTCTACTGGCCCGCGGGCGATGCGGTGGGTAAGCGGATTCGCCGCGGCGGACCGGCATGGGTACGGATCGCCGGCGTGGTGGGCGTGGTGAAGCATTCGAAGCTGGACGCGGAATCGAAGGGCGCCTACTACTTCGTGCTCCCGCAGTTGCGGACCGGAAGTTTGAACGTGATGGTGCGGACGGCGGGCGATCCGGCGGCGCTGACGGTGGCACTGCGGCGCGACCTGGCGGCGATCGACAAAGACCTGCCGATGTTCGACGTGAAGACGATGAGCGAGCGGGTGCTGGACTCCCTGCTGGCGCAGCGAGTGGCGGCATGGCTGCTGGGTGTGCTGGCGTCGGTGGCGTTATTGCTCGCGGCCGTCGGGATCTACGGAGTGTTGTCGCAGACCGTGCAGCAGCGGACGGCTGAGATCGGCATCCGCATGGCGCTGGGCGCGCAGCAGGGGCAGGTGCTGGGGCTCGTGCTCCGGGAGGGGTTGCTGCTCTCGGGCATCGGGCTGGCTATCGGCGCGGCGGTGGCGCTGGCGGCGTCCCGGTTGGTGGAGAAGCTGCTATTCGGCGTGGCGCCGGCGGACCTGCCGACATACGCCGCGGTGACGCTGGTGCTTGGGCTGGTGGCGGCGCTGGCCTGCCTTGCTCCGGCGTTCCGGGCATCGCGCGTCGATCCGCTGGTAGCCTTAAGGTATGAGTAGGACGATCGTCACCGACCTGGTACAGATCAAGCGGCTGGGAGAACTGAAGCTCGACGAGAACAAGAAGTTGCGGCAGCATATGAGCCGCCATGCGTTCGTGGAGCGGAAGCTGAAGGCGATCGCGCAGAAGGTGGAGGGGGAGATCGATTGCCTCCAGTGCGCCAACTGCTGCCGCACGGCGACGGCGCGGCTGGTGGATCGCGATATCGACAAGGTGGCCAAGGCAGCGGGGATGAAACGCGACCGTTTCCTGCGCGAGTGCACCGAGTTGAGCGCGGACGAGGGCCGCATCCTGAAGCGCACGGAGGCGGGGTGCATCTTCCTGAACGGGAACGAGTGCCTGGTTTACGAAGGGCGGCCGGCGTCGTGCGAGGATTTTCCACACCTGGTGCGCGGGCCCGGATCGTTGATGCACCGCATGTGGGCGATGGCGGAGCGTGCGACCTATTGCCCGATTACGTACAACACGCTGGAGGAGTGGAAGGACGAGGTCGGGTTTCAGCGAACCGTGTAGACACTTCGGGTGTGGTCCGAGGCGGTGTCCGGACTCTGGGGCGTTTCACATAGCCGATTAGGCCACCTCCTGATCGGTCGGCATCTCGTGGCCGATGAATTCAGCCGAATTTGGGTGGAAGATCTCCCGGTAGAGGTTGATGACGTTGGGGGTCACCGGACCGTTGACATGGAAGGTTCTTTCTGTGTTTTCAGCAGGTTGCGGCTGCTCTTGTTCGGTTCGTTTGGGGATGAAGTCGTTGGCCTCGCGGTCGGCGCCGGCATCGGGGGGTACGCCGGCGGCGGGAGCCCAATTCCTCTGCAGGCCGACGAGGCGGCGCTGCAGTGTGCCGATGGCGCGCTGGCAGGTTAGGGTGCTCTTGCGCAGTTCGGCCAAGGTCTTGTTGCCGGTGAGGGCTTCCTCGGCGGCGATGGAAATTTCTAGTTGGCGGAGCTCTGGGAGAGACGGGACGACGCGGACGTTCTGGCGCATGAGCTCGCGGTTGTAGATGGCGGTTTCGAGCTTCTTGTTGCGTTCGATCTTCCACTGGCATTCGACGATTTCGCGGACGACGGAGATTTCAGCCTGGTCGGCGGGCCGGAATTTGGCGATGAGGGTGTCGAAGAGGTTGTAGAATTCATGGCGGTCCTCGTTGACAAGGCAGGCGGAGTGGGGCGGGACGATGAGTTTGAGGGCGGTGGCGCGCATGCCATGTGTGATGGCGTTGCGGGCGGATTTCTCCTTGCCTTCGGGCGTGACGGGGCCTTTGGATTTGGCGCCGTTTTCGCGGGCGATTTTGGCGCGGTCTTCGTTGGTCATATCGGTTCCTCGTTTCGATTTATGAAATGAAAAAGGCCCTCGTTTTTGGCGAGGGCCTTTGGCGGGGAGCGTTTCGCTCCTCTCTACTTTCACCCTATCACCCGGAGTCAAGAAAACGGATCGGCAGGCGGGGGCGTTTTCCCTGCATGTCATTGCGTAAGAGTGAGTTTAAAATATTTTCGAAGTTTGGAACTGAGTTCGGGCGGATAGTCGAGCCGCTAGCTAGGGATCACTGATTACCTGTTCCGGTCCGACGATCTCCGCAAGTACCGCCCGGCGCCCGACATTGCGGCGTCACCGGAAGGCTTCCTCAATTACAGGGAAGCTGCAGGCTTGTTGGCGGTCAGAACCAATGTCATTCGCGGCCTAGCAGATCAAGGCCTGCTTACCGCTTCCGACGGCTTTCGGGATGGTTTTGCGAGGCTCATACCCGCCAAAGCGGTCCAGCAATTCGCGGAACGATACGTGGCAACATCGGTCCTCGCCAGGCGATTCCATCTCAACAGCGGTTCTCTTTCGCGCCACCTGAGGGAATCGGGCACACCGCTGGTGGCGATCCCAATACCTGACGCTGGAAAGGGTCACGCATTTTTCCTCCGCACGGATGTTGCGGCTCGGACACAGCTTCCAAGCAGCACGATGCTGAAGGAGCAGGCACAGCGGCGCATTGAGGCCGCCCGAAAGAAACATTGGGCGAGTATAGGCTGGCCAAGGAAATCGCCTTGGGTAAACCCATGCGACGGGTCCGTGCGAATTCTCCGCCGCTCTGACAGGGATCTCGACTGGCTGGACCCGAGTGGGCTGCCTCCGCCGCACGGCCGGTCTTACGCCGTACTGCCGACGGGAGTTTGCCAACGGAACAGGAAAAAGCGGTTACCGCAAAGAGAGCACCAGTAGGGTTGAAGAAGCCATAGGAAAGCCGTCTCGATGGCATTTCCGGCGCTTACACTTCTAAAATCGATGGATCTGCAATGGGGACAGCGCATGGACAGCCCGAATTTAGCGTGGATCAAGACCCTGTCTCCACCTTCGACGTAGTGTCTTCGGCACGTTCCGCGGCATTCACGGATGGCGTGAAATATTTGGCGTGGGGGTCGTTGCGGAACCTGGACACAGCGCGGCTAGCCTCCCGCGCTGCGGCCAGTTGTTCGGGCGTGCGCACGTCAGGATCCGACAGTTTCACTCGATCTTTCGCGCGCGCAACTTGGCGCTGGTGCCTCTTCGCTAGTCTCTTGTTCATCCCTGTCCTATTCGCCCGACTCCTCCACAATCCCGCAGATCATAGCCTCGGTCGTGAGCATGAGAGAGGCGATAGAAGCCGCATTTTGCAGGGCTGTGCGGGTTACCTTGGTGGGGTCGATCACGCCGGCCTTCACCAGGTCTTCGTATTGTTCAGTGGAGGCGTTGAAACCAAAATTTGGGTCTTGGTGGCCCCTGATCTTTTCGACTACTACGGCACCTTCGGTTCCGCAGTTCCGCACAATCTGCCGCACGGGCTCCTCGCACGCACGACGGACGATTGTGACTCCGAACTGCTCGTCGCCCTTGAGTTTAAGGGCCTGCAGCGCAATCGAGGCTCGCAACAATGCTACCCCTCCGCCGGGTACGATGCCTTCCTCGACCGCCGCCCGCGTGGCATGGAGAGCGTCTTCTACGCGGGCCTTCTTCTCCTTCATCTCGGTTTCGGTTGCGGCACCGACCTTGATGATCGCCACGCCACCCGACAGCTTCGCCAGCCGCTCCTGCAGTTTCTCGCGGTCATAGTCCGAGGTTGTCTCTTCGACCTGTGCCCGGAGTTGCTTGATCCGGCCCTCGATGCTCTTCTGCGATCCGGCGCCGTCGATGATGGTCGTGGTGTCCTTGTCCACCGTGACACGTTTCGCGTGGCCCAGATCCTCCAGCTTGAGGCCCTCCAGCTTGATGCCGGTCTCTTCCATGATTGCCTTGCCGCCAGTCAGGATCGAGATATCTTCCAGCATTGCCTTGCGGCGGTCGCCGAAGCCCGGGGCTTTCACGGCGCACGCACTGAGCGTGCCGCGGAGTTTGTTAACTACGAGCGTGGCCAAAGCCTCGCCTTCCACCTCTTCGCCGATCACTAGAAGCGGCTTACCTGCGCGAGCAATTTGCTCGAGAATGGGCAACAGATCCTTCATATTGCTGATCTTCTTGTCGTGAATGAGGATGTAGGGATCCTCGAAAACGCACTCCATGCGTTCGGCGTCGCTCACGAAGTAGGGTGAAAGGTACCCGCGATCGAATTGCATCCCGTCCACTGTCTGCAATTCGGTGGTCATAGTCTTGGCTTCCTCGACCGTGATCACGCCGTCCTTGCCCACCTTCTTCATTGCCTCGGCGATGATGTTGCCGATGGTGGAGTCGCTGTTGGCGGAGATGCTGCCCACCTGGGCTATCATGTCGCCGGAGACGGGCTTGGAGAGCTTCTTGACCTCCTCGACGGCAACTTCCACGGCCTTATCGATGCCGCGCTTAATGGCCATCGGGTTCGCCCCAGCGGTGACGGCTTTGACACCTTCCCGGTAGATTGCCTGAGCCAGAATCGTGGCCGTGGTGGTACCGTCTCCGGCAACGTCAGAGGTTTTCGACGCCACTTCGCGCACCATCTGGGCACCCATATTCTCCAGCGGGTCCTTCAACTCGATCTCTTTGGCCACCGTCACACCATCTTTGGTGATCGTCGGTCCGCCGTATTTCTTTTCGAGAACGACGTTCCGGCCTCGGGGTCCGAGAGTCACCTTTACTGCGTCGGCGAGCTGATTAACACCGCGGAGGATCGCTTGACGGGAGTTGTCACTATAAGTAATCTGTTTTGCCATGGATGTTTTCCCCGTGATTCGGATTTGAATTAGCTGGCTTTGGAAAGCACTTGGGGGGCCGCATCCAGAACTCCAAGTACATCATCCTCACGCATGATGATGTACTCAGTGCCCTCCAGTTTGATCTCGTTGCCGGAATATTTGCCGAACAGGATGCGGTCGCCGACTTGGACGTCAAGGGCGACCATTTTGCCGTCGTCCAGCCGCTTGCCCTTCCCGATGGCCATCACTTCACCTTGCTGGGGCGTTTCCTTGGCCGAATCGGGAATGACGATGCCGCTGCGCGTGGTTTCCTCTTCCTCGGTCCGCTTCACCACCATGCGGTCGTATAGTGGTCGAATGTTCATGATGCGGTTAACCTCCCTGTAGATTGAGTCTGTGTAACGAGTGCCGGGTCTGAGCCCGCCTCGTTAGCCGAAAAACACATACCCTTCTGCAGATGCCGTGGGTGAGCGGAAACACTAACATAGGGCACTTTCAAGAACGATTTACTCATAACCCGCGTAATCTCGATGCTGTTGCAGTGCTGAGATTTCACGTCCGCGATGAGTCGCTTCAACGCGGCGCGGAGCGCCTTTTGCTTGTCAAGTCCGAAGACAGTGGTCTTGATTTCGCCAGCCATGAAGAAAAAAGTCCATCCTGCTTCCTGAACTGTCTTTTCGAACGTGGCGCGGGCGTCTTTGATGGCTGCCCATCCATTCGAATCAGACTCGCTCTGGAGCAGGAAGGATTTCGGCGGATACTTGCCCCCGGCAACCAGAATGCTCCCCGCTGTGATTATGTCCGTCATGGCGGGTCAGTTCTTGGAACCGAGGGCTGCCTTCGCAGAATGAGCCAGCCATATCACCGGATGACTGCGGATGTCCCCATTGCGCTCCCGAATATCCGCCCAGTTGACGTCCTCTTTCAGCCGGAGAAAAACGCCCAGGGTGCCCGGGTAAGTGCCACGGGCCAGCACGACTTCATCACCTTCCTGAAATGTAGAAGGAGCCACTCCGATACTCGTCATGTTCGTGTACCTCCGTGGGCTACGGTCGAAACTTCGGCTTGTTCACAAGCCTCGCCTTTTCCAACTTGGCTTTTGCGGCCCCTACTTCGCTCGCCAATCGGGCCGCATCCCTCTGTGGCGCTTCCTGATCGTCGAGCCGCTTCGCTTCCAGAGTTGCGGCCTGGGCCGGCGCGTCCAGCTTTTTGCTGATCCCCACCAGTTTGAAGGTTGGCCCGTAGGAATAACGGAGCAATTCGAAGCGGTACTGTGGATCCTGCCATTGCGCGAGGATCTCTTCGGGATCACCGTAGCTTTGCGCAACCTTGGCTGAAACGGCGGGCTTGGTGGCAGTTCCGTACGTGGCGGAGACTGCTTCGACGAAGTCGTCGGACGTCATCCCCTCGGTTTCGTAGCGATCATAATCGACTACAATGCGAAACAGTTCGCCGGTGTAGAAGCTGAAGACCACACTTTTGGCCGGTTCTGTCTGGGAAGAGACGCCGTGACTCTGAGGGAGCCACTCAAGCTCTTGGATCAGGGCCGGGCGGCTGTGGATCACCTTCACCTGAGACGGGTCCACGCCGGCCTGTCGCGCGACCGTCGATAGGTCTGTACCAAATTGGAAACCACGGTATTTCGAAAGATCGTCTGCCGGGCTAGCTGCCCCGAGACGGAAGGAGAATCCCGCCGCGGCAAGCAGCCCTACGATCCCAGTCCACTTTAAGACCTTTATTCCCAAGGCCTTACGGCGCTTGTCTTGCGCCCGGCCCTTCGCGAGCCATGCTTGCCATACCGCTTCATCGAGCGGCTTTGCGGCTGAGATTGCCCATGCCTGCTTAGGTTCCAGCAATTCAATCGAAGGAGACACGCGTGATCCTCTTTCTCGACCCGCCCAGCGTCGGAGAGACACCACAACCCGTGGGTTGCGGGTGATCTAAGGGATGGTAATCAGATCGCCTGACTTAGTTCAGATGACCTGCGAGTGGGCGGGAGCGTCCAGGCATTAACCAGTATCGGTTAAGTATAGCTTGATTGTCAAGGCCAGATCATGGCAAAATAGCAGTTTAGATTAACCTCACTTGGTTAATCGGAATGCTGCAAGGATGGTTCAGTGGACGTTTCGCTCTTGATCAGACACCGCTTGAAAGAGCTTGGCCTTGAGCAAAAGGATCTCGCGGCTGCTGCTGAAGTAACGGAATCCTACATTTCGCAACTGCTGGCGCGGAAAAAAGCTCCTCCGGCGCCTGGGCGCACCGACATTTACGAGAAGATTGGCAAGACGTTGAAATTGCCGAGCGGTGAACTGTCGAAACTAGCTGACCTGCAACGCAAGGAAGAGTTGAGAAAAAAAGTTGCGGAGCTTCCGCGGCCCCTCTTCAAAGAGTGCCGCGCGTTGATTCTGCGCAAATGCGATTCCGCCCGGCGGAAAGAACTGCGCCGGATTTTTGAGAAGGAGCCTTTCGGCGAACTCGAACGCCTGGTCACGCAAAAGCTTTTGGATGTCGCCCAAGGCGTTGCCAAGGAAGAACTGGAAAATAAGAAGTGGCTGCGTCTAATGGCAAAATCGAGAGCGCGCAGCTATGAGCAGGTGCGCGTTGCCATTCTCGAATTTCTGGACACGGACGTCTTTGACATCTCTGTTGAAAACTGCGTCTCCTTCCTGGATCCGATCATCGACTCATGGGATATCGACCTGAAGAGCTTTGGGATCGAAGTTGTTCTGAACCGCCGGCTCGCAGCAGGCATCCGAAAGCGATTCGAGTTTGCCGAAAAAGGGCCCGAACAGCCCCTCCCCCTGGAACCTGGGTTGGACCGGTTCCTGAGCGATGCGTCGTTGAGCGGCGATGCCACCGAAGAAGAAATCGAATTTCTGAAGGCGCTTAAGGTCAGGGGAAAGAACCCTTCTCCTATCTACTATTATCGGGAGTTACAGAATCTGAGGGATCCACTCCATTTCCCGGCGGCAACGCAGCCCGGAGAATCAGATTGATCGACGCGGCATAAAGCCGCTGCGCAGCAAAGGAATGCCTTCATGAAAAGCAATTCAAAAGTCCGCAAGATCGCTTTCGTTGGCGACCACTTACCGCGTAAGTGCGGCATCGCTACGTTCACATCCGACCTGCTTGCAGCCGTCGCGAGCGCGCACCCCCAGAGCCACTGCCTGGCCGTGTCGGTGAACGACATTCCAGGTGGCTACGAGTACCCGGAGGTCGTTCGCTTTGAAATTGAGGAGCAGGATCTGTCGTCCTATATGCGTGCCGCAGACTTCCTCAATATCAGCAACGTGGATATTGTCTGTCTGCAGCACGAGTTCGGCATATTCGGCGGTCCTGCCGGTGGTCACATTCTCGCCCTCCTGCGCGAATTGAGAATGCCTGTCGTCACGACGCTCCATACCGTGCTTAGAGAGCCGAGAATCGAGCAGCGGCGCGTGATGGAAGGGTTAATCTCACTCTCCACCCGGCTTGTGGTTATGGCCGAGCGGGGGCGACAGATGCTGCAGGAAATCTACCATGCGCCGACCGCCAAGATCGACCTCATAGCGCATGGAATTCCCGATGTAGGCTTCGTCGATCCGACTTATTTCAAGGACCAGTTCGGCGTGGAAGGCAGAGTCGTGCTGCTCACGTTTGGCCTGCTTTCGCCAAACAAGGGTATTGAGTATGTACTCAACGCGCTGCCGCCAATTCTGGCGGAGTTTCCAGAGGTCGTATACATCGTCCTCGGCGCCACGCATCCTAACGAAATGCGGGAGCACGGAGAGGGCTACCGGCTCAGCCTCGAGATTCTGGCCAAGAAGAACAGGGTTGACAAGAACGTCATCTTCTACAACCAATTCGTGGATATCGAGAATCTCAAAGAGTTCATCGGCGCGGCGGACCTTTATATCACGCCTTACCTGAATGAAGCGCAGATCACGTCGGGAACGCTGGCCTACACTTTTGGCGCCGGCAAGGCGGTGGTTTCCACGCCATATTGGCACGCGGCAGAACTGTTGGCGGAAGATCGCGGCGTGCTGGTGCCGTTCGCCGATGCTCCCGCCATTGCGCGCGAGGTCATCGGGTTGCTGCGCGACGACACCCGCCGGCATGCCATTCGCAAGAACGCCTATAAGATAGGGCGCGAGATGATTTGGAGCAACGTGGCGCAGATGTATATGCGAACGTTCGAGTGCTCCCGTCTGGAAGTAGCGGCGCGTTCGCGAAAATTTCTTGCGTCTAAGACGCTCGACCAGAAGCCACGGGAATTGCCGCCCATGAAGCTAAGTCACCTCTGGAGGATGACCGATTCCACCGGAGTCTTTCAGCACGCTCTCTTCAGTGTGCCGAATTTTGCAGAAGGCTATTGTACCGACGATAACGCTCGTGCCTTCATTCTGGCGGTGCTGCTCGGTGAATTGGGAGAGAATGCGGAGTCAGTGCGGACACTAGCCACAACTTCCGCGGCATTCCTCAACTACGCTTTCGATCCACAAACAAAACGCTTCCACAATCACCTCAGTTTTGAGCGGCACTGGCTGGACGAACAGGGTTCGGAGGACTGTCAAGGGCGGGCGCTCTGGGCGCTAGGCATTGGCGTGGGACGTTCGCCGTTCCGGAGCTTCCAAATGATGGCGGGACAGCTCTTCGCGCAGGCGTTGCCCGCGGTGATGGGGTTCACGTCGCCCAGAGCTTGGGCGTTCGGCTTGATCGGCATCCATGAATATCTGCGCCGGTTAAGCGGAGACAGCCTAGTCAATCAGACCAGAGAGACGCTGACTTGCCGCCTGATGGGACTTTTTGAAGCGAGTGCGCATCCGGACTGGCAATGGTTTGAGGAAGAATTGTCGTACGATAACGCCAAGCTCGCGCACGCCTTGATCGTGAGTGGCCATGCAACCGGGCAACAAACCGTACTACAGCGTGGGCTCGCGGCCCTACGCTGGCTGACGGAATTGCAGATGTCCGAGAAGGGTCACTTTCGACCCATTGGCAGTAATGGGTTCTACCGCCGCGGCGGCCCGCGGGCCGATTTCGACCAGCAGCCCATTGAGGCGCAAGCAACGGTCTCGGCGTGCCTGGAAGCCTATCGCGCCACATCGGACATCTGCTGGTATGAACATGCGCAACGCGCCTTCGATTGGTTCATCGGGTGGAACGATCTCGGACTGGAGCTTTATTCCCCCGACACTGGCGGCTGCCGCGATGGGTTGCATGTAGATCGGGTCAACGGGAACCAGGGAGCGGAGTCGACCCTGGCGTTCTTACTTTCGTTGGCGGAAATGCAATTGGCGCAAAACATATTGACGAGTTTTCGAGAACCGATCGCCATCACGGAGTAGTACCCCCCACCTCAATGAACCTCACGCGTACGGCCACAATCCTCAATCCGGACCAGTCCCGGGTTCTCCTCCGGCCCTTCAGTCCCGGTGGTCCGGAACGGATTGCCAGGATCGTCGAAAGAATTATGGCGATGCCGGAAGACCGGGTCGGCGCGCTCCTGGACCAGGTCTGTGCGGAATTCTGCCGCCGCCACCAGGCAATACACAAAGTCTTCGCGGAACGCTTCGAACAGGTTCGCGGGTCGCTGGCGACGGATCAGAACTTGTCCGAACAGAGACGACTGTTGATCGGTTCGTATTTCCTGGCCGAATACTCCCTGGAATCCGCCGCGCTGTTCAATCCTTCCATCGTGCCGCATCCTGACCAGACTGGTCTGCCGTCGGGCGCGCTGCGGTTTATTCTCAGTTTGCGCGCCACCGGGGAAGGACACATTTCTTCCATCACTTTTCGCACCGGTATTATCCATCCCGATCAGCGGATCGAAGTATTGCCCGCCACGGGCTTTCTCACCGAGCCCCGTCAGATTCCAAATCCCGTCTATGAAAAGGCCCTGTTCGGCCGGAAACTTTCAGAACTGGGATTGGCCAGCGAATTCACGCGCCGCGTCATGCACAAGCTCGGGGATCGTTTCGCGCTGGACGAGCTTCGCACGGAACTCCAAGCCGAACAGTTTCTCTTGCCTGATGGAATGACGCAGGAAGACCAGGGCGCATCTCAGGGCATTTGGATGCTGGCCAGGTCCAATTACCATGTGCAGTTTCAGCCCGAGCAACAGCTCTGCGAACGCATCATCTTCCCGGCCACTCCCTCCCAACGCAACGGCATCGAGGACGCTCGCTTCGTTTGCTTCCGGAACGAAGATGACACGCCCACCTATTACGCAACCTTCACAGCGTACGATGGTAGGGTCGTAGTGCCGGAGTTGGTGGAGACTTCTGACTTCCTCAACTTTCGATTCATTACCTTGAATGGTCCGGCCGCGGAAAACAAAGGCATGGCCATCTTCCCGCGAAAGATCGGCGGCCGCTATGCCATGCTCTCCCGCCAGGACAACGAGAACATTTACCTGATGTTTTCCGACAACGTCCACTTCTGGAATGAGCGCAACGTGCTCCTCAAACCAGCCTTTCCCTGGGAACTGGTCCAGCTTGGGAATTGCGGATCTCCGATCGAGACCGATGCCGGGTGGCTAGTCCTCAGCCACGGTGTCGGCCCTATGCGACAGTACTCGATCGGCGCGTTCCTCCTCGATCGCGACGATCCGGCCAAAGTGATTGGACGGCTCCGCGAACCCTTGCTCAAGCCGAACCAGAACGAGCGTGAAGGTTACGTGCCCAATGTCGTTTATACCTGCGGCGCGCTGGTGCACAATGGCGAGTTGATCATCCCCTATGGCTTGGCCGATCACGCCACCGGTTTCGCGACCGTCGCGCTCGCCGAGGTGCTGGCTGCCATGGAATAAGGCGATTCGCATGAAAATCACCGTTTCGCACTCTACGTTGTACCGCTACGATTTTCCGGTGTACTTGGAGCCACACGTTTTCCGGCTCAGGCCACGCATGACCAACGCGCAACAGTTGCTTGACTTCGACATTCAGATCGCACCACTGCCCGCCGGAACCACGGAGTGTTTGGATCAGGATGGCAATCTCGCTCTTAACGCGTGGTTTGGAACAGCCACCAGGGATTTGAGTGTAACCAGCAGGTTCACCGTGGAGATGCTTCGGCAGAACCCGTTTGATTACGTTCTCACCGGCGAGTCGCTGAACCTTCCGCTGTGGTATGCGGAACCCCTGTGCGCGGCTCTGATGCCGTATCGGCAGGACGCGCACGTCGCGGAGTCGGTCAAGCAGTTTGCGAAATCGGCCGCCGCCGGCGCGCAATGGAACACGCTGTTGTTTCTGCTGGCGCTGAGCCGGCAGATCTTTCAAATCTGCCGCCAGTCGATCCGTCCCTACGGTTCCCCTTGGCCGTCGGACCAAACGTTGAGGCTGCAGGAAGGATCTTGCCGCGACCTGGCGGTTCTGTTCTGCGATGCCTGCCGCGTGATGGGAATCGCCGCCAGGTTCGTCAGCGGTTATGAGTGCGCGTCGGCGGGCAGCCAGGATCCGTACATGCACGCGTGGGCCGAGGTCTATTTGCCGGCCATCGGCTGGCGGGGCTACGATCCCGCTCGCGGACTGGCGGTGTCCAACGGACACGTCGCTGTAGCCGCCGGTTTTGATTTCGATCTCGCAGCCCCGGTCGCGGGCTGGTATTCAGGTAGATCGCGGTCGCGGATGGAGGCATCGCTGTACCTGCAGGTTGACGATGTCAGCTAAAAGAGTCGCTGTCCTGTCGCCGGTAGCCTGGCGAACGCCTCCCCGGCAATACGGCGCGTGGGAAACGGTCGCCAGCAACATCGCCGAAGGACTGGCCGCCCGTGGCTGGGATGTGACGCTGTTCGCGACAAGGGATTCCGTGACCCGAGCTCACCTGCATGCAGTGGTGGACCGGGGTTATGAAGAGGATCCCGCCATCGATCCGAAGGTGGCCGAGTACCTTCACATCTCCGAGGCGTTCGAGCACGCCGCGGAGTTTGATCTCATCCACAGCCATTACGACTTCATGGCGCTCGCCTACACGCGGCTGGTGAAGACGCCGGTCCTCACGACCATCCATGGATTCTCGTCTGCCAAAATCATGCCCGTGTACGAGAAGTATCGTGACGGATATTTTGTCTCCATCAGCAACTCCGACCGCGCACCGGGGCTGAATTATCTGGCGACAGTCTATAACGGAATCGATCTCTCGTTGTACCCGATCCAGGAACGCGGCGGAGATCACCTGGTCTTCCTCGGTCGGATTCACCCGGACAAGGGTGTCCATCTGGCGATCGAGGCGGCTCGCCTGAGCGGATTGCCACTGCTCATCGCCGGGATTATCCAGGATCAGACCTATTTCCGCGAGCAGGTGGAGCCCCACCTTGATCAGACGATCCGCTACATCGGGCCAGTGGACGTGCCGGGCAAGAACGAGTTGTTTGCGCAGGCCCGAGCGCTGCTGCACCTGAACACCATCCCAGAACGATTCGGACTCGTCCTGGCGGAAGCCAATGCCGCCGGCGTGCCCGTGATCGCGATGGACCTCGGCTCGTGCAGTGAAGTGATCGAAGACAGGCAGACGGGTTTCCTGGTCAACACCGTCGGCGAGGCGGTGCGGGCCCTGGAACGGCTCGGTGAAATCAATCGCAACGCTTGCCGGCGACGAGTCCAGGAGCGCTTCTCTATCGAAACCATGGTGGCGGGCTACGAACAAGTTTACCGGACGGTTTTCGAACTGGAAGGGAAGAGATGATCAAGCGATACGCTCACAATCCGATCCTGACCAAGGCGGATATTCCTTACGCGGTTGAGACGGTCCACAACGCCGCCGTGGTAAAGCATGAGAACGAGTACATCATGCTGTTCCGTTCTCATTTACGCACCGGACGGTCCATTATCGGTCTGGCACGCAGCGGCGACGGATTCCACTTCACCGCCGATCCTGCGCCCTTTCTGGCTCCCGGGAAGGAAGAGTTCAGCGTCGAAGATCCACGAGTCACCCGCGTGGAAGGCGAGTACCTCATCACGTATAGCGTCTACTCGCGAAATGGAGTCCAGATCGCCCTTGCCAAGACGCAGGATTTCAGTCATGTGGAAAGCGTCGCCCTCATTACGGAAGCGGACTATCGGAACGTAGTGATCTTCCCCGAGAAATTTGAGGGCCTCTATGCCCGGCTTGACCGTCCGCATTCGGAAATCGCTCCGTGGTCCATCTGGATTTCCTATTCTCCGGATCTGCGCTTTTGGGGCGAGTCCCAGCTCATCATGAGGCCTGTGCAGTATCACTGGGACGAAATGAAAATCGGTCCGGGCGCTCCGCCCATCAAAACGGAACAGGGATGGCTCTCCATCTATCATGGCGTATTCCAGACGATGGATGGGTCGGTCTACAGGCTGGGGGTCGCTCTTCATGACCTCCAGAACCCTGCAAAGATCATCGGCGTCGGCGATTCGTGGATCCTGCAGCCGGAAGATCCATGGGAACTCACGGGGTATGTCCACAACGTCGTGTTCACGTGCGGCGCTGTTGCTGAGGCCGATGGAACCCTAAAGATTTATTGGGGTGGCGCGGACACGGTCATGTGTGCGGGCGAAGCCAATGTCTGCGATCTGGTTGCGTTGTGCCTGGATCACGCCAGACCTGCAAAATGAACCCAGCACGAGTCTTGCGCTCCACACCATACCATGGAGAGATTGCAATGCGGAGAAGCCGCTTATCTCGGTGTTTACCGATCGCGAAATCCCCTCGTCACCGACTGGCACGGCATCCCGACCGCGCTGGGGGGAAAATAGGTCCTGGTTCATGGGCGGGTTTACCCACTCGTCCGTTCCGGACGGCTCTGGTGGTGCACATCAGCCTACGCTTCTTTAGGTCCTGTCTGGGCGGGCGAAGCGTAGGATTATGCCATGAACACTGACACAACCATAGGATATTGACAGGAACTGTGGCACGAATTGTCACGATTTGTGGCACAGCCTTGCATCTCCCCTTTGATTTCAATGGGTGGCTTTGTCAACTACTCTGGCATCCTACACGCGTCCTCGCGCGGCGCGGGAGCTAGCTAGTCTCGAATCCGGAGTGACGAGCCACCCGGCGTTGCAAATTGGGCTCGCGGAGTAGCGGATCGGTCCGGTCCTGGAACTCCAACCAGGGGAATGAGCCGGCGGCGAACTGGAGGCTCTATCTGGGAGATGGCGCACAAGCATCCGTTGCCGCTGGTGACGCTGGACTGGCGGCGGAAACGACAGTCTTGATGCTGTTTTCAGCCGGAGACCGGCTGATTGTGCATAGCGATTTGTACGGCGGGACCTATGGTTTGGCCTTCAGCGGCAAGGGAATTCGAGCCGGCTACGCCGATCTCCGTGACTTGGACGCCGTACGCGCGGCCCTTGAAACCCCGGCGGCGGCCATCTGGATCGACACGCAGACAAATTCGCCGATGAACCTGCCACAACACTTTTCTCTCCCCCTACTTTCAACGGCCGCTCGATTTCGGCATCGACATCGTATTGCAGCACGTGCGCCGGGTCGCAGGACTGTTTATCTGGTGCTGCATGGAATCAAGACGCTGGCGGTGAGAATGGAAGAGCACAATCGCAACGCGCTGGCCATTGCCCGATGGCTGGAGGCGCACCCAGCCGTGTCCGACGTACTACACCCGGGCCTCCCTTCGCATCCCCAATATGCGCTCGGCGCGCGCCAGATGACCGGATTCGGCGGCACATTCCCGTTCCGGATGCAGGGCGGGGAAGCGGCCGTTTACAGGCTATTGCGCGGCGTAAAGATCTTCCTGCTGGCCGAGTCATTGGGCGGTGTCGAATCGCCGATCGACCACCCCGCGACAATGACCCACGCCAGCGTTCGAGCCGAAGTCAGGCGCCTGGTGGGAATTGGCGACGACCTGATCGCCGATCTGTCGCAGGCCCTTGGGATTCGTTGAGTCTATTAGCCGGGAAGAAGCATCAGACGAAAATGACAGGAACGCATCTCATAACAGCGGCACTCCTCTTAGCGGCTATCCCTTTTACAGCCTTCGGGCAGGCATCTTCGATCAACGGCCAGATCGTAGGCACGGTAACCGACTCATCCGGCGCAGCCATCGCGGGCGCCAAAGTCTCGGCGACCAACGTCAACACGGGCCTCCGGCAAAGTGCGGAGACTGAATCCAGCGGCCTCTATCGCTTCAACGTTCTACCGCTGGGCCGTTACGATATCCGCGTCGACGCCCCCGGCTTTGCTCCAGTAAAACAGACGGGCATTGAACTGAACGCCGGCGCAACAGTCACGCGGGACATTGCGCTCTCCGTGAAAGGCGTCGCGACTGAAGTGATCGTCCCTTCTTCGTCCTCAGTCATCGATCCGAGCCGCACGGACACAGGCCGCAGCCTGACATCCTTCGTTCTCACTAACCTCCCTCTCGTCTCCCGCAACCCTTTCAACTTTATCCTGCAACAACCCAACGTCACCGGCCGCGGCAACACCGAATTCGGCGTACCCCGCAAGGTGAACGCGAACGGATTCAACGGCCGAATCAACTATCAGCTCGACGGTTCGAACAACACCCAAAGCGACCGCGCCGGCATCCGCCTTCTGCCCGTCTCCAACGAATGGATCGACGAAGTACAGACTATCAGCAACGGCTTCGCGCCTGAGTTCGGCAACACTGTCGGCACGGTCTTCAACACCATCACCAAGTCGGGTTCCAACGACCTGCACGGCTCCGGCGCCTACATTTTCCGCCGCACCCCCTTCAGCGCGCGCCCGGCATTGCTTGCCTACAGCCGCCCCACGCCCGACGTCAATGTCGACGCCTTCAACGCCAGCGCCGGCGGCCGGATCATCAAGGACAAGCTGTTCTTCTTCGGCTCCTACGAACATGTCGTTCGCGACCTTCCCCAACCGGTCTCGCCGACGCCCGCCACGATCGCCCAACTCGGCCTCCCCGCCAGCTATGCCGATGCGATTCCCTTTCAGCAAAAAGTCACGTTCTTCCTGGCCAAAACCGACTGGCAGATCAACGCCGCCAACCGCCTCTCCCTCCGCTACAGCGGCCATCGCAACGACTCGCCTTACAACAATGGCGGTGGCCTCACTCTGGTCTCTCAGACTTACAACTTCGTCGACCGTTCCCATGCCGGCGCGATCCAACTCGTGTCCACGCTCACGCCCAACGCCGTCAACGAACTGCGCGTGCAGATTCCCTACCGTTCCCAGGCGCAGAACCGGTTTGAGGCCAACGTAGCCGGTCCCTCGATCACAATCTCCGGCGTCGCCAACTTCGGCAACTCACCCAACACCGGCTTCCTCTACGAGGAAAAGACGCCGGAATTCACTGAGAACTTCAGCTACAACCGCGACCGCCACGCCTTCAAGTTCGGCGGTTCCATCCGCTGGATTCCCGATGTCTACACGCAGCAAACCAGCGCCATCTATACGTTCCCATCGACGGCCGCCTACCTTGCCGCCGCCGCCGGTACGAACACCAAGGGCTACACGTCTTTCGCCCAGACCGTCGGCGACCCTTCGCTCCAATACCGATCACAATTCAGCAGCCTATATGGGCAGGACTCCTGGAAACCGCGTTCCAACGCAACCATCACCTTTGGCCTGCGCTACGACATATTCAGCCCGCCCTCTGCCAACGCTAACTCTCCTTTCGCCTCCTCGCGGAACTTCCGCACCGATAAGAACAACTTCGCGCCGCGTCTCGGCGCGTCCATCGGCCTCGGCAAATGGGTGGTGCGCGCCAGCGGCGGTATCTTCTACGATCCTTTCCAGACGGACCAGTACCGGAAATCGATTCTTCAGAACGGCTCGCCTATCTTCTTCTCCGTCAACGTTCCGCCGACTTCCGCTATCGCGCCCGCGTACCCCAGCGTCTTCAGCGGGATTCCCACCGGCTTTACGCTCTCCACGCAGGACATCACCACCGTCTCACCCGACTTCGCCACGCTCTATTCGGCGAACGCCAACTTCTCCATCTCGCGCGATCTGGGCGGTAACGCCGGCATCACGGCGACGTACCTTTACACGCGCGGCAACCGGCTTCCCATCTGGCGCAATATCAATCCGATCGCAACGGGCTCGACGCTGGCCGACGGCCGCGCCATCTTCGGCGCGGGCCGCATCGACACGCGGTTCAACAACATCCTCTCCGCCGAATCGGTGGGTACTTCAATGTACAATGGCCTCAACCTCCGCTTCGACAAGCGTTTCTCGCACGGCCTGGACGCCTTTGCCACCTGGACCTGGTCGCACTCGATTGACGATGCGCCCGAGCAGAACAACATCGATTCCGGCGCGGCGTTCCTCTCCGACATCGCCAACCGGCGGCGCGATCGCGGCAATTCCCTCACCGACCGGCGTCACGCCTTCAACGCGAATCTCGTTTGGAATACCTCGTCCAATGCGACATCGCGCGCGTTTAAGTACCTGCTCGGCAACAACCGGATCGCCTTACTGTTCAATGCCCAGGCCGGCGAGAACTTCAACATCGGCGGCAACCGGATTCTGAATGGAGACACCACCGCCACCGCCGCCTTCCAGCGGCCCTTGTACGTAGGAAGGAACACGATCACCGCCCCGGCCACGGCGGAGCTGAACCTCCGCTACTCGCGCATCTTCCCGGTGAAGGAACGCTGGAAGCCGGAATTTTTCTTTGAATCGACCAACATTCTGAACCACACGAATGTCACGGGCCTGAACGCCACGGCGACTGTGGATACCCTGGGCGCCATCGTCGCTTCGCCTTCGCTCGCCTGGACGTCGGCGCTCGATCAACGGTTGATACAGTTGGGCCTAAAGCTCTCGTTTTAAGCGGAATTCGCTCCAGTCCTACCAAGCCAGGGCGCGCTTCTTCCGCAACGACAAGTTGGATTGCCCGTGGCGGGAGCGCCGATTCCGGGCCTCCGCTGCGCCGCAACCGTACGTTTTTCAATCCGGACGGGCTGCGGGTCAGCGAAGGCGTCACGAAAACTCGTAGCGTCGGCCTCCCGGCCTGGAGGCCGGGCGACTTCTCGACGCTGACGCGAGACGCCGGGGGACGCGCCGCGCCGTCGTTCTCCATGACCCGGCTTCTGGCACCGGCACGTTTACCGTTTACCAGAGGGCGTTCACCTGTGGCTGCCGCTGTGGAAAGGGACGAAGTTACTGGAAACGTACGCCTGAGTTTTGGAAGCGAGAGCAGGAAGGCCCGCTGCCGGAGAATGCGCGGAAAGAAGACTTGGTCAGCAGCGGGCCGGTGACGGCGGCGGCCGACCGGCTGGAACGGAACGGCCCTGTCGTACGGGTGGACGCGGAGACAGATCGCCATTCGCGGATTGTTCACCTGACGGAAATGGGATGGGAGTTGATCGAGAGGTTATTTGAGGAACACGCGCGCGACATCGGACATGGAGCACAGGTATTCACGGCGCTTGACGAAGCGACCCGCGCGGAGTCAAAAGTTGTATCTTACGAAGAAGCTCTCCTGGTGCGCATGGTAGGTTGTAAATCTGGCGTTGAGGAGGAGTTGCCGGGGGAGGTTGCTGACGAGACCTCCCGAGGTGACGGGCCCGAATGGATACGCCTGCAGGGCGTTCAGATAGAAATCGTCCAACTGGTAGGAGTTGAACTTGTATTGAAGGCCCACCTCCAGGCCAGGACGCAGCTTGCGAGTCAAGGTAAGAAAGACTTCCCGAAACCCGTTCTTCGTGTCGGGGTAGTTGTACGCTCCGGCCGTATACGGTGAGTCGGCGCGGATCGTATAGGGATTGGAGGCGTGGATCTGGTCCCTGGCGAACGAGAATCCATAATTCAGGTCAATGGCGGTCTTTTCGCCACTCGAGGCCCAGTTCAGTCCGGCTTGTACGTAGTTAAGTTTGCTGCGGCTACTTCGATTCCAGGTGTTCGCGATCGGGTATTGCGCACAGCAGGGGCTTCCATTGACGACGGCGCCGGTGATGAGATTGCCCATGCCCAACATGTGATACCGATCCAGTTGCAGGGAGTAATTCAGAAATAGGAAAGTCCGCTCGCCGGCAGTGAATGTGACTTCACTGTCCGCGGAAACCATTTCATCGAATGTGAGCCCGTAGAATCCCTTTGTGTAGTTATTCCGCAAGTAGTGAGCCGAAGGAGAAAACGTAACCTTGTCACCCAGCCGGAACTCCAGGGCGGCATTGCCATCGTGCCGGTTGCGCCCGGTCATGTCGAAGCGGCGCAGTTGGTTGAACTCCAATGGCACGCCGCGTATGAACTGCGGATACTGTTCCGTTGGGGAGCGCACGACTTCCCAACCATTGAGCGTGGGATTAAAGGTCAGGGGCTGGATGAGATACCGGTCCGGTTTGCGGTCAGAATATTTGTAATCCGCTTTGAACGCGTACTTCGACGCGATCTTATAGTCAATTCGCCCGCCCACGCTGTGTTCGTTCAGGTGAGGCGCGTCACGGAAGATATTTTTCTGCGTCTCGTATTGATATTCCGCCTTCCATGTGAGGCTCGGCATAACGTCCCATTCCCAGGAGGCAATCGCATCCTGTCTGACGTAGGAAGTGGGAAAGTTTTCGATCGGTAGACCGTAGTAATCGACATTGGTGACCCAATGCGAATCGCCAAACCTGGGTTGGCCCGGGAACACGATGCGGGGACTTTGATTTTTCATGTCCTCGGCGCGGTATTGGACACGGAAGTTCATGTTCTTCCATGGTCTGCTGACCAGCGCGCCATCGTAATTCAACGTGCGAACGCGGCCATTCAAACTCGTCTGCGGGAGCGACGAAACGTTCAGGACCGACGATCCGGCTGGGAGATTGTTCGCCAGTCCCGGAGCGGTTCCCACCAGCGCGGTGTTCATGGTGTAAGGGACAAACGGATCGTTTTGAGACGAACGTCCCCAGGAGAACAGTGCGCGGACCTGGGTGTCCCGAGGCAGATCAAAACCGCCATATACCGTGATGCTGTGATAGTCGGTGTTTGGCGCAAGTGCGTTCTGCTGGCGGACAAATCGATTCCGTCCGACGGCCGAGCCTGGCGGGTTGCCGGCCGCGTCGGTGACACGAAACGGGTTCTCATATGTAAGCGTGGTTATGTCGTTTCTAAAGAACGACAGGCGGTAATCGAAGCCGAGCCGCCATTTCTTTCCCGACGTAAGAGCGCCCAGCGTGAGCTGATCGGTGCGGTGCCGGACGGGCTCCGGAATCTCTACCCCGATGGACTCCCAGAGTCCGTCCCCGGCAGGTCCAATATTTTGGCGGGCAAAGGTCCCGATGCCTTTCGGGCGGGTTCCGCGACTGAAAATGGACCGCCATTGACCGTGGAGTTCGAGACTCCCGAACCGGATGGATTGACGGAGGGAAACCTGGTCCCGCTTGACTCTCACGTCCGACACGGGCGCCAAGCTCAGTTCGTTACGAACCAGGGGATAAAGCGCCGGGGGAACAAGCTGCGGCGGTTGCCCATCGACAGCGGTCTGAAAAGCGCCGCGGATCGCCGGACTGACGACCAAATTGCCCCGGCTGTCCGATTGGAACAGCGACGTGCCTTCGCCGTAGAAGCGTGGGAGTCGATCCCAAAGGAATGTAGTGCGGAATTTGCCAACTCGCCAGAGGTCGCTCTGAATGGTCTCATCCAATTCCCGGACGTCCGATCCTCTGAGAAAGAACATATAGGGCGAATCGGCGGAGTGGAAGTGAAGATCGAGATTGCGAACATAGGCGCCGCGGATGATGTCGCGCGACTCAAAAAACTTTCCAGGGCGATCGCCGTACAGATCGAAATTGCGCGCGCCGATGTCGAGCTGTATCTTCCAGCTCTCAAAAATCGATGGGATAGCCTCAGGAGGCTCCGGTTTGGCGGCTTCTGCCGATTTAGCGGGCGCGGCCGGTTTCGCAGGCTGGGCTGGCTCCTGTCCCCAAACCGCCGGCATGCATAACAGGGCGAGGTTAAGCAGCCCGGACCTGCTCACTCGGATCCGGCGAGAGAACGTATTTGTCATAAGTCTCAGGTCCTCTAATGAGTCAATGTTTTCCCGGACGGGTGGTTGGATCCGTGAATCTGGCTATGGCAGTTCACACAGCCTTTGTTGAACGAGGAGATGTCGTATCCGGCAACCGTCTGGTGGCGCCAGAGCATATGAATGTGGCATTGCTGGCAGAGGACGGTGGTTCTTGCTTTTAACAGGCTGGGGTTATTCGACCCGTGCGGGATATGGCAACTGTTGCAATTGGACCGGCCCGGGGCGTGCTCCCAAAGGAACGGGCCGCGTTTTTCGGCATGGCAGTCGTAGCAAAGGGCGTTGATCGAAGATGCCACCAGCATGGTTCGGCCTTCGCCGCCATGCGGATTATGGCAGGAGGCGCAAGCAAGCTTCACATCATTGTGCTCAGTGCGGAACAGGTGAGTCGACCGCTGCAACGTTGCCTTTCGCTTGTCCTGATGGCAAGTGAAGCATAGTTCCAATTCAGTCCGTTTGGCGAGCATCTTAGCGGCGGACTTTGGATGATGTTCGCTGTGGCAGGAAACGCAACTCATGTTCTTGCGCTCATGCGCATTGCCACGCCACGCGAAGTGCGTCTGGTCGTTCGAGTGGCAGCCGAGGCACATGGCGTTCGCTTCGGCAGCGGGAAGCTTCGGGGGATTGGCGATATGCGAGGGCCTGGACGTCTGGCTATGCCTGGCACCATCGCGATGGCAGGTATCGCAAGTGGACGCCTGGCTGCCTTTCACGAACTTTGCCGCTTTGCCATGAGGCCCAAGCAGGAATGAGTTCACGACATCGAGGTGGCACTCCGAACACTTTCCGCCGACGGCTGCGGCGGCCGGGGAGATCTCCATTTTTTGCTTAGCGGCCGGCTCAGGCTGCGCCACCGCAATTCTTGCGCAAAGAGTTGTTGCAAGAACCGCGGCGCGGAGGAGATACGAGAGGTTGGAAGTCTTACCCGGGCCGTTGCTCACGCCGTATTTTTGGTTGAACAGGCTTAAGAAGAGGTTAGTTTGCGGTTCAGTACTAAGATCCGTTCCAGGATAAGTATTCGCAATCCCAGTTACCCCGATCCGAGCCCCATTGGAAATCATCAGTCACTCCTAGCCAACGGGTTGAGAAGAGCCTAACACAGTTTGTTTACCTTTTCACAGTTTTTTTTGATGTCGAAACAGGATTCCCGCGAGCGGTGGCCTCGGTCGCATTTTTGTCGATGCAATTTGTGAACACTTGTTAACCGCTAGCGTTGGGTATAAGGATCCGTGTTGGCGGCGCGCCTCTAAGATTGCCGGGTGCGAGTGCGGGGGATTCCGCACCAATATGCCTTGCGTCTGGGCTATGATAGCTGCGGGGAACGCCGCTCTTTGCTTTCATCGAGAGTGGGCTCTTCGTAAGCGGGAATATAGCTGGAGACCGGCCGACGGCAGTAAATGCCGGCGAGGTACTGAGCGAGGAAATGCGATGAACGAGAAAACCGTGACATCCGAAATCCTCAGCGTACTGGGGGCAATGGAACTGTTTCGCGGCAAGGATCGCGATGAGTTGACCGAGTGGCTTGGGCCTGCGCCCTTCGAGGGGGGAGCTGAATGTGAACCCATTATGATTGGCGCCGGCCAACGGATCATTGAGCAGGAGAGCTTCGGAAACTCTTTCTACATCCTGATCCGCGGTACGGTAGCCGTGACGTTGATGCCGGAGGGACGATTGTTAGCCACACTCACGCCCGGCAACTTCTTCGGTGAAATGACTTTGATTAGCGGCTTGCCCCGATCAGCGAACGTCACGGCCGTGACTCCGTGCTGCCTGATTGAAGTTCCACGGCGGGCCTTTGAACTTTGGATGCGGAAGCCAGGAGCGTTTCGCGACACCATGGACCGTGTCTATATCGAGCGGGGGCTCGCCAACCACCTGATGATGATTCCGGAATTGGCGGCCATCGAGCCGCAATTGCTGCGGGACGTGGTGAAGAAGGCCCGTCTGCGGATCTACTCCAAAGACGAAACGATTGTGCAGGAAGGGGATGACGGAGACAGCCTGTTTCTGATCCGGGACGGATATGTTCGGGTGGTCAAGAACATGGCCGGTGGAGAGAGACGCACGGTCGCCTACCTCAAAGACGGCGCCTATTTCGGCGAGTCCGCGCTCCTTCGCGCGGAGCGTCGCTCCGCTTCCGTATTCGCAATGGGCAAGGTGGAAGTGATCCAGGTGATGAAGGAGGATTTTTTCGCTCTGGTGAATCGCAATGAACGGATCGCGGACCATCTGGTGCGGATCGACCAGAAGCGGCAGGAGGCGGAACAGGCGTCTGCGGGGTCGACGACGCGGCTGGGATTCGTCGGAGAAGTCGTGGAACGCGGTCTGGTGAAGGCTACATCAGCGCTCGTCATTCACCTCAATGCCTGTACGCGCTGTGGAAACTGCGTGGATGCCTGCGCGGAACTGCACGACGGCATCTCGCGGCTGACGCGGCATGGGATGTTGTTCGAGGCGCCTTCGCGCGCACCACAATCGGCGCCGGAACCATTTCTGGTTGCCACTTCCTGCATGCACTGTCTGGACCCGGAATGCATGATCGGGTGTCCGACGGGCGCGATCACGCGCGACGTGAATGGCGAGGTGGTGATCCAGGATTCGTGCATTGGATGCGGGAACTGCGCCAGGCGTTGCCCCTACGGAAACATCTCCATGGCGGACGCACTGCCGCAGGCCGAGTTGGAGAAGCAGCGCACGGGCACACCTACGATCGGCGGGTATCTGAAGTTCTGGCGGACGCCGGAAAACGAGCCGATGATGCACGAGATCGAAAAGAACAATCAGAAAGCGGTGGTCCAACGGATCGCAGTGAAGTGCGATCTCTGCCGGGACTATAATTACAATCACGGGTGCGTTCATAATTGCCCGTACAGCGCGATTGAACGGACTGACGCTGAAACGTTCCTCGATGCCCTCCGGAGCGGTCAATGAAGGTGGCGCCCATTAAAGCGTCGCGCTCGAGATTTTCGGCGAGTTGGATGCGCTCCGGCCGCATTGATTATTTGTGGCAGACCTTTGCGGTATTGAGTGTTGCGGGACTCTCCTGGCTGTACTTTTCGATGTACGGTCAGCTCCCGCCGGACCGGAATCGAGTTCTTGTGCTGGCGTTTGGCTGCGCCGGGACAATCCTAGCGGTGCTGGCGGCCTCGCTCAGCGTCCGTAAGCGCCTGGCCTACCAGGGCGTGGGGAAACTGTCGGCTTGGCTGAACGCGCACATTTACATTGGCATCGTGTCGGCGTTTGCGATTCTTTATCATTCCGGTTTCCGCATGGGCAGCCCCGTGCCCGCGATCCTGCTATCGTTTTACTGGTTCACCATCGTTAGCGGAGTAATGGGCTTGTGGCTGTCGCGGAAGGTCCCGCCGCTGTTGACCGCCATCGAAGAGAACCCGGCCATAATCGAGGACCTGCTTTCGGTGCGAGCCGAATGCCTTCGCGGCATGTTGGAGCTAGCGGCCGGCGGCTCGGCCAAGTTCAGCGCGTTGGTGAAGGACTCCCTTCTGCCGCAGACGGCGTCATGGAAGCGCATGGGGCGCTTCTACAGAAACCGCACGACGTTCGCGGAGGAGATATCAGCGTTCCAGAAAGAACAGGAATGGGCGCTCGGCTGGTTGGCCGCGCCTGAGCATCGAGCGTATCAGCGCGCCGGCGAATACGCCCTTCGTGTCAACAAAATGAACGCGGAGTTACTGCTGCACCGCGTCATGCGCGGATGGCTTACGATCCACATTACAACCACGGCCGCGATGTTTGGATTCGCGGCACTACACATTTTCTCGGTCCTGTATTATTGACTCACGCTTCGCCAAGGTTTCACCCATGCTTGAATTGAAATTCCTCGAAGGCAGCCACAAGGGCGAAGCGATCCGCTTGAATTTCGAAAAGGCCTGGTTCGGCCGGCAGCCGACATGCGATTTCGTCCTGCATGGGGAAGGCATCAGCCGTACACACTTTTCCATAGTGCGGCAAGGTGACGATTACGTTCTAACTGACAACAAATCGACGAACGGGACGTTTGTCGACGGCGTCCAGATAACGGCGGCGACGTTGCGGACCGGTAATCAAATTGCGGCCGGCGAGAACGTGATGCTGGTGCGGGAGGTGGCGGAGCCGGGGAGAGTCCCCTTTCGCTTTATCGCAATCCGCAAGGGCGCCGAGCGCGAACCGCAAATTATCGATCAGCCCACGATTCATCTTGGCCGGAAGAATATCTGCCATCTCCAATTGAACGACCCACTGGTTTCGCCGGTCCATGCGGAGCTCGAACAGCGGCCGGACGGCATGTGGATCACCGACCAGTCCAGCGGCGCCGGTGTTTATGTGAACAATCAGCGCGTGGTGAGCCAGCGGATTCGCCACGGCGATACCATCAACATCCGGCCGTTCGAAATCCGGGTCGTCCTACTTGAGGACAAGTGCCTACTGGGGATTCGGGACTGCTCGGAAGAGATGGCGTCGGATACGGCGAAACTGCCCGCCGGGTACCGCGATGTGGTTCAGCCGCCGCAACGAAAAGCAGCGGGGGAAGCGAGGCCGTCAGCGGCAATCTCGGCACTTCCTGTTTGGATGCAATCGAAGGCTCCGATCTGGGTTCCTACCTCCGACATTTTGCCCAACCGGTTCCGTGCCGTTATGCTCTTCACCGGCCTGCTTGCCAGTTTGGGGTGGGCGACCTATGCGTGGGTGGCCCGATCCTATTCGCTCTATAGCCCCGGACCAATTGCGGCGGTACATTCGGTGGAGAACGCCGGATTCCGCGAGAAGCTGCTGGCGAACCATTCGTCTTCCGATTGCGCGGCCTGTCACTCAGGTTTTGCCGGCGTGCGGGATACCGGTTGCCAGAGTTGTCATGCCGGGCTCCAACCGAGTCCGGTTCAGCAGCACAAGCCGATCGCTTGTGCGACTTGTCACGCTGAGCATAGGGGCAAACAGTTCGAGCTGGCGCGAAACGTGGGCGGGACCTGCCAATCGGCGGGTTGCCACGTGCGGGTTCACGAAAAGCCAAATCTCGTCCAGGCGAGCCAAAAACGGGACACGCCCGCGCCCGAATCCAAGGCGGTCGCTTTCGAGGCGCCATGGGATTTCGGAGGCGACAAGGACACGCATCCCCAACATAAGTCCGGCCGCGTGAAGTGCATGCAGTGTCACGACGACGTCGAGGCCGAGAAAAAAGTGCCCAGGGCGGTCATGCGGACGCGCTGCCTGGGTTGCCATAGCTTCGGACCGGAAGCGACACTGCGGGCACGCTGTTATAGCTGCCATTTCGAGCATCCGGCGAAGATCCCCGGACCGGTGCTTGCCGCGACACGCTTCGACGACGTCCCGGCGCCGCCGACGTCATCGGCCGGGAATAACCTGACCGGGATCCTGTTGTTATTCGGCGCGATGGCGGTGTTTCCGATTTTCTATCTCGGAATAGCGGCGGGTGGTCTGCGGTTCCACTTCAACTCCTTGCGGTCGCGCACGGCGACCCTGGTCCGGCAGAATCCGGCGGCGCCGTTCAGCGGGTCGGCTCAACCGGAACTGGACGCGGCGATGGCGGCGGCCGCGGGTCCCGTGGCAGTGGCGGCGGAACCCCAGGCGACCGATAACCAGGCTCCTGGCGGCCATCAGCGTCCCCAGATCGATCTCGATCTCTGCGTAGGATGCGGATCCTGCGTACGGGCGTGTCCGTTCGACGTGTTGGAAATCGTAAATGAAAAAGCGATCGCCGCGAGGCTTGCCGATTGCACAGGATACGCCGCTTGCGCCGCGGAATGCCCTACCGATGCAATCACTCTCGTGACAGGCGGCGCGATGCAAACGGTAGAGTTGCCTGTCTACAACTCCGGCCTGGAAACAAACGTTCCCGGACTGTTTCTAGCGGGGGAAGTCACGGGTAAGGCGCTTATTAAGATTGCAATTAACCAGGGCAAAAAGGTAGTGGATTCGATCCTGGCCCGCCGGACGCCTCGCGGTGAGGGATTCGATGTTATTGTCGTTGGCGGGGGACCAGCCGGGATTAGTACGGCGCTCTCCGCGCAGGGCGCGGGGCTAACCGTAAAGGTGTTGGAACAGGGGACGACGGCGAGCACCATCCGCAACTACTCGCGCCAAAAATTCGTGATGGCGGAACCGGTGATGATTCCCGTTTACGGGCCTTTGTGGATGGAGGACACGTCCAAGGAAGCGCTTCTCGAACGATGGCAGCACATCATCCAGTCAACCGGGCTGGTCATCCAGGAGGAGGAAAAGGTCCTTCGGGTGGAGCAGAGGCCAGGCCACTTCGTGGTGCAATCGGCAAAAGGGGAATACCGCGGAACAAACGTTGTGCTTGCCATCGGCCGGAGGGGAAGCCCGCGCAAGCTGGGCGTTCCCGGAGAAGACTCGGCAAAGGTTGCGTATAACCTGCTGGAAGCGGACGCATATCGGGGCAAGGCGATCTGCGTTGTCGGCGGCGGAGACAGCGGGATTGAGGTCGCCAATGGATTGGCGAGAGCCGATCTCGGGAACCGAGTTTGGTTGGTGCACCGTGGACCAGACTTCGAAAAGGCCAAGCCGAGAAACCAGAAGAGGGTACAACGAACTATGGAGGAGCGGCGCCTGGCCGTATACTTCAATTCCGGCGTAGTGGAAATCCGCGAGCGATCCGTGGTGGTGCGGACTCCCTATGGCGTGGGAGAGATCGAGAATGACTTTGTCTTCGTAATGGCGGGCGGCGAGAGCCCGAAGAAGTTCCTTAGCGAGTGCGGCATCCAGTTTTCGCTGCGCGCGCTCGGTTGAAGCGGCAGGTGGAACTTACTTCTTTTTGAGAGTCCGCATGAAGGCGAACATGTTTTCCAACTGAGGCGCGCTGAGAGTGCCGATCCCTTTCATTTTGCCGACGCCATCGACGACCGCTTTTTTCCAGTCGGCGTCTGTCATCGCCTGGACTTCCGGAGCGGCGAGATCGCGCATTTGAACGCCTTTTTTCTTCATCGACTTTGCTACGGATGGGATTGGAGCGCCACTCATGGCATGGCAATCGACACACTCTTGCTCATATACGGTTCGACCGGCCTTGATATCGGCGGCGAAAGCGGATGCAAACACAAGGGTCAAAAGAGCAAGCCGAAGGAAAGGTTTCTCCACAGGTTGTTTCTCCCACGGCGTATTCTAGCATGCCTCGATTGGGGTGCGGCTCCGGCTTCGTGTGAGAATGAGGCGTGAATCAGAGTTCCCGTCTGCGGGTGAGGTTCTTCGGTGTGCGTGGATCTTTCCCCACGCCGACGGCCGGAAACCTGGGATTCGGGGGAAATACTTCGTGCTTGGAGATACGTGCAGGAGAGAATGATTGGCTTATGATCGACGCCGGCAGCGGGGCACACCGTCTTGGCCAATCGCTGCTCGAAGAACCTGGCGGCCGGAGCGCGCACATTCCTATTCTGTTGACGCATTACCACTGGGATCATATCCAAGGCCTGCCGTATTTCGCACCAGTGTTCCAGAAGGACCGCCGGATTACTTTCTGGTCGGGAAAATCCGCGGCGTCGGCGCGAAGCGCACTGGATTTACAGTTGTCGGAGCCTTACTTCCCTGGCTGGGACAGCGCGGCGGCGGACCGGGAATTCAATGAGGTCAGCAAGCAGCCGTTTCACGTCGGGAGCATCGCGATTTATCCATTTCCATTGAATCACCCGCAGGGCGCCTGGGGTTACCGGATGGAATCGGACGGCGGGACGATCGTCCATGCGTCGGATTTCGAACATGGCCATCCGCAATTGGATTCCGTTCTCCGTGAGTATGCGCGGAATGCCGACGTGCTTATTTACGACGCGCAATACACGAGCGAAGAGTATGAATCGAAGAAAGGCTGGGGCCACAGTACGTGGATGGAAGCGACGCGCGTAGCACACGCAGCGGGGGTGAAGCAGCTCATCCTGTTTCATCACGACCCGATGCGCGATGACCTGGCCTTACGGAGCATAGTGGAAGAGGCCCGGCGCCAGTTTCAGAATACCCACGCGGCTACGGAAGGGTCCGTCGTGATCGCTTAGTTTTTTGACATGCACCCGGCCTTTTCGTTGTCAAGGACAAAGCGTCTCCTCACCCGGAGGCCTGTTTAGGAACCGGTGCACTTCCGCGAACTGCGCCCCCCAAATATCGGCCGGACACTCGTACCCTTTCAACGAGACGGCGTGGGGCTGGAAGTACTCTCCCGGACGGGAATCCTCGCTTAGCATCTCGTAGGTCGATTTGCCGATTGCCACATCCACGCCAATTTGTTTCGTTGCGCTTTCCATTCGGAATGCCGCGTTCACCGCATCCCCCATGGCGGTGAAGTCGATGACATCGCCGGTTCCCGCGTTCCCGAGGGATGCGAATCCCGTGTTGATTCCCACTCCCACGCGGAGAGGCGCTGGAAGTGAGAATCGGGCCTGCATGTTATTGGTGGCCTCCTCGATTTCAGCGCTGGCGAGAAGCGCCGAGATTGGCGCCTGGCGCTCATTCGGAGGGGATTGATGGAGCCACACCGCCATGATCGCGTCGCCGATGTATTTCTGCGACCAGCTTCCGCGCTGCCGGACGATCCTTCCGCTATGGCTGAACCACGTGGCAATTAGACTGCACATGACGCTTTGGTCCAGTTGTTGGGTAAGCCTTGTGAAATCCCGAATATCAATAACTAGAACGGTAATGAGCCGCGGGAGAAATTGAACTCTTGTCTTGTCGAGAGACTCATCAGGCAACTCGGAGTGAGGAGCGATCAATTCCGGGCATCGGAATATCATCTGGCTAGGGCCGATTGAAATTGTGTCTTTGTCCTTGAGAGCGAGCGGAACAGAAATCCGCACGTCGTTAACTACCGACCCGTTGCGGCTCCCCAAGTCAATCAGATAGAACTGTCCGTCGCCCATCCTTTGAATTACGGCATGCTTGCGAGAAATGAGATCATCGCGCAAGCAGACCTCGCATTGGTCACTGCGGCCAATTCGCCAAGTAGCACCTTGGTCGAGAACGATGATCCGCCCCGGAAGCGGGGCAGTCACCTCCAGGAAGGCGGACGCCGAACCATCGGGCATAGAAAGTGACCTCATTATATAGTGCGGCATGGAGTACGAGTAATTCGGAGATCGGTTCAGCCATTTCGCGAGCCTATCGCACATGGCGCGGTCGCGACTGGCATCAAAAAAAGCGGGGCTTGACAGATAGCTCTATATAGAGTATCTTTATGTAGAGATAATATGACCAAGGGCGTTCACCTATGGTTGCTGCTGTGGAAAGCGACGAAGTCGCTGGAAGCGTGTGCCCGGCGGAGCGTCGAAGCAACTGGATTGTGCCTGAGCGATTTTGGGGTTCTGGAAGCGCTGAAACACAAGGGCCCGCTGCCGGTGAATGTGCTCGGAAAGAAGATTCTTGTCAGCAGCGGGTCGGTGACCGCAGCGGTCGACCGATTGGAACGGAACGGCCTTGTCGAAAGGGTGGACGCGGAGACCGATCGCCGTTCGCGAATTGTTCACCTGACGGAAAAGGGATCGGAGCTGATCCAGAGGCTGTTTGAGGAACACGCGCTCGACATGGAGCAGGCATTCACGGCGCTTGACGAGCAGGACCGGTTGGCTTTTGCGGACCTGCTGCGCAAGCTGGGCCACGGGGCAGAGAAGAACAAGGAAAGGAGATGAGTATGTCCGAGAGAAAAGAAGTATTGGGAGTGCAAGGGGCAAAAACGCCGCACTGGGTGGGCGACGGTTTTCCGGTGCGAAGTGTATTGCCATCACAGCGATTTCCGAATCTAAGTCCGTTTCTGATGCTGGACTATGCCAGTCCGTACAAGTTTGAACCTTCGAAACGGCCGCGCGGCGTGGGAGAGCATCCGCATCGCGGGTTCGAGACGGTGACGATCTCGTATCAGGGGAGCGTGGATCACCGCGATTCGGGCGGCAACGCCGGTACCATTAACGCCGGCGATGTGCAGTGGATGACCGCCGGTTCCGGAGTGATCCACGAGGAGATGCACAGCAAGGAATTCGCCGAGAAGGGCGGCGACTTCGAGATGGTGCAGCTCTGGGTGAATCTACCGGCGAAGGATAAGATGTCGAAGCCGGGCTATCAGGCGATTGTGAGCGAACAGATTCCCCGGGTCGAATTGGGAACCGGGGCGTATGCGCGCATCATCGCGGGCGAGTTGAATGGCGTCAAGGGCCCGGCGGCGACATTTACGCCGATGAATGTCTTCGACGTGAGGATGGAAGCGGGTGGCAGCGGTGAACTGAGCCTGCCTGCCGGCCATAATGCGGCGGTCGTCTTGCTGCGCGGCGAAGTCACCGTGAACGGCGCTGCTTTGGCGGGCGAGGCACAGCTCGCAGCGCTCAGTCCTTTGGGAGAAAGACTCCTGCTGGAGGCGAAAGAGCCATCGCTGGTCCTGATCCTGAGCGGCGAACCGATCAACGAGCCTGTTGCCAGCTACGGTCCGTTTGTCATGAATACCGAAGAGGAAATCCGCCAGGCGTTTGCGGATTATCAGGCGGGGAGAATGGGCCGTGTTGCGTGACTCGGATGCCAAGCGGATCTTTGAACAATCTGATGGAACGGATTCGGTTGCAGGTCGTACTATCCAATCATGGGCCATCTGCGCTACGCCGTTCGTTCGCTTCTGAAGTCGCCGGGCTTTACCTTCGCCGCGATCCTTTGCCTGGCGCTGGGGATCGGAGCCAACACCGCGATCTTCACTGTCGTTGACGCGGTGCTGTTCCGGCCGCTGCCGTTCCGGGAGCCGCAGGGGCTGGTCCGCGTCTACACGGAGTTCCCCACCTACGGCAGCAGCGGCGGATTCCGGAAGTTCTGGATGTCTACGCCCGAGCTTCTCGACTTGCGGCGGCTGACGACGTCGTGGGAGTCGCTCGATGCGTATACGCTTACCGGGGTAAATCTGTCCGGGAACTCGGAGCCTGTTCGCGTCACCGCGGCGAGCATCACCGGCGGGCTGATGCCGGCGCTCGGCGTTGGGCCCCAGCTCGGCCGGTACATCATTCCCGACGACGACCGCCCGGGTATTCCTCCGACTATGGTCATCTCCGATGGCTTGTGGAAACGCGCGTTCGGGGGCGACCGCAATATCCTCAATCAGACGGCAAAGGTCAATGGCCTTACTGTAACCATCCTGGGCGTGATGCCGGCCGGATTTGCGTTTCCGCCCGGTGAGGTCGATCCGCCCGAACTTTGGTACCCGCAGCAGATCAACCCGGCCAGCCCCGGCGGCCGCGCCAGCCATTTCCAGAATGTGGTGGGGCGGCTTAAGCCCGGCGGCAGCATCGGCCGCGCCCGCGAGGAGTTCCAGCGGATTATGGTGGAGCAGGAAGAGCATAGGAGTCCGAACAACCATTCCTTCGATACGAAGTTTCACACGCTGGTGGCCTTTCCGTACCACGATGAGATCGTCGGCAACGTGAAGCCGGCAATGCTGGTGATGCTGGCGGCGGTTGGCTTTGTGCTGCTGATTGCGTGCGTGAACGTCGGTAATCTGCTGCTGGCCCGCGCGGAAGCCCGCCACCACGAGATGGCCATTCGCAAGGCCATTGGCGCCACTATCTGGGAGCTCGCGCGGCAATGCCTGATTGAAGGACTGTGTCTGGCCGCGCTTGGGGCGGTTACAGGTCTTGCCGTGGCATGGGGCGCGCTGCAATTGATGCTTGCGTTCAACCAGGGCAGCATCCCGCGCGCGGCCGAGATCACGATGGACTGGCGCGTGCTGCTCTTCACGCTCGCCGCCAGCCTGCTGACCGGAATCCTCTTTGGCCTGGCGCCACTGGCGCAGTTCGCGGGCGATGCCCACACAGCACTCAAGAGCGGGACGGGGCGCACCACCGCCACGGCGGGAGCGCATTGGCTACGGCGCGCGATGGTGGTGAGTGAGTTGGCGCTTGCGTTGATTCTGCTGGTCGGAGCCGGGTTGATGGTCCGTACGTTCTGGAAGCTGCAGCAGGTAAATATCGGGTTGGACCCGGCTCGCGTGATCACGATGCGGCTGGCGATGTCCCAGACGCAATTGCAGAAACCGGCGGATGTGCGGCAGTTGTGGAGTCGGCTGGTGGAACGCGTGCAGGCCATTCCCGGCGTGGAAGCCGCCTCGTTGGCGACGGGGCTGCCTCCGCTGCGTCCGTTGAATGCCGACGATACCGATATTGAAGGATATGTAAAGAAGCCGGGCGGGCCGGACGCGAACGTCAGCTTCTACCAGGGCGTAGGGCCCGGGTACTTCGAGATGATGCGCGTGCCGATTATCGAAGGCCGAGCGCTGGACGCGCGCGACGGGACCGATGCGCCTGGGGCCGTTGTCATCAACCAGACGATGGCGCGGGCATTCTATGGGAATGAGAGCCCGATCGGGCGGCGCCTGCGACGCGGTAGAAACGACCGTTGGCGCACCATTGCCGGCGTGGCGGCGGATGTGAAAAATGCCGGCGTGGACAAGCCGACAGGAACGGAAGTTTACTTCCCGTATGTGCAGGCCGATGGCGTTCGCAATATCTATCTGCTGGTGAAGACGCCGGGCGATCCGCGGTCGATTGTGGGCACGGTGCGTGCGCAGATCTTTCAACTGGACCCCACGCTTCCGGTAGCGCAAGTGCGATTGATGTCCGAAGTGATTGACGCGGCGACGACGCGGCCTCGCTTCCTGACGGTGTTGCTGAGCTTGTTTTCGCTAATCGCGCTGGCGCTGGCGGCTGTTGGGATTTATGGCGTGATGGCCTATACGGTGGCGCAGCGGACGCAGGAGTTCGGCATCCGCATGGCGATCGGCGCGGGATCGTCCGACGTTCTGTGGATGGTTCTCAGCCAGGGGATGACGATTGGATTGATTGGAGTCGGGTTCGGCGCGGCGGGCGCGTTCGCGCTTACGCGGCTGCTTCGGCAGCTTCTGTTTGGTATCGACTCCTTTGATCCGGCCACGTTCGCGATCACGGCACTGGTCCTCACCGTTGTGATTCTGGCCGCCTGCTACATCCCGGCGCGGAGAGCAACGCGCGTCGATCCGATTGTGGCGCTGCGGTATGAGTGATTGGTCCCACGAGCGTTTGGGAATCGAGCACCCGATCATACAGGCGCCGATGGCGGGCGTCCAAGGTAGCGCATTAGCGATTGCGGTATCCAACGCCGGGGGGCTCGGATCGTTGCCGTGCGCGATGCTGAGTCTCGCCGACATACGCTCGGAACTGTCCACGATACGGGCCCAAACGGATCGGCCGTTTAATGTGAATTTCTTTTGCCACACGCAGCCCGAACTCGATCCCGAGCGGGATGCCGCATGGCGCGCAACGCTTTTCAAGTACTACGAAGAGTATGGGATTCCGGCGAATGCAATTCCCAGCGGGGCGTTGCGCGCCCCGTTCGGCGAAGAGGCGGCGGACTTGCTTGCGCAGCTCAAGCCACCGGTGGTGAGCTTTCATTTTGGACTGCCTTCCGATCGCCTGCTATCGCGGGTGAAGGCCGCGGGCTGCACTACTCTCGCTTCGGCAACAACCGTGGAAGAAGCGCAGTGGCTGGAGGGGCACGGCGTTGACGCCATCATTGCCCAAGGACTTGAGGCGGGTGGACATCGCGGCATGTTTCTAACTGAAGATGTGACAACGCAGGTTGGGACATTCGCGCTGTTGCCTCAAATCATCGGCAAAGTGAAAATCCCGGTGATTGCCGCGGGTGGTATCGCAGATGCGGCGGGAGTTGCGGCGGCGATGGCGTTGGGCGCGGCCGCGGTACAAATCGGGACCGCTTACCTGCTATGCCCGGAAGTGACAACGACGTCTTTTCACCGTGCGGCGCTGAAGAGCGAAGCGGCGCGGCACACGGCGTTGACGAACATTTTCTCCGGACGGCCGGCGCGCGGAATCGTGAACCGCATCATGAGAGAACTAGGTCCGATGAATAGTGCGGCACCTGCGTTTCCGTTGGCTGGGTCGGCGGTTGCGCCCTTGCGGGCAAGGGCCGAGAGTCTTGGCGATGATGGGTTCTCCCCTCTCTGGTGCGGCCAAAATGCGAGCGGTTGTGTTGAGCTTCCGGCTGCTGACGTTACGCGGAGGCTGGCTGCGGGAGCTACGGGCTGTCGTTGAATTGTGGAGCGGGCCGCTGTAGCGGGTGTTATTTTGTTTTCCGACTTGCAGGGCGCTTCCCTCCGCGGAGAGGACCGAGTCCATCTGAGCAGTGATGCGGTCCTCGACCAACGGTTCGCGATGCTGACCAACAGCCGTCAATTTGTGCGCACTATTCAGCTCTTAGGGCCGTGATTGGATTTGTGCGAACCACACGCCAAGCGGGAAACAGTGCGGCTCCGAGCGCAACGAGAATCAGGATCAAAGGCACAGCAATGAAGGTTCCAGGATCAAGCGGGCTGGTCTCGTAGAGAAGAGCGGAGATAGCTCGCGTCGCGACGATGGATGCCGCCAGCCCGACTACAATCCCTGTGGCGCATAATCGCAAACAGTGCTGGAAGACCAGAACAAAGAGGTCGCGGCGACTTGCACCCAGAGCCATGCGCACGCCAAACTCCTGCGTGCGTTGCGCAGCATTGTAGGCGAGCAATCCAGCGATGCCCAGCGCGGCCAACAGCAGGGCAGCGACGGCAAAGCAAACCAGCAGCCAAGTCCGAAAACGCTCGGCGGATAACGACTCCTCCAGGACTTGATCGAGTGTCTCCATTCTCTCCATAGGAAGACTGGGATCGAGCACGGTTATCTCCCGCCGGATTGACGCCGCCAGCAAGAGTGGATCACCTGAAGTACGGACGACTACATTCATCGTGTTGACCCAATCCATCGGGGTCGTAAACAGCAGCAGACGAGGAGAATTGCTGGTAAGCCGTGCCTTCACATCCGCCACCACGCCAACTACGGTTAACCATGGCTCGTTGTTATTCGGAACGTCGACACCGAATCGGAAACGCCTGCCGATGGGATCGTCATGCGGCCAGACTCGTTTGGCTAGCGCCTCGGAGACCACAGCAACCTGTACTTTTCCGACTTGGTCGTCAGGCCGCAGCAGGCGGCCTCGCAGCAGCGAGACACCAAGCGAATCGAGCGCATTGCCGAAGCAGAAGAGCATATCGACTCTCTCCGTTTCCTTACCGCGACCTTCCATGGAAATAACTACGTTCGAAGAGGATCCCATCGGCAGGTCTGATATCGCACCGGTTTGCCGAACGCCGGGAAGAGTACTAAGCCGATCCAGTAAGCGATTGAAGAGACCGGCGATCTCGCCAGGTGTCTTGTAGGCCGCCTTCGGCAACGCGATCCGCGCGCTGATCACGTTCTCCGGCCGAAATCCCGGGGTGGCTTCGGTTGATCTAATCAAGCTCCGGATGAGCAGTCCCGCGGTAGTCAGCAGGAGGAAGGCGAGACTGAATTGGACCACGACGGCCGCGGACATGAACAGGCGTTGACGCCTGCCTTGCGTGGCCGCTCGCCCTTCGCCGCGAAGCTGATTCAAGAGAGCGGAGCGAAGGGTGCTTGCGAGCGGCCCGAGACAGAACACGAGAGGCATCGCCAATGTGACGACTGCCACAAAAGCCATCATCCGCCAGTTCAAGCCGATTTCGCTCAAGCGGGGAAGGTTGTCGGGCGCGAAGTGGATTAGCAGCGGCAAAGCCCAAGATGCGACGCAGAACCCGATTGCGCCGCCCGCAACCGAAAGAACGAGACCTTCCGTTATCGCTTGGCGAGCGAGACGCCAGCCGCTCGCGCCCAGGGCAGTTCTGAGTGCGAATTCCCTCTGACGTCCCACCATGCGGCTGAACATCAGATTCGCGACGTCAGCGCATCCGATCAGAAGTAGGACACCCACCGCAGCCAGCAGCAGCAACAGCGGGCGCTGCGCATCACCGGTAAACTCCTCGCGAAACGGAATAGTGCGCGATTCCAGAGAAAAATTCGGCATCTGCCGGAGAGCCTGTCTTAGCTTCTGCGGATAGTCTTCCACGACGCGCTGGAGCAGGCCATGCACCTCCGTGCTTGCCTGTTGCATGGTCACGTTTGGCTTCAAACGGGCGACCATGCTGTAGTCGAAGTTGCTCACATTCTGTTGCCGGTCATCGTTAGTCCAAGAAACCGGAACAAATACATCTGCCGGATCGCCATTGAATCGCGATCCGCGTATCGGAAAAGAAAAGGACGGCGGCATGATGCCGATGACGGTGTACGGAGTCCGGTCAAGAAGAATCGTGCGGCCGAGCGCCTGCTCTGGTGCACCGAAGGCACTCTGCGCGAATCCATTGGTGAGGACGGCGACCCGCTTTGAACGATCGTCTTCTTCTTGTGTAAATGCCCGGCCAACTGTGGGCGAGATTCCTAGGACCTGAAACAGCGAAGCGGTCAGCCGCGCGCCGCCCACTCGCCGTGGCTGTCCCGCTCCGGAGATCTCATAGGATTGGGTGCGATAGGTGCCTGTCGCGGCAAAGGATCGGTTGTTAGCGGAGACAAAGAGATAGTCGGGGCAGGAAAAAGGCAGGACTGGAAAGCCCAAGCCCGGAACGCCCTCGGTGACCGCGACCAACCTCTCTTGTTCTGGAAAAGGCAGTGGCCGGAAGAGCACGGTGTCGACTACCGAGAAGATGGCGGTGTTGACGCCAATACAGAAGGCCATGGCGGCAACAACGGTGACTGTAAATGCCGGTGCTTTGCGAAGTGTACGAACTGCAAATCGTATGTCGCTAATACTATCTTCCAACCACCGGACGCCACGCACGTCGCGACACTCCTCCCTGAGCCGTTCCGCGCCGTTCAGGCTGGACAGTGCACGCCGCTTCGCTTCTTCGGGCGAAGATCCCGCAGCAATCGCCTGCTCCATTTCACGGTCGAGATAGTCGCGCAACTCGTCTTCGAGATCCCTTTCCGCGCGCGAACGATTGAATAGCGATTGAAAGCGAAGGCGTAGTTTTCTAAACCAGCGCATAAGAGTCAACCTCGGGCGGGAAGGACGATCGCGGAGATGGCTCTGGACAAGCGTTTCCAATCGGCGCTCTGGGACTCCAACTGCTTCCGGCCCTCTTTGGTTAGAGAGTAAAACTTGACACGCCGCCGGGTGTCACTGATCAACCATTCCGACGTAATCCAGCCTTCCTGTTCCAGTTTGTGAAGCGCCGGGTACAAGGAACCAGGACCGACCTGCAGAACATCCTTTGACATTTGTTTGAGACGTTGGGAAAGAGCCCAACCGTGCATGGGTTCTAAGGCGAGGAGTCTTAGGATCAGCAGACCCAGAGTACCTTGGACGAGATCATTCGGCTTCATAGCTCTTATCGATAACCGATAACAGTGTACGTCTTCATTTACCCTTTATGCAAGCGATTAGATTCCGACCTGTGCCATAACCTTCCGATACTGTTGCGCGGTTCGGAGAGGATCGAGGCGATAATCCTGTGTCAAGGCCGACAGAGAGCCATTGCGATTCATGCATGCTTGCTCGATGCAGTTCAGAGCGCGATCCTTGTTTCCCAGGGCAGCATGGACCTGAGCGATGGAAACGGCATCGATACGGTATTTCTGGTGTGGACCGCCCCGTCGGCCGCCGGGGCTCCAGCCCTGGCGCGGATCGCCAAGCACGCACGGCGCGTGGTATTTCTCTCAGCGCCACTCAAACGCCGCACCCCTTCTTCCAACAGCCCAATCCTTCCCGGAAACTGGCCGAAGGTATCGGGCGGATAATTGAGACGCCGGGACTCGAATGGACGTTTTTGCGGCCGGGGATGTTCGCGTTAGATGCCAGGCACTTTTGGGGACCTCAGATTCGGCCGGCGATGTCGTGCGCTGGCCGTATCTCGCCGCTCCTACAACTCCGATCGACGAGCGTGACATCGCCGCGGTGGCAGTCCGCGCGCTATCCGAGGATGGACATGCCGGAAGGGAATATGTCCTGACCGGGCCGCAATCCCTGGGCCAATACGAGCAGACTTCCACGATTGGCAGCGTGATTGGCCGTTCGCTACGCATCGAGGAGCTCTCGCCAGACGAAGCGTGGCGTGAAGGGTCCGGGAGGTCACAGGAAGACCGGCACGGCTGTTCCTGGATTGGGTCACAGCGAACGTTGCGGAGTTTCGGGCGTAACCTCGATGTCATCTGACTTCCCGCTCGCGATTGTTAGCATGAAACTGTCTCATGAGACGGCTGTGGCGACTGCTCTCGCTCGGACTTTTTCTAGCGGCAACATTGGCCGGCCAGCCTAAGCGCGTCCTCTACGTCACGCATTCCGCCGGTTACCGTCACGACGTGCTCCCCATCTCGATTGCAGTGCTCCGGGAAACCGCGAGGGAGAGCGGCCGCATCGAGATCGTGGCGACTGAGGACCTGGCGATGCTGAACGCCGCCACTCTGAGCAGCTTCGATGCGGTACTGTTGTTCACCAGCGGCGAGTTGCCGATTGCTGAATCCCAGAAACAGGATTTACTGAATTTCGTTCGTGCCGGCAAGGGATTCGGCGGCGTCCACAGCGCCACCGATACCTTCTACACCTGGCCCGAATACGGTGATCTGATCGGTGCACGCTTTAACGGGCATCCGTGGGTCCAGCAAATGACACTCGACGTCGAAGACCCCACGCACCCGGCGACGGCACACCTCCCGCCGGGTTTCGCGATTTTGGATGAGATCTATCAGTTTCGTGAGTTTTCGCGCGACCGCGTGCGCGTGCTGCTCACGCTGGACGCGCATTCCGCGGATATGGCGGCACCAGGTGTGAACCCGGGCACGGAGGATTTTCCGCTTGCCTGGTGCCGTTATTTTGGCGAGGGGCGCAGCTTCTATACAGCGCTCGGTCACTTCGAGAGCACATGGCGCGACCCCCGCTTCACGAAGATGCTGCTCGAAGCGATGCTGTGGCTCACCGGCCAAGCCGATGGCGATGCCACGCCACGCCCGCCCAATCGGCCCTCGTTTGTGCCAGACGGCATCGCCAACAGCGCCAGTTTTCGGCCGCGGATGACGATCTCGGCGGGGTCGTTGATCACGCTGTTCGGAACGAACCTGACTGCGGGAGCGACGTTCGCCGCGGACGCACGCCGTCTGCCGTACAAGCTCGCTGGCACGACTGTCAAACTGAACGGAGTGATGGCGCCGCTGCTCTACGCTTCGCCTTCGCAGATCAATGCCTATGTCCCACTCGATTTGGAGCCCCGCGGCTGCGCGGGATTGCCATTCTGCGCAGGCCCGCATTTCGACCTGGAATTGAGTGCGGCCGGCGGCGGTCCATCCGGCACCGTTGGCGCGCGGCTTGGGGCGGCGACCGCCACACCAGGTGTCTTCACCGTTACCACGACTCGCGAGTGGGCGACGCTGTGGGCCACCGGGCTCGGCCCGGTGCAGCCGGGCGGCGACTTGCAGGTGACCACCGCGCAGCCGGTGGTCGAGATCAATGGCGCGGCGGCGAAGATCCTTTTCAGCGGCCTCGCCCCTGGATGGGTTGGGCTCTATCAGGTAAACGTCCAGATGCCACCGGGGACCACGTTCCCGGCGACTCTTGCGTTCACTTTCAATGGTTATCGGCAGTTGGCATTGCTGAATCCGCAGCCCTGACACGCCAGCAGGTGGGGTTGCGCTCATTTCTTCGGCTGCGGGTAGATCGTCTCGCCTCGCTTGAGCATCTCGACGAAGGCCTCGATCTTCTTCTTCCGCCCGGCTTCAGTCTTCATGTTGTGGGTCCGAAAGGCCAGTGCGAAGCGGTTCTGCGCGCTGAGTTTCTCGAGCATTCCCCTGGCCTTAGGCTCGGCGTCGATGGCGGCCTGGAGATCGCCGGGGATCTTCATGTCCTTGCCGCTCTTGTATGCACGGTTCCAGCGCCCGTCGGACTTGGCGGCTTCGACCTCCCTGAGCCCGTGCTCGGTCATCCGGTTTTCCTCGACTAGCCGGGCGACGTTGTCGACATTGATCTGGCTCCAGGTGCTCTTCCTGCCGCGCGGCGTGAAGCGCTGCAGATAGCTCTTGTCGTCGAACCCCTTGCGCACAGCATCGATCCAGCCCCAGCAGAGCACGACGTCGATGGCTTCCTTGGGGGTGATCGATTTGAGCCCCGAATCCACTTTGTGGATCTTGATCCAGATCTCATCTTCCTTGTCGTGGTGCTTGCCGAGCCACTTGTAAAAACTCCCGGCATCCTTGAACTCCCGGACTTTGCCGTGGTCGACCTTAACGGGCGCCATCAGCCTGATCGTACCATCGGCTTGCTATGTGATGACGATCCTGTCGTCGCGAAATGGGATGAAGACAAGCGACCGGATTATGCTCGCGCTGCCGAATACCGGCGCGTTTGCTAACGGGCAAGGGCTGCCCGGATCCGGGCGAGGTGGTGGTAACTATGGCGCACCGCATGATCCTCCAGCATGAACTGGCACGTCAGTGGAGCATCGGCATTGAGCGACACCGGCCCAGCGCGATCCAGCTCTTCTTCACTGAGAGCACGGATTGCCGCGGCCGCCGCCGCGCTGTTCGTTGCCAACAAGGCGAGCGCGGCTTCCTTTGTAATTCCGTCATTCACTGCCGCGTGGTCGCGGTTCATCGTGGCGACGGCGTCCCAAGTTACGCCGGTGACCGGCTGGCCCGCGGCGAGCAGACTCGCGAGGTGGATTTCGATTGGATAGACACTGGCAACGTGATGCACTACGACGCCGATTTTCCGTCCGTCTTTGGGAAGGGTTGTGTGCCACTCCGCTTCGGATAGTGTTGCCGCAAATGCAGCCAATGCCGCCGCGCCAGCTTCGAGCCGGGCGGCGAGCGCTTCCGATCGTTGGTTCATCGTTGTCCCCGTGGTGTGCCAGCTAAACGCCGGCGGCTCGAGCCGCTGGGGGAACCGCAGCACGCCGGGGCATTCCGGGAACGATCATCGGGACTTGCCGGCGATATTCGGCGTACTCCGGAAGTGCCGCCATCAGGTCATGCTCCTCGAACCGGATCGCGACCAGAATATAGGCCGTCGTGACCAGCGCGAAGAACAGGTGAGTGACGGTCATGACCGGCGTACACCAGAACGCGAAAAACCAGCCTACGTAGAGGGGATGGCGTACGATGCGATAGAGGAATGGCGTCGCAAACGACAACCCGGCTTGCGGTTGTCCCTGCAAGTGGCGCCAGACTTGCCGGAGTCCGAAAAGGTCAAAATGGTTGATGACGAATGTCGCGGTCAGGACGAGCAGCCAGCCGAATGCGAAGCCGCCGTAGAGCAACATCCTTCCCAGTTCATTTTGAACGTCCCAGACGGTCCCGCCGATGGGCCGCCATTGCCAGAACAGCAACAGAAGCGCGAGGCTGCTCGCAAGAACGTAAGTACTGCGCTCCGCCGGCGCGGGCACGACTTGCGTAAGGATACGCTTGAAAGCCGGGCGGGCCATGATGCTGTGTTGCAGGGCGAACAGGGAAAGCAGTCCCAGATCTACCAACAAGGCCGTCTGCCAGGAATCGACGGCTGGAGAGTCCATAGACTTCGGCACGGCAAAGTTGCCGATAAACCCGATTGCATACAGGAACGTGGCCAGAAAGAGTATGTAGCTCGCCGCTCCGTAGAGGAAAATGAAAATGCGACCCATGTCCCACGTGCTCCTTTCCGGGGACCTCGCCGGGTAGCAAACTGGGAAGCGTCCCCGTCCGGACTCCAATTGTGCAGCACAGAAACGGCGACGGCAATGCCCGGACGAGCTGAACGGCGCCGGCCTGTTATTTCGGCACTTGCAGGGCTAGCGGAGAGTCCGGATTCATCAGCGAGCTGCCGCCATCCACGACAATCGTCTGTCCGGTAACAAACGAGGCCTCCTCGCTGCACAGTAAGGCGCACACATTCGCCACATCCGATGGTGTGACGAGTCTCCGCATCGGCGTCCAACCGGCCGTCGCCCATTCCTTCAACGCATCCTGCACCTCTTTGGGCGTCTGGCCGATGACAGTGGTTTCATCGGACGGGCCCGGGCTGACAGCGTTCACCGTAATGCCATCGCGCGCGAGTGCCACCGCGAAGTACCTGCACAACTCTCTACCGCAGCTTTCGCGGAACCCATGCCGACCCACGGCTGCCATCCGCCCGTCGTCCCTCCCCGTGTATAAGACAGCGCGAGAATACGGCCACCGCGATTCATCTGTCTGGCGGCTGCCGGTGCCGCTTCCTCGACGATTTCGGCTGCGCGCTTTGCGTCCGAAGTATCGCCCTGGACCAGAACGCCATCCGCGCCGGTATCCCTGATGAATGCCAGAGTTGTCTCCGCTTCATCCTTCCGCGTGTGGTAGTGGACCGCGATCCTCTTGACGCCCTCTTGCGCCAGCTTAATCGCGATCACCCGGCCAAGTCCCCGGGAGCTTCCCGTGATCACTGCAGTCTGGAGTGAGATTTTCACGGCACCTCCGCTACTGCGTCCGTCCCTTGTTCGAGACGTTCAAAACTATGGCACAGAGTGACTCCCGCCACTTTGGGAATCTTCCGGGCTTTTCGTATGCCGTTTCTGGCGGTAGGATCAGAAGGGCAATTGACACTAACCGACTCCATCCGGGGGCTGTTCTTCGTGGCGGCTGTAGCGATCTCCGCGAACGCGGAGGAAGTGCGTGTCAGCGGCAGGGTTACCGACAAGACGAACACTCCCATTTCCGGAGCGCGGATTGTCGTGAAACCGGTTGGCGGGGACCAGGTGCTGCAAACCGAGTCTGACCGTACGGGAGCCTTTGGACTCCTGCTGCCCGCGGCGGGAGAGTATGCGATCTCCGTTGACCGGACGTCGTACTACCTTTATAAGGCCGCGTCGCTGCGGATCGATTCGTCGCCATTCGAGCTTCACGTTTTGCTCGAAAGCGTCCACGAACTTCGAACGAGCGTGGAGGTGACCGCGTCGCCAGGAACCTTCGACATGGAACGCACGGCCCCGCAGAACACGCTCAGCAGCCGGACGTTGTTCGACGTCCCGTTCGCCAACCAGAACAGTCTGCGCAGCGGACTCCGGATGCTCCCGGGACTGGTACAGGATTCGCGCGGCGGCATTCACATTTATGGCGCGGCCGAAGAACAGACCCACCACAATTTCGAGGGCTTTCAACTGAACGATCCACTGACCGGGCGGCTGGATGCCCGAATGAGCCTGGAAGCGGTGGAATCGGTAGAGGCGGCACCGGGCCAACCGGGCGCCGAGTTCGGCCGTGGCGTTGGGGGTACGTTGTCGGTGCACGCGCGCAAGGGCGACGATAAATACCGGTACTCGGCCACGAATCTCTTTCCGGGAATCGACACGCAGAGAGGCACGACGCTTGGGAGTTGGACGCCCCGCGGGAATATCTCCGGGCCATGGTGGAAAGGCAAGGCGTGGTTCTTTAATACGACGGAGCTGCAGTACATCAACACGCTGGTGCCGGACCTGCCGGGCGGACAGAACCGTTCACGGAGTTACCGCGCCAACGATTTGCTTCACAATCAGTTCAATCTGTCGCCCTCCAATGTGCTGACGGTTGGCTTGCTCTTCAATTACTGGTTCGCGCCGCGGAACGGATTGAGCGCTCTCGACCCGCGCGAGACTACAGTCGACCGGCGGTCGCGCCAGTGGTTCGGGTACGTGAAAGAGCAGAAGTCGTTCCAGCGCGGAGCATTGGTCGAAGTTGGCTACGCGGTGAGCCGGACGTTCAATCGCGAGGTGCCACAGGGCGATTCGCTATACATCGTTACCGACAATGGCCGGCGCGGGAATTACTATGCGAATTCGGAGCGGGAGGCGAAACGCGAACAGGCGATCGTGAACGCTTACCTCCCGGTGTTCCTGTGGCGCGGCAGCCATCAATTCAAGGTTGGCGGCGACCTGTTGTGGCTTGGATACAACCAGACGATCCAAAGGACCGGCATCCTCTTCGAGGGCATCGATTCGACGCCGCTCCGCTCGGTACTGTTCTACGGCTCCGGTTCGTTATCGCTGTCCAATCGGGAGAGCTCGGTATATGTCCAGGATTCCTGGAGAATGCGTTCTAACCTGCTGGTCGAGCTCGGTGTCCGGTCGGAGCGAAACCGGATCCTTCAGAAGTGGAATCTGTCGCCGCGCCTTGGGTTTGCGTTCTCGCCGTCCGGGCGCGAAGACATGCGCATCACCGGCGGGGTTGCGCGCGTTTTCGATAACACGAACTTGCGCACGTTCACGCGTCCCGAGGATCAATATGCGGTTTCGAGGAGCTACGGTTTGGGGGGATTGCCGAGCGATCCGGCGCTGTCCATTTATCGAATCTTTTCGGCGCGGCTGACCAGCCCGAACTCGCTCAACTGGAACTTAGGCATCGAGCGGATGTTACGGGGCCGGATGATTGTGCAGGCGCAATGGCTGCTTAGAAGGGGATCGTCCGGGTTCAGCTATATCAACAGCCTGCCGGCGCCGCAGCATGTGCCTGGCCTGCTGGAGTTTCAGGGGAGCAGTGCACCGTTATTTGACGCGATTTACGGTCTAACGAACCGGCGGCGCGATTCGTATCACTCCGTCGATTTCTCAGTCCGGCAGCCTCTGGGAGCCGACCATGAGTGGATGGCGAGTTATATGAGGAGCAGCGCACGGTCGAATGCAGTGGTGGACCGGCATGTGGATGAGCCGTCGATTGTCGGCAATAACTCAGGCCCGCTGCCTTGGGATGCGCCGAACCGGTTGTTGAGCTGGGGCTTCCTTCCCACGCCGTTCAAGAATTGGTCGATCGCCTACCTGCTGGAGAATCGCTCCGGTTTTCCCTTTTCCGTTCAGGATCAGACTGGGCGGGTGCAAGGTTCCGTCGATGATCACCGTTTTCCGTCGTTCTTTGAGTTGAACCTGTTCGCTGAACGGAGGATGACGATTCGGGGGTATCGGATTGGGCTGCGCGGCGGGCTGATCAATATTACCGGTCATAGGAATCCGAATGTTGTGAATAATGTAATTGGGAGTCCGCTGTTTTTGCAGATGCACGGCGGGCAGCGGCGGGCATTGAATTTTCGCGTGCGGTTCTTGGGGAAGGTGTAGGCGGCCATGGGATTTTTTTACCTGATCAAGAATTAAGGCAAAAAGAAATGAAATAAAAAACGCCGCGCTAATGTTTATTGCTTTATCGTCCGATGAATTAGTATAGCGTCGCGCGTTTAGTTACTCCGCTCAGGTGTTCCCTCTGAGGCGCGAGGGAGATCGCGCGTAGTCCTCCGGGTAAATTAGTTTGCCGGTTCAGGTTTTCTGTTTAGTGATCGGATTTTCCTGAGGGGGCATACTCGGGGTACCCCAACAATTCTGGCGGTAGAGAGAGGGAACGCAATGAAAAAGAAGACAATCATTGCCGCAGTAGTATTGTTGTGCGCGGCAGCCGCTTCGTTAATCGGAGCGAGAGGAAACGTCGTTATCCACTACAACAAGGACGGCACGACGGATGTGCTTTTCACTTCCGCCGGTAGTTGCCGGCATCACTTGACGGCGCATCCGAATGATTCGGTTGCGGTGACGACTGGTTCGGGTCAATCCGGCGATCCGGCCGACTGCAACTAGAACCGAAAACGCGAGGATAAACGGCGGGGTGTCCAAGGATGGCGCCCCGCCGTTCGCTTTTGGAGCAGGCGCCGCTCCGGGCTGTGACCTAGCGTTTAGGCCTCGCCGCAGCGAACTTTTCCGCCTTGTCGAGCAGCGGCGAGGACTTACCTTTAAGGTACTTGTCGAAGAAGGCGAGCGTGTAGTTTTGAGCGGCTATCAGAGCCGGCACGGATTTGCCGCTCAAGAGAGGGAGGTCGCTGAAATCCATGTGCGTGGAGGTTGTCCGATCGAGGATTACCCGGTATCCGCCCTTACCGGTGTTTTGGAGGGTGCGGTCCTGGTAGGCGTTGAGGCGGGCCAGGATTTCAGTAAGCTGCGGGCGCGTCACTTTCATCTCTTTGAGTTCGGCCTCGGAGGGTTCGTCGTTGCGGGAAGATCGAACGATTAACATAAAGGCCTGGTCCATGCCCCAGCCGCGGTTATCGAGATAGTACGGCCGCATTCCGTTGAGGCCGTCCTGGTTCAGGCAGGCTTTCAGGCGCGGGTCGGTCTGGCAGGCGTGAGCGGCGGAGATGCCGCCGAACGAGTGGCCGAACGCACCGATTCTGTTGAGGTCGAGCGATTGCGCGAATGGAAGAGTCGCGAGTTTGTCGATGACGAAGCGGAAGTCGGCGGCGTGCCAGTCCAGCTTATTTAGATTGGCCTCGCCTTCGAGCGAGGGCGGGTGAGGCCATCGTTTCGAGTCGTAGGTGATCGCGCTGCCATTGGGGAGGATCATGGCAAAGGCATCATAGGGATGAGAGATTGCGGCGATGACGTAGCCATGGCTGGCATAGTGTTCCAACTGGGCCGTGTAGAGCTCGCGGATCATGCCGCCACCATGGGAGAAGATCAGGACGGGGAAGCCCTTCGCCAGGCGGGATATGGGAGCGTTGGCGATGGCGTGTGTGGTTACGGAACCGGATTTGACCGATTCATACGCGGCGCCGAGTTGCTTGCGAACTCCGTCGGGAGTGAGGGCGCGTTCGAAGGCGGAGGTATCGAGGTAGGAGGCGAAGGGAGATGTTGCGGATTCGGCCGGGTACCAGATATCGACCATCAGCTCGCGCGGAGCGTGAGTGGGGCTAAGGGATTCAATACGGGTCGGGTCGGTCCAATGAACGGTGGTGCGGCCGACGGCGTAAGAGCCGGAGGGATTCGGGAGGTTTGGCGCGGCGAAGAGAGCGACGCTGACGAGGCCCAGTAGGCTGAATTTCCGCATCGTTTGTTAAACCTACGCATTTGTGATGGTGGAAGTTCCGCCGTTTGTTGACCGGCCGGTCAGTGCATTGTATTCTTTGGTCAATGGCTCTAGCCGGGAAGACAAAAAAGGACGTCCTGCTGGAATTTCGCACGACGGAGATTCTGGAGGCGGCGCGGACTGTCTTTGCGGAGCGCGGATTTAATGGGGCCACGATCGATGCGATCGCGGTGGAGGCGGGGGTGGCGAAGGGGACGGTCTACCTCTATTTCGATTCCAAGCGGGAACTGTTTCTGGCCTCAATGCGGGAAGGAGTGTTGGCGCTGCATGCCGAGGTGGCGGCGCAGTTGCGGACGGCGGGGAGCTGCGAGGGAAAACTGCACGCGTTCATCGCGGCGCGGTTCAATTATTTCTCGCGGAACCGGGCATTTTTCCGCATTTACTACACCGAGTTTTCGCACCTGGTTTGCGGGGCCGCGAATGCGCAACCCGAATTTCAGGACCTATATGAGGAGCAAGCGAAGCTACTGGAAGAGGTCCTAGCCGAAGGGATAGCGATGGGCCAGTTGAGGCCGTTCGATGCGCCAAGGACCGCGCGTATCTTTTATGACTTAGTCCGGGCGGCACTGGCGCAACATATTTTGCACGGCGCGGGGGATTCGCCGGATGAACCGATTCGCACGTTATTTGAGTTTGTCTGGAAAGGTATTGGTGCCAAGTGAGAATTTGGAAGTTCGTCATTCCCGCCGCGGGCGCGTTGTTGATGACAGGCTGCGCAAAGCATGAGCCGACGGCAAACGCGGCGGGCAATCCGGCGCCGCCGGCGGTGACAGTGAAAGTCGCTACGGCAGCCGTGCGGAGCATGCCGGTGGAGATTAAGACGATCGGCAAGGTGGAGGCGTTTGCGTCGGTGCAGTTGAAGGCTGTTATCGGCGGGACGATTACGAAGGCATTCTTCACCGAAGGCGATAGTGTGAAGAAGGGGGATTTGCTGTTCGAGGTCGATTCGCGGGCATATGTGGAAGCGATCCGGCAGTGGGAGGCGAACCTGGCGAGGGACCAGGCGTTGCAGAAGCAGTCCGAAGCGCAGTTAGCCAGCGCCCAGGCACAGGAAGCCTTCTATGGAATGCAGGAGAAGCGCTACGCGGATCTGGCGAAGCAGGGAATCGTTTCGCAGGAGCAGGCCGATCAGGCGGGCGTGGAAGCGCGGGCGCGGCGGACAAATGTGCGTGCGGTGCAGGCGGCCATTGACAGCATCAAGGCGACGATCCGGGCCGATGAAGCGGCGATCGAGAACGCAAAACTGAACTTGAGCTATTGCAGCGTGCGCGCGCCTATTAACGGCCGGACGGGGGACATGCGGATCAAGCCGGGCAACGTAATTAAGGCGAACGAGACGGAGCTGGTGACGATTCACCAGGTGCAGCCGGCCTATGTAGCGTTCACAGTGCCGGAGGCGAAACTGATTACGTTGCGGCGCCGGATGAAGCAGGGCGGGCTGACGGTGTCGGCTACCATCCCTGACGATACGCTGCCGGATTCGAAGGGCACGATCACCTTTATGGACAACTCGGTGGACCCGGCGACGGGGACGATCCGGTTGAAGGCGACGTTCCCGAATGCGGAGACGCGTCTGTGGACGGGACAGTTTGTGAACGTGCGGGTGCTGCTTGAGGAGAAAGCGAACTCGGTGGTGGTACCGGCGGCGGCGCTGCAGAATAGCCAGGCAGGGAACTATGTGTATGTGGTGACCGCGGCGCAGACAGTGGAGATGCGGCCCGTTGTAATTGGCACGCGTGCGGACCGGGAGATCGCAATCGACAAGGGCCTGCAGGGCGGCGAGAAGGTGGTAGTGGAAGGCCAGCTCCGGCTCTCGCCGGGAATGAAAGTAAAAGCGTTATGAGTACGTCACCGGGCGGCAACGGCGGATTCACGGCGCTGTTTATTCGACGGTCGGTTGCGACGACGCTGATCATGGTGGCTATCGCGCTGTTCGGCGCGGTGGCGTACAAATTTCTGCCGGTGAGCGATCTGCCGAATGTCGACTTGCCGACGCTGGTGGTCAGCGCGAGTTTGCCGGGGGCGAATCCCGAGACCATGGCGTCGGCGGTAGCCACCCCGCTGGAGCGGCAGTTCTCGACGATCGAAGGGCTGGATTCGATGAACTCGACGAGCGCGCTGGGAGCGACGTCGGTGACGCTCCAATTCTCGTTGAATCGCAGCCTGGACGCCGCGGCGCAGGATGTGCAGACGGCGATTACGCAAGCTTCGCCGCTGCTGCCGCCGGGGATGCCTAACCCCCCGACATTCAAGAAAGTGAATCCGGCGGACCAGCCGGTGCTGTATCTGACGATTACGTCGAAGTCGATGCCGCTCTACCGGCTGCACGAGTATGCCGACACGATGATGGCGCAGCGGATTTCGATGGTGCCGGGCGTGGCGCAAGTGCAGATCATGGGCGCGCAGAAGTACGCCGTGCGGATACAGGTGAATCCGGACGCGCTGGCGGCGAAGAAGATCGGCATTGACGAAGTGGAGAATGCGATCCGGCGGCACAATGTGAATATTCCGACCGGCACGTTGTACGGCAAGGATCAGATGGTGACGATCCATGCGACGGGGCAATTGGTGGACGCCGAGGCGTATAAGCCGATGATTGTCGCGTACGTGGGCGGGTCGCCGGTACGGCTGGATGAAGTGGCGACGGTACTGGATTCGGTGGAAGACGACAAGGCCGCGTCATGGTTCAACACGCCAACCGAGTCGCAGCGTGCGCTGGTATTGACGGTGTTGCGGCAGCCGGGCACCAATGCCGTGGAAGTGGCTGACGGCGTGAAGGCGCTATTCCCTTCGTTCAACGCGGCGCTGCCGCCGACGGTGAAGCTGGGGATACTAACGGATCGCGCGGCGACGATTCGCGAGTCCTTTGAAGACGTGCAGTTCACGATGTTCCTGACGCTGGGGCTGGTGATCATGGTGATCTTCCTGTTCCTGCGGAACGTTTCAGCAACGGTGATTCCGAGCCTGGCGCTGCCGATCGCGGTCTTGGGGACGTTTTCGGTGATGTACCTGTGCGAGTACAGCCTGGACAATCTGTCGATGATGGCGCTGATCCTGGCGATCGGATTTGTGGTCGACGATGCGATTGTGGTGCTCGAAAACATCGTGCGGCACATGGAGAACGGCGTGCCGCCGATGCAGGCGGCGTTTGAAGGCGCGCGCGAGGTGAGCTTCACGATTGTGTCGATGACGGTGTCGCTGGCGGCCGTGTTCATCCCGCTGCTCTTCATGGGCGGGATTCTGGGGCGCCTGTTCCGCGAGTTCTCGGTAACGATCGTAGTGGCGATTCTGGTGTCGGGATTTGTGTCGGTGACGTTGACGCCGATGCTGTCGGCGCGCTTCCTGCACGCGCACCACGGCCAGCATGGAAGGATCTACAACTTTACCGAGAGTATCTTCGACGGGATGTTGAAGCTGTATGACCGCACGCTGCTGTGGACACTGCGGCACCGATTCGCGGTGCTGGCGGCTTCGTTTGCGATTCTCGGCGGAACGGTATGGCTATTCCAGGCGGTGCCGAAGGGATTTATCCCGAGCGAAGACGTAGGGCAGATCTTCACGATCGTGGAGGCGCCGCAGGGAACGTCGCATTTGACGATGATGCAGAATGTACAGAAGCTGGCCGACATTGCGCGGACGGACCCGGCGATTGACGCATTCTTCAGCGGTACAGGCGGCACGTCGAGCTCGGTGTCCAACGCCGGGCCGAATTTCGGGCGGATGTTTTTCCATTTGAAGCCGCTGCGTGAGCGCGGCGCGAGTGTCGACGAGGTGATGGCGCGGCTGCGGCCGAAGTTGAACAGCCTGCCCGACATGCGCGCGTTTTTGCAGAATCCGCCGAGCATTCGTATTGGCGGCTCGCTGACGAAGAGCCTGTATCAGTACACGCTTCTGAGCGGAGATACCAACGCGCTGTATAAGAGCGTGCCGGAGATGGAACGGGAGATGACGAAGATTCCCGGGCTGATCGACGTGACAACGGATCTACAGATCAAGAATCCGGAGTTGCATGTGGAGATCGACCGCGACAAGGCGGCGACGCTGCACGTGACGCCGGAGCAGATTGAGAGCGCGCTGTTTAATGCGTATGGGCCGCGGTGGATCTCGACGATTTACGCGCCGGACAATCAATATCGTGTGCTGCTGGAAGTGGAGCGGCCGTTCCAGTCCGATCCGGGCGAAGTGTCGAATTTATATGTGCGGTCGACGGATGGAAACCTGGTACCGATTGACGCAGTGGCGCGGATGGTTCCGCGGGCCGGGCCGCAGGCGATCAATCATTACGGGCAGTTAACGGCGGTGACGCTGGCGTTCAATCTGGCGCCGGGAGCGTCGCTGGGCGAAGCCGTGAAGGAGGTTGAGGAACTGGCTGACCGGACGCTGCCATCGAGCGTGAGCCGGACGTTCCAGGGGACGGCGGCGGCATTCCAGCAGTCGTCGAAGAACCTGATGCTGCTATTGTTCGTGGCGATATTCGTCGTTTACCTGGTGCTGGGGATTCTGTATGAGAGCTTCATTCATCCGCTAACGATCCTGTCTGGCCTGCCGTCGGCGGGCTTCGGCGCACTGTTGACGCTCTATCTGTTCAAGCTGGATCTGAACATCTACTCGTTCGTCGGATTGATTCTGTTGATCGGCATTGTGAAGAAGAACGCGATCATGCAGATCGACTTCGCCCTGGAGGCGGAGCGCGTGGAGGGCCGGTCACCGTTTGACGCGATCTATCAGGGCTGTCTGATTCGTTTCCGGCCGATCATGATGACGACGATGTGCGCGCTGCTTGGCGCGCTGCCGATCGCGTTGGGACAAGGCGCGGGCGGAGAGGCGCGGCGTCCGCTGGGCTTGTGCGTCGTGGGAGGCCTGGTGTTTTCGCAATTGATTACGCTGTACTTGACGCCGGTGGTGTATTTATACCTGTCGAAGGTGCAGTCGAAAGTGGAAGATCACAGTGCGGCGCCCGTTAAGCCCGTGATGGCTCCGACCGGAGACTAGTTCCCTGTTATTATGCGGCTGATGATCCGGCTGCTACTGCTCTTTGGAATCGCCGCGATGGCGCAGACCAAGCCTCTGATTGCGATCGGCGGCATTGTCCACGAGACGAATACGTTCAACCCGAAGAAGACGGGACTGCCCGAGTTTGAGATGGGGATCGGCGGCGCAGACGGGATACTGCGCGGGGCCGAGCTGATCGAGAAATCCGCCAAGGCCAACAATACGACGGCGGGTTTTATTTACGGGGCCTCAATGCACGGGCTTCAGCTTTATCCGACGATCATCGCGGGGCCGCAGACGCTGGGCACGGTGCTGGATTCGGCGTTTGAGACGCTGACGGGGGAGCTGGTGGACCGGCTGCGAAATGCGCCGAAACTGGACGGGATATTACTCTTCCTGCACGGCACGATGGTGACGGAGAGCCATCCGCACGCCGACGCCGAGGTGGTGCGGCGCGTGCGGATGGCGTTGGGCGATCAGATCCCGATCGTCGTTGTGCATGACTTTCACGCCAATATCTCCGAAGAGATCGTGAAGCTGACGACGGCGCTGCTGACTTACAAAGAATGCCCGCACTTGGACGCGCGCGATGCCGGGGTGCACGCCGCGAGGATTATGGCGGGTATCGTCAGCGGGAAGGTAAAGCCAACGCAGGCGCTGGTGAAGCCGCCAATGTTATTCAACATCCTCTACCACAACACGTACGCGCCGCCGTTGCAGCCGATTACGGACGAGAGCAAGAAGCTGGAGAAGCAACCGAACGTATTGGCGGCAAGTGTGGCTGGCGGTTACCAGTACGCCGACATTCCGGCGATGGGGCCGGGCGTTGTGGTTGTTACCGACAACGATCCGGCATTGGCGAAACGGGAGGCGGAGCGATTGGGCGGGATGCTGTGGGGGCTGCGGTCCCAATTGGCGCTGAAGGCGCCTGGCGCCGCGGACGCGGTGCGGATGGCGATGACAAACGGGGCGTGGCCGGTAGCTTTGATGGACGCGGGCGACAATATCGGCGGTGGTTCGGCGGGCGACAGCACGTTCATTCTGGCGGAGCTGTTGAAGCAGAAGGCGGAGGGATGGGCGATGACGATCGCCGATCCGGCGGCGGTGCAATCAGCGATCCGCGCGGGAGTGGGCGGTGCGTTCGATATGCCGGTGGGAGGCAAAACCGATAACATGCACGGGGATTCGGTGCGCGTGAAGGGACGGGTAAAGGGGATTTACGACGGGCGTTTTGTGGAGCCGGCGGTACGGCATGGCGGCGGGCGGTATTGGGACATGGGCGTGTCGGCTGTCATTGAAGTGGAGGGATCGACACCGGACATGCCGAACTACCTGTTACTCACGCCGAAGCGAATTATCCCGTTCAGCTTGCACCAGTTGATTAGCGTGGGTATTTACCCGGAGCGGATGAAGATCCTGGTGGCCAAGGGGACGATTGCGCCGCGGGCTGCGTATGAACCCGTTGCCGCCAAAATCATTGAAGTGGACTCCGGTGGTGTGACGGCGGTGAATCCGGCGCGCTTCGCCTATAGACATATCCGGCCGGGATTGTTTGGCGTGAATTAGCATAGACCCTATGCCCCTTATCCTCGCGATTGCAGCCGTCCTGACTCTACTTGCAGGCCCAGCCGCCGCGGAAACGAAGAAGCCATTCAACGTCGTCGAAGCGACGATCCCGCAACTCCAGGATGCGCTGAAGCGCCGTAAGACCACCTCACGGGAGCTGGTCGCGCAGTACCTCATCCGCATCGCTATGTATGAAGACCGGCTGAACGCAACGCTATACGTGAACCCCAAGGCGTTCGAAGAAGCCGATATTCTGGACCGCGAGCGCCGGCAAGGCAAGCTCCGCGGTCCGCTTCATGGCATTCCGATTGCCCTAAAAGACAACATCCACACGACGAATATGCCGACAACCGGCGGCGCGTTGGCCTTCGAAGGATATACGCCACCGTATGAAGCGACGCTGACGAAGAATTTGAGAGCCGCGGGCGCGATCATCATTGCGAAGACCGGTATGACTGAGTTGGCGAATTGGGTGGCGGGCGGGCCGACACCGATGCCCGCGAACTACAATTCCGTCGGCGGGTTTGGCTTCAATCCGTACGACACGCGCCGGGACCCACGTCCGTCGACGTTTGACGGCAGACCGGCGCTGTTTACCGGCGGATCGAGTTCGGGTATCGGCACCGCGGCCAGCTTCTGGGCAGCCAACGTCGGGACCGAAACGTCGGGTTCGATACTGAGCCCGTCCAATCAGAACATGCTCGCGGCAGTGAAGCCGACGGTTGGCCGTGTGAGCCGTTATGGAGTCATCCCGATTACGGCCGACCAGGACACAGCGGGTCCCATGGCCCGAACGGTGACCGACGCGGCCATTCTTCTTGGCGCGCTGGAAGGCGCAAAGCCCGACCCGGAGGACGCGGCCACGACGCGGTGCGCGCGCCCCGCGAAGAACGACTATACGCCGTTCCTTAAGAAAGATGCGCTGAAAGGCGCGCGCATTGGAATTCCGCGGGCGTTTTACTACAACGCGACGAACGATAGCGGACGCCGGGGCGGCCTGAACCCGGATCAGAAGCAGGCGATGGAGGACGCGATCGCCGTGTTGAAACGAGAAGGTGCGATCATCGTCGACCCCGCCGATATCCCGAGCGTTGTCGACCAGACCCTGCCGCAGTGGAACACCTGCTCGGGCGAAGGTGGCGCGCGCGGCAAGGATGACAACTGCTCCATCGTCTTCAAGTACGGCATGAAACGCGATTTCAACAAATGGCTGGCGACGCTGGGGCCGTCGGCGCCGTTGAAATCGCTGACCGAGCTCCGCGAATTCAACAACGCGAACAAGAAAGCGAACACGCTCAAATACGGCCAGTCCAACCTCGACATCTCGGACGAGATGGATCTCGAGCGCGACAAGGCTCGATACGAAGCCGATCGGGCGAAGGATATACTGCTTGCGGCTACGCGGGGAATCGATGCCGCCATGAACGAGAACAAGCTCGATGCGATTCTCTTCCCCGGAGGGGGCGGCGCCGCCATCGCGGCCAAGCCTGGTTATCCAACAGTGATCGTGCCGTTCGGGATGACCCCCGGGGGCGGAACTGGCTTTCCGGACAACTTCAAACCCGTAATGGCTCCAATGGGAGTTAGTTTCACGGGATTGGCTTGCAGCGAAGGCAATCTCCTCGGTCTTGCCTATGCCTTCGAGCAGGCGACGAAGAAAAGAGTTCCGCCATCTTTATTTCCGTAGGCGAAACGGCCGGGATGTTTTAATGGAACAATGTCCCAGGTTTTGGACGGCAAGCGCGTCCGCGACGAGATTTTAGAGGAGCTGAAGCCGCGGATCGCGCGGTTGGCTCGGAAGCCCGGCTTGGCTGTGGTGTTGGTTGGGAACAACCCGGCGAGCGAGGTATATGTTGCTAGCAAAGTGAAGACCTGCCGGGAACTGGGCATGGTGAGTGAGAAGTTTACGCCGCCCAACACGATTACGACGGATGAGCTGTTGCAGATTGTCGCCGATTTGAACGCGCGCCCGGAGATCGATGGAATCCTCGTCCAGATGCCGCTGCCGAAACAGGTGGACACGCAGCGCGTGCTGGACGCGGTAGCTCCTGAAAAGGATGTCGACGGTTTCCATCCTACAAACGTTGGCAACCTTTCGATCGGCCGGCCTGGGCCCCGGCCCTGTACCCCATCCGGAGTGATGGAACTCTTAAAGCGGTACAAGATTCCGGTGACGGGAAAGCACGCCGTGATCGTTGGCCGCAGCGACATTGTCGGCAAACCGATGGCCATGCTGCTGCTGCACGCACACGCGACCGTGACCATCTGCCATTCACGGACGGCGGATTTGGCCGGCGAGTGCCGGCGCGCGGACATTCTGGTGGGCGCCATCGGCAAGCCTGCGATGCTGACGCGGGAACACATGAAGCCGGGCGCGGTGATGATCGATGTGGGGATCAACCGTCTGGACAAGCGCGAAGACGTAGTCCGCATCTTCGGCGAGAAGACAGAGAAGGCCGCCGCTTTCGATAAGCGCGGGAGCGTTCTGGTAGGGGACATGCAGCCCTATGACGCGGCGGAGATTTCGTCCGCGTGGACGCCGGTACCGGGAGGCGTCGGCCCGCTGACGATCGCCATGCTCATGGTGAACACGGTGGAGTCCGCCGAGCGGCGTCAGCCGTGATCCTCGCGGTGGCGTTGACGGGCGGCCTGGCGACAGGGAAGGGGTTTGTTGGCCGTGTCTTTGAAGAACTGGGATGTTACCGGCTGGAGGCGGACCGGCTGGGGCACGAGTCGATGTCGCCGGCGGGCGAGGCATATCCGGACGTGGTGCGGCTGTTCGGCGCGGCGATTTTGCGAGACGACGGAACCATCGACCGACGAAGGCTGGGCGCGCTGGTGTTTCCGAATCCGGAGCGGCTGGAAGCGCTGAACGCGATTGTGCACCCAGCGGTGGAACGGCTGCGGCAGGAACGGATACGGGAGATCGCGAAGACCGATCCGGATGCGATCGTAATCTGCGAAGCGGCGATCTATATCGAAACAGGCGCCTGGCGGCGGTTCGATAAGGTGGTACTCGCGGTCTGCGGCCGGGAATTGCAGATAAAACGGGCGATGGACCGGTCCGGATGGACGCGGGCCGAGGTGGAAGCGCGAATTTCGCGCCAATGGAGCGATGAGGAGAAACGAAAAGTCGCGGACTTCGTCATAGATACGTCGGCAACGTTCGACGATTCGCGGCGCCAAACCGTCGAAGTTTATAATCTTCTCAAAGGACTATGAAACGCTTTCGTTATCTGATCATGGCCGGCGTTTTCGCCGGGGCGTTTGTCTATTTGACGTCGATCGCCAAGACGCGACTCTTCCCCGCGGGGAGCTTGCGGGACACACCGTTGTTCGAGGAGGGCCGGGTTAGCGGGGCCGGGTTGAGCCAGGATGAGCTCAACAACATCGATATTTACAAGCAGGCGCGCGCCGCGACGGTGAATATTTCTAGTACGGTGTACAGGCGCGGGTGGTTCTACGAGATGATTCCGAGCCGGGAAACCGGGTCCGGCTTCGTGATCGACGGGGAGAAGGGCCTTATCCTTACCAACAATCACGTGCTGGCCGGCGGCCAGAAGATTGTGGTGACGTTCTCCGACCAGTCGAAATACGACGCCGAAGTGCTGGCGAAGGACCCCGGCAACGATCTGGGCCTGCTGCGCATCGCGCCAAGAAAGAAGCTGCCGTACTTGCGCCTGGGCGAATCGGATGGGTTGCAGGTAGGGCAGAAGGTGCTGGCCATCGGCAATCCGTTCGGCTTGGACGGCACGCTGACAACGGGCATCATCAGCAGCCTGAAACGAAATATCCGCGACGAGAATAATCGCGAGCTGGAGGGGATGGTCCAGACAGATGCGGCCATCAACCCGGGGAACTCGGGCGGGCCGCTGCTCGATTCGCAGGGCTCGGTGATTGGCATCAACACCGCGATTTACGGTCCGGGCGGCAACATCGGTATTGGGTTCGCGATGCCGATCGCCAAGGCCAAACTGATGTTGAACGACTATCGGGCGGGGAAGAGCTTCAAGCGGCCGTTCTTCGGCGTGCAGACGATTCTGGTGCAGGGCGAGTGGGCGGAGGCGCTGAAACTGCCAGCCGATGGCGGGCTGTTGGTGCAGAGCGTGCAGCGTGGCACGGCGGCGGAGCGTGCCGGCATTCGCGGCCCGCAGCAGTTTGTGGTGATCGGCAACTATGAAGTGGGTGTGGGCGGTGACTTGATTATGGCGATCGACGGCAAACCGTGCGAGACGCGCGATGCGATCGCCTCGGCGCTGGCGAAGAAGCGGGCGGGAGATGTGATGGAGCTAACCGTGTTCCGCGGCGGCCGGTCGTTGAAGGTGACTGTGACGCTTGGTGAGGCGCCGGACGACCTCTGATTCGGAAACTGGTACCCTCAAGCCCATGAAGGGACAAATCGCCGTAGGTTCGCCTGCGGAGTATATTCGGGCGCTCGAGGAGCCGCGCAAAACGGAGGTGGCATCGCTCGATGCGCTTATCCGCAAAACGGCTCCCAAGTTGAAGCCAGCCATCCAGTCCGGGATATTGGTTTATGGCCCATTCCGATACCGCTACGCCACCGGACGCGAAGGGGACACCGCAAAACTCGCTGTGGCGTCGAATAAAAGCTACATCTCGCTATACGTGAACTGTCTGGCGGAAGGAGGTTACATGGCGGAGTCGTTCAAGGAGGCGCTGCCGAAGGCATCCATCGGTAAGGCCTGCGTTCGATTCAAGCGTCTATCCGATCTCGATCTTGAAGCGCTGAAACGGCTGATCGCCGCCGCGGCCAAAACGCGGGGCGCGGGTGAGGCGACGCTATGATTCGCCGGCTCCTGGTCGCGCTCCTCGCACTGAGTGTTCCAGCGGCGGCGCAGTATAGCCGCGTCGTGTCCTTTTCTGGTTACAACTGGATGGTCAAAACCAGCAGAGGAAAAGTGGGGCCGGGACCGAACTACTTTTCCGACAGCGCGAACAACGTGTGGGTGGATACGCCGGGCCGGCTGCATTTGAAGCTGACCAAAACCGGCAATAAGTGGTATTCGGCGGAAGTGATCAACACGGCCTCGCTCGGCTACGGCACGTACCGCTTCTACCTGGATAGCGTGGTGGATAACTTGGATCCGAACGTGGTGCTCGGTTTGTTCACTTGGAATGACGCGCCCGATTACAATCACCGCGAGATCGACATCGAGTTTTCGCGGTGGGGCAACGCGGCCGATCCGGCCAATGCCCAGTACGTCGTTCAACCCTATGATACGCCGGGCAACCTGCTCCGATTTACGGAACCTCCGGCCACTGTGCAGAGCATCCACAGCTTCCAGTGGACGCCCACGAGTATTAGCCATCGCAGCGTGAAAGGGATCGATCCGGCCACGACGAATCCCGCCGATTTGATCGCGGAGAAAACGTTCACCGCGTTTCTCCCGGTTCCTGGCGGCGAGAATGCGCGGATGAATCTTTGGCTCTTTCGGGGCAGCGCGCCGTCGAACCGGCAGACGGTGGAAGTGATTATCAGCAGGTTCGAATGGATCGCGCCGTAGCGGGCTATCCCATCCACTCGTAGGCGCGCAGAAACGAGATGAACCGCTTCTGCACCGGCAGTGCGTGGTGCCCGCGCACTTGCGCGTAGCCGATCTTGCGGACGCCGCGCGGCTCCAGCGGCACCAGCTTGCATCCGCGAGCCTCTGCGGCCGCGAGCGCCGGCACAATGCTGATGCCGAAGCCGTTGGCGACGAGAGAGAAGATGCTCGCCAGATGGTCGCTCTCAAATACCTGCTGAAACTGCACGTGAGCCCGGCTGCAAACGGTCAACACGTCATCCCGCAGGCAGTGCCCCTCGCGCAGCAGGAGCATGCGCTCACTCAACAACTGCGGCACCGCCAGTTTCGGCCGCTCAGCCAGAGGATGGCTCCCCGGCACAGCTACCAACAGCGGTTCCCGGAACAGCTCGGCACAGACAATCTCGGGTTGGCGCACCGGGAGTGCGAGGATCGCGAGGTCGATCTCACCGTTGCGCAGCCCCTCGAGCAACTTCTCCGTCGTCGCTTCACGAATATCGAGCTCCACATGCGGCGCGGCGTCGCGGAACGCGGCCATCGGTTTCGCCATCGCATACGGCAAGACGGTAGGAATGATTCCCAGCGTCAGGCGGCCGCAATCGGGATGACGCAGGTTGGAGAGCTCCTTTTCCGCGTCGCCTACCGAACGCAGAATCTCCTGTGCGCGCACGGCCAGCGCCTGGCCGTAGCGCGTCAACCGCACACCGCGGCCCAGACGGTCAAACAGCGGCACACCGAGCGCGGCTTCCAGCTTCTTGATCTGCTGCGAGAGCGACGGCTGCGCAACATTCTCTTCCTCCGCCGCGCGCACAAAGCTTCCCGTGCGGGCGACGGTAAGAAAGTATCGAAGCTGGTGTAGATCCATCGTCTATTTGCCTCGCACGGCGCGAACTAACCGGTTGAACAGCGGCTCATTACCCTGGCCCTCCGCGAGGCCGGCGGCGTCGTATCCGCGTTGATCGCGCCTGGCCGCGTTGGCGCCGCTGGCCAGCAGCAGGTCTACCATTTCGCCGCGTCCGGTAAGAGCCGCGAACATCAGGGGAGTTGCGCCGATGCCGTCAGCGTCATCGACACGCGCTCCGCGGGCGAGCAGCAGCCTCGCGATCTCCACGTGGCCCTTAAACGCCGCGCCCATCAGCGCCGTGCGGCCCGATTTGTCTCTCGCGTGGACATCGGCGCCCGCCGCCAGCAGCATTTTTACGTTCTCCAAGTCTCCATGATAGGCTGCCAGGATCAATGGCGTGTAGCCGCGGCTGTCGGCTGTATTCACCGCTTGCGGCGGTTTCGGCGTTTCCGCCCAAGCCGCCGCCGCAAGCAAGAGGATGGCTGTCGCGATCCGCATGTCAGTCCGCCTTCACGGGGTCGATCCCCAACGCCTTGGCGAGCTTCGAGCCGAACTCCGCGTCGGCCTGAAAGAAGAAGCCAGCCATCGTCTTTACAATGCGCGGATTCTTCACCTGTGCCAGGTCGCCCGCCAGGTTCGCCACCAGCCGTTCGCGTTCGGCCGGGGTGAAGCTGCGATAGAGCTCGCCGGCCTGCTGGAAGTTATTTTGCTTGGCGATGGGCTGCTGCACGGTGGTCCCGCTCAGTTTCGCGCGTGAGTAGCGGAATTGGTTGTCGTCGCGATAGGTGCGTGCGTCGGCTTCACTCGGCTGATAGTTGACGTCGCCTTTTTGGCCACGCTGGCTGAGCGCGCCATCCTGGTTGTGGTTGCCGGATGCCGACGCGGGGCGGTTGATGGCGAGCTGCTGGAAGTTCGCGCCCAAGCGGTGGCGCTGCGTGTCGAAGTAGCTGAACAGACGGCCCTGCAACAGGCGGTCCTCGCTCGCTTCAATGCCCGGAACTAGGTTGCCGGGCGAGAAGGCGCTCTGCTCCGTCTCCTCGTAGAAACTCTGCGGCATGCGATTCAGCGTCATCGTGCCAATCTTCACCGGCTTCGCCATCGACTCGGGCCATATCTTCGTCGCGTCGAGCGGATTGAACGAGAACGAATCGAGCTGATCGGGCGCGATCATCTGCACGTACAGATCCCATTTCGGATAGTTGCCTTTGCCGATTTCCGTGTATAGGTCCGTCGTCGCCTGCGCCCAGTCCTTCGCCACTACTTGCGCGGCTTCGGCATTGGTCAGATTCTTTACGCCTTGTTGCGATTTCCAGGTGTACTTGACGTAGCGGACCTCCCCGGCGGCACTTACCCATTTGAAAGCGTGCACGCCAAATCCGTCCATCTGGCGGTAGTTGGCGGGGATGCCGTGATCGGAGTAGACGAAGGTCAGCATCTGCGTGGACTCCGGCACGTGGCTGAAGAAATCGAAGAAGCGGTTGGGGTCCTGCTTATTGGTGACCGGCGACGGCTTCAGCGAATGGACCATGTCCGGAAACTTGATGGCGTCGCGAATGAAGAACACGGGAAGGTGGTTGCCGACGATGTCATAGTTGCCTTCTTCGGTATAAAATTTCGTTGCAAAGCCGCGGGGATCGCGCGCGACTTCCGGGGAGCCGCTGCCGTGGATCACGGTGGAAAACCGGACAAAGACAGGCGTCTTCCGGCCCGCCGAGCGCAGAAACGAAGCCCGCGTGAAGGCGGAAAAATCGCCGGCCGAGACAAACTCGCCGTAGGCGCCCGCGCCGCGCGCATGCACTACGCGCTCCGGGATCCGCTCGCGGTCAAAACTGGCGAGTTTTTCGATCAGGTGAATATCTTCGAGCAGCACGGGCCCGTTGTCACCGGCCGTTTTTGAGTTCTGATTGTCGCCGACGGGCACACCGCCGTTCGTGGTCAGCACCGGTTTCTGTGCGAAGGCCAGCGCGCCGGCGAGTGCAAAGGTGAGAATGGCTCGTTGCATGACCTCAGGCTATCCGCGAGTCATTCCACGAGCCAGATCGTTTCACCTATGGCTGCTATAGGCAGTCTTTGCTATTACAACCAACCGGGCCAACACGATCAACTGGCCCGTGTGGCGCTGCGTGTGTTCTGCAATGTGCCCAAGCAATACGCCGAGCGGCGTTTCCAGCCGTTGCCGTCCGATGAATCGCGGCGCGTTAAGATCCTTCGCCGGCTGGGCGAATGCGGTCGCGGCCTCGTAGGAGCGGTGCAGGTCGGCTATCAACGCCGCCTTACTTGCACCCGGCTCGGCTTCCGTGCGTAGAAAAGCGAGCTGCTCGCCGCTCAGACTCTCTTCTTTCGCATAGGTCAGCAACCGGTCCACACTTCCCGCAAGGTGGCGCAGTTGAAATCCCACACTCGATTTCTCGTACGGCTCGTGCCAGACCTGGTCATCGGTCAACGCATCGGTCCAACGAATGACATCGGCCAGCGACTGCTCCAATGAACAGCAGAGAAGGCGCGGTATCGGCGAGAGGCCGGCGAAGCGGCCGGCAAGCCAAGGTTCCATATCGACCAGGAGACCACGCGCGGCGGCACGGGCGCTATCGGAACTCGATCGCCGTCAGCTCCTTTGTCCGGCCGATATACTCGACGCGCACGGCGGCCTTCATCTCACCGCATGGCAGTGTGTGCCGCACCGAGCCGGTTCCGCCGATGCGAATCGCCGACGGCTTTTCGACTCTGAGCTCCAGACGTTCCCGGCCGGTGACAATGTGTGCGACGGGTGGTGTCGATTCGCAATGAAAGGCCACCAGCTCGCCGTCCGCCGATGTGTCACCGCGCAACCCGCGCCAGCCATCAGGGACGTGCACCGCGGGCTTACCAGAGGCGGGCAACGGCGCCTCCGGCTGGCGAATCAACCGTTCGATTGCCGCCGCCATTTCGCGCTCGGCGGCATTGCGCGCCGCCTGCCGGCAGCGCATGGCCGCGTGGCTCGCCTCCGCCATCCGTCCGGTGCGCTCCAACGACAGAGCCAGGGCGTGCCAGAAACTTGCCTGTCGCGGCAGGATGCGCGCCGCTGTTTGGAAATAGTCGATTGCCCCCTCGTCGTCGCCAGCCGCGGCCGCCCGCAGACCGAGCAGAAAGTGCGCTTCCGCATGGTTCGGATTGCGTTCAATGGCGGCGCGGAGCAGTGCAGGCACGCGCGTCAGTTCGCGGCGCTCTTCGCGGAGCAGCATGGCCAGCTCAAAATAGGGCGCGGCGTTCTTGCTGCCGTTCGCGACCGCTTCTTCAAACAGGCGTTCCGCCGCGGCGCGGTTTCCATCGGCCAACGCGAGCAACCCGCGTTGGACGGGCGAAGCCGCCATCCGCCGCGCGACATCCGGTTTTCCCGCCGCAAGCGCCAACGCAACCAACAGCGCGTTTGCTTCCTCCGCCGCGAGCGCCGCCGGAACTCCAGCCGGCCGGGAGACCGTACCCGCCGTAATTCGTGCTGTGGCGAACCGCCGTTGTTCCACGGCGCGCCGCGCGGCATCCAGCAGCAAGCCCTGCCGCATCCCAAACGCACGTTCGCAGGCGCGGGCGAACGGAGCGCCATCGGCGAGCGCGGTGAAGAGCTCCGGAGATTTCTCGCGCACGCCAGGCGCCGTAAGCAGAAAGTGGACAAGCGCCCAACTCTGTGCGTAGAACTTTCCCTCGCGCGATCCTTCGTCTCTGAGCGGGGAGTCAAACGCAGCTTCCAGAAACTCCCTCTCGCCGAGCCACCGGCCGTCGTTCAGCACGCGCACATGCGATTCGATGGGCGTTCCAATCGTCCAGCCCTTCGCATCCAGAGCGGCGGTTGAGTAAAACTCCGCCAGCCCTTCCTCCAGCCAGAGCGGGCGGCGCGGCCCGTGGTGCTCCAGGAACGCATGGACGATCTCATGCGACATCGCCCGTTCGCTGTCCGGCCGTCCCCACCGGACCACTACCCAATCGTCGTCCGCGCTCGATTGATAGAATCCGCCCGCCGTCTCCGACGGACGCAGCGCGGCAAAGAGCGTTGGCTGGCTCAACAAAACCACGCGCAACGGTAACGTTTTCACCGGGCCGCCCAGTAAGGCGCGCATCTGTTCGATGCGAACGGCCATCTTCGCCGCCGCGCCCGCTCCCGCGTCTGTAACCACGGTGTAACCATCGCCCTCCACGGCCGTCCAGCGCGTTTCCGCCCGCGCTGCGCCGATACCTAGTGCGAGGACCATGAGGGTAATAACTTTTTTCGATTGGACCATGCCACGCCGCACTCGTACGCTGGAGGTGTGTCTATGACGACTACAGACATTCCTCCACCCCAAGTATCCCTCCTCCACCGTGTTAGCAGCATTGTGGCCAGCGAGCGATCGCTCGATGAAATGCTCGGCGAAATCATTGGGTTAGCGGTTCAAGTAACCGAATGTGACGCCTGTCTTGTTTATCTGTTCGAAAAGGAGACGAACGAAATCGTTCTGTGTGCTTCGCAAGTCCCGCATACTGCCGAAATCGGCAATCTGCGGATGAAGATCGGTGAAGGCATCACCGGTTGGGTAGCCGAACACAAAGCAGTGGTCGTATTGTCCGAAAACGCCCAACAAGATAAGCGGTTCAAGAAGTTCCGCGGACTCGTGGAAGATACCTACGAATCGTTCCTGTCCGTACCGCTGTTGACTGGCGGGGAACTGATCGGCGTCATCAACGTCCATCACCGGGAAGTTCATCGTCACGCGCCGGAAGAGGTTTCCCTTCTGACGTTTATCGGAGAGCAGATGGCCGGAGCGCTGGCCAAATCCAAGCTCGCCGAAGAAAACGTCCGCCTGAAGGAAGAAACCCAGGAGATGAAGCGGAAGCTGGAGGAGCGCAAGGTCGTTGAGCGCGCCAAAGGCATCATTCAACGCCGGCACGGGCTATCCGAAGAGGATGCTTACCTGCAGCTCCGTAACGAGAGCCGCCGTTTACGCCGCCCGATGAAAGACCTGGCGGAAGCGATCATTTTCACTGAAGAATTGAGTAAACGAACAGGCACGGACTAGCCTCGGCTACACTGTCAGTTTGCGCCCCTTTGTTCCTCTGTTCGCCAATCCGCACCTGGCGACAGTCGCCTCCAATTTCTGGCCGCGTTTCAAGGAGCTCGCTTCGATTCCGGTAGTGGAGTGCCGTTTTGACACCGAGCCGGGCGTCGCCATCCGCGTGGTGGTCCAGCGTCCGGCCGGGTCTGCGCAAGGAATTTTCGTTTTGGTGCACGGCCTGGAGGGTTCCAGCGAGGGCGGTTACATGCGGTCGATGGCGTGGAACGCTCTGCGCTCCGGTTACGAAGTCCATCGTGTAAATATTCGCGGCTGCGGCGGAACCGAAGGCTGGTGCGCCACGCTCTACCATGCCGGACTCACCGCAGACTTGCGCGTCTATATCGAATCGCTCCGCGGACAAGGTCCGGTAACGCTGATCGGTTATTCCCTTGGCGGAAACCAGGCGTTGAAACTCGCCGGCGAACTTGGGGCGCAAAGATCGGAATTGTTGCATTCGGTTGTCGGCGTATCGGCGCCGATCGATCTCGCCGGTTGCGTCGTCGCGTTGGGGAAGCCGTCGAACTACCTCTATCAGGAGCGCTTCGTCACCCGCATGCGGGAACGGCTCGCCGAACGCCGCCGCCTGCAACCTGAGGCATTCCATCCGATCTTCGAAAGCACCAACGTCGATATCATCCGCACCGTTTACGACTTCGACGACCGCATCACCGCCCCGCATTTTGGTTTCGGCGACGCGCCGAATTACTACAGGACCCAATCGGCGCAGAATATGCTCTCCCAAATCCGAGTGCCCACATTACTCGTCACCGCCCAGGACGACCCGTTGGTGCCTTTCGCCGTCTACGGGCACCCAGCCATAAAGGAAAATCCGCTGATTCAGCTACTTGCGCCGGAGCATGGCGGGCATGTTGCGTTTTTGGCGCGTGAAAAACCCCGATTCTGGGCCGACGAAGCCATTCTCGAGTGGCGCTCGCAAATATAGGGAACAAAAGGGCTAATAACTTCGTCTGGGTCATAGGTTCCCATGGTCCATCCGGCGAATGCCTCCTTTGCGGAAGCGGCTCGAGTCGCGGTCAGCTCCCTCCGCGCGAGCAAATTGCGCAGTTTTTTGACACTTTTAGGCATCATTTTAGCCACAACCACGCTGATTGCGGTGATGTCGGTGATCCGCGGCATGGACGACTACATCGCTAACACCGTGGCCGACATGGGCGTCGACGGATTCCGCGTACGGCGCATGGTGATGATCGGCCAGTGGGATCCGAAGAAGTTTTTGGAGATGCAGCGGAAGAATCCGCAACTGACGCGCGAGGAATTTGATTTTATTCGCCAGCAGTCGAAGCTGCTGCGCGAAGTGGGGATGGAGATAAGCCGGCAGGCCGCTACTACTTACGGCGCGGAGCGCGTGGAGGGCATCGATCTGCGAGGCGTCAGTGCGAACGTCGGCGTCATCACCAACACGCAAATTGCCATCGGCCGGTTTCTCTCCGAATCGGACGACAAGCGCCACACACTTTCCGCGGTGATCGGCCACGAGGTGAAGGAGCGCTTCTTCCCGGCGGTGGATCCGATTGGCAAGGTGATTCAAGTGCAGGGGCGGCCTTTCACGGTTGTCGGCGTGGCGAAGGAGCAGGGAAGCGTCTTCGGCCAGTCGCGCGATCGCTTCGTGATTATCCCCGCCGAGACGTATTTCAAAATGTTCGGCGCGCGTACGGGCATCGGCTACGCGGCACTCGCGCAGGACCGTGAACACCTCGAACAGGCGCAGGACGAAGTGCGCAGCCTGCTGCGCGCCTGGCGCCACGTACGGCCTGGCGAGGCCGACAATTTCGGCATCTTTTCTTCCGACTCGCTGGTGGCGGCGTGGGATCGCATGACAGGCGCCATCGCCGCCACCGCGGTCGCGATCGTCAGCGTCTTCATGGTGGTGGGCGGCGTGGTGATCATGAACATCATGCTCGCCGTGGTAACGGAGCGGACGCATGAGATCGGCATTCGCAAGAGCGTCGGCGCGCGCCGCCTGGACATCCTGAACCAGTTCCTGGTGGAGTCCTCCGTACTGTCGGGAATGGGAGGACTAATCGGCGTGACGCTGGCGTGGATGGTCGCCATCGTCGTCCGCAACACAACCTCGGTGCCGATGGCCGTGCCGTACAGCGCGGTGTTCATCTCCGTCGGGCTCTCGACCATGGTCGGCCTGTTCTTCGGAATCTATCCCGCGCGGCAGGCATCGAAGCTCGATCCCATCGAAGCGTTGCGGGCGGACAAATGAAGAACGAATTCACGCGAATCTGGTTTGGAGTGCAGTTGGCGTTCGACACGCTGCGCGCTCACAAACTCCGCGCGTTTCTCACCGTGCTCGGCGTCATCATCGGCACCAGCACCGTGATCGGCGTCGGCTCGATACTGGCCGGGCTCGACTCCTCCATCACCGGCGTGCTCCGCAGCTTCGGCACCGACAACCTGATCGTCACCAAGTGGGATTCGCCGATGAGCTTCGGCCCGCGCTCCATGGAGGAGCGCATGCGCCGGCCGCTAACCCTTGCGAATGCGATAGCCCTCAAAGACCGCGGCGCCAACGTGGAGTCCGTCAGTCCCTACCTGTTCCCCGACTGGAATGGCCTCCATCGCGCGAAATACAAAGGCATTGACGCATTCCAGATCCAGATCGGCGGTACCTATCCGGGCTACGTGAATAGCGGCGTGGAGATGAAGGAAGGCCGCTTCTTCACCGAAGCCGAAAACCTGCACCACATGCCCGTCGTCGTCATCGGAGAGGATCTGGGCAAGGCGTGGTTCCAAACAACCAGCGGCCTCGGCAAATGGGTGGAACTTGACGGGCATTCGTTTGAAGTCATCGGGGTCATGATACGTCCCGCGCAGTCGATGCCCGGCCAGGAAGATCGCCGCATGATGCTGCCCTACTTCACGATGCACAAGATGTTCCCGTCGGCGAAGGAGCACATGATCATCGTCTCCGCCAAGCAGGGACACGTACCCGCCGCGATGGACGAGGTGCGCGCGATCATGCGCCTGGAGCGCCGCGTTCCCCTCGCCAAACCCGATAACTTCTCCATCTCCACAGCCGAACAACTCGTCGAACAGTTCCGCGGCGTCGTGTCGATGATCGCTATTGTGATGGTCGTGCTCAGCTCGATCGGCTTGCTCGTGGGCGGTATCGGCGTCATGAACATCATGCTGGTGAGCGTTACGGAACGGACGAAGGAGATAGGCACGCGCAAGGCCCTGGGCGCACGGCGTCGCGACATCATTATCCAGTTCCTGACGGAAGCCGTCGTGCTTACGGTGCTCGGCGGCTTCCTCGGCATCGGACTCGGCTGGGTGATCTCCCGGGCCGCGGCTCTTGTGTTTCCCAACCTCCCCACCGCAGTGCCTCTTTGGGCCGTCGCCGCCGGTGTGGCCGTCTCGGTCGGAGTGGGACTGTTCTTCGGCATCTGGCCCGCCAACAAAGCCGCCAGGCTGGACCCGGTGGAAGCTCTGCGCTACGAGTAAATCCTGGTAACGCTGCCCGGGAAGCCGCCATCTGCCAACCAAAGGAGGCATGGCGGCATGGTCCAACCCAAGTACAGAGAATTCGAGTCCTCAATGGCGAAACTGTATTCGACGCTGCTTCTCCTTGGCGGCGCCGCCGCCATCGGCTTCGCCGCCTGGCGCGGATGCCGCCGGGACAAGTGGCTGAAACGGGAAACGATCGTGGACGACGCGAGTATGGCCTCTTTCCCGGCCAGCGACCCGCCGCCGTGGAGCGGCGCGCATTCGTAGAAACTCGCCAGGAGGATACTTTGACCGGCGACGAGGACTCCTCGTGTCCGGAAATTACAGATTTCCGTAATTAAACGGTACCATCAAGGTAAGAGTCGAACGATGCGTCCCCTGGTCTTTTTCCCACTACTGGCCGCCGTATGTCTGCACGGCCAGAACCTAGCTGATTTTGAGAAGCGTGTAACAGAATTCACCCTCGCCAACGGCCTGCATTTCATCGTCATGGAACGGCACGAAGCCCCGGTGGTTTCCTTCCACCTCCACGTCGATTCCGGCGCGGCGAATGACCCCGCCAACGCCTCCTCTACCGCTCACATGTTTGAACACATGATCGGGAAGGGAACTGTCTCCCTCGGCACCAAGAACTGGCCCGAAGAGGAAAAGGCGCTGCAGGCGGTAGAAGCCGCCTACGACAAGTTGGAAGAGGAGCGCGTGAAGGGCCGCCGTGCCAGCAGCGCGCAACTCGAGCGCCTGAAGGCCACCTTAGACAAGGCGATCGAGAAAGCCAACAGCTTTGTCGACCAAAATGCCTTCACCAAGGAGATCGAACGCAACGGCGGCGTCGGCTTCAATGCATCCACCGCGCTTGACTACACCAACTATTTCTACAGCCTTCCCGCCAATCGCACCGAGCTCTGGTTCGCGCTCCAGTCGGAATGGACCGCCCGGCCTGTCTTCCGCGAGTTTTACAAGGAACGTGACGTGGTTCGCGAGGAGCGCCGCATGCGCGTGGAATCGGGCGCGCAAGGGAAGCTGATCGAAGCATTGCTCACTACCTCGTTCACGGCGCACCCCTATCGCAACTTTATCGGCTGGGCCAGCGACATCGAAAACCTCCGCGCCAAGGGCGGCGCCGAGTTCCACAAGACTTACTACGTCCCCGGTAACATGTGCATCGGCATCGTCGGTGACGTGAACCCGGCTGAAATCAAGCGCCTCGCCGAGAAGTACTTCGGGCCCATCCCCGCCGCGCCGCTGCCGCCGCGTCTGGTCACCAGGGAGCCGCAGCAGATCGGCATCAAACGCGTCACTGTCGAGGATCCCTCGCAGCCGCTCGTCGTCATCGCCTATCATCGGCCCGACGGCACTCACGCCGACGACGCCGCAATCGACGTTTTGAATGGTGTGCTCTCCAGCGGCCGAACCAGCATTCTCTATAAGGAGATGGTGCGTGACAAGAAGATTGCCCTCGGGCTGCAGACAATCCCGCAATTCCCAGGCGGCAAGTATCCGAATCTGTTCCTCTATTTCGGTGTACCCAACCAGGGCAAGACAGCGGACGATCTGGAAAAGTCGTGGGACGAAATCATCGCCCGCGTGCAAAAGGACGGCGTCGACGAACCGACCGTAAAGCGCGTGAAGGTGAAGATGCGCGCCGGATTGTTGCGCGCGCTCGATAGTAACTCAGGCCTCGCCGGTGCCCTGGCGTCCAACTGGATGACTTACGGCGACTGGCGCAAAATGTTTACCGATCTGGAGGAGCTGGACAAAGTCACGCCCGCCGACGTCCAGCGCGTTGCCAAGACGTATCTGCTCCCAAGTAACAAGACGGTCGGCGTGACGGTGCAGCCGAAGAAGGAAGAGACCAAGTAAATGCGCAACCTATCCCTCCTCATCGCGAGTCTCGCCGCATTCGGCCAGGGCGCGGCCCCCAAGCCAGTGCCCGCCAAGCCCGGCCAGCTTCAGGTCGGCGCCTGGAAGAACTTGAAGTTCGGCAAGCTCGCCGATGTGAAGATACCCGAGGTCGAAGTCTTCACGCTCAAGAACGGACTCAAGGTCTATCTTCTGGAGAACCACACGCTGCCGTTTATCAGCGGCACGGCGCTGGTTCGCACCGGCGGCCTGCTGGACCCCGGCGGCAAAGCGGGCCTGTCCGAAATCATGACCACCGTCATGCGCACCGGCGGCTCCAAGGACAAGACCGGCGACCAGATCGACGAGCAGTTGGAAAACATAGCGGCCGCTGTGGAATCGGGCGTTCAGAACGAAGTCGCCACGTTCTCCTTCAACTGTCTGAAGGAGAATATCGACGAAGTTCTCGGCGTCTATTTTGACCTCCTCTCCCAGCCTGAGTTTCGCCAGGACAAGATCGATTTACTCAAGACGCAGTTCCGCAGCGCCATCGCCCGCCGTTATGACGACGCCGACGAAGTGAACCGCAATGAGTTCCAGACCACCGTCTATGGCCGCGATACGCCCTTCGGCCGCGAGGTGGAATACGAGACGCTCGACGCGATTAGCCGCGCCGATCTGATCGACTTCTACAAGCGCTACTACCATCCAGCCAACATGATGTTCTCCGTCTCCGGCGACTTCGACAAGGCCGCCATGCGGGCGCGTCTGGAGCAGGTGCTCGGCAACTGGACGCCGCCCGCCAACCCGGTGCCCGTGTTCCCGAAGCTTACTCATCAGGCCACGCCCGGTATCTACTCCGGCGACAAGCCCGAAGTCAGCCAGACTTTCCTTACCATCGGTCACCTCGGCGGTCTCTACAGCGACAAAGATTATCCGGCACTCGAAGTCCTCTCCGACATTCTGGCTGGCGGTTTTGATTCCCGCCTGTTCCGCAAAGTCCGCACCGAACTGGGCTATGCATACAACATCGGCGGCGGCTGGGGCGCGGATTATCTGCACCCGGGCACTTTCCAGATCAGCGCTTCGACAAAGACCGAATCCACCGTCCACACGATCCAGACCATCCTGCAGGAGATCGAGAAAATCCGCGCGAGCGGCGTGACGGACGAAGAAGTCGCCACGGCGAAAGACAAAGTCATCAACAGTTTCGTCTTTAACTTCGACCGCCCGCAAAAGACACTCTCCCGCCTGTTCCGTTACGATTACTACGGTTATCCGAAGGACTATCTGGTGCAGTACCAAAAGGCGATCGCCTCTGTCACCAAGGCCGACGTTCTTCGTGTCGCCAAGCAGTACATCGACCCCTCCAAGTTCGTCATCGTCACCATCGGCAACACCGCCGAATTCAAGACGCCGCTTACGGACCTGAAGCTGCCCATCGCAAAACTGGCGCTGAAGGTGAAGGAGCCGGCCGCAGACAAAGCGCAGGTTTCCGGCGCCACTCTGGCCAAGGGCAAACAGATCCTTGCGCGCATGCAGCAGGCCGCCGGCGGCGCCGAGAACCTCGCCAACGTCAGGGATGTGACGATGACCGCCAACGCCACACTCGGCAACCTGGCCGTAAAGCAGAAGACGCTCTTCATCTCTCCCAATCAGCTTCGCCAGGAGCAGGAATTGCCCTTCGGAAAGGTGCTGGTGAAATGGGACGGTAAGACCGGCACATTCCAGGCGCCAAACGCGCCGGGTCCGATGCCCATGCCTTCGCCGGTCGCCAAGCAGATCACCGAGGAGATGTTCCGCAACATGTTCACTCTGCTGCTTAGCGATCGCAATGCCGACCGCACCGTCAACGCCATCTCCGACACGGCCGTCGAGATCACGGATAAGAGCGGCAACGCAGCCACTCTCACCATGGATGCGGCCACCGGCCTCCCCGCTAAACTGAGTTATAAAATGATGGGCCCGCAGGGTCCTTCGGACGTGGAATCGATATACAAGGACATTCGCGATATCGGCGGCGGAGTAAAAGCGCCGTTCCTGGTCGAGATCAACCAGGGCGGCAAAAAGGCCAGCGAAATCAAATACGAAACCATCACTGCGAATACGGGCGTCAAACCTGAGGAGATCATGAAATAGTGCGGTCACTTGGACTGATCCTGCTTGTAACTGCCCTTGCCGGCGCGCAGCCGGCCACGCAGCGCGGACGCGCCATCGCCGACCAGGCGCTGGCCGCGCTCGGCGGCGCGAAATACATGTCGATGACCAATCGCGTGGAGCAGGGCCGCCTCTATTCCTTTTACCGCGAGCAATTGAACGGCCTCGCCACGGCGCGTGTCTACACCAAGTACGAAAAGCCGGGCACTGGCCAGATCAATATCAGGGAGCGCCAGTCGTTCGGCAAGAAGGAGGAAGACTACGCCTATCTATTTACCGATACGGAAGGCGTTCAGATATCGTTTCGCGGTATCCGCCCGCTGCCCGCGGGACAGTATGAGCGGTACATCGATACGATGATGCATAACATCTTCTATATCCTTCGTTACCGCATGGATGAGCTTGGCATGATATTCGAGTTTAAGGAGACGGCCGTCTTCGACAATAACCCCGTCGAGATCGTCGACATTACCGACGGCGAGAATCGCTCCGTTACCGTCTACTTCCATCGCACCACGCACATGCCGATCCGCCAGGTCTTTTATCGCCGCGATCCGGACTCCAAACGGCGCATCGAGGAAACCACGGTCTATAACAAGTACCGCGACATCGGAGGCGTCAAGTGGCCATGGAGCATCGTCCGCTTCCGCGACGGCAATAAAATCTTCGAGATGTACTCAGAACACGTTGCCGTGAACGATCCGAAGATCGACGATAAGGTCTTCGCCCCGCCCGCCAACGCCAAACGGCTGAAGCCGGATTAGTTATCGAAGATCGAAATCTGCCGTTCGTCCGGCTTTTTTGACCGCCCCAGCCCACTGCCCACCACCGCCAGTACGTGTATATTCCGCAGCGCCGCCCTCGGCACAAAGACCCTCTGCGGCGAGACCGCCAGATCCGGCGGCGTAACGGTAAATCCGTGCGGCTCCAGATTTAGCAGGCTATTTGGCAAAATCCCGTCCAGAATCGCCCCGTCCCGGAAGATCATCCGCACCCATAGGCCGCTCGACTTCGGCCGGCTGGCGAAGGTCCGGTTGTTTAATTCGGGCAGGGCCTCATCGAAATCTTGAACAAAACACAGGACTTTTACCTCCGAGTAGGGGAGCGCCAGGATGTTCCCGTCCCGCGTCAGCATCTCAATCCCGGCGGGTGTCTGAAAGGTTTGGGGGTGCACGAAGCCGTCGACCGGTTCCCGCTCAAATCGCAGCACCCGGACACGTTTGTTGGTCGATCCGCTCACGCCGCGCGCATACCGCTTTCAAACATTTTCCGCATTATTGTATCATTGACAGAATGGCCCGTTTGGGTTCGCTGGCAGTGCAAGTCCGTCTTTTTCTTGACTTTTGCCGGATGGAAAAGGGATTGGCGCCGAATTCGGTAACCTCATACGCCCGGGATCTGGAGCGATTTGCCGCTTTCTCGGGTGGCGCGGATGTGTCGGTTCCCGACACGCAGGCGCATGTCCAGTCCTACCTAGATTCCCTCTACGCATCCGGTTTGACCGGACGCAGCGTCGCCCGCCATCTCACTACGCTCCGCAACTTCTATCGCCATTTACAGCGGGAAAAGATCATGGAGGGCAATCCCGCGGACTTACTCGCCGCTCCCAAGGCCGGAAAGGCGTTGCCGCATTATCTGAACACCGGCGATCTCGATAAGTTGCTCAATGCACCGCCGGCCGATAAGCCGCTCGGCATCCGGGACCGCGCCATGCTGCAGCTTGTCTACGCCAGCGGCCTGCGCGTATCGGAGCTATGCGCGGTGGAGTTAAACGATTTGAACCTTTCCCTCGGTTACGTGCGAGTCACCGGGAAAGGGAATAAGCAGCGGTTGGTTCCGATGGGTCAGCAGGCCATTGCCGCCATCGAAGCCTATGTTGCGCAAGGCCGTCCAGCCATCCTCGCGGGGCGCGCCAGCCGCTATCTGTTCGTCACCGGCCGGGGATCGAAGATGACCCGGCAGGCATTCTGGAAATTACTCGCCGCGCATGGCCGGAAATGCGGCCTGTTTCATAACCTCAGCCCGCACGTGTTGCGGCATACCTTTGCTACCCATTTGCTCGAAGGCGGGGCGGACCTTCGCAGCCTACAGACCATGCTCGGCCACGCCGACATAGGTACAACCCAGATCTACACACACGTTGCCCGCGGCAGATTGCGGGCGGTTGTGGATAAGCATCATCCTCGCGCTTGATGGCGACTTTTGTGCCCGCGCGAAACGGAGATGGAGTGAATCGATGAGTGACTACATGTTCATGGTCGAAAGCCACCTGAATGCACCGCAGATGGTGGCTTTCCACGTAGTGCAGACGGCGGCCAATGAGGCCAATATCGCCCTTTACCTGACGGGCGCCGCGCTGCGCGATATGCTGGGCGGCTTCCCCATCCGCGATTTGGACTTCACTGTTGAGGGCAATGCCATCGCCCTCGCCAAGACTATCGCCAAGAAGGGGGGCGCGACGCTCGGCGATACCGACGCGCGCCGCAACCTGGCCGACCTCCATTTCCCGCATCACGTCACCGTGCGCATCGGCATGGCGCGCAAGGAAGTCTACACCAAGCCCGCCTCGAAGCCCCAGATCTCTCCCGCCACGATCCACGAGGATCTCCTCTGCCGTGACTTCACCATCAACGCCATCGCCATGTCGCTCAACCGCCAGTCGCGCGGCCTGCTCGTCGACCCCGCCAATGGCATCGGAGACGTGCAGAATAAGGAGCTCCGCATTGCCGGCAAGTACACGCTCTACGACGATCCGTCCCGTATGTTCCGCCTCTTCCGTTACCGCATCCGCATGGGCTTCGCCCTCAGCGAGAAGACGCAGAACCAGTATCAAAACGTGCGCGAGCTGAAGCTGGAGCAGAAGATTCCCGCCGAAGCGCTCGGCCGCGAGCTGCGCAATGTCGCCAACGAAGCCAATTCGGCCGACATCGTCAAATTGCTCGATGACGAAGCGCTGCTGCCCCTCTTCTGCCCGGCGCTAAAGGGTGACAAGGTGAATCATTCCGGTCTGCACAAGTTGCAAAAGGCGCGCATGAACGTGCCGCTGGAGCTCGAATTCCCGGTCGATAACCTCTCTCTTTTCCTCAGCGTCCTTACCGAAAAACTCGGCAAGAGCGACCGTGCCGCGCTCACGAAGACCTGCCAGCTTACCACCGCCGAAGTCAGCGCGTGGAAGAAGCTGGAGGAATCGGTGAAGAAGCTGGAGAAGGATCTGAAATCCCCCACGCTCACGCGGCCTTCGAAGGTGTTCGCCGCGGCGTCGAAGGGTTCCGGAGCGCAGATACTCTACCTGCTCTATAAGAGCGACGCGCGCCTGGTGCAGGACCGCCTGAAGAATCATCTGCAGAAGTACCTGATGGTGGAACACGAGTTGACCGAGGAAGAAGTGCTCGAAACCGGAGTGAAGCCCGGCACGCCGAAATACGCCAAGGTGCGGCTGGACTTACTGTACAAGAAGCTCGACGCGCGGCCGAAGAAGGTGGTGGTGGAGGAGCCGGTCCCCGCGCCCGTGCTCGCCGCGCCCATCGTTGCCAGCGCGCGCCGCGGCGCGCCTATCCCCCCGAACCCTGTATCTCCGAGGCGCTGACCGTAATTGCCGTAGGAACGCGCCCCAGGTCGATCAGTGCTTCCAGCGTTTGCTTCACCAGCCGCTGCCGCGCCGCTTCCGGCATGCGTTTGTCGTGCTCCCGCTCCCAGCGCGCTACGTCCGTTTCCGGCATCACTACGCGAACCTGCTGCCGCCGCCCCGCCGCGAATACATCGTACAGATACTCTGCCTGCCAGTCACCATGCCGCCGCACGCACAGCCGCCCCTCTTGTAAGTACCGCGCGCTGCCATACGCCGTCCAACGCTTGTCGAAGCCCGGTGGCGGCTCGGCCGGGGGCGCCGCCGCCGGCGCCGGTGGCTTGCGGAATAGATTCTGAAACCAATAAACGATTCCGGGAGTTTGCGAAGGCATTTCGTTACCACTCGTAGAGGTAGAGCGGTTCCTCGTGACGGACGGATCGCCGTCCTTGGGAACACGCAGCCGTATGCGCATAATGTTTATGATGCGTCAACTGGCTGCATTTGTCCTGTTGATATTTTCCGCTCCCGCCCAAACGGAAAAACCGGCCCCTGCCCCGGTGCCGCTCGTTTACGAGGGAAAGCCGATTCGAATACCGGTTTCCTGTACCGAAGAGGATATCCAAGGCCTCGGTATGAGCTGCACGGCCGACGCGCCGTGCCCAGTCTACCTGGAACTCGCCGGCCTGGAAGTACTCACCGGCCGCATGGTGCTTGCCGGGAATCTGCACACCGAATCCACCACGCTTTCCTCGGTCGTCCTTACTAGCGAGGACGGCGGTAAAACGTGGGTGGAGAGCCATCCGCGCATCCGTCAGGCCGCGCTGGATCAGATGCAATTCTTTGATCTCGCCAATGGCTGGGTCAGCGGCCAGATCGTCTCCGCGCTGCCTCGCGATCCCTTCTTTCTCGTCACCTCCGACGGCGGCAAAACCTGGCGGCAGCGCCCCGTCTTCGGCGACGCGCACGTAGGCTCGATTGAGAAATTCCACTTCACCAGCGCCACCGAAGGCAAGGTGCTCGTGGATCGCGCCCAGTCCGGCGAAGGAGGCAGATACGCGCTCCTGGAGTCAAAGACCGGCGGCGACAGTTGGAGTATCTTGCAAATTACAACCGCGCCTCCCGCGAACGTCAGATTCGATCGCGCTCCCAGCGCCGCATGGCGCCTCCATGCCGACCCGGCGACAAAGGCCCACCAGCTCGAAAAGCGCGAAGGACAGAAGTGGACCGCGGTCGCGGCGTTCCTGGTGGAGGCCGGATCTTGCGCGCCCGCCGAGATTCAGCTCACGCCGCCGCCGGAGCCAACGCCGCCCTCTCCGGCGACCCCCGGCGCCGCCGCGCAGCCCGCCTCCGACGCCGTCGAAGTCTTCCAAATCGGCGGTCCGAAAACCAAGAAGGCCGACCCCAAGAAAAAGAAAAAATGAGACTTGCGACCGCTGGTATGATAGGAGAATTGCCGTGAGCGTGTCCCCCGAAAAGTCTCATAAAAACCGTGTAAAAGGCAACACGATGGTGGTCGCCTGCACTATTCTCGGCGCGACCGCGCAGATGCTGATCAAGCGCGGTACGACGATGATGCCGCCGCTGCTCGATCCGTCCGGCGGGTCGCCAATCGCGCAAGCGCCGTTGATCGCCTGGAAGATTTTGACGAACCTGCCGCTCTTTGGCGGGTTGGCGTGTTACGGCCTCAGTACTTTGCTGCTGGTTCTGGCATTGCGCTACGGCGAGTTATCGGTCCTCTATCCAATCATCGCGCTCACTTACGTCTGGGTAACCATCCTTTCGGTCTTTCTATTGGGCGAATCGGTCAACGCCTTCAAACTCGCCGGTCTCGTCTTTATCGTCCTCGGAGTCGCCGTCCTCGGCCGGAAGGAAAAGGACGCTTGAGGACGCCCCTTTCCTCGATTCTGCTGGTCCTGTTCGCCTCGTTTGTCGGTTCCTTCGGCGCAATCTTCCTGAAGGCCGGCGCGGACCGCCTGGAACGCACGGTGAAGGGTGTATTGACGAACTGGCGCCTGCCGGCCGGAATCATGATTTATCTCACTTCGTTCGGCATGTACACCGTGGCGGTGAAGAGCGGCGAGTTGACGATTCTCTATCCGATGGTCTCGCTCGGGTACCTGTGGACGCTCATCTGGTCGAGGCTCGTTTTCAAGGAACCGCTCACCAGGAACAAGTTCATCGGCGTCGGGATGATCCTGTTCGGCGTGTTGGTGCTGAACCTCGGAAACCGGTAAAGTAAGGCATGTCCGCAAACGCGATCCCCGAGCTGGAAGGTCATCACAGCGGACGCGCGTTTTCATTCTACCCGCCCATCCTGAACATCGAGCACAACGAGTGGCGGCTGCGGGAAACGACATGGTCGGAGATCCTCGTTCACAACACGAAGGCGGACATGGAGATCTGGGTGCCGCGGCGCTTCCTCAGCGCTGTGTCGCAGGTGGATGAGCCGGTGATGATTGTCGGACTCTCCCGTGAGCTTGAATACACTGCCGGAATCCTGCGGCCGCACGAGCGCCGCATCATCTCCATGCCGAAAGGGCCGTCGTCCCCCGAGCCCGTCGCCGACGAAGCCATCCCCACTCCCGCCATGGCGTACGGCGTCCGGCTTGGCGACGCGGGCGAATCGAAGATGGCTCTATACATCATCGGCGGGATCCTGGCGGTGATCTTCGTCGTCTACGGCGTCGTGTCGTATTCGCGAGGAGACCGCGTCGAGTATCAGGTCGTGCTGCAGGAAGATCTCGGGTTCACGGCCGCGGACGACTACTACGCCGTCGTGCGCAAATTAGGCCCGCCGGCGAATGACCACTGGAAGGAAGGCAAGGACCTGCAGTACCGCGCCCTCGCCTACCCGGACCGGCACTTCACGGTGATCCTGATGGGCACCGAGCAGAAGAACGCGCTCTATATCGGGGCGATGAACGACAACTGGAAACCGGTACATTCGGTGAAGCACGCGGGGCATGGCGATACGCGGTCGCTGCTCGAAGGGTTGAAGAAGTTTTAGCGAGCTATCGAAGTCCGGCCGCGCCGCGGGCGCGGTCGAACTGCAGCTTGCGCTCCCTTCGCAGGCGAATCTCTCCGGCGAGCTCCTCTTCCGTGGCGAGACCGTCCTGATTCCGGTCCGCGCCAATCAACAGTTCCCGCACTGTCTTCGCGGCCTCGGCGTCCCTTTCCGCTTGCGATATCCGCCCGTCGCCGTCGGCATCCAGTTGGACGATGACAAAAGCCGCGCTCGCCACGTCCCTGGCCGGAAGAATCTCGTGCGGAGCCAGGGCATCGTCGCCATTGCGGTCCAGTTTTTTCAACGCGGCCACGCTGCCGGTAATTTCCGCCTCCGAGATCATGCCATCCCCATCGGAATCGAGCGCCGCGAGGACGGGATTAATCCGCATGAATGCACTGCGCGCACGTTCCACCAGGTCCGCCGGAAGCCGCGAGCTCGCGCCCGCCGAAAACCCGCACTCTTCCGCGCTCAATGTGCCATCCCGATTGATGTCGAGTCTCCGTAGCGCCGCCGGAGCGTTCGCCATCTCTGGCTTGGAAATGATGAAGTCCCGATCCGCATCGAACGATTCAAGCACGCGTACGATTTTGAAGTACACTCTCGCGATCGCAAGCAGCGGGTCCTCGGGAGGCGTGCCGGCAATGACTTTCGTGTCCAGGCCGGTACCCTCGACTGACGCCCGGTCTACGGGCAGCACATGCGGACTTGGATGATGTGAGCCGATCAGAAACGTCTTCGCGCGGCCGCCCTTGCCTATCAGCCTATCAGCGAGATCATCGCAATGAGTATCGCCATCGCGAGAAGACCGCTCTGCACCATCGTCCTCGGGCGTGGCTTATAAGGCTCGATCACCTGGAAATAGGGAACATCCATAACGCCTGCTGGAATCGCCCCTGCCGGGATAGGCCGCCGATACTCACCGCGGAAGGCCCACTGCCGAAAAAGCGATACGAATCCGTCGGCGACAAGGGACAGCGGCTGGCCCTCGTCATCGAAAATGTCGAGCATCTCGCTGCCGAAGCGATGCCGGAACACGGCCGGATGGAGCGCGAGAATGCGTACGTACAAATAGCGAAGCATCAGGCCCTCCTGGTTTTCGGCGGAGTGAGATACAGCCGGGCTTCGTTCACCACTGCCTCCAGCCGCTCGATCTCGGCCGAAAGCACCCGTCTCCCCAGCGAACTCAGCCGGTAGTAGCGGCGCCGCGAATCTTCGCTTCCGGCGCCTGCTTCCTGCACCAGCCCCTGCTTCATCAACCTCTGTAAGTTGTCGTAGAGAGTGCCCGGCCCCAGCTTATACCGGCCATCCGATTGCCGCGCCACCTCCTGCATGATTCCGTAGCCGTGCATGTCTTCCGCCGCCAGGGAAAGCAGGATGTGCAGCATGGCTGGGGCAAGCGGGAGAAAGTCATCGGCGGCCGGTTTCATAGTCGGATTTCGTTATAGCGGAATCCGATATAGTTGTCAATGGATAAATCGCCGTTACGCTGGTCACGCCTGGTTCGCTGCGAAAATGTGGGTGTGCGGTACCTTCTGTTCTTTTCCATGTTTGCCGCCTGGGCCGAGAGGCCTGAGTTTGGCGCGCACGCGTCCTGGCCCGCCGTCACTCCGTACCGCGTGCGCCAGTATTCGCCAATCGATTGCGGCGGAACCGCCTGCACTCAGTTGGAATCGGCGGGCCGGCGCGCGATCCTCGGCCTTTCGCTCCGGATTCCAGTCGCGCCACGCTTCGCGCTGCGAATTACACCCGCGTGGCAGCGGATCAGTTTCGACTACACCTCAAATGATCGAGGTTCCTCCTACGCCCTCTATCTGACGGCAAACCGCTGGGAATTGCCTGTCGTCGCCGAGTGGAGGCTGGCCAAGCACGTTCGTCCGGGAATAGGCGGCGTGGCGTCCGTGGTGACTCCTAGCCGGCTCACATCGAAGTTAGTGGTGAACCCGGGGTTTGGCACACCGGGCGGCTACACCAATGTCTTTCGTGTCGATGGGTCCGAACGCCTGGCCGTCGCAGGCCTGGTGGCCGATGTCGAATTCCCGTTTCGCGTCCCGGCGCTCACGATTGCGCCGAACTTGCGATACACCCGCTGGGTCTCTAAGCATTTCGGCGAGAGGGGGCGGCTGGATAATCTTACCGTTGGATTGTCCCTTCGGTTTTAGCTTGTGAAACTAATCGAAGTGAATCCCGAACTGTCCCAACCAGCCCCGCCGGGTTTGATCGTCGCTCGACCGGGCTTCTTCGGGTCGTGCTACACAAGTACCGGGTCGCCGCGCGGCCAAGGCGCATCGACTTGTCCAATCCGTCGTCCCTTGTATTCATACTCGACACGTGGCGAGTAGTGGCGGTGACAATTCAATGACGGAGCGTGCGGGCTAATCCCCAGCCACCACCGACGGCGCCGGCCTGTCCGCACCAGGCGTCTTCTTACCGAACAAGGCCCCAAGGCGCAGCTTCTCCGCGATGTCGTACCCAATCGGCACCAGCAGCAAAGTAAGCAGCAAGCAAAGTGTCTGCCCGCCGATAATCGTCACCGCAATCGCCGACCGTTGTGAAGCGCCTGCGCCAGTTCCAAATGCCGTTGGCAACAGTCCGGCGATGATGGAGAACGTTGTCATTAAGATAGGCCGTAACCGTACCCGGTTCGCCTCGATAATCGCATCCCGGATCGGCACGCCTTTTTCGCGCAGATGGTTCATGTAGTCGATCTGCAAGATACCGTTCTTCTTCACGATGCCCAACAGCAGTAGTACGCCCAGAGCGCTGAACAGATTCAGCGAACGCCCGGTCGCCATCAACGAGAGCAACGCAAACGGAATCGACAGCGGAAGCGTCGTCAGGATAATGAACGGGTGCACCAGGCTCTCAAACTGCGCCGCCAGCACCATGTACATGAAGATACTCGCGAGCCCGATCGCCAGCAGCATGTTATTCGTGGTCTCTTCCAGCACCTTCACCTGGCCGGAGAACCGCACCGAATAACCCGGCGGCAACTCAATCTGCTTAAAGATCGCCTGCGAAGCCGCCGCCGCTTCGTTCAACGACGACGTGTTCGCTACGTTTCCATAAATGCCGACACCGAACTGGCGCGCGTAACGGTCGATACGGCTCGGCCCAAGCCCGTGCTCCAGTTTCGCGATCGAATCCAGCCGGATCAGCCCGCGCGTCGCGCTCGGCACCAGCAGCCGGCCCAGGACCTCCGTCGAGTCCCGCTGCGAATTCAACAGCCGCATCATCACCGGATACTGTTCCGACCCTTCCTTGAACGTCGAAATCTGATCCTCACCCGACATCAACAACCGCACCGCGCCCGCAATATCGGCCACCCGGACGCCAAGGTCCGACGCTAACTGCCGGTCGATATTCACCTGCAGTTCGGGGTTGTTCAGGTTCAGGTTCACCTTCACGTCCGTAATCGACGGCTCCTTCAACAACTCCTGGTTGAACTCCTTGCCATACTGCACCAGCGTCCGAATGTCCGGGCCCAGCAGCATCGCGCGGATCGGCGCGAATGTCTCACGGCCGCCCAGCACGTTCGGGAAGTTCACGCGCGGACGCGCGTACGCATAATCCACCGATGCCGCGCGAATCTTGTTGCCCATCTCCAGAATCGGCGCCCGCTTTTCCGGCGGGTCCAGCAGTACCGTGATAAACGCCATCGTCACGCGCTCAATACCCATCGTCGATGACGCCGGCACCACCGCCCGGACGCCGGGTATATTCAAAAACTTGTCGGAAAGAGCCTTTGTCACACGCTCCGTCGCCGTCAGCGAAGAACCCTCGGGCATCTCGATGAAGACGCCCAACTCGCTTTGATCTTCCTGCGGCATCCAGTCGCGCCCGATCTTCTTGTAGAGCGGGAATGTTGAATAGAACACCAGGGCGCAAACTGTCAGCAATACCCACTGGTGGCTCAACGACCACTTCAACACCTTCGTATACGGCTTGTCGAAGATCGAATAGTGCTGGTCGTGCGACGGCTTCTTCTCGCTGGGAGCCTTGCGCCTGAGCAGCCGCGAGCTCAATGCCGGGGTCAGCGTGAACGCCACAAGCATCGAGATCAGAATCGAAATCGACATCGTCCAGCCGAACTGGTTTAAATACTTCCGCGCGAAGCCCGTGATGAAGGCGATCGGCACGAAGATGATGACCAGCGACAGCGTAGTCGCGATTACGGCCAGCGAAATCTCCTGCGTCGCTTCAATCGCCGCCTGTACCGGCGTCACATCGTACTCGTCCAGGTGCCGGTAAATGTTCTCGATGACGATAATCGCGTCATCGATAACGATGCCCACCGCCAGCGTCAATCCCAGCAGCGTCATCGAATTCAACGTGTAATCCAGCAGCCGCAGTACCGTGAACGTCGCCAGAATCGAGGTCGGGATCGCGACGAAGCTGATCAGCACTGTTCGCCAATCGCGAATGAACAGGAAGACGATCATCCCGGCCAGGAAGCTGCCAAGAATCAGGTGCTCCTCCAGCGCCTCCACCGACTTCCGGATGTAGGTCGCCTGCTCTTTCACCATCGATATTTCCACACCCGGCGGCAGCGCCTTGTTGACTTCCTCCAGCCGCGAAATAATGGCGTCCACCACTTTTACCGTGTTGGTGCCGATCTGCCGGCGAATCTCCAGCGTCACCGCCGGCTGGCCCTGATACATCGCAAAACTGCGCCGCTCGGCGAAGGAATCTTCCGCATACCCGACATCGCGAATCCGAATCGGAGCGCCGCCGACATTCTTCACGATGATTGCGCCGAACTCATCCACATGATCCAGCCGGCCCATCGTCCGCACGCCCAACTCCGCCGTCCCGCGCACGATGCGGCCGCCCGGCGTCTCCACGTTCTCCGTCCGTAGCGCCCTCTCCACTTCCTGCGCGCTCAGGTTGTACGCATTCATCTTGTCGATGTCGAGGAACACGTTTATCTGCCGGAGTTGTCCACCGATCACGTCCATCGCGCCGACACCGTCAATCGTTTCGAGCGCCCGCCGGACCTGTTTGTCCGCGATTTCCGTCAACTCACGCACCGGCCGCTTACCATGTACCGCGAGCGTCACGATGGCGTCATTGTCCGGATCGGCTTTCGCCACTGTCGGAGGCAGCACATTCGGCGGCAGCTTACGCATCGCCGCCGAAACCTTTTCGCGGACATCTTCCACCGCCGCGCCGATGTCGCGCTCCAGCACGAATGTGACGATGAGCGACGCGCCGCCTTCGCTCACCATCGCCCGAATTTCCTCAATGCCGCTCACCGACGCGACGGTCTCCTCGAGCGGCAGAACAATCTGCGATACCACTTCTTCAGGGCTCGCGCCCGGGAGTTTCACACGAACATAAACCGTTGCCGGATCGGTGCGCGGGAAGAGGTCGACGCCGAGGTCAAGGAAGCTGAAAACACCCAGCGTGACAAGGAACATCACCAGCATGAATGCGAACACGGGACGGCGTACGCAGATTTCGGAAAGGGACACGAATGGCGCTCCTGATACTAAAGCTTAATGGAAAAGATGGCGGCGCGTTGCCAGCAGGTTACCCCCATCGCCGCTAAGGGCTTGGATAAACTGGAATTTCATGGCAAAAACCGCATTTTTGTTCCCCGGACAAGGCTCTCAGTACACCGGGATGGGGAAATCGCTCTATGAATCGTCGCCCGCCGCGAAGTCCGTGTTCGACGAGGCCGGCGAAGCGCTCGGCTTTTCCCTTTCCCATCTCTGCTTCACCGGACCGGACGAAGAGCTGAAGAAGACCGAAAACACCCAGCCCGCTCTGCTCACCGTATCGATAGCCGCCTGGAGGGTACTTTCGGAACGGGGTCTTCAGCCGGATTTCGTCGCCGGCCACAGCCTCGGCGAGTACTCCGCCCTCGTGGCTGCCGGCGCGCTGCCGTTCGCGACCGCGGTTCAAATTGCTCGCAAGCGTGGCCAGTACATGCAGCAGGCTGTGCCGCAAGGTGTCGGGGCGATGGCCGCGTTGCTGAAATTGCCCGAAGGGAAACTTGACGAAGTGCTGGTCGAGGCCGCACAAGGCGAAGTTGTCACTGCGGCGAACCTCAATTCGCCGGACCAGATCGTCATCGCCGGACACGCAGGAGCGGTTGGCCGGGCCATGGATCTCGCCAAAGCTGCCGGCGCCAAACGAGCCATCGCTCTGCCTGTCAGCGCACCTTTCCATTGCCCGCTGATGCGTCCCGCGCAGGAGCAGTTGAAGGTTGACCTCGACGCCGCGCCGTTCTCTGACCTCTCGATCCCTCTCGTCAACAACTACCAGGCCCGAGTCGTCACAACCGGCGCGGATGCCCGCGAAGGCTTATATCAGCAGGTACCGAATCCCGTTCGGTGGATGGAATCGATGCGCCTTCTGATCGCCAACGGTGTGACGCAGTGGGTGGAGGTAGGCGCCGGCGCTGTCCTGACCGGTCTTCTCCGGAATATTGACCCCGCGCAGGCCTGCCAAAAATTCGGAGAAGCCGGCGATATGATTGAGGTGTCCGCCACGGCAGCCCGGGATGCGGTAGGATAACAGGTCTCCGGTTAATCAACGATGCGGATCTCCGTCGATGCATCTCCACTGCTGCTACGCAGTGCGGGAGTGAAGAACTATCTCTATCACTGGATCCAGGCGCTCCAACGCGCCTCCAGTGAACACTCCGTCGACGCCTATCCGTTCATTCGCAATGTCGGCGAGTTGACGCATGAATCGTCCGTGATGAGCCTGGTTCACACCGCGCCGCGCATTGCGTGGCTGCTGGCGTCCAATCACTTCGCTCTCACGCGCAGAATGGCCACTCGCAACGCTCAGGTTTTCCACGTCACCAACCAGGTTCACGGCGGCGTGAAGGGCATGGCTCTCACTGCTACCGTGCACGATATGACCAGTTGGCTGACGCCCGAGTTCCATACCGCGGGCAATATCCAGGCCGACAAACGATTCGCGGAACGCATCCTCAATCGCGCCGACGGCCTCATCGCCGTAAGCGAAAACACACGGCAGGACGCCATCCGCGTCCTCAACCTGAAGCCCGAAAAAATCGTGGCTATCCATTCCGGTGTGCCTGAAATTTACTTCAAGGTCACCGATGCCGATGCTTCGCGTGTTCGGACGCATTGGAAACTCTCCAAACAATTCATCCTCCACGTTGGAACGATTGAGCCGCGTAAGAACCTCGACGCGCTGCTCGATGCCTACTTGCTGCTGCCGCAGCCGGTGCGTGATGAGGTGGAACTCGTGTTCGCTGGGCCGATGGGTTGGGCCGCCGGCACGACGTCGAAGCGCATCCTCTCCGGCCTCCCCGGCGTGCGCTACCTGGGCTATGTTCCGGAAGCGGAGTTGCCCGGCCTCACCCGCGCGGCTTCGGTGTTCGCATACCCGTCGCTATACGAAGGATTCGGCTTTCCGGTCGCGCAGGCGATGGCCGCCGGCGTACCTGTCCTCACCTCCAACAACTCCTGCATGCCGGAAATCACCGGCGGCGGCGCTGTGCATGTCGATCCGCACAGCCCGGCGGACATTCGCGACGGTCTCGACAAGCTGCTGCTCTCTCCATCGACAGCCGCCGAAGTTGCCGAATCGGGACGCGTCGTCGCGCAGCGATACCGCTGGGATCTCTGCGCCGCACGCTCATGGCAGTTCTTTCAGCAGTTCGCGTGACGGGACGTTCCGAGCGCCTCGATTCGATAGACCTGCTGCGCGGTATGGTCATCCTCCTGATGGCGCTCGACCACACGCGCGACTTCTTCGGCGATCTCTCTGTCGACCCGATGGACCCTGCCAAAACCTGGCCGTCGCTCTTCCTCACGCGCTGGATCTCGCACTTCTGCGCGCCCGTGTTCGTCTTCCTCGCCGGAACCAGCGCCTGGCTCCAGGCGGAACGCAAATCCCCGAGCGAATTGAGCTACTTCCTCGCCACACGCGGGTTATGGCTCGTGTTCCTTGAACTCACGTGGGTGCGCTGTTTCGGCTGGTTCTTCAATTTCGATTACCACTACAGCGTTGGCCAGGTGATCTGGGCAATCGGCTGGGCGATGGTCTTTCTCGCGCTCGCGATCCGCTTGAGGATTTCCGCGCAAGCAATTGCTCTTGCTGGAGTTGTGGTGATCTTCCTGCACAACCTCACCGACGGAATCCACGCCGAGCAGTTCGGCCACTTCGGGTGGTTGTGGCGGATTCTGCATGACCGGAAGAACATGGAGATCGCGCCGGGATATATATTTTTCCCGCAGTATCCACTGCTGCCCTGGATCGCTATCCTCTTTGCCGGCTATGGGTTCGGGCTGGTCTTCCGCGACAAAGCGAAGGTAGCACGTATCGGCCTCGCCGCAACCGCGCTGTTCCTCACCCTTCGACTCGCCAATTTTTATGGCGATCCGCGGCCTTGGGCGGGGGGAGTGTACTCGTACTTCAACTGCCTGAAGTATCCACCCTCCCTCTTGTACATCCTCATGACACTGGGGCCGGCACTCCTCCTGTTCAGCCGCCTGCCGGATACGGTTTCCGGAGTCTGGAAACACGTCGTTTTGTTTGGGCGCGTACCGCTCTTCTTTTACTTGCTCCATTTGCCGCTAATCCATGGAGCCGCAGTGGTTTACGCATTCATCGCCGGGCAGAGGCCGGACTTTGGGCTTGTTGGCGTGTATGCAGTCTGGTGCATGGTTTTGGTGCTTTTATACCCACTTTGTGCATGGTTTTTGCACAAAAAACGCACCTCCGATGCGGCCTGTTTGCGGTATTTCTAGTAGGTGCCCCGCGTCATAGCCTCTCTCGATGAACTGCAGTCTCTGGCCGGCGGGCCAGAGGTTGCCGCCAGTTCCTGGTTCGCCGTTCCGCAGGAAATGATCGATTCCTTCGCCGCCGTTTCCGGCGATCGCCAATGGATTCATGTCGATACAGATCGCGCGAAGGAGCAGAGTCCTTGGGGTACTACCATTGCTCACGGATTCCTCACCCTCAGCCTCCTCTCGCGAATGGCGGCCGAAGCATTCGCCCTCCAAATCGGTCAATCGGCAACGATTAATTACGGGCTGAACAAGGTCCGCTTTCCCGCGCCAGTACGGGCCGGGAGCAGGATTCGCGGCCACTTTTCGCTCCTCGGTTGCGGAGTGCGGCCGGGGGGAGTCGAGGTCGTGTGGCAAGTGACGGTAGAGGCGGAGGGACAAGAAAAGCCGGTGTGCGTGGCGGACTGGGTGCTGCGGGTGGTGACCGGTACAGAAGTTTGAAAACTCCCCCCAATCGAGGGGGGCGGCATTCCCCCACAAGACCTTAAGTCCCTCCACCTCAGCGGTCTATGCCGTATAGGGTAAAGTGCAGTACAACTGTAAACGCACCACAAATTTAAAAAGTGAAAACGCCTTGCATGGGGAGAATCGTGACATGGGTACGTCTGTGACCGCAGGTTATTATCCGGAAGACTGTGATTCCACAGGATCGGAGTGCCTGCAATGTGTGCGGCAGACGGCGGAGTCGGTAAGCGCGTTGACGTCAAACCCGACGGCGGATTGGGCACGAAGTGCCTTTCGCAAACTATACTGCCACGGCGCGTGCCGACAGATGGAACACACGTTCCTTTGGGCCTGCGGTGTGGAACCGGAAGAGCCAGCAATGGTACTAGAAGTACCAAAACTTATTCAGATTGGAACGGTGGCTGCGTAGGTAAAATTTCAAAGATTACGAAGTTGAAACCTTGAGGCTGTTTCCCCCGTAACACAAGTGAGGAGATGTACCCAATGTTATCAACTGCCATGGCTATCCCCGAGTTCACTGGCTCCCTCCACCTGACCAAGAAAGAAGCCGAGCTGCTTCAATTGCTTCGTGAACACGCGGGACAATGCTTAACTCGTGAGTACTTGCTTAGCACGATTTGGGGGTACACGGGCGGAGTGCGGACACGCACCCTGGACGTGCACATCCAGCGTCTTCGCCGGAAGGTGAAGCTGTTTAACCTTGGCGGCGAGATCCAGACGATCTTGCGCCACGGCTATTGCTGGGTAACTCGCTCAGCCTAAAACCCTATTCGGCCCTCTATCCTTGTGCGGGGCGGAGGCGGGTTCGGCACGAGCCGCCCGGCGCAAGGGGGAACTTTGCGAACGTATTAGCAGCACTTGGCGCGCTGGTATTTGGCGCGGAAATGCTCGGCCTGAAAGCGGCGGTACTCTTCTGCTGTGTTTACGCGGCCGTGGACTTTCAGATGGCGGCGGTAGGCGTTTTCATCCGCCAGCTCGCGCAGGATCGCGAGGATTGTTTGGCCCAACTGGCGTAGTGTGGCCATCGTTAGATCTCCTCCGGACGCAACGTACTGGGAAGAAACGGCGTCTCTGTGCTCTTATCGGTGCGCGTGCCCTGGAGCAGGCCGATCCACTGGCGCGCCGAATCGATGAGGATCGTCGACACCAGCACCAGGAACAGCCCGCAGACGAAGGCGTCAAGATAGTTGTTGAAGATCAGCGTTCTGGTGGACTCGATTTGTGCCGGCGTTAATTTGCCCGTGGAAAGCTGTTTTTCGAGCATCTCCGCCGCCGACAGGAAACCAATGCGTGGATGAGCGGAGAAGATTTTCATCAGCGCAGAGCTGAATGTCACCGTGCCCAGCCAGGCCATTGGAACGAGCGGAATCCAGATGTACTTCCTGCCGTGCATTTTGATCAGCACGGTAGTGCTAAGGCAGAGGGCGATAATGGCGAGAAGCTGATTGGCAATGCCGAACAGCGGCCACAGGGAATTGATGCCGCCGAGGGGATCGCGCACGCCCTGATAGAGAAAATAACCCCAGCTTAGGACGATGGCGGCGCTCGATCCGATGACGCCGGGCATCCAGCTTGTGCGGCCTAGAGGTGCATAGAACTGGCCGAGCAGGTCCTGCAGCATGAAACGGCCGACGCGAGTGCCGGCGTCGATTACGGTGAGGATAAACAGGGCCTCAAACATGATTGCGAAGTGATACCAAAACGCCAGCAGCCTTTCGCCTCCGCCGCCCTTGGCGAAGATGTGCGCCATACCGAGAGCCAGTGACGGCGCGCCACCGGTGCGATAGAACAGAGTTTCTTCGCCGACGCTTTTGGCGAGCGCCGCCATCTGGTCCGCCGTTACCGGGAAACCCCAGGCGGCAATCGTTTTCACGGCGGTGTCGGCCGTTGTTCCGACGATACCGGCGGGTGAGTTGATGGCAAAGTAGACGCCCGGATCGAGCACGCACGCGCTGACGATCGCCATGATAGCAACGAAGCTCTCGAGCAGCATCGACGCGTAGCCGACCGGGAGTGCGTGGGTTTCCTTCGCCACCATTTTGGGAGTGGTGCCGGAGGAGATGAGCGAGTGGAACCCACTGATGGCGCCGCAGGCGATGGTGATGAAGCAGAACGGGAAGACGTCGCCGGCGAACACGGGGCCGGTCCCGTCGATGAACCGCGTTAGCGCGGGCATTTGCAATTGCGGCTGGACGAAAAGGATACCGATACCGAGCAGAATGACGACGCCCAATTTGACGAAGGTGCTGAGGTAATCACGAGGAGCGAGGAGCAGCCAGACGGGCAGCGCGCTGGCGGCGAAGCCATAGACGATGATACAGAGCGCGAGGCTGACCCCGGAGAGAGTGAACCAGGGCGCCCATTCCGGCGAGTGCGCGACCCACTCGCCGGCGAAGATCGAGCCGAGAACGAGAAGGAAACCGATGACGGAGATTTCGAGCACTTTGCCGGGACGGAGATAGCGTAGATAGAGGCCCATGAAGATCGCGATGGGCATCGTGGCGGCGATAGTGAACGTACCCCATGGCGAGCCTTTGAGCGCGTTGACGACGACCAACGCGACGACCGCGAGCAGAATGATCATGATCAGCAGCACGGTGACGAGTGCCGTAAAGCCGCCAACGCGGCCGATCTCTTCGCGGGCCATCTGTCCGAGCGATTTGCCATCGCGCCGCATCGAGCAGAACAGGATGACGAAATCCTGCACGCAGCCCCCGAGCACGGCGCCAATGATGATCCAGAGGGTTCCAGGCAAATAGCCGAATTGTGCGGCAAGCGTCGGCCCGACTAACGGTCCTGGCCCGGCGATAGCGGCGAAATGGTGACCGAAGACGATCCACTTGTTTGTCGGCTCGTAGTCGTGGCCGTTACGGAGGCGTTCGGCGGGCGTGGCGCGGTTGTCGTCGAGCGCCATCACCTTCGCGGCGATCCAGGAGGCGTAGACGCGGTAGGCGAAGATGTAGACGCAAACCGCGGCGATGACCAGCCACATGCTGTTGACCGGTTCGCCGCGATTGATAGCGATGCCTGCCAGGGCGAGCGCGCCGACGAGTCCGAATCCTGCTGAAATGAGATGCCGCATTCTTTTCCCGGAATTCTGAATTGTACCCGTTGCGGGCGCGTTCGTACCAGCGCGGGTTATTCGTTGGCGGTGCTTCTCGAATAGTCCGCCCATCTCTTCGCCCTACTCGGCGCGGAACTCAGCTGAGTAAAGCCCCAATGGGCGGCGGAAAGATCGGTCCGCTTTCCTTGCTCAACATTCGTGGGGTGCGAACCCTTTGGTTCTGGCGTAGCGCACCATTTCGGCCAGGCGCGCGCCTGCCAAGACCGGTCAGATTGGAGCCATGCCGCGTGCCGGGGCTGAGGCGCAGCTTTCCGCCGGTGCGCTCCTCAACATCCTAGATGATGATTGCCGTGCACGTCGCCCGTTGCCGCGCGGATTGTGTTACAACGTCCCCATGAAGCCGCTCACCCTGATCGCACTCGCCGTCTGTTTACATGCCGAAGAATTGCCACTGGTGTCGCAAGTCGAGTTTCAGCCCTTCGCCTCGCAGGTATCGCGGGTGATGCAGGCGCTGGAGATTGTGGGAGAACCGCTGCCTGGCGCCGATTCGGGCGCACTCCAGAAACTGATCGCCACTCCGAACGGAGGCAAGGCGCAGGTGGAGGCGATACAGAAGATTCTGGACAAGTACGTCATAGCCGGGATTGAAATCAACCCGGAGAGCCGTGTGAAAGTGCAGCAGGGACAGGCACAGGCTCGGCTGATGGAGCAGGGTTGGCGGGCGTTTTTGGTGAAGGTGAATAACCAGGCGGGGATTACGGCGGTGCTGGCCGTGGAGAGTCCGAATTCGGGTCAGTTGGCCAATACTTCCGCGGGCGCGGTGGGGCGGCGTTGGATCGATCACGCGATGTTCAACAAGCAGCCGATGAAACCGCATCTCTCAGGACTGGAGCTTGAGTATCGAATCTTGCAGCTCTATTCGAAGGACGCTGGAAAGCGCGAGGCGAAGCTCATCTTCGATGTCGGTCAAGGGACGCAGGACCTGGGCTTCCGCTCCGAGGTGGACATCCTTTTTACGGCCGTACCGGCCGCGAAGGTGGTATTCCGGGTGAAGGACGTGGACGGCAAACCGGCGACGGCGAGTTTCCTGATCCGCGATGAGATGAAGCGCGTCTACCCGCCGCAGACCAAGCGCCTGAACGGCGATTTCTTCTTCCATCCGCAGGTCTATCGGGCCGATGGTGAATTCGTGATGCTGCCGCCGGGCTCGTACACGATCGACGTCGGCCGCGGGCCGGAGTACCGCGCCAGCACGCGGAAAATTGCGATCACCGACACATCGCAGCGCGAGTTGACATTTCAGCTCGAGCGCTGGATCGACCTGGCGAAGATGGGCTGGTACTCGGGTGACCACCACATCCACGCGGCGGGCTGCGCGCACTATGAACGGCCGACAGAGGGCGTCTATCCGCAGGACATGCTGCGGCACGTAACGGGCGAGGATCTGAAGATCGGCTCCGTGCTGACGTGGGGACCGGGATGGTATTTCCAGAAGACGTTTTTTGAGGGCAAGGACAACAAGGTGTCGACGCTCGACAATCGCATTCGCTACGACGTCGAGGTGTCGGGGCATCCGTCGAGTCACACAGGCCACATTGTGCTGCTGGGCCTGAAGGAACAGGACTATCCGGGCACGCAGCGGATAGAGGACTGGCCGACTTGGGGGCTGCCGATCATGCGTTGGGCGAAGGGGCAGGGCGCGGTGACCGGCTACGCGCATTCGGGTTGGGGATTGCAGATTCAGGACACGAAGCTGCCCTCGAAAGAGCTGCCTCCGTTTGACGGGATTGGCGCGAATGAGTATGTGGTCACGGTTACCCAGGGGTTGACCGACTTTATATCGACGGTCGATACACCGTACACATACGAGCTGAACATCTGGTACCACACGTTGAACGCTGGATATCGGGCGCGGATCTCAGGCGAGACCGATTTTCCGTGCATCTACGGTGACCGTGTAGGGTTGGGGCGAAGTTACGTCCGGCAGCCGAAACTGGATTACAGCGACTGGGTGATCGGTATTCGCGACGGGCGGAATTATGTGTCCGACGGCAAGAGCCACCTGATCGACTTCCGCGTGAACAATATGGAGATGGGGGCGGGGGACTCGACGGTGAAGCTGGCTGCTCCGGGAACGGTGAAGGTGACGGCGAAGGTGGCGGCGCTACTTGGTGAAGCGCCGGATAATGCGATCCGCAACCGGCGTGTGGATCAGAAGCCGTATTGGGAATTGGAGCGCGCGCGGATCGGCGGCGGGCGGAAGGTGCCGTTGGAATTGCTGGTGAACGGCAATGTTGTGGCGACGCAGGAGATTACCGCGGACGGCACGATGCGCGATGTCTCGTTCAACGCCGCGATCGATAAGAGCGCGTGGGTAGCGCTGCGCATCCTGCCCTCGTCGCACACAAATCCAATCTGGGTGATGGTGGGCGACAAGCCGATTCGCGAAAGGGCGAGCATCGAATGGTGCCTAGCCGCCGTAGAGCGCTGCTTTAACCAGAAGATCGGGCGAATCCGGCTGACTGAGCAGGGTGAGATGAAGCGCGCCTACGACGAGGCGAAGAGCGTGTATCAGGGGCTGTTGCGGGAGGCGAACTAGACCAGCGGCTTGGACCGCGGCTTTAGCGCTAGGCCCAGACAGAGGTTGCAGAAAAGCATCGGCAGAATGGGGAGCGGGAACGTTGACTTGCTCTCCACGGTGAAGTAGGGGGCTAGCTCTTCGTAGATTTCGTGCGGCACGTTGATGTGTTCCCGCTTGTAGAACCAGGAATAATCGCCGCCGAACTTTTTCTTATATTCCCGTTCGGCTGAGATCTTGCGTGCGATTGTATAAGCGAGGGAGCCTTCGGTAGGGATAACGACCAGGAACTGGCCGCGCTCCTTGTTGATCAGGCGATACGCCTCGCGAATTGCGCCAGGCAGATTTGGCAGGTGCTCCAGTACATGCACTGCAATAACGCGGTCGATGGAGCCCTCCGGAAAATCCATCTGCTGCTGACAATCGCCAACGGTGACGTTGACCTTCGGGAAATTCTTTCGGATCTCCGCGGCCATGTTCTCGCGGAGCTCGAGAGCGTAGTAATTCTTCTCTTGCTCCGGTGTCAGTTTTTCATAGCGGATGTGCTCGCCGAGTCCAGCGCCGATTTCGAGCGTCGAGATAAACCCGGGCCGCGAGTGACGCACAGGAAACTTGTGGTTAAACCCTTCGACAATTCCATACCACGCACCGGGCAGACGGTCATGCCAATGCTTCATGAAATCATCGCTGATTCGGCGCTGCTCGGCGGTGAGCGGAGGGAGCACTTTGGGCCATTTTGCGGCAGTAGGCATTCTCACAATTATCAACGAATTCAGATTGTCCTACGCCGCAAGCCTCAACTACTTCAACGTCTTCAAATACGCCAGCACCGCCTCTGCGTGCTCATTCGAATACTTATACATCGGCATGGGAGGGTCCGCCGGTTTGCCGCCCGGGTTCAGCCCCGTTTGCAGGTACCTCAGAATTGCACCGTCGCCCCACTTAGTCCACAGCTTGCCGCTGGGCGTCAGGTCCGGCGACGTCTTGTGCCACTTCGGAGGCGCGGAGCCAAGAGGCTGAATATCGAGGATGGCGCCCTTTAGCCACTTCGACTTGTCCAATTCTCCCTTGTCATTCTTCGGCGTGTGGCACGTGGCGCATTGCCCAATACTTTCCACCAGGTAGCGACCCAATTCGATCTGTTTCCTGTCTTGCGCGCAAACCGGCAAAGCCAGCGCTACGAGTGCCAATGTGGAGCGAAAATGCATCAACTCATGCTACTCCGAACGCAGCGATTCCAGCAAAGGCGCGCGTACGGAGAGCCTTGTTGCGATCCATGTCGACGCCAGCCCGACCGCAGCCACCATCACCAACAGAATCCCCAGCGACGCCACCGGCACCGTGTGAATTCGCTGCGCCAGTACGGGCAGCACCGCCAGCAGCGCGCAAAGCGTACCGATAAATAGTCCCGCGGCGAGCAGCGCGGCGTTCTCGACGAAGATCATGCGCATCACCTCGGCCGGCGAGTAGCCCACCGCGCGCAGCAGCGCCAACTCCCTGCGGCGTTCCAGCACGTTGCGCAGCAGTACGGCTGCCAGGCCCACCGTGCCGATCAACAAGCCCAACGCTCCCAGCGCCTGGAATGTCGATAGATAGGTGTTTTCCACGCGGTGATATTGCGCTAGCCGGTCACCGGCGGGTGTGACGTCGAAGCCGCTGTCGGAGAGCCGGTCTTCGAGAGTCGTGGTCACCATGCCCCACATCGCCTCCGATGCGTCGATCAAGAACAGGCGGTGCCCCTGCTCTTCGGGAAAGATCTTCAGAAAGGACTCCTCGGCGATCAGAATTTCGCTTTGGAAGAGACTGCCGGAGAGCGTGCCAACAATCCGCAATTGAATCGGGTCCACGCCGTGCGGGATGTCGATCGTGTCGCCGACGCGCTTATGCAGCACATATTGCATTGTGTTGGCGTCGACCATGGCGGGAATGATGCCCTTGGGCAGCGGCGCGCCGAGCCGCGTCCACGCATCGTCCGGAGAGACGCGGAACCGATTCTCGTTGCGGAACGCGAGCGGCACGCCGACGATCTTCGGCCGGGCCGGTTGGTAGAGATTCAGGCAGCTTACGTCTTCGCCCGGACGCACGCGAAACTCCGCCACCTGGATGTCGCGCACCGCGTCCTCATCAATGCTCAGTGCCGCGCGGCCGTCCTTCGTCGCCAGGCTCTGATAGATCGGCCATTGCGACTCGGCTATTAGCGGAAAACCGCCGGTCCCCGATTGCCGGCCGGCGTCAAAGTGGCCGGGGCTTTGACGGAACGCTTCGAGCGCAACCAGCAGGAAGACAGCGAGGCCGATCAGAAGAATCGTCAGGAAACTGCGTGCTGGTTGCTGCGCGGCGCTCGCCAGCGCAAGTTCGGACAGTGACCGTACTGGCTGCAGGCGCGGGCTCTCCAGCCAGAGCCGGCAGTAGAGAGCACCACCCGTCAGCAGGCAGAAGCCCGCGCCAAAAAACCCGCCGTCAGCGGCTATTTTGTCCAGCGCGCTCGACACGACAAGAATAATGCCGGCCGCCAGCAGCCCCAATGCGGTTATCCGCAGCCACCCGGGCGTTGCGACGATCGTATCGGGCCGTACGCCGGCCAGCAGTTGCCGCGGCGAGAATTTGCGCAGACGCCGCAGACTGAGCGCGATGACGATTATCGCCATCACAACACCCTGAAAAACCGCAGCGGTAAACGGGGCCGCCGAAAAGTGCAGAGAGAGTCCGGTTGTTCCCACAGCGTCCACCCACCACGTTCGTAGCGCGTAGAGTATGAGCGCGGAATAGCCGGCGCCGAGGACCGTGCCGAGCACCGCCCCCGCCGTTCCGAGCAGAATTCCTTCCCGGAAGAACACGCGGCGTATCGCGCCGCGGTTGAACCCGACGGCTTGATAGAGCCCGATCTCCCGCAGCCGCTGTTCAATCCCCAGCCGGAAAAAGAGCCCGGTGAGCAGCAGCGCGGAAACCAGCAGGAAGAAGCTGAAGTAGCCGAAATACTCGCCGAAATCGGTGGTGCCGCGAGACGCTTCCTCGGCTTGTTGCTTCGGCAGCAACAGCGTGATGCCGTCGCGCGCGAGGTCCGTGCTGGGCGTCAGGTTGAGCGTGGGAATGGTTGTGTTGCCGGTGGAATAAAAGCGGATGGCCGTCACTTTGCCGAAGCGGGTCTGCCACAGGCGCTGGCCGTCCTTCAAACTAACCGCGGCTTTGGGTGTAGTGCGGTAGTCGTCCCAATACTTCTCGTCCTGCGGATGGATTTTGTTCAGGTCGAGGGGGAATGGCGGGTCCCAATCGCTGAGGCTGACAGTGTCCGAGATACCGGGGTACTCGGGCGCCATCTGCCGGTCGCCGAGCACTTCGCGCGGCTGGACGCCGTTGACCACGAACGTCGACGACTCGGTGAGCAGCCGGCCCTCCTGCTTCCACAGGTAGTAGTCGAGCGTCAACGTGTCCCCGAGCTTGGCCTGCAACTGTCCGGCCGTCCAATCGTTCAGTACGATGGTGCCTTCGGGAATCCCTTCCCGCGCGATCACCAGCGAGTACGGCACACTTGCCGTTGGCGTTCGAATGGCATTGGCCATGTACATCAGGAACACCTCGGCGCGCAGGCCGTCCTGTCTCCCCGTAGCCAGCGCGCGCTGCACCTGGTCGTCTCGAAGAAGTCCGGACGGACTCTCCAGTTGCATGCAGCGGCAGGCGGCGGGGCGCGTGATGCGCAGTCCCACATCTTCCAATCGGAGGTGGCCGAGCAGCGGAAGGTCGCTGCGCAGCTCCTCGGAGAGCACAAGAACGTTGGCGCGGGATTCTAGTGTCAGTTCCTTCTGCAGAGTGGCGAGCTTCACGAACGCGGCACGAATCGACCCTTGCCGCGGTTGCAGTGTGAAGCCTCCGATACCGCTGTCGGGCAGGGAAGTGCGATAACGAAAACGCGCCGTGCGGACGGACTGTTCCTTGCGGGCATGCAGCGTTTCCTGGGGGATTTCGCTTGGTTTTTCGATCCGCAGCAGGATCCCTTCGCCATCCTGCGCGTTGAATTCGGCGGCCAGCGGACTGCTGAAAACGATATCGCGCTCGGCGCGTAGCGGGTTCGGGATTTTGTGCAGCTTCCAGAACCGGTCGTCGACGCCGTACACCAGCACTTTGCTCGCCGTGCGGCCAGTGCCCTGGTGCTTCATGACGGCTTCAAAAAACAGCATCGGCGCGGCTTCCGGACCGACGCGCCGGGCCAGTTCTTCGGTGAACGGTTGTGCCGCGGCGATTGCCGTGCCGGCGTTCCCCAATCGCCCCAACGCGATCTCGCGCAGGCTTTCGCGAACCGATTCGCCTACGATTGCCGAACCGGCGAGCGTTGCCGTGGCGATGGCGAGTCCGGCAACCACGGCCGTGTTCGTCCGCCAATAGTATCGTAGGCTGCGTTCCGTCAGGTCCCGCCGCGTCATTCTCTAGGCCTTCTTGCGCAGGTGCCGGCCGTGCATCTCGAACCGCTGCGGAAACTCGGATGCGATGGCCGGGCTGTGTGTGACGATGACGAGGATGCTTTGCATCTCCTGCTGGAAGTCCGCCAGCAGCCCCAGCACCTGCCACGCCGTCTCTTCATCCAGGTTACCCGTCGGCTCATCGCACAACAACAGCTTCGGTCTGCGTATCAACGCGCGCGCAATAGCTACACGCTGCTTCTCGCCGCCCGAAAGTTGCGCGGGAAAATGGTCGATGCGGGGCGTCAGGCCGGCGCGATCGATCAGTTCCTTCGCGCGGATCGTCATGTTCTCGTCGCGTTCGCCGATCAGCGTCGGCGTCAGTACGTTTTCAATCACCGTGCACTGCGGCAGCAGGCAGTGATCCTGAAAGACAAAGCCGATATTCGAGTTACGGAACCGCGCCTGCTCGGTCTCTTTCAGCGTCCACGGCTCCACGCCGTCGAAGTGCAACTCTCCGCTCGTGGGCGGATCCAGCATGCCAAGAATATGCAGCAGGGTGCTCTTCCCGCTGCCCGATGGGCCCATGATCGACAGCGCGTCGCCGAGCCGCAGATCCAGCTCCACGTTCTCCAACACCGGGACCGGACCCGCCGCCGATTCATATGTCTTGGATATCGCCCGTGCTTGTAGCATGTCCCCTATGCGAATGCCGCCAACTGCGCCGCGGCCATCGCTGACGCCGAATAATGCTGGCGAACTCCTTCCGCGCCTTCGGCCGCCAGCTTTGCCCTTTTTTCGGGATCGCAGATCATATTCTCTAACGAATCGGCCAGCGCATGCGCGTCTTTCGGTTTTACCAGTATGCCCCCTCCAGTGCGCGTCAGTATTTCGGGGAATGCGCCGTGCGCGGGCAGCACCACGGGCGTGCCGTTCGCCAGCGCTTCCAGCGCAAACAAACCCTTCGGCTCGACGTAATCGGTGGGCACGCATAGCAGGTCGACATCCCGCAGGAACCGCATCTTTTCTTCTCGCGAAAGGGAACCATGATAGGTGAACTCGCCGCCCAGCCCCGCCGCGTCCAGCTCCGCCTTTTCCTTCTCGAAGTATTCCTTGTGCTCCGGCAGCATGTACCCGGCCGCTTCCAGCCGCAGCGCGGGCAGACCTGGCCTCTTTCGCAGCAGGCGGTAGGCCTCCGACAAGTGGTGAAACCCTTTCGCCGGATCCATGCGGGCGAAGAAGCCTATCTTCACGAATTCCCGTTTGGGTTTTGGTATCGCCTCACATCCATCGAGCGAAATCCCGATCGGCACCACGCGAATCTTCTCTCGCGGAATGCTCAGGTAGCCGCTCATGAACCCGGCATAGTAATGGCTGACGGCGAGAAACCGGTCGACGTTTGGAACTCTTTCGCGAATAAGCTGTTTCGACTCGCTCTGGTAAGGCTCCGGCAGGCCGTCGAGAAAAAGGTCCTCGCCCTGCAGCGTGCAGACGATGAGAGCGCCCTTGCCGGCGCGACGCAACGGCTCCGCCATCGCGATCAGCAGCGTGAACGGAATGTTGATTACGTCGAACTTCTTTTCCGACTCCAGCCATTCCCGCAACTTCCGGAACTCCTTGGCGATCGGCCCGTTCTCGCCCTTCAGCATATCCACCGTCATCTCGCCCAAAAACAGCGGCGAAACCACCACCGACTTCTGTGAAGCCCGCCGCAGTGCCCAGTTGTTGTCGAATAGCAGACGGTCCACAAACGGCGGTGTGCCGCGAAAGAAGGTCGATTTCTGCTGCAGATACACACTGATACCGCCGAAAAAGACCCGGTCGTCCGAGACGTTTTCTTCATCGGTAAGCGTCGGCGTGTAGACCGGCATCAGCACGACGTCGTGTCCCTGCCGCTTCAACTCCGCCGCCAGCGCGTTGTCACGCATGCAGGAGCCGCAGTACATATTGGCGGCCCCCGCTGTGACGTGCAGAATTCGCATCAGGCCACGGATTCAAGCACGCTCTGGAACGCGCGCCTGGCGTAGAGATGATCGAACAGGTTGCCTTCGTGCGGCTGATCCCAACTGATCTTCATCGTGGAGATCGGCCCGAAGTTCAGGCGGCCGATATGGTTCGACGCAAGGAGCCGTTGCTGCAGCGCCTTATCGCTGGTGATCGCTGAACAGACCAGCGTCGGGCCCAGGCAATCGGGCAGTTCCTCCGCGTTCACCTGCACGACGCTCGCATAGGGGAACAGGAATTCGCGGTTCGCCAGCGCGTGCTCTTTCGCGCACTGCACAATCGCCGGCAGCACATACGTGCAGCCGTCTTTTTCGGCCACGCGCGGCGTGCCGCGCTTCTTCTCCACCAGGTCCTCGACGCCTTCCATTTCGGCGTCGATCATGGCGGAGATGCGCCGTGCGATATCGGGCGAAGCGAACGGTGCCACGGCCGCTTCCGGATCGTCTTCGGCACGCGGCGCGATCTTGGCAAACCGTTCCGCCAGCGCCTCCGCAATCTCCTTCGCGTTGGCGGTCGTCCAGATGCTGGAGCAGTTCACGCACGAGCGTCCCGAATTCTGGGCGATCGAGTCGGCCATCAAATCGAGATACTTCTCCCAGTTCTTCGCGCCCTCGTCGGCAAGCACGATCTTCGAATAACCCGGTCCATGAATTTCAATGCGCGGATCGCCGGCCCATGCCTTCGCCGCGCCCACATCGCCGAACAGCATGCCGCGGCCGGTTTGCCGTAGAATCTCACCGCCGCCGCCGTGGTTTGTCGAATAGTAACCAAACACTTCTGCCGGCACGCCCGCCTTGATATAGGCCTGCACAATACGATACGGCGTCCACGGTTCGGACCCGCCCGGCTTCAGAATCAGCGGAATCTTGAAGGCAATCGCCGGTGCCCAGAGCGAATGCACACCCGGTGAATTGGATGGCAGAATCACGCCCATCGAATGGCCGCGCGGGAAGAAACTCAAAGCGCGCCCGCCTATATCGCCATGTCCCCGGTCCAGCATGTCCAGATCGGGAAGCCGCGTCAACCCCGCCAGCACCGTCTCCATCGAATCCAGCACGCCGCGGACTTTCTCCATATTGCGGCGCACCATCACGTTTGGCGAACCCGTCGTGCCCGTGATCTGCTTCACAATCTCGTCCGGTGATTGCATCGAATCGCCGAGCGGCAGACCGTCCTCGGCAAAATGCTTCGCCGCCTTCTTCGCCATGCCGATCAGCTCCCGCGTCGTGAATCCCTGCAGAATGGCGTGCATTTCGCCTTGCCGCAGCAGATCGCGCCGGATCAGTCCAATGTTCGCCTGGCTGATCTCGGCAAGCTGTTCGCCCGTGCGATAGTGGAACGCCTTCGTGACGTCCATCGATTTGTACGGCTTGCCCTGCCGCAGAATCGGTATGTGGACCATATCAGTACACTCCTTCCACAACGGACTTCTGGAATCGTGAGAACGGCCGTACGTTCCGCACGCCGTCCCAGGGATACTGCGCGCAGGGCGCTTCACGCTCGCATTCATCGCGCTCCAGGAAGCGCGGAATGAATGTCTCTTTGGTCAGCGTGGTCAGCCGCACACGGCCGGTCCCGCCATAGGGCACCAGCTCGCCGGTGCGGTCCGGATGCACTACCTCGAGCACAGCGCGCGGCGCCGGCGGATAGTAGATGATCGCCCAGTTATCTTCCTTCGCCGGCGCCCGGTGCGTCGCCAGACCCATCAGCGTATTGCCGTACGTCGGCGCAAAGTAGACGTCCGGTCCCAGCAGCTCCTCCACCGCGAAACGGTGGAACTGCGGCGTCATCTCGGTGCCTCCGCAGAAGACGCCCTTCATTCCGTACTTGGCCAGGTTGATCTTCTCGCACAACGCTTCCAGCAGCTTCGGCGTGGTGAACATACACTCAACCTTATTGGCGCGAAGGATCGTCAACGCCTGGTCGATACAGTGCTGCTTGTATAGCTCGGCCTCGCGGATCTCGCCGCGTTTGATCAGCTTGATCACCCAGCGCGGGTCCAGGTCCACGCAGAACGAAATGCCGCCGCGGTGCTGCGCCAGATGCTCCACAGCCAGCCGTAAGCGGCGTGGACCGGAGGGCCCCAGCATCAGCCAGTCCGAGCCGCGAGGGAATGCCTCGTCCGGCAGCGTGTTCGAGAACATCTCATAATCGATGCGGAAATCGTTGATCTGCACGCGCGACTTCGGCACGCCCGTCGACCCGCCCGTCTCGAACACATACACGGGCTTGTCCGCATACGCCTTGGGCACCCAGCGGCGCACCGGTCCGCCGCGCAGCCAGTCGTCCTCGAAGTTGCCGAACTTGTCGAGATCGGCGTAACAGTGAACCTCCTTGCGTGGATCCCAGCCGGCGTTCTTTGCCCAATCCAGCCAGAACGGGCACCCGGTGTCCGGGTTAAAGTGCCACTGAATGATTTCGCGCACGTGCGCGTCGAGCGCCGCGCGGGACGCCTGGACTTGTAGCTCGAGTTCGGGTGCAATCGCTGTGGACATGAGACTCCTATATTACTGGCAGATTCCCTACATCGCATAATGGGTCTATGCTTTCCTGGATCGTGGCCGCAACGGCCCTCCTGCTGGCCGGGTTGGTCCTACGGCGTAAGGTGCCGCTCTGGCGCAAGGTCCTCTTTGCCGGGCCTTTACTTGCTGTCGCCGGGTTTGCGGTTTTGATCATCGGAGGAATGCGCCTGGAAATGGAAGGCGGCGGCATTCCGCGCTTCGTTACCTTCCAGAATCCGGAAAAGCTGGCCGTGAAAATCGAGGCCGACAGGGCGAAGGAAATTCCGACCGAAAAAACCAAGGAAACATCGAAACTAACCGGGAAAGAACCGAGGATTGAACCAAGGAACGAACTAACAAAACCGGACACTCTGCCCCCCATCGTTCACGCCGCAAGTGCTTCATTCTGGACGGATTACCGTGGTCCGGCGCGCGACGGCGTTTCGGGCGAAAAAATTCTCACCGATTGGCCCGGCGGAAAACTTACCGAACTCTGGCGAAAACCGGTCGGGGCAGGCTGGGCATCCTTCGTAATTGCGGGCAATTTGGCCTACACCATCGAGCAGCGCCGCCGGCAGGAAGTGGTTGCCGCTTACGACGTGACCAACGGCCGCGAAGTCTGGACCCACAAGTATGATGCCGACTTCCAGGAGTCCATGGGCGGCCCCGGCCCCCGCGCCACTCCCACCTGGCATGAAGGTAAACTTTATTCGCTCGGCGCAACCGGTGAATTATTCGTGCTCGACGCAATGACGGGCAAGGTCATTTGGCATAAGAACATCCTCACTGACAACGGCGCCGACAACATCACGTGGGCCATGTCGGCGGCGCCGCTCATCGTCGACGACACGGTGGTCGTTCAGCCGGGCGGTGCCTCCAACAAGTCGATCGTCGCATACAACAAGAACACGGGTGTCCGCGTCTGGTCATCGCTCAATGACAGGACTTCGTACACCTCGCCAATGCTTGTAACACTGGCTGGCAAGCGCCAGATCGTTACGATTACCGCCCTGCGCGCTGTCGGCGTCGATGCGGCAAGCGGCAAACTGTTTTGGGAATACCCGTGGACCACCGAATACGACATCAACAGCGCCCAGCCCATCATTACCGGTCCCAATACCGTCGTCATCTCGTCCGGCTACGGCCATGGCGCCGCGATGCTTGCAATCGGCCCTAACGGTGCCCGCCGCGTCTGGGAAAACAAGAAGCTGAAGAATAGGTTCAACTCGAGCGTCTTCCTGAACGGCTATATCTACGGTTTCGACGAAGCCATCTTCACTTGCATCGACGCCAGGACCGGCGAGCCTACCTGGAAAGCCGGCCGTTACGGATACGGTCAAGTACTGCTGGCGAGCGGCCACCTGGTGATCACGAGTGAGCAGGGCGAGGTCATTCTTGTGAAGGCCGACCCCACTGTTCACCGCGAACTCGCGAAGTTCCAGGCGCTCGATGGACGCACCTGGAACGTCCCGGCCATCGCCAACGGCCGGTTGTTTGTGCGCAATGCCACGGAAATGGCGGCCTACAAAATCGCGCCGTAACTACAGGCGCTCGGGCAGCGGAGTGGCCCGTTGCAGCAAGTGCAGGATATTGCCCTCCGGATCCGCGAAAAACACTACGCGATTGCCCTTGTTCTCCAACGGTTCCGTAAGAAAGTGGACCCCGCGCGCGGTCAGGCGGACGAATGCCGCATCGAAGTCGTCCACCGTTAGCGCCAGATGGCGGATGCCTGGCGTCTTCATCGTATTGGCCGGGCGCGCGCCTTCGCCGTGGATGATTTCCAGCATGGTGCCGTTCTCTGCACGGACGAAGATCGCGTTCGGCGACTTGTAGTTAATCTCGAAGCCCAGCATCTGGACGTACCAGTCGGCGAGCGTGACAATGTCCGCCGCGGCGATGGCCGTATGTTCAATTCCTTTGATCATGCAACTACGATTTTACTTCCCGCGGAATCGGAAGGTCAGTCCGGCCGAGAAAGTGATCGGATACCCGGGCGTGCCGTGAATGCCATAGGCGGGGTTACCGCCCGCATAGGGGCGCGATTCGATATAGTTCTATGTCTCGCAATAGCGCCGATTGGTGAAGTTGTCGATCGAGAACAGGAAATCGGCGTTGCGATGCAGCCGCCGCACCAGGCTCATGTCGAACACGGTATGGCCCGCGGCGCGCGGCGCGCCATCGCCTGGATCGAGCCCGTAGCTGTTGATGGCCCGCACGCGTGCCGAGCCGCTCCAACCCTTCCACCCCGCGACCGTTAACGCGCCATTGCCTGTGAAGTGTGGCGCCCGGTCGACATACTCGCGCGGAAACGTCCCGCGATAGAACGCATTCATGACCTTCGTCAATCCACCGCTCACGCCGACATGCCGCGTCAACTGCACCGAGGCCTTCGTCTCCACGCCGTACGCGCGGCTCGGGCCCAGAAATTCGAGCGACCCGTCGTCGGCCACATAGACCATTTCGTTCGAGCGGTCGATCCAGAACAGGTCCGCCGCCAGCGAGAAGCGCCGCCAGTTGCTCGACACACCGGTCTCATAGAAATCGGTGGTCGCCACTTTGGGCCCATCGCGGCGCGTGAGAATGCTGCGCGCGTCCATGGATGAGATGCCGCGGCCGTAGTTGGCGTGCAGAGTTACCGGAATGCGGCGCGCCGGCGTCCAGGCCAAACTGGCTTTCGGCTGCCAACGCGCGGAGGGCTCCACGGCGGACTGTTCCGGCACGACGCGGTCGCGCACGTCGAAGCGGAACGTATCGTAGCGGATACCTATGCTCGCCAGCAGTTTGCCGGCGAAGAAGCTCAGGTTCTCCTGCGCGTAGCCGGCGCCGTTGATGACGTTGGCGTTGGCCGCGGTGGTGACGCCGATTGGCGTCCGGCCAATCCGCGGATAGAGGCCAACATTGATCTGATTCGCATGAAAGTTGCCGCCGGCGGTAAGGTACGAATACGATGCGCCCGTCTTATGTGGAAGCAGGTATTGCGCGTTCGCGCCCTGCACCAGCCGCGAATCGTGCTGCTGAATGGCATCGCCGTTCACCGGATCATTCAGGAAGAACGTGAAGTTCGAATAAAGATCGAACAGTGATCGCGTGAAGAATCCGTCCAGCTTCCAAATCGCACCGTTCTTCATCTCCTGGCGATAGTACATAGCCGCCGTGCCCGTGCGAATCTTGCCGCCTTCGCCCGCGTCGAGAGAGCCAAACCGATCCATCGCGCCCGACGTCACCAGGTCGAGCGGTATCTGCCCGGACGACGTGTAGCGATTCAATCCGCCATTGAACTTAAACCCGACGCTGCGCAGTTTGCTCAGCCGCTTCGTAATGTTCGCGGTCAGATTATCGCGCCGGTAACCCAACGGCTTCACGAACGGCCCGCCGGTATGCGACCCTTCATAGGCGAAGAACGAATCGACGTTCTTGATGTCCGGGCTGAACGCGAAGAAACCGCGCTCCGTGTTAAATGACCCGCCCTGCATTCGAATCGTGAACTGATCCGGCAACGACTCACGCAGCCGGATATGCACCACGCCGAGCCCGCTGAAGTCACCATACTCCGCGCTAAACGGTCCATTAATCAGATTCGCTTCCTGCACCAGTTCCGGTGTCAGGCTCTTCAAGCTGCCCAAATACCCCTGCCCGTGCCCCTGTGTGGACTGGTTTTGCTGCATGTTGTCCACCAGAATCTTCATGCCGCCGTTCACGCCGCCATGGTCGAGATTGAACCCAAAGCGCCGGATTTCGATCGACTTCCCGCCGCCTTCGTGCTGCCCGGCGTTGATGCCCGCATTGAATTGATGAAAAACCTGGTCGTCGCGCGAGAAGAGCGTCTGCTCAAAGACTTCCCTGTTGCGGTGATCGATCGAAGGCTCCACCGGCGACGCGTTGATCGTGATGCTCGTGTGCACCTTCGGCAATTCGGGTTTTGGCTGCTCCTGCCCCCAGGCCGCCGCTAGCAACCAGGCTAGCCATCCAGCTTTCTGCCAGATTCGCATTCTTTCCGTCATACGAAGGCAACCCCCCGAACGGATTGCCGTTCGGGCAGGTTATTATGTCCAGATTATGCGTACGCGATCCCTACTAATTGCTGTGCTTGCCATGATCGCCCTTCACGCTGGGGAATGGACCCAGTTCCGCGGCGTCAACAGCTCCGGGATCTCGGATGAAACGAACCTTCCCATCTACTTTGGGCCGCAACAGAATATGGTGTGGAGGACGCCGCTGCCGCCCGGGCACTCATCGCCGGTCTTCAGTAAAACGCAAATCTTTGTCTCCGCTTTCGATAAGCAGGGCATCTACCTGATCGCCCTTGACCGCAAGTCCGGCAAGGAGAACTGGCGCCGCACCATCCCGCGCCCGCGCATAGCCGAACATCATCAGCAATCCACTCCGGCAAGCCCATCTCCCGTCACCGACGGCGAGAATGTGTACGCGCTCTATAACGATTTTGGGCTGATCTCCTTCGACGCGGCCGGGAAGGAACGCTGGCAACTCGATTTAGGCCCCATCAACAACCCCTTCGGCCTCGGTGCGTCCCCGGTATTGAGCGGCAAGACACTCCTTGTAAACATCGACGCCGAGAGCGGATCGTTCTTCATGGCGCTCGACAAGGACACCGGCAAACGCAAATGGCGCCGCGAACGGCCCGACTTCACGCGCGGTTTCTCCACCCCTGTGCTCTACCAGCCGCCCGGCGAGCCGCTGCAGGTGCTGGTGGCGGGCTCCTATTCGCTCATGGCCTATTCGGTGGAAACCGGCGAACCTATCTGGTGGGTCAACTCTCTTACTTGGCAATTGAAACCTACACCCGTCATCCACGGCGATATGGTCTATGTGCTTGGCTGGGCCGGTGGCTCGGACGAAGGCGCGCAGGAAAACGTGCCCGAGTTTAAGGAAGTGCTGCAGACGCGCGACACCAACAAAGACGGTAAATTGACAAAAGAAGAGATCGCCGACGATCGCATCACCAAGGACTGGGCGGCCATGGATCTGGACCGCACCGGATTCGTGGAAGAGCGTGACTGGAAAATGTACCAACGGCGCCGGACGGTGGTGAACGCGGTCAATGCCATTAAGCTAGGCGGGCGCGGCGATATGACCGATAAATCGGTGTTGTGGCGCTATTACAAATCCCTGCCCAATGTGCCTTCGCCGCTCTATTTCGACGGCATTGTCTACATGACCAAGGAGGGCGGCATCATGACTGCGCTCGACGCGTCGTCCGGCAAATTGCTGAAACAGGCCCGTATCACCGGTGCGCTCGGTGATTACTACGCATCTCCCGTAGCCGCCGACGGCCGGCTGTACACTACATCGCAGGAAGGCAAGATTGCGGTGATCAAGCCGGGCAAGGACTGGGAGATCCTGACTGTGAACGTGCTGAACGAACCGATCAACGCCACGCCGGCCTTCGTCGATGGCCGCATATTCATCCGCACGCACCAGAACCTTTACTGCTTTGCCCAGAAGTAGCAGGCGCATGACACGATACCTCTTTATCCTCTCGCTCGCACTCACGGCCGCGGACTGGCCGCAATACCGCGGCCCGAATGCCGTCGGCGTCACCGGCGATCGCGACCTGCCCATCGAAATGGGGCCGGACAAGAACGTGGTCTGGAAGACCGCCGTGCCGCCAGGCCACTCTTCGCCGATTCTTGCCGGTCCGCGAATATTCATCACGGCTGTCGATCTCGAAGCATTGTTCACCATCGCCCTCGACCGCGCGACAGGCAAAGTCCTTTGGAAACAGGAGTCGCCGCGTCCGCGCAAGGAAGCATTTCAGAAGACGAATTCGCCCGCTTCGGGAACGCCGGCCAGCGACGGCAAAATGGTTGTCAGCTTTTTCGGTGACTACGGACTGTTGGCCTATTCCGTGGAAGGCAAACCTTTATGGACCTTGCCCCTGGGGCCGTTCAACAACCAGAACGGCCACGGCTCGTCGCCGGCAATCATCGACGACATGGTCTTTCTGATTTGCGATCAGGATACAGAGTCCTATTACATCGCCGTCGACAAGAACACAGGCAAGGTGCGCTACAAGGTGGACCGCCCAGAAACCACTCGCGGCTATGCGACGCCAACCGTTTGGCGCCCCGCCAACGGCCCCGCCGAACTGATCGTTCCCGGCGCCTACATCACTACCGGGTATGAGCTTAAGACCGGGAAGAAACTATGGTGGGCAGGCGGAATGGCGTGGCAGTTGAAAGGCGCCGCCGTGATCGTCGGGGACCGCATGTACCTGAACTCATGGGAAAGCGGCGGCGATCGGGAAACGCCGCCCGAAGTGGACGACTGGCCCGCCGTTGCCGCGAAATTCGATAAGGACGGCGACGGCAAGTTGAGCGTGGAAGAGGCTGCGGGCGTGGGTTTGCGGAATGCCGCCGCGGTCGCCGATGTCGACCTGAACAAAGACAACTTCCTGGATGAACGGGATTGGGCGTTCTTGAAGATGCATCGCCAGGCGCAGAACTCGGTCATGGCGATCCAGCTCGGCGGACGCGGCGACATTACGAATTCACACATCAAGTGGCGCTACCGGAAATCGCTGCCGAACTGCTCGACGCCGCTCGTGTACAAGAACGTGTTATGGATGGTGAAGGACGGCGGCGTGCTAACGACGCTCGATCCGGAAACCGGCAATGTGCTGAAGCAGGGCCGTATTCCCGGAGCATTGGAACAATACTGGGCGTCTCCGGTCGGTGCGGACGGCAAGGTCTACATGATCAGTCAGGCGGGAAAATTGTCCGTGATGAAGGCGCAGGGCGATTGGGAAGTGTTGAAGGTGAACGACCTCGATGATGAGGTGTTCGCGACACCCGCGCTCGGCGACAACCGCATCTACGTTCGCACGCGGACCATGCTTTACGCCTTCGGCATGCCGGCGCCCGCGCGAAAATAGGGTCATGCCCCCGCCCTTTGTGCCTCTCCGTTGGGAGCGTGTGCCTGAGGCCCAGCAGTTTGAAGCCCTGCGCCGGTTTCAGGAGACGATGCGCCGCCGCCGCACTGTACGCGAGTTCTCGCCGGAGCCCGTGCCCGTCGAGTTGATTGAGCAGGCGATTGCGATAGCCGGAATGGCGCCTAGCGGGGCCAACCAACAGCCGTGGCGCTTCGTCATCGTCTCGGACCCCGCCATCAAGAAAGAGATTCGCATCGCGGCCGAAGCGGAAGAGAAGGAGAACTACGAACACCGTTTCCCGCGAGAGTGGTTGGAGGCCCTTGGGCCATTCGGCACCGACTGGCACAAAGAGTTTCTGGAAATCGCGCCATACCTGATTGTTGTGTTTCGTTTGGACTACGGGATTGAGGAAGACGAGCGAAAGGTGAAGCACTACTACGTGTCGGAATCGGTGGGCATTGCAGCCGGATTCCTGCTAGCCGCGTTGCACGTCGCGGGGTTGGCGACATTGACGCACACACCGAATCCGATGGGATTCCTGGGCCGTATCTGCCGCCGGCCAGCGAATGAACGCCCATTTCTGCTCGTACCGGTTGGCTATCCTGCCGACAGTGCCATGGTGCCGGACATCAGCAAAAAATCGCAGGCGGAGATAACGGTGCGGCTTTAGATTGAGGTTGAATGCCTAGTACTTTTGTTCCGGTACTACGGGCTAATCACAAAGATTTTGCCTAGCAACATCAGGGGTTTGCCTAATCTGAAACTAGACGGGTGAACAGTACTATTGCAATAGCCGCGCAGACGGCGATTTGAAAGCGAGAGGAACGAGAACATGAAACGGATTCAGCAGATGATGTTGGCTGCGCAAGTTTGGAACGACACCAGGGGCCAGGACTTGATCGAATACGCCCTGATGGCCGGGTTCGTGGCTGTTGCCGCCGGCGCGATTATGCCCGGTGTCTCCGACAATATCAGCCAGATCTTCTCCAAGATCAGCAGCTCCTTGGGCAACGCCGCCAGCCAGGGTTCCTAACCCTACGACGGTTCGCCCCTACACAACTTCGCATTCCACGGGCGGAAATCGAGCTTACTGGCTCCGGCTTCGCAAGCTTGGTTTCCGCCGTTCCATTTTGATCGCCCGCCCGCCCGAACGGTACTTTAGTTCTCCTAAACGCAAAAGCCCTGAGCAATATTTCCCCGTCGACTTGCGTAAACCTCCGAATTGGAGCCTGCGTGTGTTCACTCAATCTTCGTAGAAGCAGCCCACATAGAAACAAGCCAACGGGCCGCATCGAGAGGACGCGAACGTGAATCGCATCAAGAATCTCTTCTCGACGATCCAGAGTCTCAAAGATACCAAGGGCCAGGACCTGATTGAATACGCCCTGATGGCCGGCTTCGCCGCCGTTGCCGCAGGCGCGATCATGCCGGGCGTTTCGACCAACATCAGCCAGATCTTCTCCAAGATCTCCAGTTCCATGGGCAACGCGGCCAGCCAGAGCTCCTAGCCATTCCAGTTTTCCAATTCCCCCAAACACGGCGGAAGCAGGAGGTTTACGCCTCCCGCACCGAAGGGTGCGAGCTGCTTCCGCCATTTTTCGTTTGGTGAGTAAGGGCCGGCAAGTACTTTAGTCCCAGTCGAGTCGGAATCATCTGAGATACAACGTGGTTCGGACTAGGTAGTCCTGCTGATTGGAGGGAAGCCCGGATACCGTTAATGTCAAAGAAGCAGCCGAACCTATTAGGTTGCAGGGAGAGGAATAACACATGAACCGCATCAAGAACCTTTTCTGGACGCTCCAGATTCTCAAGGACACCAAAGGTCAGGACCTGATTGAATACGCCCTGATGGCCGGCTTCGTCGCCGTTGCCGCTGGCGCGATTATGCCTGGCGTTTCCACCAACATCAGCCAGATTTTCTCGAAGGTTGCCAGCTCGATGGGCAACGCCGCCAGCCAGGGTTCCTAATCGGAATCGGCAACAACCTTTCATCAGCCAACAATCAACCCTTTTCACAACGGGATCCGGCGACGGATCCCGTTTACTATTTGTTGTTTCGAACGGTTCCCCATGGTTAGTACCAAGTGGTGTCCGGTTACGGTACTTTCGATAGCCAATCATCAAATTCCTTAGAAAAAATCCAAAGCCAATCAGGTGGTTTTGCCCATTTGTATGGCCATCCGGGCCCGATACCATGAACTCAAGCAGCCAACAGAGAGTGGTTGCAACGAGAGGAACAAAACAACATGAACCGCATCAAGCATCTCTTCTGGTCGCTCCAGATTCTGAAGGACACCAAGGGCCAGGACCTCATCGAATACGCCTTGATGGCCGGCTTTGTGGCCGTCGCCGCCGGCGCCATCATGCCTGGCGTTTCCACCAACATCAGCCAAATCTTCTCGAAGATCTCCAGCTCCATGGGCAACGCCGCCAGCCAGGGCTCCTAAGCCTCTAACGTTAAATCGCAACCGGCGAAAACCAGCGAGGATATCCGGACCGTAACGGCTCAATTCATCATGGCTTTCGCCGGTTTTTGATTTTTCTCAGGCTCCCGCGCCCCAACCACTCCAGCGCCTGACTCCACCTACATGCAAATTCCCTAATGGAGTTCAGGGGTTCTACCGATTCTTGATAGTGTGCCCCTCGGCTACCATCGATTCAGCGGCCGGATATAACGGGCGCATCGAGAGGAAAACCACGCATGAACAAACTGAAGACTATGATCTGGAACTTGCAAATCCTGAAGGACACCAAGGGCCAGGACTTGATTGAATACGCGTTGATGGCCGGCTTCGTGGCGGTTGCCGCGGGCGCCATCATGCCCGGCGTCTCCGATAACATCAGCCAGATCTTCTCTAAGGTAGCCAGCTCGCTGGGCGCCGCGGCCGCGCAGGGCTCGTAATCGTCGAAGGTCAATCTATTTCACGAAATGGGGCCGGTATTCCGGCCCCGTTTGCTGTTGAGAAGCATCCGTATCGCCTATCGAATGCGGTACACAGCGGTAGGTCCCGACTCAAAGAGCTTTTCCAGCCGAGCGTCCGACCGCAACGCACGGAGTAGCTTCACCTGCTCCTCCGCCGGCATATCTCGAGCATAATCCCACTCATTGAGTAGAAAGTATTCGAGCCCGTACCGCCGCGCATAGGCCGGCGCCGCCGCATGATCCGCTGTCCGGGCCGCGTGATCCTCCCGGTACCAATGAATCGTTGTCAGAATCATTTCCAGCCCGGAGCCTCGGCGTCCGGTCCGCAAATAGAGCAGCGGATCGTTCTCGGAGAGAAAAAGTGCCCCTGGCGGTAGATTCCCGCGAATCCACGCCATCGCCGGTTCAGACCGTTCCAAGCGGCTGGCGTGGTCCCGATAAAAACGCGGCAGCCCATCGGTGAGCAACTCCCACTGCCGGGCGGCGCACAACATAAAAAATGCAGCCAGCAAGCCAACGATCACACCACCGGCAACCTTTTGACTCATCTCCGGTTTCTTGAAGACCTTGCCAATATTCTCGACCAGCCGTTTCATTTCCGAATAAACCCCAACCAACCAAAGCGGTGCGAGCGGCAGCATCAGGCGCTCGTTCGGCGGAAAGTGCCAAAGGATCAACATCACAACATTGACGACCGCGAAGACCGCATACGGTACGTATACCGACTCCCTGTTCGCCTTCACTAATCGGACGACACCAATCAAACCGGCGATTGCAAGTGTTTCGGCAAGCACCTTGTCGAGTAGCGAATGCGATGTATCCGGCAACAGCAGCGCGCCGAGCCCGTGGATCATGCCGTCCAGGTTCTTCCAAGCATACAGGTGCGCCTCGCTCCATTGAAAAATGGAGAGGTAGTAGCCGAAGTAGTTGGTGTAATAGAGCGTTACCGCGTCCGTTCCAGTGGCTCGGTTCAGCACCGACCAGATGCCCCACCCTAGAATCGCCGGCAGCATTCCCGCGGCGAACAGTCCGGCCTTCTTCCACCGTCCGCGCAAGCCGAAGTAAATCAATCCGGCCGGCAGCAGCCCGATACCGGCAGTGCGGGTGAGGAAGGTGCATCCGGCCAACAGACCGGCGACCACCGCCCAATGCGGCCGCTCCCGTGGCAGACACAGGAACGTAAAGAGCAGCAGTCCTGTGAACGGCAGCTCGCTCAGCATACCGGTGCCAAAGAGCAGAATGTACGGATTCACCGCCCACAGGACCCCGATCAGCAACCGGACGCGCGGCGGCAATCCGGCCTGGCGCAGCCATCCGAGGTAGGCGACCAGCGAAAGCGGAATCCACAGCCAGCACAGCAGCATGGCAACGGGCAGATTGTCCGGATAGCGCGGTTCGATCGCCCAGGCTATGGAAAGGATCGCCGGCCAAAAAGGCGGATATTTAGTCTGCGCAGGTGTGGCCGGCAGGCTCTCAATGGCGAATTTCCCGCTACCGGCGAGGGACTTGGCGCTGACGTAGTAAATACCGTCGTCGTGGTATTCGCTCGCATGCGGCATGGATCTCCATTCCCAGGCATACCAAGCGCCGGGAACGAGAGCGGCGAGGAGCACTAAGACCCGCAAGCCTCTGTGTGGCACGCTAGTGAGCGGACACCAGATCGTGCGCCGAGAAGAGCGTCGTGCGGAAATTGCCCGCAGGATCGAGTTCGAAGGCCTCAGGGTCGCCGAGAATCTCCAGATCCGCGCGCTCTTTGATTTGAGGAATCAGGTTCTCGCTTAGCGCGAGCGGGGAAATCTCCAGCGTGTTCTTGATCCACCCTAACGTGACGTCCTTCGGATCCAGTTTTCCGACCGTCGGCCAGAACTTCTGCAGGCAAACGAGGTCGCTGCCATAGTGAAGGGGCGTCTTCACGGCACTTGGGCTCGACGCGGTGAGAGAGTTGATCGAAGTCGGATTCCAGTCCACCTTGCCGAGCAGGCGGTCATGAATCACATCCGCCATGCCGAGGCCGACCGCGTTGCCGTAGCTCAGGCTGGAAAGATCCCGCACAAAAATGCGCTGGAACTTCGGACCGGGCCAGGGATTGTACTCCCCGTTCACTCCGCGATTGGCGACCTTCGTATCCATTCCGGCGCCCGAGATGTTCTTGCCAATCTCGTCGATCATCAGGATGTCGAGGTCGAACGGCACGCGCGCCATCCAGGATTTCGTCAGCGCGAGTAGCGCTTCTTCCTTCGTTTCCATCTCCTCTACGGCTACCGCGGTCACTTGCGCTGTATTGTGGTTTGCGTCCTCGAGAATCGCCAGCCCGCCCAGAATCTTGCCGGAACCGAGCACCTGCCTGCCTACGCTGCGGATCACATGTTCCAGTCCGAGGCGGTACGCATAAGTGTGATACCGCTGCGCGCCAGCGAATTTGCCCAGGCCAATCGCCATCATCTTGAAAAGGCCGCTCTCGATCTTGCCGGCAAAATCGGTGTGCCATTTCACACGGCCGACAAGCATAACGCCGTCTGCGTTGTAGGCTTCCTTGTCGAGGAAAGCTTCAATGCCGTTCTCGTCCTTGCCGAGCGACACAACCTCCAACTGGCTGACTACGGGGCACCCCATCGTCGCTTCGATGATGCCGTAATGCGCGAGAACATCGGCCTGGCCGGCGGCCGTCGCCGCACCGTGGCTTCCCATGGCAGGGAAGAGGAACGGCTGGCAGCCCGCTGCTTTCCAATAATCGACCACCGCCTTCGCGATTGTGGCGATATTGGTGATTCCGCGGCTTCCGACTCCAATGGCTACACGGCCGCCGGGCTTCACTCGCCCGGCGAAGGGAGACGCGTTCAACTCCGCTAAAACCGACCCGGCAACATCTTTCAAACTCCGGTCAGGAAAGGTCTGTTTGACTCGAACGATACGCGGCAGTTCCATCAATTTGGAGTATATCAGGATACCGTCGCGGCGAGACTAGGTGGCGTCGATAGAATCCTGCCATTCCCGCTCCAGCATGCGGGAGTATTCGCCGGACGCGTACAGATCGAAATGGAACGAAGGCGAGCGGATCTGCCGGCTGGATTGCTGCCCCTGATAGCAGGCGTACATATGGTCGGCATAGCGGTAATAGTGCCGGATAAACGCGTCGGCGAGCGCGTCCCGTCCCGGCGCGTCGGCGAACACCATGTTCAAGCCCATTGCGCGCGAAAAGATGGAGCGGTAATCGGCCACCTGCCACTTCCGCAACTTCTCGCGGACCAGTTCCGGCGGATCTTCAATTAACAGGTTGGCGAAGCTCTGCTCCTTCACTCCCTCCTGCTGCAAAAGCGTATCGCGTCCGACCAGATCCATACACTGTTCGATCCACCGCGTCAGGTCCTTCCCAACGTAGTAGAGCATTCGTATCTCACAATACCGCCCATCGAGCAGCTTGCGATCGAGTTCGGCGACAGTGAACTCATTATTGGGCAAGAACCCCTGCAGCATCATGCTGGCGCGCGTGCTTTCGACCAGTTTGTTGGGCCCCGCCGAATCGGAAAATGGGTGCAGAATCAGTGGCGGTAGCTTCCAGGTCCGGTCCAGCGGCGCGAATATCGTCGTGTTAGACAACGGGTAGAGCCTCTCCTTCCCCTCTAATCGGCTGAGTGCGTTAAAAGGAATAGACGATCTTCTACTTGCGAGCCGTAAGCAGTACTTTGGCTGTAATGGTTTGGTTTCCTCGCAGAACCTGCACTTCCACCTCGTCTCCTGGTTTCTTCTGGCGCAAAAGAACGGTAAAGTCCATCAAATTCTGCACCTTTTTACCATCAAAGCTTACCAGAATGTCGCCGGCTTTGAGTCCCGCCTTGGCCGCCGGCGATCCTTCACGGACATCGGCGAACCGGACGCCGGTTGGAGGCTCGGCAAAATCGGGGATGCTGCCGAAGTTCGGCCCATACCCGCTGCCGCCGCCCGGCGAACCACTTCCGGAACTGCCGTGCGACGATTGCGGCGGCAATACGCGCACATACTGGGGGCGGGGAAGGTCGTTCGACAACCGCTGCACCGCGCCGCCAATATAGCCCAACAATTGGGCGGCGGACTTGGCGTTGATTTTGTCCCAGGTGTCGCTCGGTTTGTGGTAATCCCCGTGGAGTCCGGAAAAGAAAAACAGGACCGGAACCTGCTTCGTGGTGAACGAAGTGTGATCGCTCGACCCGTAGCCGGCAGTTTCGGACATGTCGAACTGAAGACCCTCCGGCGGCGGAATCTGTTTCAAGAGCTCGTCAAAGTTTGCTCCTGTTCCGCTGCCGCCGACAAAGACGCGTCCGTCCTTTACCCGGCCGATCATATCCATGTTGATCATGGCGACGGCTTTTTCGATCGGGAGCAGCGGATGATTCACGTAGTAGCTTGAGCCAAGGAGGCCCAATTCTTCCCCGGCGAAGGTCATGAACAGTACGCCGCGCTTCGGTTTCGGCTGCGCTGTCATCCAGCGCGCGAGTTCGATTACGCCAGCGGTACCGCTGGCGTTGTCGTCGGCCCCGAGGTGCGGTTTCCCAACCATGCCCGGCGCCATCGAGAACTGTTCGCCCATGCCCAGGTGATCATAGTGCGCGCCCACAACGACGTGCTCATCGGTTTCGCCCGGAAGGTAACCGGCGACGTTGCGCACCGTTTTTACGACGCGCTCCACGTCCGCCTTCATCGAAATCTGTATACCGGTTGGGAAGGCGAACGAGCGCGGCTTCAAATCCTTGTCGATGTCGCGATAGATCTCGCGCACGTTCTTACCGGCCTTCTCAAACATGCGCTCGACCGATTCCGCCTTCATCATCACAAACGGAATACCGGCGTTGGCCGGGCCGGCGTTGCGGGCGAATTTCTCCAGGTCGCCGGAGCCAGAGCTGAGAATGTCGGACAGAATAATAGCGCCCTTGGCACCGTGCAGTTTCGCGTTCGTCGCTTTGGAATCGAACTGCGCGTGGCGTGTATAGACGCGGCCGGCGAACGGGCTCTTGTCGTCGGACTCCTGCGGTTCGCGGCGGAAGAACACGACGATCTTGTCCTTCACGTCGATATCCGCGTAGTCGTCGTAGTTGTATTCTGGCGCCGTGATGCCGTACCCAACGAAGACCGCTTCACCGGTAACGTCGCCGGCGGAGCTGAAATTGAGCGGCACAAAATCGCGCTCAAAAGTCAGCGAATCCTTTCTGCCGTCCACACTGAGAACCAAGCGGTTCGCATCGCCGAGCTTGGCTTGCGTGGTCACCGGGAAACGCTGAAAGTAACTGCCGTTGACAGGATGGAGCCCAGCCGCTTTGAACTCTTTGCCAATCAGCTCAGCGGCGGCCTCCAACTCCTTGGAGCCGGTTCCGCGGCCCCTCATCTTCTCCGACGCGAGGACCTTGACGTAGTGAAGATAATGCTCGGCATCGATGCTATGCGGTTTGGGCAGCTCGGCTGCCCAAATAGCCGTAACGCTCAGCGCGGCGGCGAACAGAATTCGTGTCGTCATGTGCGTCCTTATTTTGGCAGAACGGACGGCAGGGTCAGTTCGCAGCCGCAGTTTTCACCTGCGTTCTTAGCGGTTTTCTGGTATTCGATCTCGAACTCAATAATCTGCTTCAACTGCGGCCAGCTCAAATTGCCGGCAAGCTTGCGGCCGTTTACGAACATCGTCGGAGTGGAAGTAACTTCCAGTGCGCGGCCCTCGGCAAAGCTGCTGTCGACGTCGGCCTCCGTCGCCTTCTTGTCGAAACATTGCAGAACCGGCGCGGCGGCAATCTTCCTGTCGGCCAGGAAGCCTTCGAATTTAGAGCGGAAGACGGCGAGTGTCATCTGTTCCTGATTCTCGAAGGCCCAGTCGTGGAAATCCCAGAACTTGGCCTGATCCTCACGATAGACGCAGCGGCCCGCGATGGCGGCGGGCTTGGCCCAGTCGTGGATCTGTTCCAGCGGGAAATCTTTGAAATAGGCGCGCACTTCCTTACTAAAAGTCTGGGTGAGGTTGGCGCGAATCATCTTCGCCTCTTCGCGGCAGTGCGGGCACTGGAAGTCGCTGAAGACGACCACAACGACAGGCGCTCCGGGCGTGCCGGTGCCAGGGGCGAATGTCGTCTTGAGCCGGTCAATGTTAGTCTTGAACGGGTTTTCTTTCACGTCGAAAGATGCGCCTTGAATGACTTTTTCGCCGTTCCTGGAAACATAGAAGCTGGCGGCCTGGCTAGCGCTGCCCATCGAGCCGGTGACGGTAACGGCCAGCAACCCTTCGACGCCGCTTGGCTTCGGATCGCTAACGGCCACGCTGATCTGCGACGGCCACACAAACAGGTGGCGTACATAGGCCTCCATCGTGGGTTTGTCGAGGAACGACTTCTTTGACGGCGCGGCGGGCGGCGTTTGCGCCAACAGGAGCGTAGAAAGCATAAGGCCGAACACTAGGAGTCGCATCGCTTCCATTGTATCCGGCCTTTTCCAATCGAATATCGTTACATTACCGGGCCGATTCGCCAGGGCACGAACTCCTGATGCCCGAGCTTTTCGGCGCACGTCCGTTCGCCCGACGCGACGCGGAAGATCATGTCGTAGATCTCCTTGCCGATGCCGGGAACAGTGGACTCGCCGTCGGCAATGCGGCCGGCGTTTATGTCCATGTTGTCGCGCATACGCTTAAAGGTGTTGGTGTTAGTAGACACCTTGATGACTGGTACGGTCGGGAAACCGATCGCGCTGCCGCGGCCGGTTGTGAAGACGATAACATTCGATCCGCCCGCGGCGAGACCCGTAAGCGACACCGGGTCATACCCCGGCGTGTTCATAAAGCAGAAGCCCGGGCCGTGGATGCGTTCGGCGTAGTCGAGCACTTCGTTGAGCGTGGACGTGCCACCCTTGGCGACGGCTCCGAGCGACTTCTCGATGATGTTCGTTAGTCCGCCTTCTTTGTTGCCGGGCGAGGGATTGTCGTTAAAGCTCGAGCCTTCGAACTGGCTCAGGTAGCGCTTATAGCCGGAGACGAAGCTGAGCAGACGGTCGGCCACGGCACGGCTCCGCGAGCGTTTCACCAGCAGATGTTCGGCGCCGAAAATCTCGGTTGTCTCCGCGAGCACGGACGCGGCGCCGATCTCAGCCAGCAAGTCCGATGTGTAGCCGAGAGCCGGATTGGCGGTGATGCCGCTGAATGAGTCCGAACCGCCGCAGTTTAGGCCAACGGTGATCAGGTTGCCGCGCAGTTCCACGCGCGCTTCGGCGGCCAGCTTGTCCATCTGTTCCAGGATGAAGCGGCGCGCCGCTTCCACGCTGCCTCGTGTGCCGCCGGAGTTCTGCAGCGTCATGCCCATTAGCCGGCTCGATCGAGGAGCGTTCGGTCCCAGGTAATGGTCAATCTGATTCACCTCGCACCCGAGGCCGAGTATCACCGCCGCGCCGACATTCGGGTGGCTGAGGATGCCGGCGAGCGTTCGCTGCAACTGCTGTGTGTCCGGACCGATCGACATGCCGCAGCCCTCGCCGTGCGGGAATGCAACGACACCATCGACATTTGGCGGTAGCGTCGCGCCGTCGAAGCTATGCGCGATGAGCTCGGCGGTGTGCGCGGCGCAATTGGATGCGGCGACGACGGCCACGTAGTTTCGCGTGCCCGCGCGTCCGTCTTCGCGCTGGTAACCCAGGAACGTGGGAATCTTGGCCGGAAGCGCCGGTAGCGGGACTTCAGAGGCGGGAAACTCGTAGTTGAAGTTCTGCTCTTCGAATCCGATGTTGTGAACGTGCAGGTGCTGACCTTGTTCAATATTTACCTTGGCGCGTCCGATCACCTGGCCGTAGCGGTAAACGATCTCGCCCTGCGCAATATCCTTCAGCGCGACCTTGTGGCCCGCGGGCACCGGGTTCTTCACTCGGAACGAGACGTCTCCGACTTTGAGGTCCTGCCCCTCGGCGAGCGGAACCCGCGCGACGGCAATGTTGTCCATCGCGTTCAAATGAATGGCGGAGTTCTCCGCGGTTGGCAACTTGGCAATATCTAAAAGACTCATCGTAGTAACACCGTTTCGCAAATCTGTTCGTTCAAATGGACTTTCAGCCGGTTGCCGGCTGGATGAATCCAGAGGCCTGATCCGTCCTTCGGGACGGGAATATCTTCCAGGCGGCGGACGTAGATGGCTTCGCCGCTATCCACGCCTTTCAGCAGCTTCCCAATGTGGAGGTGAAGGTGGCACTGGGTTCTGACTTTGACCCCATTGTACGCCACTCCCCACTCCTCCCCCCACAACTCTTTAGCTTTGGAGATGGCCTCGCGCCAAAGCTTGTCGCGCTCGGCCGGGGAGAGGTGGCGAAGCTCGTGGACTTCGCCGGTGACGACACGGCGCGGCAAGGCAAGCGTCCGGTTTGCTTTGCGGGGATTCGCATCTTTCAGGAAGAAAACTTCCAGAGAATCGGGCTGTTTGACGGCTTCATTTGTAAGGCTGCACACGCGTTCGGCGAGCGTGCCGGGTTGGGCCGGGTCGCATCCGCAACGCTCAATGGCCGCCCACGCGGCCAACTTCGCCGCTGCCGCCAAAACAAACTTTCGCCGCATCTGCCCTATTCTATCGCGCGCCGTTTCTATACTGGTTAGGTGCTATCGAATTGGGCGCGCCGCCTGGCGCCGCTCTTGGCTCTTCTCATCCTTTACCCTGCCTGGACCACGGCGTTCGGACTCTACGGACCGGACGAACCACGCTATGCCGCTATCGCCCGTGAGATGGCGCAATCCGGTGACTGGGTCGTTCCGAAATTGGACGGCGAGGCGTGGCTGGAAAAGCCGCCTCTTCTGTATTGGATGTCGGCGATCGGGTTTCGGCTCGGGCTAGGCCCGGAGGCCGCCCCGCGGTTGCCGCTGGCGCTCGCGAGCGTCTCGTTCTTGATCTGGTTCCGGTTCTACCTGCGCCGCTGGCTCACCGGCGGGCAGGCGCTCCTTGCCGTCTGTATTCTGGCGACGTCGGCCGGCTGGATCGCCTACTCCTATGTCGCCGTGACCGATGTGCCTCTGTCGATCTGCTTTGCGGTTGCGATGCTCGTGAGTCTGGCGTGGATTGAGGACGGAAAAGCGCGCGACGCATGGGTAGCGGGCGTGTTTTTCGGGCTTGCCATCCTGGCAAAGGCGCTGGTGCCGGTGGCGCTGGCCGCGCCGTTGGTTTGGTTCGCTCGCGGACGCTGGCGGCAATGGCCGATTGTTGCGGGCGCGGCTCTCGTGGTCGCGGGACCGTGGTATGCCGCGATGGTGCGGCGCGAGGGCTGGGCGTTCATTGACGAACTGTTCGTCAAGCATCATTTCAGCCGATTCGTCAGCGCCGATCTGCAGCATGTACAACCGTTTTGGTTCTACGTGCCTGTATTGATCGGGTTCTTGGTCCCCTGGCCGCTGTTGTTGATCCACGCGCCGTGGAAGGAGGAGCGCTGGCGTTACCTGGTGGTGTGGTTTGCGTTTGGATTCGTGGTCTTCTCCGCGGGCGCGAATAAGCTGCCTGGTTATTTACTGCCGCTGCTGCCGGCTCTTGCCATTCTGATGGCGGTTGGCGTACCGCAAGCGGCGCGGTGGCCGTATGGTCTGGCGGCGGCGGTGACCGTTGTGATCCTGGCCGTGAAACTGTTCGTCGCGCCGGTCCTCGATCCGCAAGTGACGGCTCGCGCATTGAGCGGGCAGGTTACCGCTGATGCCTGCGCCGAAAGAGTCCCGCGTTCCCTGCGTTACGGGTTGCACTACTACGCCGGCCGGCCGATTGGCGATTGCTGGCAAATGCCGGGCGCGATCCCAGTGCCTGCCGGTTCCTTACCGGCGCCGCGCCAGGCTCGTTATTCCATTACCCACACCGCCGCCTCGCCGTTGAGCGGACGGCTGCTGGTATTTGGCACTACGCAGCCGCCCGTGGGCGGCATTGTCCTGCCCTCCGACGACGATCCGGCCCGAGTATGGATTGCTTCCCGCGAAGTGTTGCAGTGGCCGGCTGGACAAGCCGTGATCCTAGACCCGATGATCTCGGCATTCCCCGGCGCCATTACCGCCACCGATCCGGCGCGCTTCTACTTCACGGTGGTATTCGATCCGGAACATGACTTCCCGTATGGCGGACTTAGCCCAGGCGATCTCCGCAGCGATTTGATCACCATCGACCACTTTGATCCGAAGGCGGATCGCGTCTACTCCTTTGCATTGACGCGCGGATCTGGCGTCACGCGCCCACCGAAAGCGACCGTGGAAGTGATGAGCGCCCTTCTCTCTCGATTTCATCACCAGCCGGTGACGCTGCGAGCCGATGTTGTCCCGGGAACGGGCGGCGAGAGAGTGCTGGTGTTGCACGCATTCGGCGAGACGCTTTCGCGCAGCCGGCTCCGCACACTGCTCTTGGATGGCAAGCCGCGCCCGACCTTGATCTTCCTCGACTGCGTGTACCGCTACGGCCATCACGCTTTCACTGACTCCGATGTGAACGGGCCATGGGAACGCGCGCTGCTCGAAGAGCTCTTGCCCGCGTTGGGACGGGGTGCGCCGCCGCACTTGCTAGGGGACGGATTTGGCGGCTGGGCAGCGATCCATTTGAAGCAGGCTCATCCGAAAGAATTTGGCGAGGCCTGGGCGGTCCGCCCGGACCCGCTCGACTTCCGCAACTTCTTCGGCATCGACCTGACGGCAAAGCCAAGCAACTTCTTCCAGGACGGCAAAGGACAAATGCGGCCGTTTGGCCCTGGCTGGAGTATCGCTTCTTCGACATTACGCGAGAATGTGCTCGGCCCCGATGGCGGGCGATGGGAATCCTGGGAAGCGGTCTTCGGCCCGCGTACCAGCGATGGTATCAGCCGCGAGTTGTTCGGACGTTCGGATGGCCAGGTGGATGAGTTGGTGCGGAACGCGTGGCTGCGATTCAACATCGCCGCGAAGGCGTGGCCGGCAAATACGCGCGTCATCACGGAGGCCGAGCTGCCGGTCGTCCTACAATCGAAATGATGTCCGATCGGAGATTAACAACACAGGTCAAGGCTGGCGGCTGCGCCAGCAAACTGAGCCCGAAGGTGCTGGAGCAGGTGCTGGGGGCGTTGCCGAAGCAATCCGACCCCCGCGTGCTGGTAGGTTTCGATACCTCCGACGATGCCGGCGTCTTTCAAATCTCTCCGGACACCGCGCTGGTGCAAACGGTGGATTTCTTCACTCCGGTCGTCGACGATCCCTACGTCTTTGGCGCGATCGCCGCAACCAACGCGCTGTCCGATGTCTACGCCATGGGAGGTTCACCGGTGTCGTCGCTGTCAGTGTTGACGTGGCCGCGCGACGGCAACCTGGAGGACCTTGGGCAGATTCTCCTCGGCGGACTGGACAAGATGAAGGAAGCCAATTGCGTCATTCTCGGCGGACACAGCGTCGCGGATATCGAGCCGAAATTCGGGTATGCCGTGACCGGCCTGGTGGACCCGAAGCGCATTTTGACCAACGCGGGCGCACGGCCGGGTGACGCGATTGTCTTCACCAAGGCGATTGGCACCGGCGTGATTTCTACCGCGCTGAAGCAGGGAACGGTCGAGACGGCACATATGGATGACGCGATCGTCAGCATGTTGACGCTCAACAAGGATGCCTGTCGCGCGATGCTCGCCACCGATGCGCACGCGTGTACCGACATCACGGGTTTCGGGATGTTGGGCCATTCGCGGGAAATGGCAGCCGCCAGCGGCGTAACGATCGTTCTGGATACGGCCAGCATTCCGCTGCTCCCCGGCGCCTACGACTATGCCGCTGGCGGCGCGATTCCCGGCGGGCTTCGCAACAATCTGGATTTTGCGGGATGCGCCGTCCTGAACATGGGCGAAATCGACCCGGTGTTGGAACAGCTACTTTTCGATCCGCAGACATCGGGCGGTCTCTTGATTGCGATGCCCGAAAGTGACGTCGCAAAGATGCAGGCGATGTATCCGCCCACGCGGAAAATCGGCTGGGTGCGGGAACGCGGACCGAAGCCGCTGGAACTGAGATGAACCCAATCATTATTGCCCTGGACTGCGAAACCGCCTCCGAAGCGCGGAAAATTGTCGATGCGACTTCGAAGAGCGTCGGCTTCTATAAGGTCGGGCTGGAGCTTTATGCTGCGGCGGGCATGGAGTTCGTCAAGGAGCTGATCAAGCGGCGGAAGAAGGTTTTCCTGGATTTGAAGCTGCATGACATCGGCGAAACGGTACGGCGAGCGACCGTACAGATCGCCAAAAGCGGCGTCAGCTTTCTGACAGTACACGCGGAGCCACAAGTGATGCGCGCGGCCGTGGCGGGGCGGGGAAGCAGCAAGCTGAAGATTCTTGCGGTGACCGTACTGACGAGCCTCGACCAGGTGGATATTCATGAGATGGGCTACCCCTATGCGATTCGCAAGCTGTTCGATCTGCGTGTGCGCAACGCGATGCGGGCAGGTGTGGACGGATTGGTGTGCTCGCCCTTGGAAGTGGGCGATGTGCGGCGCATAGCTGGTGGCGATAAGTTGCTGGTCACGCCCGGTGTCCGGAGTGCGGGTGCGGTGAAGGGCGACCAGAAGCGAGTGGCGACGCCAGCGCAGGCAATGGCAGACGGCGCCAGCTACTTAGTGGTCGGCCGGCAAGTGACGCATGCCGTGGACCCGAATAAAGCAGTTCGTGAAATATTGGATGAGCTAAAGTTGTCGGCTCGATAGAGAATATCAAAATGAAAACTCTACAACCACTTCTCGTTGGTGGCATGTGGTTGCGCGAGTAACGTAGACCGCTTTATTTGTCAATGGGTTAGGTAGCAGCGCGTGCATACCCGTGTCTATCGTGCTGCATGAATTTGCACTCGTTGCATGTTCTGCCACCGGTTGACCGGTTAGTTTGCTTCTGGTAACAATGACAATCATCAAAAGTTTCATTCGCATGAGCGGGTGAATCGCAGGTTGTCGCCAGACCCCGGGTTGCGTCTGGTTCAAAGGGGAAATCATGAATAGCAACGGCTTCCGGCTAATAGGGGGACTGCTCCTTGCCGTCCTCTCCGCGTTCGGACAAACAACGACTTCCGTAACCGGTTTGGTAACCGACCCAACCGGCGCGGTTGTCCCGAACGCAACGATTGAGTTGAACAATCTCGATAACGGCACCAAACGCGACGTAACCACGGACGCGTCGGGTGCATACTCGGTCGCGCAGCTACAGCCGGGCAACTACAGAATGACGGCGAAGGCGAGCGGGTTTTCGTCGGCGGTCGTGAGCGGACTGCGATTCCTGGTGAATACCCCGGCGACCGTGAATATTAAGTTGGAGGTCGGTACGATTTCCGACACGGTTTCCGTGTCCGCGGACGCCGTGCAGATCAATACGGTCGATGCTTCGCTGGGGAATTCGTTTGGGACGAAGCCGATTCTGCAGTTGCCGTTTGAAGCGAGGAATGTGGCGGGGCTGTTGTCGCTTCAGCCAGGTGTGACGTTTGCCGGGTCGAACATGGGCAGCGATTACCGCGGAGGCAACGTGAATGGCGGCAAGAGCGATCAGGCGAATGTGACGCTGGACGGCGTCGACGTGAACGACCAGCAGAACCGCGATCCATTCACCAGCGTGCTGCGCGTAACGCTCGACAGTGTGCAGGAATTCCGTGTTGTGACGACGAACGCGAACGCCGAACAAGGCCGTTCCTCGGGGGCGCAGATTTCGCTGGTGACTCGGGGCGGAACGAACGAATTGCACGGAGCGGCATACGAGTATCTGCGGAATAAGGCGACGAACGCCAACAGCTTTTTCAACAATCAGAATGGCGTACGGCTCGCCAAGCTGAATCGCAACACTTACGGCGCCCGCTTGGGAGGAGCGATTATTAAGAACCGGCTCTTCCTCTTCGGCAACTATGAAGGCCGGAAGGACCGCCGTGAGGATTCCGTGTTGCGCACGGTCCCAACGGCGAGTTTGCGTGAAGGCACTGTGAAGTACATCCGTACGGACGGATCGATTGCATCGCTATCGCCAACCGATCTCAGGACGCGCATCGATCCGCTGGGCATCGGCCCGAGCGCCACGGCGCTTTCCGTTCTGCAGAAATATCCATTGCCGAACGATTCCGCCGCCGGCGATGCCATCAATACCGCTGGATTTCGCTTTAACGCCCCGATAAAGCTCGACTGGAAGACTTACATCGCAAAACTCGATTATGTGCTCGACTCGGCCGCCAAGCACACGGCGTTTGTTCGAGGCAATCTGCAGGACGACAGCAGCACGAGCGCGCCGCAGTTCCCGGGACTGCCGCCGAACAACAACAACATCGCGAATACAAAGGGCTTGGCAACAGGTTTGACGAGCATCTTCTCTTCCACAAAGGTGAATAACTTCCGCTATGGAATCACGCGCGTAGGGACGGAGAGTACCGGCGTTTCGCTGTTGCCGTTTACGACTTTCCGAACGATTAGTGCCCTGAATGGCACCGACCGGCCGTTCATTCGCAAGACGCCGGTTCACACGATCGGCAACGATTTCACATGGAATCGCGGGGCGCATGATATCCGGGTTGGCGGCGTGATCCGTCTGATTCGCAACAACCGGCAGAACTATGCGAACTCGTTTCCGTCGGCGTCAACAAACGCATCGTGGCTGAACGCGAGCGGCAACGACCTGAATGCGCCGCTTACCGATATCCGCAGTACGGCCCGCGTGGCCTACCGCGACGCGGCGATGGCGGTGCTGGGTGTCGTGAGCCAAGGCAACGCCCAGTATAACTACAACAAGGACGGAACCCCGCTGGCAGTTGGCGCCGCGGTGGTACGCCAATTCAATGCGGAGGAGTACGAACTCTACGGCCAGGATACGTGGAAGGTCTCCAAGGCGATGACTGTGACATACGGACTGCGCTGGTCCTTGATGCCGCCGATTTATGAGGCAAATGGAGTACAAACGGTCGCCAGGGAATCGCTCTCCAGCTTCTTCGACCAGCGCGTGGCGCTCGCCAGTGTGGGCGCGCCGCAATCGCTGGTGAGGCCGGTGGAATATGTCTTGTCCGAACAGCCGGGCGGGCGGTCCCTGTACCCCTTCCACAAGAAGAATTTTTCGCCGCGAGTGGCCATAGCTTATGCTCCCCAGGGCGATTCGGGCCTGTCGAAGTTCCTCTTTGGAGGACCCGGAAAGACGGCGATTCGCGCGGGTTTTGGCATGTTTTACGACGTGATGGGGGCAGGCCTGATTACGAATGCGGACGCTACGGCCCTGGGGCTGTCCACGGCCCTCACCAATCCGTCGGCGGGTCTGACGCTGAGCACGGCCCCGCGATTCACGGGCTTGAATAACATCCCGCCGAGCGTTCTGCTGCCCGCGCCCAAAGCCGGCTTCCCACAAGTTGCGCCGAACGTGTTCGCGATCACCAATTCGCTGGATGATAAACTTCTGCCTCCCTACACCATAAACATGAGCTTCTCAATCGGCCGTGAATTCAAGGGTGGATGGTTCGTGCAGGCCAGTTATGTTGGCCGACTCTCCCGCCGTTCTCTGACGAGCGAGGACATTTCCATGCCTACGAACCTGAAGGACGCCACATCAGGAACGACGTACTTTGAGGCGGCCACGCAATTGGCGAAACTGATTAACGCGAAAACGCCGGTTGCCAGTGTCGGGAAGATTCCTTACTGGGAAAACCTATACCCGGGCCTGGCCACGTCGACGCTTTCTGCAACGCAACGTGTCTACCAGGATTTCAATGCCAATGCGCCTGACTATACTTCGGCGTTGTATGACCTCGACGTTGCCTGCTCGCCGGGTTGCAGCAAGTTCGGGCCGTATGCATTCTATAACCGCCAGTTCAGCTATCTCCGCACCCTTCGCTCCATCGGCAAGGGGAACTATAACGGCATGCAGTGGACGGTAAGGAAACGGTTCTCCAGTGGCGATCAGGTGGAGCTGAATTACACGTGGTCCAAATCGATTGACTTGGCTTCGCGTCCGGAGATTTCGACCAACGCCAACGGCACGATTATCAACGCTTTCGCCCGCGATCAGTTCCGCGCTCCGTCCGATTACGACACTCGCCATCAGTGGAACGCGAACTTTGTTTACGGCTTACCGTTCGGCAAGGGACGCGCGCTGGCGGATAAAGGCGGGCTGTTGAACGCAATTGTTGGCGGATGGCAGTTGAGCGGTTTGTACCGGCAATCCACCGGCCTGCCGACCTCGGTAGGAAACGGCAGATTCTGGCCGACTAACTGGAATATTACCGGTTATGCCACTGCTATCACGCCAGTCAACGCGGGCACGACGCGCAACGCTCCCGCGCCTCCGGGCGGGACCGGCGGAGTGAACCTCTTCCCGAATCCGGCGGCGGCGATCGCTTCGTTCGATTACACGCTTCCGGGCCAGACAGGCGGACGCAACATCATCCGCGGCGACGGTAATTTCAACATCGACTTCGGACTGGGCAAGACGTTCACGATGCCCTACTCCGAAAAACACAGCGTGCAGTTCCGTTGGGAGGTGTTCAACGCAACGAATTCCGTTCGATTCGACCCCTTCCAGACCTCCGCGGATCTCGGCAATTTGGGCTCCTTCGGCAAATACACCGATACACTCACCTTGCCACGCGTGATGCAGTTCGCTCTTCGTTACGATTTCTAACGGAAATTTACGAACAATATGGGCGGCCCGATAGGGCCGCCCATTGTCTTTGTGTGCCGAGCATGATCGACAGCTTGAAGGTGAAAGTCCTGTTCACAACCTGATGGAGGTGAAGTGATAGTGAAGCGCAAGGGCGTCGCCGCGAGGCGGGGTCCGAAAGAAGCGTGGAGCAAACGTAGGAGCCGATGTACAAGAACCGAATTCGAGGCATACTTTGCCGGACGAGCGGGCAAATGATCGCGAAGTCCATATCCATCAAGGGCACTGAGTGTAGATTCGGCGGT
>JACPNQ010000031.1 GCA_016185425.1 Acidobacteriota bacterium | reverse complement strand
TCCCCGATCGCAGGAGGGAGTAAGGAAACCGCCACAAACCCAACACTCCGGGGACATTCGCGCAAAGCGCGTGTGTCCTCCACACCGAACTACCACGCAAACACGCGCCAAAAAAGGCGAGTAACGAAGTAACGAACGCCGGCCCTCCGTCTTGGCCCAACACCATCGCGGAGCAGCCGGCACTGTTCTTTGAAATCCGAATAGTCCACCCACCTCCGCCTACCCGAGTTCTGTCCAAAACCGGGTAGGCGCGGCGACGGCGCCGCCGCGCAACTTAGCCGCCCATCTGGTCCAACAGCATCCGGGCGTTGATCACGCCGATGCCATTCCACGCCGTCGGAAAGTCGCGCAGGTTGCCGGTAATGACATACTGCGCGCCGCCGGCCGCCGCGCAATCAAGCAGCAGATTGTCATCCGGGTCTGTGCACGCCTTGCAAATACTCTGTGGCTGCACTCTCACCGCAATCGCCGAGATATCGCCGATCGCTAGCGCCAGGCACTGCTGATACTTGGCGAACTTCCGGCGCTGCGCCACGTCCTGGTACTCCGCCTCCAGCGCGTCCGACAAGCAGACGCCGAGCAAACCGGACTTCGCGAGACTAAGTACTCGCCACTCATTACCGCCTGGTGTCCAGCAAGCCGAAATCAAAATATTCGTATCTAGTACGACGCGCATGGCAAAATCGTCTTTGAATGAATGACGAACTCGGGAACCGCCTTAAAGCTTACTACGAAGACCCCGGGGTCGTCTTGTTGCCCCGCAAAACCTGGGTCCTCATCCGTGTCGACGGCAAGGGCTTCCACACATTCACGCGCGGCCTCGAACGCCCCTACTGCCGCCCTCTCGCCGATGCGCTCGATCAAGCGGCCCTCTTCGTATCCACACAAATGGCGGGTTTCGCCTTCGCCTATGGCCAAAGCGATGAATACTCATTTCTCATGACCGACTTCGGCCGTGACGACTCGCGCATGTGGCTGGACGGCTCCGTCCAAAAGATCGCTTCCATCACCGCCAGCCTCTTCACCGCCGGCTTCCACCGATCCTACGCCGAGCCTGGCTTCGCCGCCTTCGACGCCCGCGTCTTCATCATCCCCAACCGCAGGGAAGTCGAGCGCTACTTCATCTGGCGCCAGGCCGACGCCGTGCGCAACAGCCTCAATATGCTCGCCTCGGCTTATTACACCCACGCCGAGTTACTCAACAAATCCACCGCCGAAAAGCACGACCTCCTGCACGCGAAGGGCGAAAACTGGGCCAAATGGCCCGCCGATTTCAAACGCGGCCGCGTCGTCCGCCAAGGGGCGATCGTCGACCGCGAGATACCTGTCTTCACGCGCGAGCCCGCCTACCTCGACAGTCTCATTCCGCACGCGGATTAAATCTTCCCCAACGCGGCGATCCGCCGCTCCACCGCCGCCGCGAAGCCCTCCACCTCCTCCGGCGAATAGTTCGCCGCTCGAAACGCACTTCGAATCTGGTTCGCCGATAACTGCTTCAACAACCCGGCAATCCACCGGACATCTTCAATCGGCACCTTCTTCCCAATCCATCGCTGCTCCGTGACGTTCGCCGAGCGCGGTATTCCCAGCCATCCGAACGGCGCAGTCATTGCCGAATAGGGCAGTGGTATCGCCGGCACAACGCCAAACCACATCGGCCACGAAGGCGCCGCAAAGTCCACCGAATCGGAATGCACCTTCTTGATGAAGTCCGACTTGCTGTAACGCGCCAGGTCACCGCGCGCCGTCGCCAGCGGCCACTTCGACCCCGTTGGCCCTAGCGTCCCGCCCAAATCGCCAATCACGTATTGCTGCTTCTCCTGCTTCTCATAAACCGAGTTCTGCGTGTCCTTCATGTCATAGTTATTCACCAGCGCCATCAGCACCCGCAGGCCGTTCAACTCCCGCGTTTTGCTAAACGGGTTCTTCTTCCACTTCCAGATCCCCGCCTTCTTGTGGTCCATTCGCTCCCAGCGCGCATCGTGCACCACGCCGTCGGAGTCCACATACGCATTGCCCCGGTTCAACCTCCCCGGCATGTTCTCCACCTGCTGCGCCGGCAGAAAGTAGTCCTCGTCCGTTGCGTAACCCATCGCCCACACAAACCGCGTCACCACCGTCTCCGGCCGCGCCTCCGGTCCCAGTTTCACCTTCCACTTCACCCCGTTGCCGTCCTTCACCACGAACTTGGGACTGTTCCCGTGCTTGTCCTCTTCCACAAAGACGAACGGCCCCGCCGGCACATGCTCCCGGCCGCCCTGGCCGTAAAAGAGATCCTGCGAACGAACGTTCGCCGGCTGCGCCCACAACGCCGGCGGTTTGTCGGATCGCTCTCGATCCTTCGCAAACCCGGTGCAAAAAGTCAGGTAGACCACCGGAATCCATACCGCGAATGTCTTCTGTAACATGACTCGCTCCTAGGCGTTTACTTGTCGTCCGCGGGCTGAACGGCGGCCTCATGCACCACATCGCGCACCGCGGATTTCACTGCTTCCCTCACCGCCTGCTCGATTGCATCGGAATCGGTGTCGATCTTGGCGCCGTTCTTGGCGGCTACCTGTTCCAGGACAGGTTCAATCGGCCCCAGCTCCTTGACTATCTCCTTCGCCACCTTCCTGGCGAGTTTCTCCACCGGCATCGGCGCCGCCTTGGCCGACGTCCAGTCGTGCTCGAAAATTTTCGCGACCTTCGCCGCCAGCGGCTCCTCCGGGAGTATGATTCCAACCTCGCGACGCAGGTCCAACTCCAGCCGCCGCAAACTCTGGCTCCCGATGTACAACGACGCCCGGTCGCGCACGATCGCCCGCGCGTGTAGCCGCAGCGGATGCGGCGCGCGAACTTCACCCGGCACGTCCTTGCCCTTCGCCTTGCCGATTATCCGGATCTTCACGCCCCGGCTGGCCCGTTCTTTCAGCACGCGGAGCATCTCCGGGTCGCTCACCTCCACGTCGTAGATCAGCAGCTCCCTCTTCGCGCCGCGCAAATACTCTGCCAGCCGCCCCCGCGCATTCACTGGACTCACCAGAAGGTACTTCGAGTCCGATCGGAACTCCTGCCGCGTACAGTCCGCGTCAAATAGCTTGATCGCTTCTCGCACCAGCGCCGGCGTCAGCGTGCTGGCCCCGAACGTCCGCGTGGACCGAAGGTCCTCCCGCGAAAAGTTGAATGCCAGAACGATCAGCCGTTTCTGGTCGATGATCAGGTACTTCCCGTGATACCGCGATAGATCGTTGCTCGTGCGTGCTACTACCGCCCCCGCGGCCAACAGCCGCATCTCCAGCCCGCGCAGCCGTGCCTCGCCTCCGCGGTTTGTGAACGCAATCGACGCGCGGACAGTCACACCGCGCTGAATCGCCTCCACCAGCGCGCGCTCGATCGCAGGAACATCGCAGCGGAAAATTGCGATGTCGATACTCTTCCTCGCTCCGGCGATCGCCTCCAAAAGCGGTTTCACTCCATCATCGGGCTCGACAATCAGTTTCATCGGTGCTCCGCCTCCACGCCGCCGAACTGGATCTCGTATAACTCCGCATAGAATCCGCCGGCGGCAATCAATTCGTCGTGCGTTCCCGTTTCAACAATCCGTCCGTCCCGCAGCACAAAGATCGCATCGGCTCGCCGGATCGTCGACAGCCGGTGCGCCACCACAAGCGCCGTCTTCCCTTCCATCAGCCGGTCCAGGGCCTCGAAAACTAACTTCTCTGACGCCGCATCCAACCCCGAGCTCGGCTCGTCCAGCAGCAGAATCGGTGTGTTCCGGATCACCGCCCGCGCGATCGCAACGCGCTGCCTCTGCCCGCCGGATAACGTCACGCCGCGCTCTCCCACCACCGTGTCGTAACCCTCCGGCAGCTTATTGACAAACTCATCGACGTTCGCCGTCTCCGCCGCCCGCAGGATCTCCTCGCGCTTGGCCCCCGGCCGGCCGTACGCGATGTTCTCCCAGATCGGGCCCGCAAATAGCAGCGTCTCCTGCAGCACGATGCTGATCTGCTCCCGCACCGACTTCTGCTTGAAGGTGCGTATGTCCTGCCCGTCGATCCGCACCGCGCCCGACTGCGGATCGTAAAAGCGCGATAACATTCCCAGAATCGTCGACTTCCCCGCGCCAGTCGGTCCGACAATTGCCGCGACCTGGCCCGGCTCCACGCGAAACGACAAGTTGGACAACACTGGCTGGTCTTTCACGTACGCGAACGAGACGCTGTCGAATTCGATCGCTCCACGGAACTTTGGTGCATTCTTCGCCCGCGGCGGGTCTTTAATGTCGTTCTCCGTCTCCAGCACCTCCACCACCCGCTCATACCCGACCACCGCCTTCGAGTACGTGTCCGTCATCTTCGACAGCTCTTGCATCGGCTTGTACATCTTCGCCAGGTAGGAGACAAAAACGATGAGCGAGCCTGGCGATAAGTTTCCTTCCAGTGCCATCCGCCCGCCGTACCAGATCACCAGGCTCGTGCCCGCCGCCACGATAATCTCGACCAAGGGCGTCAACTTCGCCTTGACGCTTCTCGCTTTCAACGCGGCCTCTACCGTCTCCAGGCTCTGCTCCTCCAGGCGCTTCTGCTCGTACTCTTCCCGCGCGAAAGCCTTCACCACGCGAATCGATGTCAGGACCTCCTCCACCATCGAAACCACCCGGCCCTCTTGCTTCCGCATGTCCCGCGAGAACTGCTTGATCATCCGCGTGTACCGGAACACAACGAAAAACAGAAGCGGCGCAACCGAGAGTGCGATCAACGTGAACTGCCAGTTGATGTAGAACATCACCGCTACCATGCCGCCCAGCGTGGCAGTTTGAATAATCGCCGTCAGCATCCCCGACGTAATAAAGCTCTGCATCGAGTCGATGTCGCTCGTGATGCGGCTGATCAAATCGCCCGTCTGCTTCCGGTCGTGATACGACAGACCGAGCCTCTGCACATGAAAGTACAGCGTCTTGCGCAGATCATGACTGATCCATTGCCCGACCGTCGTCGTGAAATGCTTCTCCGCGTAGGTACACACGGCCCCCGCCGCCGCGATCGCTAATGCCGCAACCGCCGCAAATTGAAGTACCGCGAGCTTATCCGTCCCGCTCCACGGCTGCAGCCATCCCGGTAAGGGATGCTGCCCCAGCACGCTGTCGAAGACAATCTTCAACGGCCACGGGCCGAGTAATGTAACCGCGCTCTCACATAAAGCAGCGGCCAGCGCTCCCAATAGCTGCGCCTTATACGGACGTACGATGTTAACGATAATCGGATAGCGCAAATTCTGCCTTCTAGATTCCTGATTCCATTGAGGTGGACTTTGTTTCACCGGCGTCGAAACGGCAGCCCATGCCCGTGAATCCAACACACAGCATGAGACCTATAGTCCTTGCCGTGATCATCCTTCTGGCGTCGTCGGTCGCCCTAGGTGATCCCCGTGTCGACGCGTTTACACAACGCGTCAACGATTATGTAAAGATCCGTCAAACCGTGAATCAAAACGCCCCCGGCCTGCCGAAAAACGCGACGCCCGCGCAGATTGACACGCATGTCAGGGCGCTCTCCGCTGGCATTCGCACGGCGCGCGCCGGCGCGCAACCCGGTGATGTATTCGTCGCCGAGTGCCGCCCCCTATTCTTTGAGATCCTCAAGGCCAACTTTCAAGGCGCCTCGAAACAACAGGTCCGCGCCACCGCCCGTCAAGGAAATCCCGCCCGCGACAAAGAAGCTACCGAAGCAGCCCCGGTAATTCAAGTCAACGGCGTGTATCCTTTCTCCGCGCCGCTGTCGACCGTCCCCCCGGCGCTCCTCCTCCAGTTGCCGAAGCTCCCCAAAGACGTCGAATATAGATTCAGCGGCAATACGCTGCTTCTTTTGGATACCGCGTCGAATCTGATAATTGATTACCTTAAAGGGGCCGCTCCAGGATTATGAACCGTTTTGTCGCCGCGCTCGCGTTATGGGCCGTCGCGCTCCCATCCGCTCTAGCCCAGGAACTGAAGCTTCCAAACAAGAAAGACTCCTTCCACTTTGCCGTCATCGGCGATAGCGGCACGGGCGGCTCGGCGCAATACAAGATCGCCCAGCAGATGGAGACTTTCCGCGGAGTCTTTCAGTACGACGTGGTCATCATGATGGGCGACAATCTCTACGGGGGCGAGTCCCCTGGAGACTTCCAAAAAAAGTTCGAACGCCCCTACGACGCACTCCTCAAGAACGGCGTCAAGTTCTACGCCACGCTCGGCAATCACGATAACCCCAACCAGCGCTTCTACAAGAACTTCAACATGGGCGGCAGGCGCTTCTATTCGTTCAAGCCGAATGAAAATGTAAAGTTCTTCGTCCTGGATAGCAACTATATGAGTAAGGAGCAGCTCGATTGGATCGAGAAGGAAATGAACGGCCCCGCCGCGGGATGGAAGATCGCCTACTTCCACCATCCCCTTTATTCTTCGGGAGACACGCACGGCTCCAGCGTCGAGCTTCGAAAGGTACTTGAGCCGATCTTCGTCAAGCACGGCATGTCGCTGGTCCTCGCCGGCCACGAGCATTTCTACGAGCGCATCAAGCCGCAGAAGGGCATCCCCTACTTCATCGTCGGCAGCTCCGCCAAGCTTCGCAAAGGCAATATCCTCCGCACCGGCCTGACGGCGAAAGGCGAGGACAAGCAAAATGCCTTCATGCTCTGCGAGATCGACAAAGACACCTTCTACTTCCAGGTAATCTCGAGCGGCGGAACAATCATCGACAGCGGCACCATCCAGCGCCCCGAGCCAGCCAAATAAATACGCCCGGGGTGATAGGATCATGATGAACGTAATTTGAGCATGCACTCCCGCACCCTTGTCCGTGCCTCCCTTCTGTGGCTCGCTAGTTTGGCGATCTCGTTTGCCGGTCCGGTGGAAACCGGCCTGGAGCGCCGCTTTACGCAAACGGTGAAGCCTTTTGTAAGCACTTACTGTGTTTCCTGCCATGGCGGCAAGACGCCCGCGGCGCAGTTCAATCTCCAGTCCTACTCCGCCCTCGCCGATGTGGTTCGGGACCACCCGCACTGGGCTCTTCTTGCCGAACGGCTGAAGGCCGGCGACATGCCTCCAAAGCCGCTCAAGCAACCCGGCGCGGAGACGAAACAGAAGGTAATCGCCTGGGTCGAGGCGGTGCGCCATAACGAGGCGAAAAAGCACGCCGGCGATCCGGGCATCGTCCTTGCCCGCCGCCTCAGCAACGCCGAGTACAACTACACCATCCGCGATCTGACTGGCCAGGACCTCCGCCCGACCCGCGAGTTCCCGGTCGATCCGGCGAATCCCGAAGGCTTCGACAACTCTGGCGAGTCGCTCGCCATGTCGCCATCCCTGCTGAACAAATACTTGCAGGCGGCCCGGGAAGTGGCCAGCCACATGGTCCTCAAACCGGATGGCATCGACTTCGCGCCGCACCCGATGCTCGTCGAGACCGACCGCGAGAAGTACACCATCCAGCGCATCGTCAACTTCTACGAAAGCCAGCCCACCGATTACGCCGATTACTTCCAGGCAGCTTGGCGCTACAAGCATCGCGCCGCATTGGGCAAACCTGCGGCTACCTTGGCAAGCGTCGCCGCCGAATCGAAAGTCAGCCCCAAGTATCTGCCGCTCGTCTGGCAGGCACTCGAGGCCGCCAAGGAAGATGTTGGCCCGCTGGCCAGGATCCAAACGATGTGGCGCGCCCTTCCGGTGCCCAAGCGCGGCGAGACCGCCTCGGCGCGAGAAGGCTGCGTTGAGATGCGCAGCTACGTGGTCCGCGTCCGCGCGCTGATCGCGAAGCACTACGTGAGCCCCATGCTCCGCGGCCTCAGCGCAACGTCCCAGCCGCTGATGAACTGGAAGCTCAACCTGTTCGCCAACAACCGGAGAGATTATGACCAAGCCGCGCTCCTGGTTGAAGGGGAACCCCTGCCCGAAGTCCCCGCCACGCCGAGGCCCGGCACCTTCTTTGTCGGAGGCAGCAACGACGTTGTCGCTGTACAGGCCGCGGCAAAACTGATCAAGGCGCGACTGGATGACCAGGAACCGCTCCGCGTGCCGGCCGGTCAGCGCGCTCGCTATGAGGCCTCCTTTGCGCGGTTTGCCAACCTCTTCCCGGATGCCTTCTACATTCGCGAGCGGGGCCGCTTCTTCCCCGACCTGACCCGGGACACAGGGCGATTGTTGAGCGCCGGCTTCCACAACGTCATGGGTTATTTCCGCGACGACCTGCCGTTACGGGAGATGATCCTCAATGACCGGCAGACCCAGGAGCTCGAGCGCCTCTGGCAGGAGTTCGATTTCATCGCCGATCACACCATCCGGACCTACACGCAGTATTACTTCAACCAGAGCGGGGAGATTCTCGGCAACGGCCGCGAGAGCGGCAGCGAGCGGCCCGCCGATCGTCCCATCACCGATCCGGCTGTCATCTTCAGCCTGCAGGACAAGTACCTCGCCAAGTGGAAGACCGACCCGGAGAACGCCCCCATCGCCAAGGACGCAATCGAGGCGCACTACAAGTTCGTCAACGCCGCCATTCGGGCCGTCGAAAAAGCCCGCGCGGAGGCCGAGCCGAAACACCTGGAGGCGCTTGCGCAATTTGCCGCCAAAGCCTATCGCCGCCCCCTAACGCCCGCCGAACGAACGAGTCTCCTCGACTACTACAAAGAGATCCGGGCCAAGAGCGGACTAACTCATGAAGAAGCCATTCGCGACTCCATCGTTGGGATTCTGATGTCGCCGGACTTCTCGTACCGGATCGACCTGCTTGACCTGCGCAGCTCGAAGGCCCCGGCGCAGCCACTGCCGGACTTTGCGCTCGCCAGCCGGCTGAGCTATTTCCTGTGGTCAAGCATGCCCGATGCCGAGTTAACGCAAAAGGCCGCGATGGGACAGTTGAAACAACCGGGCGTTCTCGCCGCCCAGGCGCGGCGCATGATGAAGGACCCGCGCGCCAGGCGCTTCGCTACCGAGTTCGCCGGACACTGGCTGGACTTCCGCCGGTTCGAGGAGCACAACGCCGTTGACCGGCAGCGTTTCCCGGTCTTTAACAACGACCTGCGGCAGGCGATGTTCGAGGAGCCGGTTCGCTACATCGAGGATGTGATCCGCAACGATCGGCCCGTGCTCGACCTGCTCTATGGGAAGCACACGTTCGTGAATGGACCGCTCGCGGCGCACTACGGTATGCCGGCAGTGAAGGAGTGGACGAAAGTAGACGACGCAGCGGGTTACGGCCGCGGCGGGCTGTTGCCGATGTCCGTCTTTTTGACACAGAACGCGCCGGGGTTGCGGACCAGCCCGGTAAAGCGCGGCTATTGGGTGGTGAAGCGCGTGCTCGGCGAGGAGATACCCCCGCCGCCGGCCAATGTGCCCGACTTGCCGGAGGACGAGGCGAAGATCGGCCTGCCCCTGCGAGAGATGCTGGCCAAGCACCGCGAGAATCCGAGTTGCGCGGCGTGTCATGCTCGATTCGATTCGCTCGGTCTTGCCTTTGAAGGGTACGGCCCGGTCGGTGAAAAGCGAGCCAAGGATCTGGCGGGCCGGCCGGTGGAGACACAGGCCGCGTTTCCCGATGGCAGCCAGGGCTCAGGCCTCGATGGGGTGCTGACTTATATCAAGACGAAGCGCGAGAAGGACTTCCAGGACACGCTCTGCCGGAAATTGTTAGCCTTCGCGCTAGGGCGTTCCCTAATGTTATCCGATGAAATTACAATAGACCGTATGCGCGCGCGCCTTGTAGTTACGGGCGGGCGATTCGCGCCGCTGGTCGAAACGATTGTCACGAGCCCGCAGTTCCTCACAAAACGTGGAGTTGATCCCGATGCAAAACCAAAGCCGTCCGACGAATAGCCGCGTTCCTCGCCGGGCTGTATTGCGTGGCGCGGGCGTAACCATGGCGCTGCCGTGGCTGGAGTCGCTGCAGGCGTACGGCGCGACGACATCGAAGACGCCGTCCGCCTTCCCTAAGCGGTTTGCCGTGTTGTTCATGGGAAACGGGATCAACGAGGACCATTGGAGCGCCGAGGGCAACGGCGCCGATATGAAGCTCAGCAGGACCCTGTCCGTGTTGGAGCCGTTGAAGCACAAGATCAACGTTATCGACGGGCTTTACCTGAAGATGGCCACCGGTCAGGGTATTCACCCGGCGCAGACGGGCAGCCTTCTTTCCGGCGCGGTGATTCAGCGTGGACCGATCATTCATGCGGGTACGACGATCGACCAGATGATCGCCAACAAAATTGGCCAGGACACGGCGCAGCAGAGCCTGGTGCTGGCTTGCGAACAGCCGATGACCGGTTACCACGAGACCAACTTCTCGATGGCGTACAGCTCCCACATTTCGTGGCAGAGCGCGGACTCGCCGGTGCCGAACGAAGTGTATCCGTCGCTGGCTTGGGACAGCCTTTTCGAAAACCGCGGCAGCTTGCGGAACCTGAGCATTTTGGACCGTGTGAAAGACCGGGCCGGCGCGCTGGGCAAGAAGATCAGCGCCACGGATCGAGCGAAGCTCGATGAATATCTGACCAGCGTGCGCGAGGTAGAGCGGCGCATTGAGAAGACCCGTGAAACGAAGACGACCGCCGACGATGCGGCGAAGGCGGCGAACAAGCCGGCATGGATGATGGAACGGCCGGCAAACGGGCTGCCGGAAGACTTGCGCGAGCATGCGAAACTGATGTGCGACATCATTGCCATCGCGTTCCAGACCGATAAGACGCGAGTGGCATCGCTGCTGCTGGCGCGCGACCTGTCGGCGCTGTACTATCCGTGGCTGAACGTGAAGGAAGGTCATCACGCGGCGTCGCACAACAACAACTCGGATGGATATGAGCGGATCTCGCGGTTCCATTTAGGCTCGCTGGCGTATCTAGCGACCAAGCTGGATGCGATGCCGGAAGGGGAAGGCACGGTGCTCGACAACTCGTGCCTGATGTGGATCAACAACCTGTGGATCGGGCGGAAGCACGATAATACGAGGCTGCCCCTGGTGCTGGCGGGCGGGCTGGGCGGGACGTTGAAGACCGGCCGCTCGCTGAACTACCTGAAGGCCGGCGATGAAAACCGGAAGCTGTGCAACTTGTACCTGTCGCTCATGGACAGGATGGGTGTGAAGCTGGACAGGTTTGGCGACGCGGAGCAGCGGCTGACCGATCTGTAGATCAGTTCGTCCGGCGAAGGGTAGGAGCGGGTTTGCGAAGGCGTTGGATGCGGTCGCGGATGGCCGTCGAGTCGGTGAAGTTCGGCGCCAGGGCCAGATACTTTTCGTAGGCTTGGGCGGCTTTCGCGGAGTCGCCAATCGCTTCGTGGTAGGCCCCTAGCTCGGCGTAGGTGGGGGCATAGTTTGGGTCGATGGCAATGGCTGCGTTGGCGGCAGTCAGGAAGTCCTGGTCGCGCTTGAGGACACGGTTCAGGCGGGCCAGCGACCATTGGATTCCGACAGCTCGGGGGAAGAGGCGGGCGGATTCTTCGAGATAAGGCCGGGCTTTGTTGAGCTCATTGGCGGCGATGAGAAGTTGCGCGATCTGGAGCGGCGGCAGAGCCCAATTCGGTGTCAGCTTGCGCGCCTTTTCGAAAGCTTCGCGGGCCTCGCCGGCGCGGCCTTGACGCTGTAACGCGACACCGAGAGCATTGTAGGAACAGGCAAAGTTGGGGTCCAGTTGGAGCGACTGGCGGAGGTTGGATTCCGCGTCGGAGAAGAGGCCGCCGGCGATCTCGGCACGCGCGCGGCAGAAGAGGGCGCGGGCATCGAGAGCGGGTTCGTTCGGGCGCAGGGTCTTGAGTAGGCGGAAGGACTCGGCGGCACGAAGGAACATGGCGGCCTTGAGGGCGATTGCCGTCGACTGGACGTAGTCGGAGACACAAGCCTGGCCGCTATCTTCGAGGGCGTGGGCCATTCGCATCGCCGCAAGTGGACGCTGTTGCGCGGTCCATGGCTGGGCTGCGTAACGGTCCCAGGCGGACTTGAGGTCGCCTGTGCGGAGGAGCCGTTCGAACCGCGCGAGTGCGAACTCAGCCGCGGTGGTGATGTCGAGCGTCGAGGAGCCAGGTAAGAGGGAGACCTCCTGCTCGAGCGGTGTCTGGCCCTGTTCCTCCAGGGACAGGCGGTGGGCACCCGGACGAAGATTTGCAACGACGAGGGCTCCGGAGTCGCGAACGGCGCCGTAGAACCGGTCATCAATGTAGACGGCGGTGCGCGGGGCTCCCCGGATCTCCAACGTGGCTGGCTCATAGGGCTTGACCTCGCGCTGGACGGGCAGGACGGCAAGCGGGAGAGAGCCTTCAAAATTGCCCGCGGCGCGGGGGTTCTGGCGGGCGCCGGTCTGTTCGGGCACAATGCGGGAGATGTAGTCGAGAAGCTCGGCGGCACGGACAACGCCATCGGGAGTACGCTCCGCGGCGCCCCGGAGACCATTGAGGATGGCGAAGGTGAATATTCCATGACCGCCTCCCCAGCGAGAGTCTTCGAAGGACTGTTCCCGCGAGCGCGAGGCGAGGAGTTTAAGAACCATGCGGTCGCGAGCCCCGAGGGCTTCTATGGCGGACTGCATGTCGGAGGGCGCGGCGCGGTCGCCGGCCCATCCTATACTGCCGGCGTGGCAGGCGTCCGCAAAGAGGACGACCGTGGACGCGCGGAGACGAGGGCCGATGGCGGCGTTAATCTCGGAGAAGGCGATGCCGGTAGCGTGGAGGTTCTGGGGATCGGAGTCGTGGGCAACGAAGTAGCCGTCACCCTCGTCGCCGCGGACCGCGTGGCCGGCGAGGAAAAGATAGACGATGTCGTTCGGCCCGGCGGCTTGCGGCAGCCAGGTATTGAGCGCGGCACGGATGCCGCCGGCCGTGGCCTGTTGCTCGGTGAGGAGCCTGACGTGCGAGGCGGGGATGGCGCCGCCCTGGGGCGAGCGGAGGAACTGGGCGAAGTCCTCGGCATCGCGGTGGGCGAACTTAAGCTGCGCGGCCGGCGGGGCGTACTTGTAAGTCGAAACGCCGATGACGACGGCCCAGCGGGCGCGATTATCAGGAAGAGGAGCGGCGTCGAGCTCGGTCTGTAAATCGCGCGATGCCTGTGCGAACAGGGCAGTTCCGGCGAGGGCAAAGATGAAGCAGCGGCGCATAGAACTTACTCCAACTATATGCGCGTAGAATGGAGCACGCTGGCCGCGGTGAATTAACAAGTGGCTGGCGCGGAGCCGTTCACCAAGCTCTGGAAACCCTGTAGCCGTAAGGATCGGCGCCGGCTTCGAGAGAGCCACCGGAAACATACCGGATCATCGTGGGCGCCGACCCGCTGGACCAGCGGGAGCGGGTTTCGGTTTTGTGGCCCTTGTTGACGAGGGCGCCAGCGATGTCGGCGCCGATGCGGTCATCGAGGAGCAGATCGCCGGGACTCATCGCGTGGTTGTCGAAACTGGAGACGAGGTGGCGCGTCTGGAACCGAGGCGCTTCGACGGCCATCTGTGCGTTCATACCGAATTCGACGACATTGAGAAGAAGTTGGAGAAGCGCCTGGTCCTGGTTGTCGCCGCCCGGTGTAGAGAGAGCGAGAAACGGCGCACCGCCGCGGCCGGTAACGATGGCGGGGCTGAGCGTGATGCGAGGGCGTTTGCCGCCGGCGAGCTCGTTGGGGTGGCCTTCGACCAGGAGGAAGCTTTGCGCGCGCTGCGTGAGCGGGATACCGGTGTCGCCGGCGACGACGGAGGGCAGCCACGCACCGGAGGGTGTGGAGCTGAAAATCATTCCGTCAGCATCGGCGGCGTTGACGCAGGTGGTGTCGCGGGCCATAAGCGCATCATCGATTTTGACGCGGACGATGTCGCTCTCCGCCGGGTGCTTGCCGCGTTTGCCGCCGATTTCGCCGGGAAGGAACTCCATGGAAGCGTAGTCCTTGATGGCACGGCGGCGCTCTTCACCATACTCCTTGGAGAGCAGGCGCTCGGCGGGGATAGAGACGAATTTGGGGTCGCCGTAGTAGGTGTCGCGGTCGGCATAGCCAAGTTTCATGGCTTCGACGACGGTGTGAATGTACTTCGTGGAGTTGTACTGCATGCCGGCGAGGTCGTAGCCTTCCAGCGTGTTGAGCGTTTCGACAAATGTGGGGCCCTGACTCCAGAATCCCGGTTTGTAGACGGTATAGCCTCGGTAGGTAGTGGAGGCGGGCTCTTCCGGAGCCAGGCGGAAGGCGGCCATGTCTTCGTAGCGAAGAAGGCCGCCGTTGGCCTTGGAGAACTCGTCGATTTTGCGGGCAATGGCGCCGCGATAGAAGTAATCGCGGACGGCGTCAATTGCGGCCTGACGGCTGGCTCCGCCCTTTAACGCGCGCGCTTCTTCGGCGGCCATGGCGCGTAGCGTGCGGGCGAGATCGGGCTGAGAGAAGACCATACCGGGAGCGACGGGAGTGCCGTTGGGCAGGAAGGCCTTTTGCGAGCTGGGCCAGAGTTCGAAGAAGCGCCGCGAGCGCATGATGGAGCCGGCGCGCTGCTCGTCGAGCGGTGTACCGTCGGCGAGCTCGATGGAGGGGAGAATGACTTCCTGGAAAGACTTGTTGCCATATTCGCGGAGGGCGACGAGGCCTGCTTCGACCATTCCGGGCACGAGAGCGGGCATCAGGCCCGCGACCGGCACCATGCCTTTGAGGCCGTTGGGCTCCAGGCTTTGGACCTCACCGGGCTGCATTTTGCGATTGCGGAAGAACTCCGCGGTGGCGGATTTGGGCATGGTGCCGACGCCGGCGAGCGAGACGACTCGGCCCTGCCTGGTGCGAATAAGAATGGGCGCTTCGCCGCCGAAGCCGAAGTGCGAGTACTCGACGATGCTGGCGGCGAACATGGCGGCGACGCCGGCGTCAACGGCGTTGCCGCCTTGATGATAAAGCCTCATGCCGGCATCGGCGGAGGCATCGGTACCGGCGGTCACCGCGCCTTTGACGCCTCGCGCGGGAAAGCGCATGGGACGCTCGAAGGAGCGCCGTTGCCCCTCGACCGCCCACCATCCGCCCGCCGCAAAAAACAGCGCGGCCACCACCAGCACGAGGTATCGTTTCATATGGCTCGCCTCATTATAATTAGTGAACTAACCGCTATGCTCAGAGTTACCGTTTACCTGGTCTGCGTGGCTCTGGCAGCACGCGCCGAAACTATTGCCGAACGCTGGTGGGGGCATGTAATGTTCCTGGCCGACGATCGATTGGAAGGAAGGAATACGGGTTCGGAGGGTCATCGTATCGCGGCGGAGTATGCGGCCGGTGAGTTTGGGAAGGCAGGGCTGACGCCGGGAGGTGTGAACGGGTGGTTTCAGCCGGTGCCGTTCGATACACGGCAGATCGATGAATCGGGCTCCTCACTGACCATCACGGGCGATGGGAAGGAGACGAAGATCACGCTGGGGAAGGAAGCGTTCATCAGCATGCGCTCCGAGCCGAAGCCGGCGGTACGGGCTCCGATGGTGTTCGTGGGACATGGGCTGCATGTGCCGGAGCTGAACTACGACGATCTGCGCGGCGTCGATTTGAAAGGGAAGATCGCGGTACTGCTGACTGGTGTGCCGAAGGGGTGGCCGGGGTCTTTGAGCGCGCATGTGCAGGCGGCGGATGTGCGCTGGGACGCGTTGCGGCGCGCGGGCGCGATTGGGGTGGCGGCGATACCGAAGGTGCAGATCACGCCGTGGGTTCGTTCGTCGGCGGCGCGGCTGCAGACGCAGATGACGGCCCGGATGCCGGGACTCGGCGAAGAAGAGGGGCAGCAGATTCAGGTGACGATTAATCCGGAGTACGCGGACATGTTCTTTGCGGGAACGGGGCATACGCTGGCTGAGTTGATCAAGCTGAGCGACGGGCAGGCGCCGCTGCCGCACTTCACGCTGAACAAAGAACTGGCGGCTGTGACGAAGGTGAAGAAGGGGACGGTGGAGTCGCAGAACATTATCGGGCTGCTGCCGGGTAAGAAAAAGGAATATGTCGTGGTGAGCGCGCATATCGACCACACGGGAAAGATGGCGTCGTTCGCAGGAGACGGGATATTTAACGGCGCGATGGACAATGCGTCAGGCGTAGCGGCGGCGATTGAAGTGGCCCGGCAGTTGAAGGCGGCAGCGCCGCTGGAGCGAAGCGTGCTGTTTGTGCTGGTGACGGGCGAGGAGAAAGGACTGCAAGGGTCGCGATACTTTGCCAAGCAGCCGACCGTACCGCGGAAGAAGATCATCGCCGACTGCAACATGGACATGTTCATGCCGCTGCATGAGCTGAAGGCGTTGACGCTATTAGGCGTGGACGAATCGACACTGGGGGACATGGCTCGGGAAGTGGCGAGTTCGTTTCAACTGCCGGTGCTTCCGGATCCGATTCCAGAGCAGAACCGGTTCACGCGGAGCGATCAGTACAGTTTCATTCGCGAAGGCATTCCGGCGCTGGCGTTCAAGTTCGGCTATGCGAAGGGCAGCGAGGAAGAACAGATTCAGAACGAATGGTTGAAGACACGGTATCACGCGGTATCGGACGATCTGTCGCAGCCCGTCAATAAGGAGGCGGCGGCGAAGTTTACGGAGTATTTGGCGGCGCTAGTGAAGAGAGTGGCGAACGAGAAGAAGCGGCCGGAGTGGAAGAGGGAGAGCTTTTTCCGGCGGTTTGCGCGGTAAACGGCATATAATCAACGGTCGGTCCTCCATGTACCTGCCCCTGACGCCCATTCGATTTCTGTATCGTGCGATGGATGTTTTTGGCCGCAAAGTTGGCATTGTTTGCGGCGATCGCGAGTTTACCTACGCCGAGTTCGGCGCGCGATGTGAGCGGCTGGCGGCCGGCTTGCGACGGCTTGGCGTGACGGCGGGGGACCGCGCCGCTTACTTGAGTTTCAACACCCACCAGTTGCTGGAGGGCTACTACGGCGTCGTGATGGCGGGCGCTGTGGTGATGCCGATTAACGTGCGTCTGTCGCAGGCGGAGCTGGTGACGGTGTTGAACCATTCGGGCGCGCGGGTGTTGTTGTTTGAAAACGATTTCGGGACAACGGTAGAGGCGTTGAAGACGCAGTGCCCGGGGATCGAAAAGTATGTATCGCTGGACGGACCTCATGTGGCCGCGGATTTGACTTCGGAAGAGTTGCTGGCGGTTGAGGGCGCGGCGGTGGACTGGACCAAGACCGATGAAAACAGCATCGCCGAGCTGTTTTATACGAGCGGGAGCACGGGCACACCGAAGGGTGTGGCCCTGTCGCACCGGGCGCTTTATCTGCATGGGCTCTATGCGGCGTGCACGTGCGCGATCGGCGAAAACATGGTGGACCTGCACACGATTCCACTGTTCCATGCGAATGGCTGGGGGCGGCCGCAGTTCTCGACGTTTCTCGGATCGAAGCAGGTGATGGTGCGGCGGTTTGAGCCGGTGTCCGTGTTGAAGCTCATTGCGAAGCATCGCACGACGGACATGAGCCTGGTGCCGACGATGGCAAACGCGCTGCTGGCCTGTCCGGAGCTCGGGCAGCACGATACGTCGAGTTTGCGGACGATCATGATCGGCGGAGCGGCGTCCTCGCCGACGCTGATTGAGCGGCTGGAGAAGGCGTTTCACTGCACGGCCGCGAGCGGGTATGGATTGTCGGAGACATCGCCGATATTGACGACGGCGTTACCGCGATCGGGCTTGACCTACAAGGACGACGAGGATCGGTGGCAGCGGCAATCCATGACCGGCTGGGCGGCGGCGGGGATAGAGATACGCGTGGTGGGCGCGGATGGCAACGTTGTGCCGCGCGATGGGAAGTCGATTGGGGAGATTGTCACGCGGTGCGACAACGTGATGGACGGCTACTACCGGGAGCCGGAGGCGACGGCGGCGGTGATTCACGACGGGTGGTTCCACACCGGTGACATGGCGGTGTGGGATGAGGAAGGGTACCTGAAGATCGTCGACCGGAAGAAGGAGATCATCGTCAGCGGCGGAGAGAACATTTCGTCCATCGAAGTGGAGAAGGCAATCTACGCCCACGCGGCGGTGCTGGAGTGCGCGGTGGTGGCGGCGCCGGATGAGAAATGGGGCGAGGTACCGGCGGCCCTGATCGTCTGCAAAGACGGCGCGACAGTAAGCTGCGAGGAACTGCTGGCGTTTTTGCAGGAGCGGCTGGGACGATTCAAGCTGCCGCGGATTGTGCAGTTCGAGACTGAGCCGTTGCCGAAGACGGGGACGGGAAAGATCCGCAAGAACGTGCTGCGCGAGAGGTTCTGGCAAGGCAAGGACGCGCGGATTCAGGGCTAGAGGCCGGCGAGCTTAATGGCACCGTCGCCGGTGGTGATGCGGCGCAGATAGTCGATCTGGCCGAGGTGGTAGTTGAGATGGCCGAGCAGATGCATGAGGAACTGGCGTGTGGAGAGATCGGGGCCCAAAACATTTTCCGGGAATTTCGTTTCGAGATCGACGGTGGCGAAAACTGGCGCGATCGTTGCAAGGACCTTGTTGATGCGTTGAGCGACTTCGGCGCGGGATAAGTTTGCCGCGGAGAATTCGAGAGGCCGGTTGCGGGAATAGGCGACGGCGCCGAGCTGCCGGCCGATGAATTCGAGCAGGTTGCCTTCGAGGTGGAGGGCAAGATTGCCGGCGGAATTCGTGACACCAGGCGCCGTCCGCCACAGGGCTTCGTCGTTCGGGAAGGCTTCGATTTGCTGGGCGACACGCGTAAGATCGCGGGCGAAGAGTTGCGCTAATTCCGTGGTGATCGACATGTGAACACTATCATAGTTAGGAATGGTTTCCTTACGGTTGGAGTGCGGCCCGGAGCAGAAGGATGAGCTGATCGCGGCGCTGTGGGAAGAAGGCACTTTGGGGGTGACCGAACTGGATTTGCCGGGCAACCGCACCGAGCTGCGGGCGTTTTTTGCGGAGCCGTTCGATGCGGTGGCTATTGGGGGACGGTGGGAGGAGGAACCGGAGGTCGACTGGGCCGCCGAGACGCGGGCGGCGTGGCCTGGTTTTACTGTTGGGGAACGGTGGTGGATTGTGCCGCCATGGAATGACCAACCGACACCCGAGGGACGCGTGCGATTGGTAATCAATCCGGGGATGGGATTTGGAACCGGGGCCGATTTAACGACACGGCTGTGTTTGGAGGGGTTGGAGCGGGAGTTGCGGACGGAGGATGTGGTTTTCGATTTTGGAACCGGGTCGGGGATATTGGCGTTGGCAGCTCACGCGTTGGGCGCGCGGGCGGTGTCGGCGGCGGATATCGACGTGGATGCGGTGAGGGGGGCGCGGGAGGACCTGCCGGTTTCGATTGGATTATTTGTGGGTTCGATTCGTTCGGTGCGGGATGAGTCCGTAGATCTGCTGCTGGCGAATTTGAACGCGGAGACAATTGCGAATCATGCGGCGGAGATGCGGCGCGTGCTGCGTGCGGGAGGACGAGTGATTGTTAGCGGCGTGCCACCGCGGCATGGGGAGCGAGTGGTGAAGGCGCTGACGGCAAATGGGCTGCCGCCGCGGGAAGTGCACGAAGAGGATATCTGGCTGCGGATTGTTTGTTAGGGCTCAGAGCAGGTTTGCCCTTAGATCGATGAGCCTGGCGTTCCCGATCGGGACGAGGCGGTGTTCGCTTGATTCGAGATCGTCCGCGCGGCCAAGGTGTTCGAATACGAAGTCGTTCCAGCGGTAGGTACGTTCCCGGCCGCTTGCCGCGGAGAAGTCGTTCTTGGCGTTATGCAGCACGCGAGTGACTTCGCCGGGACGCAGGATGGCCAGACGGTATTCGGCACGTCGCGGTACGCCGTAGAAGAAATCGCGCGCAGTGCGGAGCCAGAGTTCAATCGAATCATCGCCGGTTAGCTGCAGCCCGAAGATAGCCCAGCGGCGTTCGATGCCGGGCGGGTGGAATTGGAGCTCGTGCAGCACGGGCTGCGCCGCGGGAGTTTCTTCGATGAGCAGCAAATCCGCGCGGGCTTGCGTGGATGGTTGCGCTATTACCTTGTCGCCCGGCTGGAAGATTGGTTCCCGGCGCCGCGGGTCGCGATGCCCGGTTTTAGTCCACGTCGTGGTGAGACGGGCCACGCGCAGCACGAGCATCGCCGCACTACGCCAGCACGTCTTTGATGACGTGGCCGTGCACGTCCGTAAGCCGCCGCTGCAGGCCGTTGTGATACCAGGTGAGACTTGTATGGTCGAGCCCGAGCAGATGCAGAAGGGTGGCGTGAAAATCGTAGAGCGTCACTGGATTCTCAGCGGCCTTGTAGCCGAGCTCGTCGGTACGTCCGTAAGAATAACCCGGTTTTAAGCCGGCGCCGGCCATGAAAGCAGTGAAGCCTTCGGGATTATGATCGCGCCCGCCTTCGCCGATGCCCTCGCTGATCGGCAAACGGCCGAACTCGGTGGTCCATACGACGACGGTATCGTTCAACATGCCACGCTGCTTCAAGTCCTTGAGCAGAGCCGCCGTCGGCTTATCCATCACCGCGGCACAGCGAGAGTGATTGGCGCGCAGATCTTCATGGCCGTCCCAATTGATGCGCGGAGCGCCGAAGTGGCCGCCGTTGAAGAGTTGTACGCAGCGGACGCCACGCTCGACGAGTCTGCGCGCGAGCAGGCAGTTGTATCCATAAGCGCGCGTTGTGGGGTCGTTGAGTCCGTAGAGCTCCCTGGTGGCTTCATTCTCACCGGAGATATCGGTTACTTCGGGCGCACTGACTTGCATGCGCGCGGCCATTTCATACGCGCGAATGCGGCCGGCGAGCGCGTCATCGCCTGCGTGCGCACCGAGGTGCTCCTCATTGAGCTGCGAGAGCAGATCGTACGATGCGGCCTGGACGTTGGCCGCGACGGGCGCGCGGAGATCGGCGATTGGGTTCTTCTGGTCACCGAACATCACGCCCTGGTGTTGAGCCGGGAGAAATCCGTTGCCCCAATTGGCGACACCGCAGGGAGGCAGGCCGCGCGGATCGGGCAGCACGACAAACGACGGCAGATTCTGATTCTCGCTGCCGAGGCCATAACTCACCCAGGAGCCGACCGACGGGAAACCTTGAAAGATGAAGCCGGTGGACATCTGAAAGATCGCCGGGCCATGCGCGTTGCTGCGCGAGACCATCGAGTGGAAGAAAGTCATGTCATCGGCGCGCTGCGCCAGATGCGGCAACAGATCGGAAACCCACTTACCCGATTGGCCGTACTGCTTAAACTCCCACGGCGACTTCATGACCGCGCCGGGCTTGCCGAAGAACGGCGTGATGGTGTTTTCGCCCTTCGTCTGCTTGCCGTGGTTCTTGACGAGCTCCGGCTTGTAGTCGAAGGTGTCGATGTGGCTAATGCCGCCGGGCAAAAAGATGAGGATGACGTTCTTCGCCTTCGGCGCAAAGTGCGGCCCAGGCTTGCGCGGCGCGGCTTGCGCCTCCAGTTGCGCGAGCGCGACTCCGGCGAGTCCGCCCCCCACTTCCCACAGCATTTCCCGGCGAGTCGTTCTGCGTCTCATGGCGTGTATAAGAATTCGTTCGTGTTGAAGAGCACGCGCGCGTACGCGGCCAGCGAATGGCTGGCGATGAAGCTGACGCCCGCGCGCAATTCCTTTTCCGAGGGGGCCCGGCCGAACAACAGCGAATAGGCACGCGCGACTTGCGCGGCGGCGCCGGCGCCCGCTTCGTTCGTCAATCGCTCCGCCATCCGCTCCGACTGCTTCAATACAAAAGTGTTGTTCAACAGTGTCAACGCCTGCACAGGCGTGTTTGAGTTGCTGCGCTGCGGCGTGGCGACGGAGGGATCGGGACAATCGAAACTATCCATGAATATGCGTCCGCCACCGCGCACGACGAAACGATAGACGGCACGGCGCCATACCGGCGGGCCGTCATTATCGAGCACGTCGTAGATGTACGATCCGCCGCCGCCCTTTTTCTGCAGCAGGAAGCCCGGGCCGCCGCGTTCGGAATTCAGGCTGCCCGTGGCGGCGAGAATGGAGTCGCGCAGGGTTTCGGCGTCCATCCGGTGTAACGGCATGCGCCATAGCAAGCGGTTGTCCGCATCGAGGCCGAACGCTTTTTCGTTCAGCGCCGACGACTGCTGATACGCCTGCGAAGAGACGATCTGGCGCTGCAGCCACTTCAAGCTCCAACCGTTTTCCATGAATGAAACGGCCAGCCAGTCGAGCAACTCCGGATGCGATGGACGGTCCCCCATCTGACCGAAATCGCTCGGCGTGTTCACGATGCCGTTGCCGAAGTGGTAGTACCAGACGCGATTGACGATGACGCGCGCGGTGAGCGGGTTCTTTGAATCTGCGATCCAATCGGCGAGCGCATTACGCCGTTTGTCATCGGGCGCGGAGGCATCGAAACCAAACGATGCCGAACGGTGCGCGAGCGCCGAAAGCGCTCCGGGAAACACCTCTTCCTTCGCCTTGGCGACACTGCCACGCTCCAACAGATACGCAGGTTCCACGGGATGCGGCTTGGCCGCGTAGACCATCGCCAACGGTGGAACCGCCTCCAGCTTTTTCTTCCATTCGTCGCGCTCCGCCAATAGATCCACACGTCTTTGCCGCCCGGCGGCAGGGAGGGCGGCGATTAGGTCCTTGTCGCTCACGGACGGCAGCTCCAATTCATTCGCGCTGACGTGATCGAGCGAACCGGCGATGGCGCGCCAGTTGGCGCCGTCATCGGAAGCTTCGAGCGAGTAGACGCGAATGGTTCCGTCGCCTTTACCGGTGACGCGGTCGGTGGACCACACCATCTCGCTCACGGTGGCAGGTGCGGAGGAAGGGATAGAAACGATAACGGGAGCGGCCGCGGTAGCGTTCGCCGCGCCGATGAAGCTCGCGACTCTCAAGCCGGCCGGGCGCAACTCCAGTTCGTCGATCTTCGGCAGTTTGCCGCTCTGGCCGGAAATCACGAGACGAAAATGCTTCGCGGTAACGGGGGCAAAGGTGTTGCGATTGAAGAACGGGCTGAGCGGAACGCGATACTTTTCGTCGCGGCGCTTTTCGTCCAACGCCTGATAGCGTTCGCGCATGAGCCGCGTGCGCACGGGGAGCTCGATGGCATCCAGCTCTTTCTGCACGCGCGCAATTTCCGCCTGCAGCGGCTTGGCCGCGGATTCATAGGCTGCTTTCGCGGCATCGGTTGCTACCTCTCGCGTGCCGAAGCCGACGCCGCCGAAGACGGCCGTCAAAGAGTAGTAGTCGCGCGTGGGAATCGGATCGAACTTGTGATCGTGACAACGCGCGCAGTTCACGGTCAACGCCTGGAAGGAGTGGAACGTTGTCGTCACCATGTCGTCCAGCTCATCCATGCGCGCGGTCTTTTTCATCAACGCGTCCTTGTTCAACTCCGCGCTGACGGAATCCCAGGGACCGGCGACGAGGAAGCCGGTGGCGGCGACCATTTGCGGATCCTTCGGAGCGAGCAGGTCGCCAGTGATCTGTTCACGGACGAATTGGGTGTAGGGCTTGTCGCTGTTGAAGGCGTCGATGACATAATCGCGGTACCGCCAGGCGTGGAAGCGTTCGAAGTTGTGCTCGCCGCCGTCCGTTTCGCCGAAGCGAACGACGTCGAGCCAATAGCGCGCCCAACGTTCGCCATAGGCGGGGGAAGCGAGGAGTTTTTCGACGTTCTCGGCGTAGGAGCGGGTGTAGTCGGCGTCCGATGGCGGCAATCCGGTGAGGCCGAAGTGCAGGCGCCGCGTGAGATCCCGATCGTTGGCGCGCGGAGAGAATGCCAGGCCTTTCGTTTGTAACTTTGCCAGCAGGAAGGCGTCAATTGGGTTGAGGACGCCGTCGATTTTGGGAACCTTGGGCTTGGATGGCGGCACAAATGCCCACCAGGTCTTCTTCTTTGCCGCAGCGAGATCCGCACCCCAGGCCGCTCCGCCGCGGATCCAGTCGCCGAGCAGCCCGACCTCCTCCTCGCTAAGCCGCGGACCGCCCATCGGCATCTTTCCGGAGGAGACGAACTGAAACAGCTTGCTTGCCGCTGGGTCACCCTTCACCACTACGCCGGACTTCGCAAACGATTGCGCCGTCGTCATGTCGAACCCCGCCGCAGTCCGGTCGCCGCCATGGCAGCGCATGCACTTGGCCATCAGAAGCGGGCGCACATCCCGGTCAAATTCTGCGCCGCGCATCGCGACGATCCCAAGGCCGAAAAGCAGGAGCCGATTCAGAATTGGCACATGCTTATGATAAGCGCTCTTTTTACGTTCGCGCCAATCCCAGGGCGCGAATGCGCTTGTGCAGGCTGGTGCGCTCCATGCCCAGCGCGCGCGCCGCGGCGGAGACGTTCCAGCTCGCTTCATCGAGAGCGCGCGTGATGTGTTCGCGTTCCGCGGACCGCCGCGCCTCCTCGACGGAGTTGGGCGCTTCCGGGTCGCGGCCCAGACGCAGCTCGATCGGAGCCGAGTCCTTGTCTAATATGTCGCCGGGACTCAAGATCACCATGCGTTCGACGACGTTTCGAAGCTCGCGCGCGTTGCCGGGCCAGGAATAGCGTTCAAAGAGATCGAAGACTGTGCCATCGAATTGCTTCGCGCGGACATTGTTGCGTCCACAGAATTCTTCCAAAAAGTGCGCGGCGAGAACGCGCACATCCTGCGGCCGCTCGCGCAACGCCGGCACGCGGAGCGGCACGACGGCCAGGCGGTAATAGAGATCCTCACGGAACCGTCCTTGCGCCACTTCGGCGGAGAGGTCCTTGTTTGTCGCCGAGACAACGCGGACGGTGACTTTAATAGGCGACTCGCCCCCAAGGCGATGGAACTCGCCCTCCTGCAGGACACGCAGCAGTTTCGCCTGCGCCGCCTGCGGCAGGTCGCCGACTTCATCGAGAAAGAGCGTGCCGCTGTCGGCCAGCTCGAACTTTCCACGGCGGAGGGCGGCGGCTCCGGTAAATGCGCCTCTCTCGTGGCCGAAGAGCTCGCTCTCCATCAGCTCATTCGGAATGGCCGCACAATTGACCTTAATAAACGGTCCGCCCGCGAACGGCGATTGCGCGTGGATGTGCGCCGCGAGCAGCTCTTTGCCGGTGCCCGACTCTCCGATCAGCAGCACGCGCACGTCGGACTTGGCGGCGAGCGTTGCCTGATCGACGATCCTGTTGAAGGCCGGCGAAGCGCCGATCATGCGCGGGCTGCCGACCTGCTCCTTCAGCCGTTTATTCTCCTCACGCAGCACCGACTGGTCGAGCGCGTTTCGCACAGCCAGCAGCACGCGGTCACGGTGGAGAGGCTTCTCGAGGAAGTCGAAGGCACCGGCATGTACGGCTTCGACCGCATCGGAAATTGTTCCGTGGCCCGAGATCATCACCGCGGGGGCCGTCATGCCGGCGGCTCTCAATTCGCGCAGCAGGTCAATGCCCGAGGCATCCGGCAGACGGACGTCGAGCAGAAACAGCGCCACCTGTTCGCGCCCATTCGCCCGGCGGTAGTCGGAGGCGCTCGTAAAGGTGGTCACGGCGAACCCCTCTCGTTCCAATATCAGGCGCAGCGAAAGCCCGATATTCGATTCGTCGTCAACGATCCAGATTCTTCGCATGTTCCGTTTCCGCGCTGGCCGCCGGTAGCATCACGACGAATGCGGCGCCGCCCAACTCGCTCTCGCGGTGCTCAATTTCTCCGCCGCATAGCAGCACGCTGCGGCGCGCGATGGAAAGCCCCAGGCCCATCCCGTTTCTCTTGAAAGTGATCGATGGCTCGAACAGCGTCGACCGCGCCAACTCACTCAACCCTGGCCCGGAATCGGCAACGGCGATGCCGGATCTGCCTCCTTCTACGAAGGTCTTCGTAAGGATCTGCCCGGCTGAACCGACCGCCTGCGCCGCGTTCTCGAGGAGGTTTGTCAGGACGCCGCGCAGCAGGTCCGCGTCGGCCGTCGCGGCCGCGCCTTCGGCGAGTTTCAAATCGTAATGAACACCCGGATGCAAGGGCCGCAGAAACGCGATCCGCTCCTCGACAAGCGCGTTCAAATCGGTATAGCGCAAGTTTGCCGGCGGCTCCGCGGCGAACTCCGAAAACGCCTTCACTCGCTTTTCGAGCGTGGTCACTTCATCGGCCACGATCTGTGAGGCCTGCCGCAGAAACGAGGCGTCGACGGAACCGTTGCGCGCCGTGATCTCCTCCATCGTCAGGCGGATCGGCGTGAGCGAGTTTTTTACTTCGTGCGCCATCTTTCGCGCAAGCGTTTGCCACGACGCCACGCGCGTCAACTGCACCAGCTCTTCTCTTGAATCGGATAGCTGCGCCGCCGTTTCGTTGAATGCGCGGATTGCCTGTCCCGCTTCGTCGGTCCCCCCGCCAGGGAGGCGTACCGTCAGGTCGCCGGACGCGAGTGTCTGCAGCCCGCGGCGCAGGTGGCGCATCGGACGGCTGACTCGGAAGGCGATCCAGAAGAGGATCGCGAGGGCAACCAGGTAGACGACGCCCGCCGTGGTCAATAGTGTGAGGGTCAACCCTTTTCGCAGGTCATACTTTTGCGAGTGGTTCACGAGGTCCCTGGCGCGCGTGAACTGATCGGTCAACCCGTTCATACCGACGCCAAGCTTGCGTTCGTACAGCCAGATCTCGCCGTCGGCGCGAAGCATCAGGTATTGCAGCACTTCGCCAGCGGCTCCACTGGTGCCGAACCATTCCGGTTCTCCGCTGGCGGCGAATGCGGAGACAGAGGCGGGCCACTGTTCGGCATCCTTAGGCAGCCACTTGCGCGGCGCGACGCGCCCTGACTGCGCGTCGGCCTTCAACACTTCGCGCGCCGTTTGATACATCTCGAGCCCGGTCTTGCGCAGCGAGACCGATATCTCGTCCAACTCGTCCGTCGTCGCCTGACGCAGACTCGTCTCAAACAGATGGATGGTGACCCATACCAATACCGCCATCGGGGCAAGCGTGGCTGCCAGAAAAACGACAATCAGCTTGGTTCGCAGGCTCACGGTTGCAGTCTAGCGCTCCAGCTCGGCCGGACGGAATGGCCCCTGCTCCAGGCTCCACCGCTCGGTTTCTCCGCGCTGGGCGCGCCCGAACCATTCCACCAGGCGCGTCAGCGTAACGCTGGGGTCGAGCAGGAATCCGCCCGCATCGCGCGGATCGTCGGCGCGCAACTCGGCACGCACCCAGTGCGACGCATCCGGCGCTAGGCCATGCAGCGGGAGACTCGAATGGGAGAACATCCAGCGCTCGGCCGCTTCGCGCGACAGATGCGAGGCTTGCTGTTTGGCGGCGCCGAGGCGCACGATGGCGAACTTTTCTTCCCAGAGATCGAAGCTCACGACAAAGCGTTCCAACTGCCGGCGGGAGACGGTGCGGAACTGGTCATTGGAAAGCGAGAGCTGCAGGGAGAATACCAAGCCCGCTCCGTCCTGCAGGCGGCGCAGTGTTTTCCCTTCCAAAAAGTGCAGATTGGGCGCGGAAACCCGCAAATATCCATCGTCCTGGCGCAGGACGAGACCCGTCGGCGCCCATCCACGCAGAAACGGGATGACGCCGAATAGCGCTATCAGTGCAGCGGCTCGGGATGGAATTGTCAAAAAGTCGCCCCAGTCATCAGCATCGGTTCAATCCGTCCGTCGCGTAAAGGAAACGCCACATAGAAATAGAATCCATCGCGCGTCCGCAAGCCGCAGCCGGCCGATGTCCGCGCGATCTGCGTTGTGCCGCGATTCCAAATGGACCCGGTATCCACAAACGCCGACGCTTCCAGCTTACCCTTCACCGAATGCCCGTATTCGATGTTGGAGGCGATCAGCCTGTTGGCGCCGAGGGGCGCGATCTCAAACTTGTTCCAGCCGCGCAGCAGTTGCGTGTTCCCCGCGGCGAAACGCTCCAAAAACGGCGCGTTGCCGTGGAGCGCGCCGCCGGTGAAATCCACCGTCAGCCGCGACGGGCCCCGATGATACTCCACTCCGCCGCGCACCTCCTGCCGGTCAAATGCATAGTTACCGCCGATCGAGTGGGAGAGTCCGGCAAGTCCGGTCAACGTAAGCCTTCCCGTTTCCAAATCGCCTCGCACGCGCCGGTATCGCAGAGTATTTACCAGCGCGTGGGAGGCAACATGACGATTCGCCTCAGGGGACAAGAGCGCGAATCGCTGTAACCGCACGCCGACCTCCACTGCGAGTTCTTCCCGGTCGTCACCACGCCATGGGACGAACGTCACAGTAGGTTGGAAACTGTCGACATTGCGATATAGCTCATTCGTTCCCGCCGCGCTTAGCGTGCGGGCGTCGTATTTCGCTTCAGCCGTCGACACGGTAAAACCCGATCGAATCCGGCCGTGAAAGAGAGTGTGGGAATAACCAGCGGACGCTCCGGTGCGGCGTTCGGTGGCGGTATCGCCATCGGAGAAGCCGCTCAGCGTCAGCCGCTGCCTGTCGCGCTGTTCGACCGTAAGCATCAGGCTCCCGGTCCAGCCCTGTTGGGTATGCCAGGCAAGGCGCGACTGGTCCGTCGAGACGTTCACGCGCCGGCCCATCACGTCGAGGGCGACGCGCACACTGTCCGGCGACGAGCCTTTCGTCAGCTTGGGCGAAACCAGCCGTGCCTTCAACTCATCGCGAACACGGCCGGACAAGCGGGCAAAGGCTTCTGGGGAAAACCGTTGACCCACGTAACGCCGCAACTCCTCGCGAAGGCCACGCGATAACCGCGATTCATTGGCGCCGGTAATTTCCACACTTTCCACGGTGTACCGGGAGTTGACGTTTGTGTCGTCACTCGGGTTCCAGGAGAACGCCCTGGCGGAGAATAAACCGAATAAAAATCCAGCCAGGAAAACCGCGGCAACCATGCGGCCGAATAGGGTGTTGCGTCGCATGACTCTACCATTAGCATTTCCGCGGCCAAACGCTAATCGGTTGATTCTAATAGTCGGGGCGCGCAAACGGTGCCATTGGCTGTGCCACCTGTGACACCCATGCACACCCTATCCATCCTGCTATCCTCTCCGTCATGGATGCGAACGCGCTGCGCGCCTGGTGGGCACATAAGCAGGGGTTGGACGGGACGCTACAGGGAGATCCGCCGGCCGCGGTGCTGGAAAGGACGGGATGGGCGCGATCTGTAGCGGGCGTGAATCCCTATCTCACTCTGTTTGCGCGCGCCGGTACTTCCCGTGAGGCGGTGGACAAGGCGGTGGTTAATCTGGAGATTCACGAGCTGCCATCGGCGCGCGGCTGCACCTATGTGCTTCCACACTCCGATTTCGCGCTGGGCCTGCGCTGCGGCCGCGATGCCGCCGAGATGCCGCTGAAGGTGGCGGCCAAGCTCGGGGTGACGGAGAAGGAGATCGACAAATTGTGCGCGGCCATTTTGCAGGCGCTGAAGAAGGGCACGATGGACCCGGATGGGATTCGCGAGGCGATCGGCGGCGCTTCGCGCAGCCTGGGTCCGGAGGGTGTGAAGAAGGGGATGACGACAACGCTTCCACTCGGCCTCGGCAAGCTGCAGGTGACGGGCGCAATTCGCCGTGTACCGGTGAACGGACGCCTGGATCAGCAGCGCTACAAGTACACGCTGTGGAATTTTCCGGCGCTGCAGATCGATGATGCGGAGGCGTTCGCGCAACTCGCGCGACGGTTCTATCAATGGATTGGACCGGCGAAGCTGTCGGAGTTTCAGTGGTTTTCCGGCCTTGGCGTGAAGGCGGCGCAGAACGCGGTGGCGCCATTAGGACTTGCCTCGCTAGACGATGGGGCGTTGCTGTTCCCGGAGGATCTCGAAGCGCTTCGTTCTTTCCAAGCGCCGAAACAGCCGCAAGTCAGTCTGCTGGCGAGTATCGACGGCCTGATCCACCATCGCCGCAATCACCTCTCGCTGCTCGATAAGCCGGCCAACCTGCATGCCAATGTAGGCGCGATCGCCGATCTGCCGAGCCACGCCATCACCGATCGCGGCCGGCTGATCGGACTTTGGGAGTACGACACGGCGACGGAATCGATTGCGTGGGTGACGTTTGAGAAGGCGGCGAAGGAAGTGGCCGAGGCGGTTAAGGTGACGGAGAGCTACATCAAGGCGCAACTCGGCGATGCGCGCTCCTTCAGTCTCGATTCGCCGAAGAGCCGCGTGCCCCGGTTGACCGCGCTTCGGGCCGCGGCGGGTTAGCGCAGGACCAATGCTTCCCGCTCGGCCTCGCGATGGGCTTCGCGGGCCTTGCGAAAACGGGCCAGCGCGGTTTTGCCCTCGGCGAGGCGGCCCGCCGCGGCGTATGCCTTGGAAAGTTGAAAATCGATCTGTGCCTCCTGCGGACGCAGTGCCCGCGCGCGCTCCAGGGCTTCTACCGCTTTTGCAGGCTGGCCGGCGGCCATCATTGCGCGGCCCAAATAGAAATGCGCCCCCCAGAAATCCGGACGTGACCGCAGTGCGTCCCGGAGAAATGGCAATCCATCCGCGGCCCGATCCTGCTGGACAAGCAGCGCGCCCAGAAAGTAGTTCGCCTCGGAATCGAGCGGCGTCTCGCGAACGGCATCGCGCAGGCGCGCTTCCGCCTTTGGCGCATCTCGCAGGGATAGGTACACTTTGCCCATTTCGAGCGCGAGTCCGGGCGTTGCGGCCTTCACCGCAAGCAGGTTCTCCAGGGCTTCGTCAAACGAGCCAGTCTCATACGCCGCCTTCCCCCGGAGGAACGAGACCTGGTCCGGGCTGAGGGCGCTCTCAAGCTTCGAAAATGTGGCCGCCGCTTCCGCCTTTCGTCCCAGCTTCAACTGCGCCACCGCTAATAGATAGAGAACTCCGGGTGCGGGCGCCAATGGTTCGAGCACGCCGATCGCCTCTGCCGCGTTGCCGCCATACAGCGCCGCCGACGCGAACAGTTCCCTGCCCTGCGGCGTGCGCACGGGTTCCAGCACGGCCCGCGCTTTTGCATACTCTTCCAGGCGCAGATAGGCCAAGCCCAGATTGGTGCGAACCGCGGGATCGGCCGGCGCCAGCCGCAGGGCTCGCTCCCACACTTCCGCGGCTCTTGCGGGCAAGCCCTGTCGCGAATATACCACTCCCAAATTGCCCAGCCCGCCGACATGCCGCGGCTGCCGTTCGACAAAGGCCGCAAACAGTTTCTCCGCCAGCGCCAAATCGCCCCGTTGCAACGCCGCGGCCGCCTGCTCAAACTGCGCCTGTGGCCCGGCTTCACCAGCCTGTGCCCACAGAACGCCGCTCAGACAGGCGGCCGCGATGCGTAAGAACATCAGAACAGCAATTTTAGCGATAACTGAATGGACCGGGGATCGCGGGTGTCGGTGATCTGACCGGCCGAGCCTCGGGTCGCGTCGGTCAACGGCTGGCCGGGGTTGGGTGGATTGATCCCGGTGTTCACGCCGCCCCACTGGGTGTGGTTAAACGAGTTGTACGTCTCGAACCGGAATTGCAGGTTCACGCGCTCGGTGATTCTTGTGTTCTTGAAGAGCGAGAGATCCCACTGGTTGATGCCGGGAAGGCGCAGCGTGTTCTTGCCGAGGTTCCCGAGCGATCCTTCCTGCGGCCGCGTGAAGGCAAAAATGTTGAAGTAGTTGAAGCGGTCCCGCGCGGCCGGCTCGATGTTGCCGCCGTTGTAGTCGGCGCGCACGCCGCCGCCGAGAGTACCGGGGTTCGCGTTGGACGTAATGGTCTGCGGATTGCCGGACCACATGCGCGCGATGCCGTTGAACTGCCAGCCGTTCGCGATGTACTTGGCGAACGAATGGCCCTTCACGAACTGCGGCAACTCATAGACGAAATCGAGCGTCAACACATGCTGGCGGTCGAAACTCAGGAGGCCGTATTCACGCCGGCGGTCGTAGCTATAGCCGATGGAGTTGCTGTCGTTGTCGGAATCGCCCATGGCCTTCGACCAGGTGTAGTTAACGTTGCCCGTGAACGATTTGGCAAAGCGCCGCGAGACGCGCGCCTGTAAGCCGTTGTAGTTGCTGACGGCGCCGAATTCGTTCGTATTGACACTGGTGTAGCCCTGGTAGGGACGCAGCGCGTTTGTCAGGTTGTTGACGCCGGCGAGAACGCCCGGACGCAGCGTGGTTCCGAGCGGCAACTGGTTCAAGTCGCGGCGGTAGAGCAGAAAGCGGCCCATGTTGCCAATGTAGGAGACGTCGATGGAGGTCTTGCGGCCCAGTTCGCGCTGGACGCTCAGCGACCAGGAGTAGATGGTCGGGATCTGGCCTTCGCCATCGACGGCCGAGATGCCCACGGGAAAGCGCAAACCTCCGGAGACAACCGCGGGCGAGAGCGCGTCCACTTTGCCGGCCGCGATCGTGGGGTTATACAACAGCGGCGGATTGCCGAGACCGTCAAAGTTGATGGTGTTCTGGCGGATGCGTTCATAGAATACGCCGCCGCCCGCGCGAATCGACGTCTTGCCGTCACCCATTGGATCCCACGCGATGCCCAGGCGCGGGCCCCAGTTGTTGAAGCGGTGCTTCAGGAACCCCTTCGGCACGCCGGGCTGGTTCTCCTCGATCATGCCGTTGAATGGATTGCCGCCGATGATGCTGCCGAAGCGGAGTCCGGAAGTTGTGTCGAGCCGTGCGGCCTCCGCAGGCTTGTAGAGACGCGGATCGAAGTAGTTCTGCAGGTATTGACCGTAGGAGAATGTCGGTCCGTAGTAGTGCCAACGGATGCCATATTCCAGCGTCAGGTTCCGGGAGATCTTCCACGTGTCCTGCACATAGGCCTCGGCGCCGTAGAAGCGGAACGTGCCGAAGAAACGGCCATTCGATTGGGTAACCGAGGTGTAGTTGCCGAGCAGCATGTTGGTGAACGTACTGCCGGTATCGAGCGGGTTGTCGGTGGAGGAGCCGAAGTTGAAGCTCGGCGATTCGGTCCAGGAGGGCTGCTGGCCGTTGTCGTTGCGGTTCCAGAAGAAACCGGTCTTCAAGGTATGGGAGCCCATCACCTTCGCGAAGTTGTCGGTGAAGGCGAACGTCTTGCCCTCGCTCAGCCAGCCGCTCGAAAATGCGGCGAAGTTGCAGGAACCGATGCCGCAATTGAAGCGCGGATAACGGTTGCGGAGGTTGGAGCTGGGATAGGGCTCCTGGAAGGTGAAACCCAGGGCCTTGGCGTCGTAATTCGACTGCGGCGTGTCGCCGGTGATGTCGACGATCTGCGTCAGGTGGTTGTAGGTGAAGACCGCTTCGTTGGTCGTGGTCGGCGAGAGCACGTTGATCATGTTCCAGGACCAGGAGGAACCGGGCTTGGCTCGAAATTGCGGCGCGACCGGGTAAGGCGTCGAGGCAAAGATGCCGAGAAGATTGGTTTCGTTCTGCGCATCATCGGCCCAGCGGAAGAAGAAGTTTGCCTTGGGGCTGATCGCCCAATCGTAGCGAAAGACCTTCGCGTCCTTGTTGAAGCCGTAGGAGTTCTGGAACGGCAGGCGCACTTGCTCCGGCGAATTTGGTGTGGGCGAGGCGCTGGCCCGGTTAGGCAGCGCGAGGAGTTTGAGGAAGGCCGGCGCGTTTCTCGACCATTCGGCCTGCGGAATCTGATTGTTGATGTAGGGGTCGCCGCCGATGATGCGCCCGCCGGCCGCGCGCACGAGCGAGCCGGGGCGGAAGACCTGGCCGTTGCGGTACTGCGTCGGCTGGTTATTGGCATCCAGGATGAAGCCCGAACGGTACAACCCGCTTAGGTCGCCGGTGAGGGTTGCGGCGCTCGGGATGTCGACGAAGGTGCCGCCGAGCGGACGGACGGCGCGCGTGCCTTCATAGTTGAAGAAGAAGAACATCTTCTTGTCTTTTCGCGTGGAGAGGCCAGGCAGGAATTCCACCGGTCCGGAAAAGTTGCCGCCGTACTGATTGAAGCGAAGCTTGGCGGTAGTGCCGGTGGTGTCGAACGGGAAGCGCGCGTCCATGGCGTTGTTGCGGAGGAACTCATAGAGCGTGCCGTGATACTGCGTGCCGCCGCTCTTGGTGTTGATGGAGATCATCACACCGGGATTGCGACCGAATTCGGCGTTGAAGGTGGACGTCTGCACTTTGAATTCGCTAACGGCGTCGAGGGAGATCTGCGTGTACTGGCCGTCGTTGGCGCCGACATCAGTGTTGATGGAACCGTCCAGATAGACGTTGTTCATGGAGCCGCGCAGGCCGTTGACGTTGAACGCGTCGGTGTTGTTGAACGCAAGGCGGAAATCCGAGCGGTCGTTCGAGACGATGCCGGGGAGCGTCTTGATGAGCGACTGGAAGTCGCGGCCGTTCAGCGCCAACTGCGTTACCTGGCGGGCGTCGATAACGAACGACTTCTGGGCCGTGGAGGTTTCCACCAGGGGAACCTGCGCCTCGACCAGGACGGAGTCGGTCGTCTGTCCGACCTGGAGGACAATGACGCCAAGGTTCAGCGCCTGGTTCTGGTCGACCACAAGCTCACGGCGCTCAAGCGCCTTGAAGCCGGTGACTTCCGCCTTCACCGTGTACCTGCCGGGAAGCAGCGGTCGCAGGGCGAATGTGCCGTCTTGCGCCGTGGCTGTCTCGCGCGCCACGATGTTCTTGCTTTCGTCGATGGCCACCACTTTGGCGTTCGGGATCGCCGCATTGGATGGGTCCGTAATGGTGCCTTGGATCGTACTGGTTTGGCCGAACAAACCGATCCCGCCGAGACTAGCTAGCACCAGGATGAGCGATCCTGGCGAACAACAGGGTAGGTGTCGAGACTGAGACATATCTAATGGAGGATGATGCGTATAGATGAGGTACGCAAGGAACATGGAGTTGCTGGCAGTGTTAATCTTCTAAGGTATAGATAATGCAGGGGTGTTAATTGGCCAGATGAATGGCGCAAAGGATCACGTTAATTCGCATATCGATGTGGCGGCAGAGGTGGAACACCTGCTCGATGAGTTATTGGGCAGGAAAACCAACCAGGGGCTGATCCTCGCCTATCTGGGTCAACTGTATCAGTGCAACGAGGAGCCGGCGAAGGAACATTCGATCGCGGTCGATGCGCTCGGACGCGGCCCGGATTTCGATCCGAAACGGGAAGCGATCGTCCGCGTGGAGGTCCATAAGCTTCGGCGCACACTGAAGGCTTACTACGCAGGACCCGGGCGGGACCGGCCGGTCCATGTTGGGCTGGCGTTGGGTAAGTATGCCCTGGTCGCCGAGCGGACGGATAACGGCGACCGGGAGCACGTCGTGCAGGAGATACCAGCGGTGTCTGAGCTGGTGTTGCCGCCCCGCCGGAGAACGGGCCCGTCGAAACCGCTCACCTGGGTGGTTCTGTGCGCGGTTCTCGGCGCCGGGATCTTCTTCGCCGTTCGCCGGTATCAGGCATCCGATGCGGAGGCACCGGAGCCGGAGGTGCACGCGGCAGTTGCCGCGGCAACCGATTCCGTCCGTATTCTTGCAGGACCAGCCAACCGGCGATACGTCGATTCGACAGGACAGGAATGGTCCGGAGACCGCTACTTCAGCGGCGGACGGGCGGTGGACACGTCCACGTGGATCAGCAACACACCGGACCACGCGCTCTACAAGGGCCGGCGCGAGGGTGACTTCTTGTACGAAATTCCGCTCTCGCCGGGCGACTACGAGGTGCGGATTCACTTGGCTGAGACGGCCTACGGAAGGGATACACTCGGCGGCGGAGGTGAGGCCAGCCGGATCTTTCAAATCCGCATCAATTCCAAGGTGGTTCTATCGTCGATGGACGTTCTGCTTCACGCCGGCGGATCGAACCTGGCGATCGTGAAGGTGTTTCCCGGCCAGCGCCCGGAAGCGGACGGCAAGTTGCGCATCCGGTTTGAGTCCAATTCGAACGACAAGGCGATCGTCAACGCAATTGAGATTGTGCCCGGGTTGAAGGATAAGATGCTGCCGTTCCGCATCGCCGCCGGCGCGCCGCATGCCTCCGTGGATGGGCAGGGCAGGATGTGGCTGCCCGACCGGTACGTCACCGGCGGCAGGACAGTGGAACGGCTGAAGCCCGTGCTGGCCGAGAATCCGGAGCTGTTCCGCTTTGAGCGGTTTGGCCGATTCGAGTACAACCTGCCGGGAGTTCCGGGCCATCAGTTCCAATTGAAGCTGTGGATGGCTGAACAGTATTTTGGCGTATACACGCCGGCGGGCGATCGGCCTCGCCGCGTCTTTGACCTGTTCTCCAATGGCGCGGCGCTGCTTCGCGATTTTTCTATCATGGACGCCGCCGGCGGTCCGGCCAAGAGCGTGCAGCGGATCATCCCGCATGTCACGCCGGACGCGCAGGGCAATATCCGCTTGTTGTTCACGCCGAGCGTGAATTATGCGGCGCTCAATGCGTTGGAGCTTGTGGATGAGGGGCCGGTGGGAAGATTCCGATAGCAAGCTTCAGGCCGCCGGCGGTTTCGGTCCGCCGTTGGCGCGGCCGCGAATCCAGTCGTCCCACATGTGAATGAGGGCATCGAGCTTGCCTTGGGTTTCGGCCTGGGCGAATTCGCTCTTCGTTTGTGCTTCGGCGAGCGCCGCGATCCGTGCGGCGAGCGCCGCGATCCCCTCGTCGGCCAGCTTCTGCGAAGCGGCGAGGCTACGCATATCCTCGCTCATAAGGACCTGCGCAGTGAGCAATTGCTTGTGCGAACGCGCCATCTGTTCGACGGCGTCGGTGAGCGCATATTCGCCGCGCAGTTGCGCCTGGGTAATTTTTTCGAGCGCGGCTTCTATCCGCTGGAATCTTTCTTCGTGCTCCATGGGTGCGGTCCTTTTTATTGTAGGAGAGTTCGCCGCTTCGGGGTAGCAGTCAAACTCCGTTACCGCAACTCCACCGGATTCACGAGCTTCCGCCGCAGTTTCGCGCCTTCCTCAAAATCGGCCCGGAGCTCCCCGTCGCGCAGATGGCCGCGCATCGACTCGAGCCGCGCGATCACCGCACGCAACGCCTCGTCCACATGTTCCGCGTTCGTGGCCAGAATATCGTTCCACATGTCGAACGGGCTGAGCGCCAGGCGCGTCATGTCGATGAGTCCGGGGCCGCCCGCGCGGAGCTGCTCCTCGCGACCGACACCGGCGCCGACCGCGCATCCCAGCGCCGTGGCGAGCAACTGCGGCATGTGCGATGTGAGGGCCACGGTCCGGTCGTGCTCCTCGGGCCCCATCACCAGGATATGCGCGCCGATCTTCCGCACCCACGCGGCAAAGGGATGCGAACTCTCGCGCGTCAACACCCACGTGCGTCCTCGGAACAGGCCGCCGTCCGCGCTTGCCGGTCCTCGCGACTCCTTCCCCGCCATAGGATGGCCGCCGAGAAACTGCCCGGGCGGCAGGAATCGCGCCGCGGCGTCGCAGATCAGCGTCTTCGTGCTGCCCGCGTCGGTTACCAGCGTGTCCGGTCCCAGGTGAGGCGCCAGATCTTCGATCATCGTCACAATGCGGCCTATCGGCTGCGCAAGCAGCAATAGATCCGCCTCGCGCGCGGCTTCGGCGAGCGTCATTTCGCGGTCGATGACGCCGTGTTCCAGTGCCTCCGCAATCGTCCGGGGAGAGCTCACACCGGCAATCAGCCCGGTGAAACCGGCCTGCCGAAGCGCTAACGCAAAGCTCCCGCCGATCAGGCCCACGCCGGCGATGGCGACCGTCTTCATCCCGCTATCGATCGCCCCACAGCCGCGGCAATCAGCCGCAACTGCTGCATCAGTTCCGCGAACTGCTCCGGGAATAACGACTGCGCGCCGTCGCTCAGCGCGCGATCCGGATCGTGGTGAACTTCGATGATGAGCCCATCGGCGCCCGCGGCCACGGCGGCCCTTGCCATCGCCGGCACGAGGTTACGCTTGCCAACACCATGCGACGGATCGCCGATCACCGGGAGATGCGTCAACTGTTTGAGCACGGGAATCGCCGAGATGTCCATCGTGTTTCGCGTCGCTGTTTCAAACGTCCGGATGCCGCGCTCACAGAGGATGATGTTGTAGTTTCCGCCGGACATGATGTACTCGGCGGAGAGAAGCAGTTCTTCAATCGTCGCGGCGATGCCGCGCTTCAACAGCACCGGCTTGCGCGCGAGGCCGAGATCGCGCAGCAGGTTGAAGTTCTGCATGTTCCGGGCGCCGACCTGCAGGATATCGGCGTACTCGCTCAACAGCGCGATCTGCGAACGGTCCATCACTTCGCTGACGACCAGCAATCCATTGCGATCCGCGGCGGCGCGCATCATCTTGAGCCCGGCCTCGCCCAATCCCTGAAAGCTATAGGGCGATGACCGCGGCTTAAACGCGCCACCGCGAATGACCTTCGCGCCGGCCTTCGCCACCAGCGCCGCGGAGAGTTCGATCTGCTCCTCGCTCTCTACGCTGCACGGACCCGCCATCACTACCGTTTCCGGACCGCCGATCTTAACGCTACCGATCTCGATCACGGTGCCTTGGGGGCGAAACCGCTTGTTGGCGAGCTTGTACGGCGAGACGATGCGGTGGCACTCCTGCACACCCTCCATCACTTCAAATTCCGTGGGGTCGAAGGTATCGAGCGGACCCACGCCGCCGAGAACCGTATGCGTCACACCGGTCGAGCGGTGGACCGTGAAGCCCATCATCACCAACCGGTCTATCACCCGCTGCACCTGGGATTCCGGCGCACCCTCCTGCATCACTACTAACATGCCCTACCTGCCCTCCATCCGCATGCGTTGCAGCGTGCGCATTTCATCAATGATTCGTTCAAAGATCCGCCGGATCGCGTCCTTCGTGATCGGTCCGTGATTGGCAGCGTCGATATTTGCGTATACTTCGTCTTCGCGCTTCGGTTCGTAGACAGGCAGACTGACGCTCTGCTTTACGGCGCCGATGCGCTCCACCACGCGGCTGCGTTCGTTCAACATCGCCACCAGCCGCTGGTCGATCTCATCTATCTCCCGGCGGCACTGACAAAGAACTTCTCTCGCTTCGTCGAGAGTCATTCGCCTGCCGTCCCTCTGCCCTGCAGAGCGCCGGTTTTCAATTCGCGGGCCAGTGCTTCCAACTTGGTTTCCATCTCCGGTGTTCCCGCGTATCTTTCTATCACGCGCACAAACGCACTGCCCACCACCACTCCGTCCGCCAACTGCCCGACGGCTTGCGCATCGGCCGCTTTGGCGATTCCAAATCCTACCGCCAACGGGAGATCCGTGTGGGCGCGCATAGCCTTCACCAACGGCAGCGCCTGCGCCGAAAGCTGCGCCTGTTCCCCGGTCACGCCGGTGCGGCTCACCAGATAGACAAACCCCGATGAGTAACGGCCGACCAGCGCCAGCCTTTCCGGCGTGCTTGTCGGCGCTGCCAGAAACACGGTGTCCAGACCCGCGTCGCGAATCGTCTTAACGTACGGTTCGGCCTCTTCGACACTCGCGTCCGTCATCAATATGCCGTCCACGCCCGCCGCCTTTGCGTCCACCGCCAACTTCGCGAACCCGTACCGCATCATCGGGTTCAAGTAGGAGAACAGCAGAATTGGAACTTCCGAATGCGCGCGAATCTTCGCGGCGCAGTCCAGCACACCGCGCAGCGAAGTTCCCGCCGCCAGCGCCCTTTCCGCGCCGCGCATAATAACGGGTCCGTCCGCAATCGGATCGGAAAACGGCACGCCCAGTTCGATGATGTCGGCGCCTCCGCGCTCCAACGCGGCAACGAGCCGGACAGTCGCGTCAAGCGATGGGTCCCCGGCGGTTAAATAGGCTACCAGCGCCGGCTGGTTCTTCTCACGCAGTTCCGCGAACCGGCGGCCGATTCGTGTGTTACTCATCCAGATCCTTTAAGTTCTCCCGGTATATGTCGATGTCTTTATCGCCGCGGCCGGACAGGTTTACGAGAAAGACTTTGCCCTTCTCGGCGGGTGCGCGCCGGATCGCCTCAGCGACGGCGTGCGACGACTCGAGCGCTGGAATGATTCCTTCGGTGCGCGACAACATCCTCGCCGCATCGAGCGCGGCGGCGTCCGAGCAGTTCACGTAAGTCGCCCGCCCGCCATCGGCCAGGTAGGCGTGCTCCGGCCCGATCATGGCGTAGTCCAAACCCGCGGACACGGAGTGCGTCAGCGCAATCTGTCCGTCGGCGTTCTGCAGCACGTAGCTATAACAGCCCTGCAGCACTCCCGGCGATCCACCCGCGAAGCGCGCGGCGTGTTCACCCAACTCCAAACTGCGCCCGCCCGCTTCGACACCGATCAGCTCGACACCTTCGTCGCCGATGAACTCATGGAACATGCCGATGGCGTTTGAACCGCCGCCGACGCAGGCGAATACCGTATCGGGCAGCCGGCCCTCACGCTCCAGAAACTGCGCCCGCGCCTCTCGGCCTATGACGCTGTGAAAGTCGCGCACCATTACCGGGTACGGATGCGAGCCGAGCGCGGAACCCAATAAATAGTGGGTGTTTTCAACGTTCGTCACCCAGTCGCGCATCGCTTCGCTGATAGCGTCCTTCAGCGTTCGCGACCCGTTCGTTACGCTGACAACCTTCGCGCCCAGCAGCCGCATGCGGAAGACGTTCAGGCGCTGCCGCCGCATGTCTTCCTCGCCCATGTAGACGGTGCAGTCCATGCCGAAGAGAGCGCAGACGGTGGCCGTCGCCACGCCGTGCTGGCCCGCGCCCGTCTCGGCGATGATGCGTTTCTTGCCCATCCGCCGCGCCAGCAGAATCTGGCCGAGGCAGTTGTTGATCTTGTGCGCGCCGGTGTGTAGCAGGTCCTCGCGCTTGATGTAGATCCGCGCGCCGCCGAGCACGCCGGAGAGCCGTTTCGCTTCCCAGAGGGCCGTCGGCCTGCCAGCGTAGTTGGTCATCAGGTCCGATAGTTCTTTGTGGAACGCCGGATCGTGACGGGCAACTACATACGCCCTCTCCAATTCCTCCAGCGGTGCCATCAGCACCTCGGGCACAAACCGCCCGCCATACGGGCCGAAATGCCCGCCGCTATCCGGTTGCGATGTCGTGATCATACAGAATGCGCCGCGGCGATGAAGCGCGCCATGCGGCCATGGTCCTTTTTCCCGGGCGACGATTCGAGCCGCGAACACGCATCCACACCCCATGGCTGCGCAACCGCGATCGCCTCCCGCACATTACTTTCGTCCAATCCGCCGGCCAGTACGATTCGCCGCGACGCACCGCGCGCCCGCGTCCAATCGAACGTGTGGCCGCTGCCGCCGTACATTACGGTGGGCGTATCCAACAGAAATGCCTCGGCGGGAAACGATTCCAACTGCGCGAACCCAAACTCCGCGTGCACGCGGAACGCCTTCCAAACGCGGACACCGGCAGGCGCCTCGCCCGGCAACTCGTCGCCATGCAACTGCGCCACATCCAGGCCGGCCGCGCGCATGATCTCCGTCACGAGCACGGGCAATTCGTTCACGAACACACCTACCTTCAGTACGCTGGACCCCAGTTCAGAGGTGATCGCGGCCGCGGCCTCGACACTCACAAACCGCGGACTCTTTGGATAGAAGTTAAACCCCAGCGCGCCCGCGCCCGCTTCCACCGCCGCGCGCGCATCGCCGGCGTTGGTAATGCCGCACACTTTCACGACAGTCACGACCGCAACGCCTCCAGAGCCGCCGCCGGATCGGGTGACTTCATCAAATGCTCGCCTACCAGGAACGCCCGGTAGCCGGCGCCGCGCAGCAGCCGCACGTCATCGGCGGAGTGAATGCCGCTTTCGCTGACCGTCAGCATGTTTTTCGGCATCATTTCGGCAAGGCGCAAAGATGTATCCAAATGCACCGAAAACGTACGCAAATCGCGGTTATTTACGCCAATTATGCACGCTCCGGATTCAAACGCCCGTTTCAATTCCTCTTCGTCGTGGACCTCGACCAGCACGTCCAGCCCGTAGCCTTCCGCCTGTTCCCGGAAACGCCGCATTTCGCTGGTTTCGAGAATCGCCGCGATTAAGAGGATGGCATCCGCGCCGCGCGCCGCCGCCTCAATCACGTGCAGCTCGGAAACGGTAAAGTCTTTCCGCAGCACAGGGATACGAACGGCCTGCCGCGCCGCTTGCAAGTCGGCGAACCGGCCCTGAAAGAAGCGCTCGTCGGTGAGAACGCTCAGCGCCGCCGCACCGCCGCGCTCATACATTTGCGCGATTGATGGCGGATCGAACGATTCGCTCAGTAAACCCTTGCTGGGAGAGGCTTTTTTTATCTCGGCGATGATTGCGGGAGCGGTGTCTTCGAGCGCCTTCCGGAACCCGCGCCGCCCGGGGACCGATGCTTCCGCATCCGCTTCCAACAAGCGCAATCCGGCCCCGCGCTCCGCAAGCTCCTGGCGCTTGTGAGCGACGATTTTTGCCAGAATGTCCGGGACGGTCTGCAGCATGCCGCGGAACCCTTATCCTATCATTTGGCCGCTTCCGGCTTCCGTTCCGTGAGCTTCACCTGCACCTGCGCGCGCATGGCGTTGAGCCACTCCCTGCTCTTGGCGGCGCGCAGGCGCCTGGTCAACTCTTCACGCACCTTTTCGATGCCCGGCTCTTCCAATGCGATCAGCTTGAAGAGGTAATATCCGTTTGGCAGCTTCACCGGCGCGCTGACGCCACCAACGGCCATGCCCCAGATCGCCTGTTTTGCGGGGGCGGGGATATCGTCGGTGATTTTCAGCGGCCCGTAGTCGCCATTCTTATCGCGCGAGACGGGATCCTTCGAATACTGTTTCACCATCTCCACAAAGTCAGCGCCACCCTCGATCTTCTCCTTCACTTCGCGGGCAAGCTGCAGGGCCGCCTGATTTTCCGCCTCGCTCTCCTGCGCCGCGGAGAAGAAGACGATCTTCAGTTTGGCCGCGGAGACGTCGCGGAGGTTGTCGGCGTACGCTTTCTTCACGTCCGCTTCGCTTACGGTGACCGACTTCTCTTCCGCCTGGATCAACGCGTTCGACAACGCCTGGAGCCGGGTCAGCTCCAACTGTTGGCGAAAGGGAGGCGCCTGGTCCAGTTTCTGCTCCGCGGCGACTTTCGTCATGCGCCGCATGAAGCCTATCCCGCGCAGCATCTCCTCCTGCGAATCGCGCAGATTCGCACGCAGCTTTTCATCCATCGCGCCCAGATAGACCTCGACATCGGCCGCGGTCACAGGCTGTCCTTCGAGAAGCGCGACGACCCGCTTAGGGTCCTTGCCTGTTCCGGAAGGTTTCATTTCGATGACAACCGCCTTACGGTTCCTCTCTACCCACTCCAGATTGCGTTTCTGTTTGATCTCGGTGAAGATCGGATCCTTGACCTTCTCATACGGGTCGGTATTCGTTCCCGTCCGCTGGAAGATGTAGTAACCATTCGGCAAGCGCACGGGCGCGCTGAACTCACCGTCTTTCAACTTGTAGGCAACGTCCTTCACTGTTTGTGGAATCCGATCCGCCAAGCGTACTTCGCCGAAGTCGCCGTCCTTCTCACGGGACTCCTCGTTTTTCGAGTATTCCTTCACCATGGCCACGAAGTTCGCGCCGCCCTGCAGTTTCCTGTGGACTTCCTCCAGCTTTCGCTTCGCCTGCAACTCTTCGGTTTCCGTTGAAAACGGGACGTAGATCAGCTTCAGCTTCACGCCGGAGTAGGACGCGAGGTTTGCCTGATAGTAACCACGCTGCTCAAACGGCGTCACCACTTCCTCCAGTTCGTGCTGCTGAATGACGGCGTTCGAGAGTAACTGGATGCGGGCCATTTCCAACTGGGTCTTCAGCGGATTCTGCGCCGCCAGTCCACGTTTTTCGGCCTCTGCGCCCATACGCCGCAACCAGCCGACGTATCGCAACATCTCCACAGCGTCGTTCCGCGTGGCCTCCTTCACCTTCGGATCCATGGCGACGATGAGTTGCTGAAACTCTTCAGCGGTAACCGGAGTGCCATCCAGCGTCGCCACTATCTCACGCGGTTTGGCGGGATCGATCTCGATGGTCCTGGTGACCTGCGCGCGAATTGGCTGGAAAAATACGCCGCCGGCAAGTAAAAAAGCGGCGACTGCTCGAATCTTCATCTCTTTTAGTTTAACGAAGCCCATATACTATAGACTGACCCCAGGAGATATCGTGACGTTTCGGTCCGTGATTGCTGCTCTCGCCGTTGCTCTTCTCTCCACAATTCAGCCCGCGGCCGGGGCGACCGACAGCCCGGAAGCTATCCTGCGCAAAGCCGCGCGCAAGCCGATGCAGAACGGTTGGATTCAAATTCACTTGGAGGGGTCACCTTCCGAAATTGGCTATCAGCACGGGAATCTGCTCTCCAAGGAAATCGCCGAGCTACAGCGGATTATTGCGCTCGAACTGGAGCACGACACCAAGAAGGATTGGGACTTTTTTCGCAAGGCGGCCGAAGAAGTGCTCTGGCCGAAAGTGGAGACGGAATATCGCGAGGAACTACAGGGCATCGTCAACGGATTGAAATCGAAGGGAGTTGCCCTCGACATCTGGGACGTCGTCGCGCTGAACGCATTTCTCGAGCTCGGTCCCTACTATGTGCCTTATTGGGAGAAGAAGCAGCCCGACGGCGATCACCCGAAGCCGGTTTCCGTGCCTGAGCGCTGCAGCGCTTTTATCGCCACCGGAGACTACACGAAAGACGGCAAGATCGTCATGGGGCACAACGCTTGGACCGGTTATCTGGACGGGCAGCGCTGGAACATCGCCTTCGATATCGTTCCGGAGCGCGGCAACCGGATCTTCATGGATGGCCTTCCCGGCGTGATTCATAGCGCCGACGACTTCGGTGTGAACTCGGCCGGAATGATGATCACCGAAACGACCATCAGCCAGTTTTCCGGGTTCGACCCCGAAGGTATCCCCGAGTTCGCGCGTGCCCGGAAGGCGATGCAATACTCGAACTCGATCGACGAATTCGCACAGATCATGAGCGAGGGAAACAATGGCGGCTATGCGAACAACTGGCTGGTAGGTGACACGAAGACCGGTGAAATCGCGAGCCTGGAACTCGGCCTCAAAAATGTAACTCTCCGCCGGACCATTGACGGCTACTTTGTCGGGTCCAATTTCCCGGTAAATGAAAAACTCGCCGAAGAGGAAACGGCTTTCCCGATGAAGGACCGGAGCGTGAGCGCCAACGCGCGGCGCATTCGCTGGGAGCAGCTTATGGCGGAATGGAAGGGCAAGATCGACGTGAAGGCAGGCCAGCGATTTCTCGGAGACGCCGTAGACAGCTTCACCGGGAAGGCGGATCCGAACGAACGGACTCTCTGCGGCCGCATCGACTTTTCTCCGCGGGGCATCGTCTCCTGGATGCCGCCTTATGGCCTGGCGGGCGCTGTGCAAAACAAGGTGGCCGATGCGGCCATGGCCAAGCAGATGACGTTCACTGGCGCCATCGGCACGCAGTGCGGCGCGCCGTTCCAGGCTGCCCGATATCTGGCGCGGCACCCCGAAAATACGTGGGCGCGTCCGTATTTGAAAGATATGCCCGCACGGCCGTGGACGACGCTGCGGGCCGACCCAAAGGGCAAGTAGCCTACTTCCTCAGCTTGCCATCCCAACGCAGCCCGAGGCGCCATAGACGAGGCGCGCCGATATTCGGTACGGCGGCCATCGACGTGTAAAAGCGCTTATCGAGCAGGTTCTCAAACGAAGCGACGGCGGCGAGTTGATCGGTCAACCCCTGCCTGGCGGCAACCTGCATGGTGGCATAACCGGGCATTCGCAGCGTGTTGATGTCGTCTTCGAACTGCGACGAAAACCCACGGATGCCGCCACTCAAGAGTGTCTTGCCCTTCACCCAGGAGAGCGTCGCGTTTCCGGCGTGTTTGGGCACTTGCGCGATTCGCAGGCGAGTGGAATAACGGCTTTCACTGAAGAGCCAGGCAAGGTCCAGGCGGAGATCGCGCAATTGCCGCGTGACGTTCGCCTCCACGCCGCGCGTCAGGGCCGAGGCCGCGTTGCGCCGCTGGCGCTCGATCAGGGTTGGCGTGCTGATCAGCGTGACATTGGTGATTAAGTCCGACAGCGACGTACGGAAAAACGTGACCGACGCGCGGGTCCTCTCGCCGGAGTAGTCAACGCCGACTTCCGAACCAAAGGCGAACTCCGGCTTCAGCGCATCATTCGCCCGCGTCACTGTGACGCCGGCGCGAAACTCCCGGTAGAGCTCGTTGAGAGTCGGCGCGCGGAAGGAGCGAAATACCGAACCTCTCGCGCGCCACTGTTTCCTGCCGAGCACAAATCCGCCGCTTGGCGAAAAGAACGCGCCTTGTTTCCCCGCCGCATGAACACGCCCACCGCCGAACAGTTTGAAAGGACCGGCCTTCACGTCGGTCTGCGCAAACGCCCCCCGCTGCCACTGCACCCCGCCACGGCTGGCGAATCCAGCCGGGAAACTGGTCTCGTTGCTGTAGCCTTCGACGCGCGTGAAGTCTCCGCCGAACAGGGCGTTCGCTCCCGAGCGCTGTAAGCGGTAGATTCCGGCCCCGCCCGTCACCTCCGCCGGCACCTGCTGCAGCATGGTTAGCCGCTCCGATTGCCGGCCGACCAGGATGGTCGAAAAACTGGAGTGAAACTCTTCGCGGCCGTGCCAGCCGGTTAACGACAGATTGTCCTTCCCGAACTCGCGGAAGTACTGGCCGGACAAGTTGCCGAGGCTGGTGGAATTGCGCTGCACAACGGTCCCATTGGCCCGGTCCTCGGTCAGCGCATCGAATTTCAAGAAGAACTTGTCCTTGGCGCCCATGTAGTCCAGCCGGACGTCCCCTGCCGCGAAATCGACGCCGGCGCGCGTATCCGCCGCGCCGCGGCGGAAGCCTTCGACAATATAGTAGCCGCCGGTACGGAACGCCCGCATATCGGTGCTCAGAGCCCACCGCGGCTTTAGATGGCTAAAACCGGCGGTCAACTGATGCGTGTTGTTGCTCCCGCCCTCATAACCGCCGCGCAGCCTCCAAGGTTCGGCCTGCCGCGAGAACAGTTGCATGGAGCCGCCGATGGCGCGATCGCCGAAAACACTTGTCGAAGCGCCTCGCACGATTTCCACGCGCTCAATCTCTTCCGGTGAAAAACGAGTCCAATAGACCCAGCCGCCGAACGGATCGTTCGCAGGTACGCCATCCCACAGCACCAGCGTTCGCGACGCGCCGCTCGATCCCAGCCCGCGCAGCGAGATTCCTTGCGTCGTCGGATTCGCCGCCACGCTCGAGCTTCGACGGAACAACGAGAAGCCCGGCACACTTCGCAGGCGGTCATCGACATTCACGCCGGGCGTTTTCTGAATCTCCAGTTTCTGCCATACGGTAATCGATGCCGGCGCCTCCGCCGCGATCTTCTCGTTCACGGTGATCTCCGTGCGAACCGGATCGATTTTAGCCGTATCCTGCGCACACAAACCACCCGCAACCGAAACCATCATTAGAAATCGTAAATTCATCGGGAATTTGCAGGTTATCACGACCCGACCACTATGCCGGCGCCCGCGGGCGCTCGCTTTGGATCGGGGGTAAGCACAATGACATATCCCTCCCCTTCCGGCGGCATCACGCGATCCAAGCCGTCTTTTTCGCCGAACGGCGTCGGCTCCGCCACGGCCAGGTAGCGCAGCGCCGAGTACAAGTCTCCGTCGCGGGGAACCTGCAGGGTTCGTTCCTGCGTGCGCAGGGAATAATCAACGCCGGTTTCTTCCAACCGCGCGCAGAGCCAGGCCGCCGTTTCCAGCGCCCGTTCGAGCCATGCCATCCCCGCTTCGGCGACGAACAGGTCGACGACCACATGCACGTTGATCGCGTCCTCCTGCGCATTCTCGCGGACGTGAAGCTCTCCGTGCCGCGCCGAGGATCGCCAGTCGATTCGCCGGGCGGCATCGGACGCCACATAGGGCCGCAGAAGATAGAAATCGTCTCCGGAGCCTGCGCGGCGCGCCTGAATTTCGCCCTCCACTCGCGCCAAAAAGTCCTGTGCATACGGCTGCGGCTCCAGGGCCGGATAGACCAAAACATCGGCATGCAGCGTCACGCGCGCGCGGCGTTCCGCGAATCCGAACGGAAATCGCGAAGTGAACTCCAGCGAATTGTCGCGGAACCGTCCGCGTTTGTTGAACCGTACAGGAGCGTATTCGGTGAGTGCATGGCCGCCGGGGATCATCGTGAAGAACAGCGGTTGCACCAACCCATCGGAATGGATCGACTGGAGCCGCGTGGCGAAGCTCGGCATCCAGCTCTTTTCGTTGCGCACGACGAGCTTCGCTGTTGCCTGCTCCCGCGCGAACAGGTGCTCCGGCGGATGGAATTCGACTTCCAGTCCCGCCAGCGACAGGCGATTCACGAGCCCGGAAACGAGCAGCGTTGCCAGCAGCGCCGACGTGATCAGGAAGATGAGATTGTTGGCCGACAGAAACGCGGCGGCGCCTGTGAGCAGGACGGCCAACGAGAAGGCCAAGCCCGCCTTCGTGATCCGCTGATCGACGCGCACCCGCCACGCCGCCGCCAGCCGGCGCCAAACGCTTCCCATATCGTTGACAATACAACGATGGGCACTGCTGCCGGGCTCCGGCGCGCGTTACACCTTCGAGATCTCGTCTTCATGGGCCTGATCATTATTCAGCCCACGGCGCCCATGCCGCTGTTCGGCGTGGTCAGCAACAAGGCGGGCGGGCACGTAGTCACCGCGGTGCTTGCGGCGATGGCAGGCATGCTGCTTACCGCCATCAGCTACGGACGCATGGCCCGAATCTATCCCAGCGCCGGGTCCGCCTACACGTATGTCGGCAAGGAGATCCATCCGACGCTCGGTTTCCTTACCGGCTGGGGGCTGCTGCTGGACTATGTCATCAATCCGCTGATTTGTGTGATCTGGTGCTCGAAGGCCGCGGGCAACCTGATGCCGGCGGTACCCTACCTTGCGTGGACGCTCTTTTTCGCGATGCTATTCACATGGCTTAACCTCCGCAATATTCAGGCCGCGGCGTCGACGCACAAGTATCTTGCGATCGCGATGTGCGTTGTCGTCGCCTGGATGCTGGCCGCCACGGTTGGCTTCGTGCGGGCCTACCCAACCGATTTTCTGAAGCCGTTCTACGATCCCGCGACGTTCTCCGTTTCGACGTTCTCGGCCGGGACGGCGCTGGCGGTGCTCACCTATATCGGGTTTGACGCCATCTCCACGCTGTCCGAAGAGACTGTCGATGCTGAACGGACCGTACCGCTAGCTACTGTCCTGGTTTGCCTCCTGATTGGCGTGCTCTCCGCCGTTGAAGTGTATGCGGGTCAACTCGTATGGCCGCACGGGGAAGCGTTTCCCGATGTCGATACGGCGTATGTTCATATCGCGGGACGAGCGGGCGGCTTGTGGCTCTTTCACGCCATTAACCTGACACTGTTAGTGGCGACCATCGGTTCCGGTTCCGGCGGGCAGATGGCGGGCGCCCGGCTGCTTTTCGGCATGGGGCGGGATAATGTACTGCCCGCGCGATTCTTCGGGCAGATAGACACAGTACGCCAAGTGCCGGCTTTCAATGTGATGCTGATCGGAGCCATATCTCTGGTTGGTGCAATGACACTGACGTACGAACTGGGCGCGGAACTACTTAACTTTGGCGCGTTCATCGGATTCATCGGCGTTAACCTCTCCGCTTTTCTTCGCGCCTGGCGAGAACGCAGCGTGGCGGCAATCGCTCCGGCTTTCGGTTTTCTTCTTTGCCTATACATGTGGGCCAGCCTAAGCCAGAAATCGTTGATGCTGGGTGCATCATGGGCGGCCGTTGGATTCATTTACTGGATTCTGCAAAAGACCAGGCAGCGGTAAGTTGAACTTAGTAGCACGACCAGCTATCTTTCGATAACTTAACGAGAACCTGACGGAACCCTGACAAAAGATGTCTTGACTCCCGTGGCCGAGGACCTATACTGTTGCTGAGCCTTAGACTATGCACCCGGCCCGTTATAGAGCGTTGTGCCTTGTACTGTATGCCCTTCCAGCCGTCAGCGGATTACGCGCTCAGCAGAAACTTCCGGATGTCGGCCCCGAAGTACGCGCCGTGTTTCCCGCCGGCGGGCAAAAAGGATCCACGGTCGAGATGACGATACGGGGAATCCGGCTGGAGGATGTCTCGGCAATTGAATTTGCCGATCCCGGAATTGAAGCGGAAATATGCCACGCCGAGCACTACGAAGTTGTCGCTATTGTCAAAATCGGAAAGGGCGTTCCATCCGGCATTCAGGATTATCGACTGATCGGGAAAGCGGGCGCGGTGGTGGGGGCCTTCGACGTCAGTGACCTGCCGAGCCGCAATGAATCGGAACCGAATAACCTTCCCTCCACCGCGGAAAAGGTAAAGCTCCCGGTGATCGTGAATGGCGTCATTGAGAACAACGATGTCGATTACTTCGCTTTCCAAGCAGAACCGGGAGAAAAGCTGGTCTTTCAAATCGTTTCGAGCCGGCTTGGAGGAAACCTGGATTCCGTTCTGACGATATTCGATTCCCGCGGCAACGAGATTGCCTTCAATGACGACAATGGACTTCGACGCGATTCCAAGCTGATATTTGAACCCAAAACCAAGGGCGAGTATACGATCCAGGTGAACAACGCATTTCCTTTCGGAAATCCGTCGATGTACTACCGCCTCTCGATGGGCAAGCTCCCGTCCATCACGGAAGTCTTTCCACTGGCGGCCGTCGCCGGGCAGCGTACGGAGTTCGTTATCGGCGGCGCGAATCTGGATCAGGTCCAGGAAGTCACGTTAGGAGAGCTCAATTACCGCGGCTCTATTTTGGAAAAGAGTCCCACTCGCCTTACGGTGCAGATCGACGTGCCCGGGCCGGCACCGGAGGGCAGCGGCAACATCAAGATCTCCACCGGCGCGCTCCATCTTTCATCCGACCAGTCGATTTCCATAAGCCAGATTCCCCAGTTGGCTTCCGCATCCGCGCGCAGCCGCGCCAAACCCCAATCGATCCCAGTGCCCGCAGGTGTCAGCGGTGTTATCGAGAAGGACCGGGCAGCCGATTATTATGAGTTCGAGGCGCGCGCCGGAGAGCGGCTCGCCATCGAAGTGAAAGCACTTTCCATCGGTTCGGAGATGGACCCAGCCCTGTTTCTTTACGATTCGTCCGGCAAACTGCTCGTATATCAGGATGAGGCTGTGCCGTGGTATTTCACAGACCCGCCGAACCACGATCCGTACCTGGTGCACCGGTTTGAAAATGCCGGGCGTTACAAACTAGCTGTTCGCGACAGCGCACACAATGGCGGTGCGGGCTATTTCTATCACCTTTCCGTCCGGCCCGCGCAGCCTGATTTTCAGCTATTGATGCACAAACCGGCAGCGACTCTTTTCCGTGGCCGGAAAAGTACGATAACGGTGCGCGTCAGGCGCTTCGGTGGCTGGGATACTCCCATCGAGGTGTGGGCGGAAACGGCGGGCGATGCCTTTAAGCGAGTCTCGGGCGTGGCGGAACCGAAGAACTCCACCATCACAGACTGTAACGCCAAACTCTGGCAGCTGAACGGCACCGATGTGGATCTGAACATCGAAGTGCCGGCGGCCGCCCGAAACGGCGACGTACCGATTCTCATCCGCGGCCGGGGTACGGATGCCAACGGAAGGAAGGTTGCACACACGGTCAGCGCCCTCTACTACTCCGGTTTCAACGGCACGGGAATGGGCACCATTCAGCATCGGGACGTATATACGACAATCGCCGATTTGCCTGCGGTCGTAATGGACGCGCCGCGAAATTTTGCCGTTGCGGCGGGCAAGAGCGAGAAATTGCGGATCAACGTCACGCGCTTTGACGAAGCGGCCACGTCCGTTCCGGTTCAGATCGAAGATCTGCCGGCCGGAATCTCGGCGGAAAATGCCGAGCTGCCGCCGGGCGCAGGACTAATCGAAATAAAGTTAACCGCAGGCTCCGCGGCGACACCCGGAACATACCGGATCCGGCTGAAAGTCCAGGGCGTGCAAAGCCCCTGGATCGAATTCAAGATCAACGCGGCTCCGGCGAAAAAGCCATGAAGCCATTCCTCCACATCGCGCTGCTGCTTGGCTGCGGAACTCTAGCGGCGCAAGCGCCGAAAGCAAAGCTCTCCGTGCCGCGGATCAGTTTTGTCAACGACATCGTGCCCATACTGACCAAGGCCGGCTGCGCGAATTCAAACTGCCATGGCTCCGTCCGGGGCCAGGCGGGATTCAAACTGTCGCTCTTCGGCTATGAGCCCGAGTTGGACTACGCCGCCATCGTCAAGGATGCGGACGGGCGGCGCATCGATCGACAAAGACCGGAGACGAGCCTTGTCCTGACGAAGCCGACCTATGAGATTCAGCACGGGGGTGGAGAACGATTCAAAAACAACTCGCTGGAATTCGCGGCGATTCGCGACTGGATTCGGCAAGGAGCGTTGTTTGACAGCCCCAATTCTCCCCGCATCCGCGATTTGACGGTCTCACCCGCCGAAATCACTCTCGCGGGGGAAAGCGCGACGGGAAAACTAACGGCCAAAGCGGCGTTTTCCAACGGCGCCGTTACCGACGTCAGCGCAAAGGTGCAATACACGCCATCCGACGAGACGATTGTAGAAATCGGTCCGGCAGGCGAATTGAAGGCGCTTCGCACGGGCGAGACGACGGTGATGGTCCGCACGCTCGGGAAGGCAGTGGCCGCGCGCGTTTACGTCATCCGCCGCGCCGCGGGTGCGGGTTATCGGGCGCCGGCTCACAATAATTTCATCGATGATCACGTATTTGCCAAATTGAAGCGTTTGAACATTCTTCCGTCGCAACTCTCCAGCGACACTCAGTTCTTACGGCGCGTGTACCTGGATGTCACAGGCTCCCTGCCGACCGAGGAGGAAAGCCTGGAGTTCCTCTCCTCCCAGGAGGAGAGCAAACGCTCCCGTCTTATCGATCGCCTCCTCGAGTCTCCCGAGTATTCCGAAGTCTGGGCCACTCGCCTAAGCGACGTCTTCCGCGTCGGCGGAGGTGTAGGTCCAAAGGCAGCGCGCAATATGTATCACCACTTGCGCACGGCCATTGCCACGGATCGTCCCTATTCCGAACTCGTTTCGCAGATGCTCACCAGCTCCGGCGGCGTGTCCCGAAATGCGCCTTCGAACTTCTACCGCACAAACTTCGATCTCAAACCTGAAGACGCACCTATTACGGTGAGTCAAACGCTGCTGGGCATCAGGCTCGATTGCGCGCGTTGCCACAACCATCCATTCGAAAAGTGGACGCAAAACGACTTTTGGGGGTTTGCGGCGTTCTTCGGCCGAACCGAATTCAAATTTACCCCCCTGGATGCCGCGCTCATCTTGAAAGATCGTTCGGAAATTATCAACCCGGGCACTAAAAAACTGGCGATCCCAAAGTATCTCGATGGACCCGAAGTAACCGAAGGGCCTGACGAGGACATCCGCGAGCGGCTGGCGGCCTGGATCACATCGCCCAAAAACCCGTGGTTCAGCCGGGCGATCGTCAACCGTGTCTGGAAACATTACATGGGCCGCGGGCTGGTCGAACCGGTTGACGATTTCCGCGTCACGAATCCACCCACGAATCCGGCGTTGCTCGATGCATTGGCGGACGACTTCGCGAAGAGCAATTTCAGCCTCCGCCAGCTCAGCAGGCGCATTCTAAACTCCCGCACGTATCAGCTCTCGTCGGAATTCAACGATTCCAATCGCGGGGACCAGATTAACTATGCGAGTTATTATGTGAAGCGGTTGATGGCCGAACAGTTGATGGATGCCTTATCTCAGGTTGCGGGTGAACAGGAGGTCTACCGCGGCATGAAGTCCGGCGCGCGGTCCTTTGAAATCCCCGCCGGTTCGCCAAATTATTTCCTCACGACCTTCGGGCGTCCCATGTTTCGGGACGTTATTTGTGAGCGGGATGAGCAGCCGGCGATGGCGCAGGCATTGCACCTGATCGCGGGCGATACGCTGAACAAGAAGATCGTTTCGCAAAAAGGCGCGCTCGCCAGAATGTTGGACGATCCGTATCTCCGGGACGAGGATGTCGTTCGCCGCATGTTCTTCTCCGCACTTGTGCGTCCGCCTGAAAAGACAGAGGTCGAATTGGCGTTGGCGCCGATCAAGGAGAAAGGCAAGGTTGCCCGCCGCAAGGCATTTGAAGACCTGCTGTGGGCACTGTTGAACTCCAAAGAATTTCTATACAACCACTGAGGTTCGCATATGGTTTCCTTCGATCGCCGCGCTTTCCTTCGCATCGGTTCGATAAATGCATTCGGCAGCCTCCCGTGGGGAACGGCGCTGCAGCTCCGCGCGGAAGCGCCGGCAGCGCAGAATCCGAAACGCGAGCTTTCTGTCATTCATCTTTGGCTGGCGGGCGGAATGAGCCAGTTGGATACCTTCGACATGAAACCGAACGCTGACTCCAAGTTTCGGAGCCCGTTTAAAGAGATTCCGACAAGTATTCCGGGAACGCACATCTGCGAGCACATGCCGCGGCTTGCAAAGCTTACGGACAAACTGCTCATTGTCCGCTCGATGAATCACAAGATAGCCGACCACGGGCAGGCGATGACGTTTGTCATGACCGGCCACCATCCATTACCCACCCTGCAGTGCCCCTCTCTGCCGGCCGTTATTGCTCGCGAAACGCCGAAGGGAGCGGAACTGCCGCCCGCGGTGAGCATACCCGGCCCTGCGGGAAACTGGGACCGCGCGGGCTTCCTGGGCTCCCGTTACAATCCGTTCGCCGCCGGCAATCCGAACCAGGAAAACTACAAGGTTCAGGACTTAGAGCTCCCGATGGGCATCGATTGGGCGCGAGTGGATCATCGCCGCGGACTGCTCTCCCTGATCGATCAGAAATTCCGCGCGATGGACAAAACCGGCATCGCGGAGAACCTGGATTCGTATTATCAAAACGCGTTCGACCTGATCCGTTCCGATAAGGCGAAGAAGACATTCAAAATAGAAGATGAGCCCGAACCTATGCGGGAACGCTATGGACGAACGTCCTTCGGACAAGGCTGCCTACTCGCGCGCCGCCTGGTCGAGTCCGGGGTTCGCTTTGTCACCGTTTCCCGCGGCGTCGGGGCTTGGGATCACCACGGCCGCATCTTTCAGCAGCTTTCAACCGATTATCTGCCCGATTTCGACCGTTCCTTTTCAGCACTGCTCGAAGACCTCGAACAGCGCGGCATGTTGGACAGCACGCTCATTCTCGTCACAGGCGAGTTTGGCAGGACGCCGGAAATCAACGGCAATACGGGACGGGATCATTGGCCAAATGCGTTCACTCTCGTTATGGCCGGAGGAGGAGTGCATGGAGGCCGTGTCTGGGGCGAGTCGGACAAAAACGCGGCATTTGTGAAGGACAGCCCCGTTCAGATTCCCGACCTCCTCGCGACACTCTATAGGAAGCTGGGGATCGATTATCAGAAGGAGTATATTTCCAACACGGGCCGGCCGATCAAGATCGGCGCTAATGGCCACCCGCTCGAGTTTGTTTAGAGCCGACTCTCAATTCGCTATACTCCCCTCTGTCGGGACACAACCACCGATTCGTCCCGCCCAGGAGCAGTCATGAATCGTTTCTTCTCACTCGCCGCGAGTTCCCTGTTGCTCGCCGCCTCCGCCCTCGCCGGCCCCATCGACGGCAAGTGGGTTTCCGAACGTAAAGTGGAGCGCGACGGACAGTCGACGACCATTGTCCAGACGTTCGAGCTTAAGGCCGAGGGCGACAAGCTCACAGGCAAGCTCAACTTGAAATTCGGCGACATGGAGCCGCCCAGCGTTGACATCAAGGACGGCAAGCTGGACGGTAACAAATTCTCCTTCACCACTACGATGTCCACTCCGAACGGTGACTTTAAGATGAGCTACAGCGGTACGGTGGAAGGCGGCATGCTTAAAGGCACCGCCGAACGCGAGGGCGGCCAGCCGCGCCCGTTCGAAGCCAAGAAACAGTAGCACACCATGAGAACCCTCCTGCTTCTCGCCCTTTTGACTCCCGCCGCCTTCGCCGGTTGGAAGCCGCTGTTCAACGGCAAAGACATGACCGGCTGGAAGCAGGTCGGCTGGCCTGGGTTTACAACGGAAGACGGCATGCTCAAAACCGGCGGCGGTATGGGCCTGCTCTACTATGAGCCCGCGTCGTTCAGCGACACTACAGTCCGTATCGTCTTCAAGACCACCGGGGAGCGCGGCAACTCCGGCGTTGTGATTCGCATGCCCGACAAACCGAAAGATGCCTGGTATGGCGTGCATAACGGGTATGAGGTGCAAATTGATTCGAGCGGCGACGACTGGCACTGCACCGGAGCAATCTACTCCATCAGCAAAGTCAGCGCACGCAATCAGAAGCCGACGGGCGAATGGAACACCCTCGAAATCGAGCTCAAGGGCGACGTGACTCGCGTCAAGCTGAACGGCAAGCTGGTCAACGAATACAAAGAAGGCCAAGCCGTTCCCGAGCGCAAGCAGTGGTACGAGCCAATTCGCGGTCCGCGCGCCAACAAGGGCTACATCGGGTTGCAGAATCACGACGCCAATTCCATCGTCTACTTCAAGGAAGTCAGCGTCAAAGAATGAATCGCTCGCGCCGCCACTGGCTCCTGACCGCCGCCAGCCTCGCCGCGGCTCCTCGAGCCGATATCCGCACACTGACCGCCGGCCCCAGCCACCACTTCTTCGGCTACTATGCGGTGTCGCCTTGGAATCGCGCCGGCGACAAGATGATCTGCGTCGAATCGACGTTCCAGAACCGCATGCCGCGTCCGAACGAGACGGCGGACATCGTCGAGGTGAATCCGCAATCCGGCGCCACTCGCCGCATTACCGAAACGCGCGCCTGGAACCTGCAGCAAGGCTGCATGCTCAACTGGTCGCCCAACGACCCGGCCACCATTCTGTTTAACGACGCCGTATCCGGCGAAATCATCTCCGCCGCGCTCCATCTTGGCAGCGGCAAACGCCGCACCTACGCTCGCGCAATTGAGAGCGTCGCGCCGAACGGCCGGTATGCAAGCTGCGTCACGTATGGCCGGCTCGCCCGCCTGCGTCCGGTCGTCGGCTATGCGGCCGCGAAGGATCCCAATCCCAACGACAATCATCCGTCGAACGACGGCGTCCACATCCTCGATCTTGATAGCGGCAAGTCGAAACTGGCGGTGTCGCTCCAACAGATCTACGACTATCTCGCTCCGGGCCATCCGGGGTTAAAAGAGAAGGCCCTCTTCATCCAGCACACCGTCATCAACCCCGCCAGCACGCGCATGTTCTTCCTCGCCCGCACTATCGAGAACGGTGCGCTTACTTCCGCTATGTTCACCGCGAATCTCGACGGCGGCGACCTGCGGGAAGTTGTCCCTTACGGCAAAGGGGTTTCCCACTTTGCCTGGCGCGGCGCGGGTGAGATCATGGCGACGTTCAAGTTCGACGCCAGGGTTCGCCATGTCCTCTTCAACGACGAACCATCGCCGAAGTATACCGTGATCGGTCCGGAATTCCTCGATGCCGACGGGCACTGCAGTTTCGGCCCCGATCCCCAACTTCTGGTCACTGACCGCAATATCCCCAACATCCCCGCTAAACGGCTTATGCTTTATCACCTAGGCCGCAAGGAAGGCATTGTACTCGGCGAATTCCCGATGAAGACTCCGACGGGAGAGACCTACCTGTCGACCGACCTGCGTTGTGACCTCCACCCGCGATGGAAATCTACCGGCCATCAGATCTGCTTCGACGCGCTCGACACACGTACCTGGACGCGCCAACTTCACATTGCGACCTTAAAGGCGTAGCTACTCCGAACGCAGCGCCTCCGCGGGATCGGCCTTCGCCGCCCGCCGCGCAGGGCCAAGCGCAGCCAACAGCGCGGCCGCAACAAGCAGACCCGGCGCCAATCCCCATGCAACGAAATCGAGGTTCGTCACACCGAAGAGCATCGTCTGCAGCATTCGCCCAACGGGCCAGCAAAGCAGCAGGCCAATTGCCGTGCCGCCCAGGCTTAGCCGGGCCGCCTGCCGGAGCACAAGGTTCCGCACTGAGACGCCATCCGCGCCCAATGCGATCCGTACGCCGAACTCCCGGTGCCGCTGCGCAGCCGTGTAGGAGACGACGCCGTACACTCCCAAACAAGCCAGCACAAGGGACGCCAATCCAAACATAGAGCCAAGGCTCGTCGTCAGGCTGCGCGAGCGCATGCTACGTTCCACCCACTCCTGCATGGAGCGCACCTCGTACACCGGCTGGTCCGAATCGATCGATTTAATCTGCTCCCTAACGGCGGCGGTGTAAGAACCGGGGTTCCCCGCCGTCCGGATAACCAACGCTCCGCGGTCCTGCGTGCTCTGCGCCTCCGGCCAGTAGACCTGCGGCCGCAGATCGCGCTCAAGGTTGTCCGTCAGGACATGGCCAACAACTCCCACAATCTCCACCCACGTGTCCTGTTTCGCATTACCGGGCGCTTGGCGGCGAAACCGCTTTCCAATCGGACTTTCGTTCCCGAAGACTCTCCTGCCCATCGATTCGTCGATCAATCCAACCGCCGGCGCGCCGCTTCTGTCCGCATCGGTAAAGCCTCGTCCCTGCCGCAACGGAATCCCCATCGCCGCGAAAAACCCCGGTGTTGCCGCGCGCCAATCGGAGCTCAGTCCGCCGTCGCGGCCTTCAAACTCCACGCCGCCATTCTGCGTGAGTCCGGACAGCGGCAACCGATTCACCACTCCCGCCTCCAGCACACCGGGAATGGTCTTCACCGCGGCAACGATGCGCGCGTAGTAATCGGCGACCTGCGGATCGCCCGGGTACTTCGCTCTCGTCACCGCGAGATGCATCGTCAGCACGTTCTCCTGCGCGAAGCCGGGATCCACTCGCAGCAACGCCGCCAGGCTCCGCCCCAACAGTGCGCCGCCGAACACCAGCACAACCGCAAGCGTCACCTGCGCTGTCACCAGGATTTCCCGCGCGCCGTTCCCGCCAGCTACGCTGCGCGAACTTCGTTGCAACACGTCATTCAGTTCGGCACGCGACGCCATTCGTGCCGGGAGCAAGCATGCGAGGAGCACAACCGCCAGGCTAGCCACGACAGCGAACACGAGCACCGGCACATGTAGTCCGACGCTCTCGATTCGCGGCAAGCTAGATTGCATCCAGCGCGTCATCGCCTGCAATAACCACCACGCAAGCAGCACGCCCGACGCCGCGCCCACAATGGCTAACGGCAGCATCTCCGCCAGCATCTGCCGCCGCAGCCGGCCGCCTTCCGCACCGAGGGCGATACGCATCGCCATTTCGCGCGATCGCCCACTCGCCCGCGCAATCAGCAGCACCGAGAGGTTCATGCATCCGATAAGAAGCAAGCTCCCGGCTGCCGCCATCAATGCAACCAGTGTGCCCCTTACGCTGTCAGTCAAGGTTTCGGCGAGCGGCTCCACCGTCCCGCCGATCCATTGGTCGCCGCTTCGGTAGCTCTCCGGATTCTCCTGCGCCAACCGCTGAGCGAGAGCCGATGCCGCGAGCCGCGCTTCCGCCAAACGGGTACCCGGACGCAGCCTTCCGACCGTCAAATTCTGGTGATTCATTCCATGCCGGAATTCACCCGGCGGAGTGTAGAGCGGCGCCCACATCTCAAACGTGGCGTCCGGATAGGCAAACTCCGGCCCCATTACGCCGATCACCGCGTAGCTCTCCCCATTGAGCAAGATCTTCGTCCCAACCACGCCGACTTCTCCGCCAAACCTCCGCTTCCACAATGCGTGGCTCAGCACCGCCACTTTCGCGTCCGCGAGCTGTTCCTCCTGTGTGAAGTAACGGCCCAGCATCGGCCGCACACCCAATGCCAGCGGCAGTTCAAATGTCGACCGCGCCCCTTGCAGCCGCTCCGGCGACCCGATACCCGTCAAGTTGAAATTCGCCACCGGCCGCGTCATCGCCAGCAACTCCACCTGCGTCAGATTCTCCTTCCAGTAGCGCCAAAGGGCCGCGCTCGCGCGGAACCGGCCTTCGCCGTCCTTGGTTGCCGTCGGCGAGACCACGACGATCCGGGCCGGCTCCGCATAAGGCAGCGGCTGCAAGAGAACGGAGTAGACCATGCTGAATATCGCGGTGCTCGTCCCGATTCCCATCGCCAGCGTCCCGCCGATCACGAGCGTCCAGACCGGTGTCCGCAGCAACATCCGCAGGCCGAACCGGACATCCTGCCACAACCGCTGCCACGCCGCCGTCCCCCACGCTTCCCGTACGTCTTCCGCCAGGGCCACGGAGTTGCCGAAGGCCCTGCGGGCCGCCCGCCCGGCATCCGCGGGCGACCTTCCCAACGCCTCCTGCTCCGCCTTTTCCATCGCCAGATGGGACCGTATCTCGTCGGCGAGGTCCCGCTCGTCCTGTTTCCACGAACGCCACTGCCGGATCCAGCGCATCATGGATTCCTACTCCTCCCGCGGCCGCGTCAGCCGCGCTACGGCCTTGACGAACAGCTTCCACCGCGATTCCTCCACGGCAAGCTGTTTCTTCCCCTCACCGGTCAACCAGTAGAACCTGGCGCGCTGGTTATTCGGCGTCATGCCCCATTCGGATTGAATCCAACCCTCTCGCTGCAGGCGGTGCAGGGCCGGATACAGACTCCCGTGCTCCACCTGCAGCAGGTCATCCGACTTGGCGCGAATCACCTGGCCGATTCCGTGCCCGTGCTGCGGCCCCCATTGGAGCGTTCGCAGGATCAATAGATCCAACGTGCCTTGCAAAACGTCGACTTTATCTCGCGGAGGCATGTGGTAGACAATCTACCACCTTTTGCGCCCTCACACAAAACGGAAAGAGTAAACATCGGCGTCGCGTACCGAGAACAGCAGCCGCACCGGTTTACCCGCCCATTCCGCCAGAGCGCCCTTCCACTTCACCATCCGCGCCAGGCGATCTCCAATCATCTCCACGCAATCGCCTAGCCCCAGTCCCGTAATCGCAGTCTCATCCGCCTGGAGCACTTCCACGCGAACTCCGCCCGCCGCGCTTGTCGCGAAGTTCAACTCCAGCTCCTTCCCGGAAAACACCAGCGGTTTCGTCAACAGTTCCCCACCCCGCCAACCGGCGTGTAAGCTCGCCAGCCCATCCGTGCGCAGAGCATACCGCTGCAGATGCGAAGTCGGCTGCCCGTAGTGCCGGTTCACGTAGAAGCTCATCTCGTCGTCGCTGGTAGGGACAATGTTCAACGCCGGATAGTTGTCCCTACTGACCCAATGATTGAGCCCGAGTCCAGGGCGTAGAAAGGATTCACGAAAGTAACGTGAAACGCGGTCGCCGCCGCGCGTCGTCAGCAACACGCTGTCGCTGGTGTCCTTGAAGTAGTCCGGATGCACGCCGGTCTCGCGCGCCTCTTCCGCCGACAACACCTGCCGGCCCGGATTGAACCGCGCCGCAATGCCCACATAAATATGGGGCGTCCGGAAATAGGGATGAATCTGGTTCGTGTAGAGATGGTCGGCGGGCGCTCCGCCAAGATCCAGAGGAACGAATGGACTCCACCGCAGAAAGTCGCTACTCGTCGCCCGCGCGATCGAGCGCACCTTGTCCCGGAACAGCCGCACATAGGCGACGTAGCACTCTTCGCTTTCGGACCAAAATGCAAGGTTCTGCGAGTCGAACATCGGCAGCTTCGCCGGCGCCATTACCGGCGCATCCTGCATTGGCCGCCACGCCAGTCCGTTGCCGGACACCCACGCCTTCAGCCCGCTGGACGCGATTCCCGATATCGCCTTGTACCGAGATCCCCCTCGCGGATTCCTGTCGATGAACGGACAGAAATTATGCGAAAACGGCGCCTGGCCTTGCAGCACGATATTGTTCGCCGGCTTCTCAAAATGAATGCCATCCGTTGACTCGGCGTAGCACGTGGTCTCCGATGACCGCCCGTCCTTCCCGGCTTCCGGCACGCCGCGATAATACAGACGGTACTTTCCGCCGTCCCGCAGAACAGTGAAATAGGCGCTGAACGGCCCTTCGTGCGGCCGGTCCATGCGAAGCACAGTCTCCTTTTCGACCGGTGTGCCGAGACGCAATTCCGCGCCGCGCATCCAGTCGATCAGATAATCGTCGACAAAAAGTTCCCGCCGTCCACCTACGACGACCGGCGGCGCGCCCTGCGCCAGTGCGGGCAGCAGTGTCAGCAACTCCCTCCGTCTCACCGCGCCAACTCCTTCCGCATCCAAACCCGGGCCTTCCCGATGATATCCGTCCGATCGTGCTCCAGCATTTCCAACAACGCCTCGGCGTCGTTCCGGAACATCCCCGTTCGCAGCCCCTTCAACGGCGCGACGAGCGCAGCCCTCCGTTTATAGATTTGCTTCGCCTTCGACCAGGCGGGCAACTCTTCGATCCATTCCGGGTGCGTAATCAGCATCAACGCCATCACATCTCCACACAGTGCATCGCAATGCGCCCAGTTGCGCACGTATTTCTCCAGCCACTTTACGAATAGCTTCCACTCGCGATGCTCACACCTCCTCCACATCCGCGCGTAGAGCTGAATAGCCACGGCGCCTTCTTCGAATTTCCCGCTCTCCCATAGAGCTCGCGTCAATGCCAATCGCTCCTTGTGACTCCACGACGCAAACTCCCGCCAATGCTCCTTCGCCAGATTCCGTACGTGCACCATATAGGTACAGTAGGCATCGATCGGATCTTTGAAAAATCGCTGCATAACCGGCAGCTTCCACGGTTCGGATTGCGCAATCAACACAGCCCGGATCACATTATGCATCTCTGCCGGCGTCACGATGCGACTTCCAGCCGCTCCACCCGTACTCTCGCGATGCGGTTACGGTCCATCTCCAGCACCGTGAAGCGCCGTCCTACATCTTCGTAGACAGCCCCGGGCTGTGGCAGATCGCCGAGCTTCGAGAGCAGATAGCCTGCCAAGGTCTGGAACCCGCCGTCGGCCGGTAATTCCACGCCGTACTGGTGCGCCAGGTCTGGGATATTGATCGTGCCTTCCAACTCCAGAGCGGCGGCCTGATGATCATGTTTCGGCCGCGAGACGTCATGCTCGTCGTCGATCTCGCCAAACACCTGTTCCAGCACGTCCTCAAGCGTCACGACTCCGGTGGTGGACCCATGCTCATCCACGACAACAGCCATGTGCGTATTGTGTGCGCGAAAAACGTCGATTAGATCACTCAAACTGCGAGTTTCCGGCACAAAGATAGGGACCCGCATCACGTTTCTGAGCTTGAACTGCGTCAGTCCCTTGCGCTGCATCAGCACCTGCACAAGATCCTTGAGATGGACAATGCCGATGATCTGATCGGGGCTCTGCTCATATACCGGCAGCCGCGAAAACTGGTGTTCGTTAAGGAGAATCAGAAGCTGTTCCAGCGACGTATTCACGGGCACCGCAACCATGCTGGTCCGCGGCACCATGATCTCGCGGGCGGAGTAATCCTCCAGCTCAAGCAGCCGGTGGATGGCGAGCTGCTGGAACTTCTCGATTTTCCCTTCCGATTCGGACATGGAGACGACGAACTTCAGCTCCTCCACCGTATGTCCGCCTCCCGACTCGCTCTCTCCCTTCAGCCCCAACTGGTGCGAGATTCGCTTCGACGAACGCTCGATAATTGACACCAGAGGACCCGCAATGCGCCCGAATACGACCAAAATCGGCGCCACAAGCACCGCAAAACGGTCGGCCGTCTCAATGGCGATATTCTTCGGCACTACTTCGCCGATGACGACGTGCATATAGGTCATCAGCGCAAAGGACAGCACCAGCGCAATGATCGGGATCACCTTCTCCGTCAACGGCATCATCAACGGCGCCATCCAGCTCATCAGTAACTGGTGAATCGTCTCCTCGCCCGCCCACCCCAACCCGAGCGAAGCGAGGGTGACGCCGACCTGCGTCACCGACAGCAGGCGCTCCGGCTTTTCGAGTAAGTGGAGTGCGGCCTTAGCGCCGGTGTCGCCTTCATCGGCAAGCTGCTTCAGCCGCGACTTGCGGGAGCTTAGCAGCGACGTTTCCGCGGCGGCGAAGAATGCGTTCGTCGCGACGATCAGGCCTACCAGTAAAAACCGGTAACCATAACTGGAGTCCGCCATACTAGAGAAAGTGTTTACGCGAAGGCTTCTCCAGTCTATCAACGTGTTGATCGGCGTCGTTATCCTGACCGTTGCCGGCGCCGCTTACTGGTTCGCGTGGCGGCCGCTGCCGCAACAGAGCGGCACCATCGCCGCGCCGGTCTCGAAGCCGGTGCGCATTGAACGGGACTCGCTCGGGATGCCGCATATTTTTGCGGAAAACAGTGACGATCTCTACTTCGCGCAAGGCTTCGTGACGGCGCAGGACCGCTTCTGGCAGATGGAATCGTACCGGCGGGTGACGGCAGGGGAGCTGTCTGAAATTGCGGGCCCTGTGGCGCTTGAAAGCGATCGTGAATTCCGCCGCCACCGCATGTCGCGCATCGCCGAGCTGCGCGCACGCAGTGTCCGCGGAGAAGATCGCGCCGCGCTCGCCGCTTATGCGCGCGGCGTAAATCATTACCTGGAAACGCATGCCGGCCGCCTGCCCGTCGAGTTCTCTCTTCTTCGCTACAAACCACGTCCATGGCGAATCGAAGACACCATGCTGGTCGGGTTAATGATGCAGCAGACGCTCAGCAATACGTACAAGCACGACCTGACGCGAGAGGCAATGTATGAGAAGGGCGACGCCGCGAAAGTTGCACAACTCTTTCCGGAGCGCACCGGCTCCGAGCATCAGCCCGGCTCCAATACCTGGGCCGTGAGCGGCTCGCACACACGCACGGGTAAGGCGGCGCTGGCGAACGACATGCACATCGCCTGGTCGTTGCCCGGCGTGTGGTACATGACGCACCTGCAGGCGCCGGCGGTCAACGTCAGCGGCGTCGCGATACCCGGTGTTCCGGCGGTGGTCGCCGGGCGCAACGAGCAAATCGCCTGGGGCATCACGAATCTCGGCTTCGACGTGGAGGATCTCTACATCCCGGCCACGAGCCAGGCGTTGCTCGAACGGGACAGGATCGCAGTGAAAGGCACAACCGGCGAGCCCTTTCAGCAATTGGTGAACGCGCACGGCCCAATCTTTCCCGGACCCAACGGAAAACCTGTGGCACTGCGGTGGGTAGCGGCGGAAAACGCTCCATTCCGGATCGGCCTGCTCAAGCTGAATCGAGCCCGCAACTGGCAGGAGTTTCGTGAGGCGCTACGCGAGTTCCCCGGCGCCGCGTCAAATGTGGCCTATGCCGACAAGGAAGGCAATGTCGGTCTCCAGGTCGCCGGGCAGCTTCCGATACGAAAGGACTGCAACGGACAGCGCGTCGTGCCGGACGGCGCATGCGAATGGCAAGGATTCATCCCGTTTGATGAGCTGCCGACCTTTTACAACCCCACGAACGGACTAATCGTGAGCGCCAATCAGAATCCGTTTCCGGAGAAATATCCGTATACCGTAAGCGGCAATTTTGCACCGCACTATCGCGCAAACCGGATTCTGGATGAGCTGAAGCGGAAGGAGAAGTGGACGCCAGACGAGATGGTGCAGTTGCAGGCCGACATCTACTCGCCGTTCTCCCACTTTCTTGCGCGGCAGATCACGTCGGCATGGGACCGCAAGAAGGCGACAAATCCGCAATTGAAGGATGCTATTGGATTGCTTCGCGGATGGAATGGAGAGATGCGCGCGGATGCTTCGCCGCCCCTTATCACGACTTATACCGCTAACTACCTGCGCCGCTCCATCGCCGCCAAAGCATCCAACCTGCCGACGGTGGAATGGGAGCCGTTCATCTATTTCGGTGTTATCGAGAACCTGCTGCGCGAACGCCCGCAGGGCTGGTTTACCGATTGGGATCATGAACTGCTGCGCTGTCTGCAGGAGGGTGTCGAGGAAGGTTCCCGGCATCAGGGTAGCGATGTCCACAAGTGGCAGTGGGGCGAGTTCAACAAGCTCACTATTGCCAACCCGATCATTCGCGGCGTGCCGTGGATTTCCGGCTACTACCAGATCGGTCCGGTTGGCGTCGGCGGCTCTTCCACAACAGTGAAGCAGACGAGCCTGCGCGTCGGGCCGTCGATGCGGATGGTTGTCGATTTCGGCGATCCGCAGGGCGGCCTCCTGAACCTGCCTATCGGCCAGAGCGGCCATCCATTATCCAGCCATTTCAAGGATCAGTGGGAGTCGTTTTCGAATGCGAAGAGTTATCCACTGCACTTTCCGGGTGGATGGCACGTCGATGGCGCTCTGACTCTCTCGCCCGCCGCCCCATGAAAAAACTGGTGATCTTCGCAGGACCGCCCTGTACCGGAAAGTCGACGGCCGGCCGCGCCCTAGGATACGCGCATCTGGCGATGGACGATGCGCGAGTGGCGCTGTTACCCGGCGCGGCCCACACGCGCGCGGACCGTGGCATCGCGTATCGCGCCGTTCTATGGGCAGCGGCGCAGCTCTTGCGTTACACCGGCATCGTGATCTGCGACGGCGGTTTCGGGCACGAGGAGGACCGCACCGCGTGCCGCGAACTGGCGGACCGCACAGGCGCCGCGCTCCGCGTCGTCGAATTTACCGCCCCGCTTGATGTGGTGCTGGAGCGCAATCGCGCCCGGCGCGGTCATCATCCGGGACTGGACCTGACAGACGATCGGGTGCGCGAAATCGTCTCGAACTATTCGTGGTGGAAGGCTGGGATCCTCATCGACAGCACGGAACCGATCGAGGAGTACGTGAGCAGAATCCGGGCCTACATCGCCGGCTAAACCGCTCGCGCGCGCTGCATCGCGTCGGTTTCCGCGTCCTTCGGACCTTTCGTATAGCAGTTCATCGCGGCAGCCAGGTGGGGGCGCCACTCGCGGCTGACGAGGGGAATGTCCTCAATCAGCGCCGCCGGAAATTTGTAGAAGTGCACCTCGTTCGCTTTCGGGATGATATGCCGCAGATGGCCGGCGACATGCTGCATCCTTCCCTCCGCAGACTGAATCTCCGGAGGGACTTCGTCTTTGGTGATGTCGAGCGCCCGAATCCCCTTCTGCGTCTCCGCCCACGTCCGGAACTGGCCCATCCATCCGGCCGCCTGCAGTAGAGTCAACTGCCGCGTCTTCGGGTCGGCGGCCGTCTGCCACGCAAAGTGCATGGCATTCGCGGCGCTGACCGAGTGTATGCCGGTGATGATGCCGCCGCCCGCTGTCCGCATGGTCAGTTCAGCGGCCGCGAGATGCACGGCATCCCAGATCGATGCGGCCGGCGTCCCCTTCACGAGCATTCCGGTAATGGTGTCGCAGGCCTCGACAGGCGGCGCGGACCGGATTGCCGAGAGCGCCGCGTGCGTGGCGCCGTTATCCGGTGCCTCGCTCGACCACGCGACCGCCGGGCGCCGCGAGTTGGCGCCGTAGGTTTGATCGTCCAGTGCATAGCCGTTCACCTTGGTGTCCTTCGCAAAATCCAGGATGCCCAGAACAAGCGACCGCATGACTGTTTCGCCGTGCTGCCAGCCAATGGTTTGCAGAGTGCGATAGGAATTCGCCACGAAGATCGCCTTGTGACCGATGTTGCGGTAGTCACGCACGCCATAGCGCCAAAGCAGCTCAAACACCTCATTCGCACCGCGCGTGCGAGCCAGCACAGCAGCGGCACGCTCAGCCCGATCCTGATCCCACGCTTCCATTGCGGCGGTCAACTCGGCGGCGGCACGGTCCGGGCTTGGCAGGCGTCCGGTCAACGGAGCCATCACATAATCGTTCTGCCGCGCGTCCCGCTCCTGCGAAATCTTGAATAGATCGAGCGCGTAGAAGAACGGCAATGCGCGCAAATCCGGCGGTGCTTCCAGGCTAAGCAGATGGGCGGCGTGCATCACGAACAGGCAATGCAACGCAAATCCGGGCGGCCGCGGATTCACATTGCGCACACCGGCCAAGTAGAGCGCCGCCATCAATTGGCGATACGGCACATTGGCGCGTAGTTGTTCCTTGGCCATTGCGGCGCATTTCTCGCGCGGCGTGTCCTCTATCAAGCGGACAAGCGGCTCCATCTCCGCATCAAACCGGACAATGGCAGGCGTCACCTGCGCGTTTGCGCGAGTTAGCAGCGGAAGAGCGGCGGTCAAAGCGGCGCGGCGGGAGAGGAAGGACATGGGTGTTCTCCTGGCGGTTCAGCTTAGCGCAATCGAAATCCAATGAAAACGGTGGGCGATGTTCCCTCCCCTCCTATTTCCCATCCCGATCCATGTAGACTGCTTTCATGACGTACCGGGGTGTCTCAGTTATCGGTCTTTTACTCTTTCGCGCAGCTACGGCGCAGTCTCCTTCCGCAACCGTCGTCGGCCGTGTCATGGATAGTGGCGGAGCGGTCGTTCCGCAGGCAGGTGTCGCCATAAAGCAGTTGGACACCAACCAGATCCACGAAGTCCGCACGCGAGAGAACGGCGACTTCACTGTGACGAACCTCACCCCCGGCCGTTACTCGCTCGAGGTACGGCACGATGGCTTTCAACTCTACCGCCGCCCCGAATTCACACTCGCGCTCGACCAGATTCTTCGCTTGGACGTGCTGCTCCAGGTTGGCGCGGTGACCGAGAGCATAACGATCGCCGACACGCCATCGGCGCTGAACACGGAGAGCGGCGCCCGCGGCGATGTGACCACCAGCGAAGAGATTCGCGAAATGCCGCTCGCCGGGCGCAACTTCTCCGACCTCGCCTATCTCACTGGCGGCGTCCTACCCAAGGGCGAAGACGGGGACGGTGCATTCGCAATCAATGGCGCACGTGCGGACAATACGGGCTTCCTGATCGACGGCATGAATAACACGCAGCGCCGCAATACCGGGTCCATGGTGAGCCCGCCGCTCGAAGGAGTGCAGGAATTCAAGATGATCACCTCCGGCTTCGCGGCCGAATATGGCCGTTACGCTGGCGGCGTTTTGAGCGTGATCCTGAAGAGCGGCGGCAACCGTTTGCGTGGGTCGCTCTACGAATTCATCCGTAACGACGTCTTCGACGCGCGCAATTTCTTCGACCTCGACAAATCCAAGTTGCGCCGCCATCAGTTCGGCGCCACCGTCTCCGGCCCGGTGATGATTCCGAAGCTATATGACGGGCGGAACAAGACGTTTTTCCTGGCGAGTTGGGAGTCGCTACGCCAGATCTCCGGTTCGACGCGGCGCGGCCTGGTACCCGCCGGAGGCATGATCAATGGCAACTTCTCCGCGGCCACAGACGCCAACGGCAAGCCGCTGGCGATTACCGATCCGCTCAATCGCAACACACCGTTCCCCGACAAGACTATCCCTTCTTCGCGCTTCGACCCTGTGGCCTTGAAGATGGCCGCCTACTATCCAAGGGCCAACTTCCCCGGCAGCGCGTTGAACTACGTCGTGCAGGGAAATCCGACAAGCAATTGGGACAATTTCAGCCTGAAGATGGACCACGCCTTCAGCCAGCGTGACCAGTTCAGCGCTCGCACGCTATGGCGCAAGTCCGACTCGTTCGACCCGTTCACGCGCTCCTTCATCCCGGTCTTCGGTACCACCAACGCCCCTTTCGAACTGCTCACCGGCTTGCGCTACACGCGCACTATCACGCCATCGCTGATCCTCGAGGCCAACGCGAATTTCTCGCGCCGCACGAATAGTCAGGGCTGGCCTGTAACAGGCAGGGATTGGGCCGCGGAAGCCGGTTTTACCGGCGGCCTGAAGAACCCGGTGGCGCTCGGCCTGCCGCAGATGGAATTATCCGGCTACGTGATCCTTGGTCACGCCTACGATCTGCCGAAGCTGTGGAGCTACAACAACTACCAATACTCAGGCAACATGACCTGGGTTCGCGGCAAGCACACTATCAAAGCAGGCGGCGATTTTCTCCGCTATCAGTACTTCACGCGAAACTTCGGCGACACACGCGGGCGGTTGACGTTTCTCGGCCGCTTCACACAGGAGCCGTTCGCCGATTTCCTGATGGGCTACGCGCAGTCGTCCCGCCGCCAGTTGGATGCCGCGGGCCCGTATCACATCGTGTCGAACTACTCGGCATACGCGCAGGATGACTTCAAAGTCACGCCAACACTCACGCTCAACATCGGCATGCGTTACGAACTGATGTTGCCGCCGCGCGAGAAGTTCGGTGCGTGGTCGAGCTTCGTGCCGAGCCTGGGAAAGATCGCCATTGCCGGCCGCGGCATCATTCCCGATTTCGACGAGCGCATCAGCGCTTCCGGCGTTGCGCAGAACGTAATCATGGCGCCGGCAGCCGGACTACCGGATACTCTCGTCCGGCCGGACCGCAACGACTTCGCCCCGCGCTTCGGCTTCGCGTGGCGGCCGCGAGGCGGGACGAAACTTGTCCTTCGCGGCGGCTACGGCATCTTCTACGGAACCAGTTCGCTCTACCGCCTGGACGAAGCAAGCGACACGTATCCGTTCTCCATCAATGAAACGTATTCGGCAACTTCGTCGAATCCCCTGCTGCTCACGGTCTCGAACGCATTCCCGGAGGCGAAGAAGCGCGTTGGCGGCGTGACATCCACGAACGGCCAGGACGTGAATCAGCGCAGTCAGTATCTCCAGAGCTGGAGCTTGACGATGGAGCGCGAGATCGGAAAGGGCTCGGTTCTGGAGGTGGCGTTCGCCGGTTCCAAAGGCACCCATTTGCCTCGCCGCTTCGACCTGAACCAACCCGACCGGCGTCTGGAAGTACGGCAGGCTGACGGCACGTTCCCGCGCCTATTCCCGCAGTTTCAGACGATCAACTACATCATCAACGGGTCGAACTCTATCTATAATTCCGGATCGATTACCGTAAAGCGCCGCTTTAACAAGACGCTCTTCGTTCGTGCCGCCTATACCTACGCAAAGTCGCTCGACGAAACGTCGAACACCGGTGGCACCATCGCCGCCGGATTTCCATCGGCGCAGGATTCGCGCAATCTGCACGGCGAGCGCGGCCGCTCCGATTTCGATGTGAGGCAAACGATGGTGGGCGCGTTCATTTGGGAGCCGGCAATTGCCAAGAATCTGCTTTTGCGCAAATGGCAGCTCGCCGGGACAACGCGCGCCTACACCGGGGCACCGTTTACGCCCAAGGTGGCGAACGTCTCGCTCGATCTCGGCGAAGCTGTGCGTCCGGACCGCATCGCCTCCGGCCGTCTGCCGGAGCCAGGCGCCGACGCCTGGTTCGACCGCGACGCTTTCCCGCTGGTACCCCGCGGCTCCTTCCGCTTCGGCACCTCTGGCCGCAACATTCTCGATGGCCCGGGCTTCTTCACGTTCGATTTGAGTCTCTCGCGACGCTTCATCATCACCGAGCACACCGCCTTCCAGTTCCGCTGGGAGACGTTCAATATCGCCAATCGCGCGAACTTCAACCTGCCGCTCACCCAAGTGGACGTCCGCGGCGGAGCGACAATCAATACCGCCAAGGGCGCGCGCGTCCACCAGCTTGGGCTCCGTCTGGAGTTCTAAAATTGGGACATGAACCCCTATGCTTCATGGTTGGACGGGCGGGATCCACTCGCCATCATTCAGGAGACATCTTCGTTAGTTAAGGCGGCCGTGGATGCGCATCAAGCGGCCGGAACGATCGATCGGCCGAGGGCTGCAGGCAAGTGGTCGCTGCGGCAAGTGCTGGCACATCTGGCGGACACCGAAATTGTCTTCGCAATGCGTCTGCGCCAGTCGATCGCGGAGGACGATCACATCATCCAGCCGTTCGATCAGGATGCGTGGGCGCGTGGATATGCGGAGGCCGGCGTGGAGACAGCACTGGCTGTTTTCACGACCGTGCGCGCTTGGAACGTGCAGTTCATTCGCGCGCAGCCGGAAGCCGCGTTTGCGCGTTCACTAAGCCATCCAGAGCGCGGAACGATGACATTCCGCACTCTGGTGGAAACCATGGCCGGACACGACCGGAACCATCTTTCGCAAATGGCTCTTACTTCGTCTGCACAGACGCCCGCGTAGCGCCAGTGGAGATGCCGCCATCGACCAGCAGCGTCTGGCCGGAGACGTAGCGGCTCTCTTCGGACGCGAGGAAAACCACCGCGCCGTCGAGGTCGTTCGGCTGGCCAGGACGCTTCACCGGAATCCGATCCTTCAAGTACTCCAGCCACTCCTGGTTGTCGTAGAGCACCTTATTCTGCTCCGTCCGGAACCAGCCGGGCGCCAGGCAGTTCACGGTGATGCCGTTCTTGCCCCATTCATCGGCGAGAGCCATCGTCAATTGCTTTACGCCGCCCCGGCTGGCGCAATACGGTGCGATGCCGGCATAGCCGAAAACGCTGGTCACCGAACCGATATTGACGATCCGCCCGTAGTCGCGCGGGATCATTTTCTTGGCGATCTGCTGCGCCACGAAAAACGTGCCGCGCAGATTCGTTTCGAGCACCAGGTTGTACTCGTCCCAACTGATATCGACGGCGGGCTTGCGCACATTACATCCGGCATTATTCACGAGAATGTCGATCTTTCCGTACGCCGCTTCGGCTTCCTCGGCGAACTTCACGATGCTGTCAAAGTTGCGGACATCGAGTTCGACCGGCACTGCCTTGCGCCCCAGCGATTCGACTTCCTTCACAAACGCCGCGCAATCCTCTTTTTTCCTGCTGGTAATCACGAGATCGGCGCCGGACTTGGCGAGAGCGCGTCCGAAATACTGACCGAGCCCGCGCGAGGCTCCAGTGACGACGGCTACGCGCCCCGTCAGATTGAAGTAAGGAGTTGGGTTGCTCACGGCTGGACAATCACCTTCATCAGGTTCGGTTCGTGATTGTAGAGGCGCTGGAATGCGCTCGGCGCTTCGTCGAGCGAGACCTTCGCGCTGATGATCGTGTCGACCTTGATGAGGCCTTTTACGAGCAGATCGATACAGGCCGGGTACTCACCGTTGGAGCCGCAGGTGCCTTGCAGACGCACTTCGCGTGTGACGACCGATTGCAGGTTCAGGTCGATCTTCGGCGTGATGTTGCCGATCAACGTGACGGTGCCGCCCTTGCGAACACAGGCGAGCGCGGTCTTGATGGGATCGGTAGCGCCGACGGCTTCGAGGACGATGTCCGCACCGCGTCCGCCGGTGCGTTTCACTATCTCCGCGGCCGCGTCACAGTTCTTTGGATTGAAGCCTTCGGTTGCGCCGAGCTGCTTCGCCATTGCGAGCTTCGCATCATCGAGATCGACGGCATAGACGGTGGTGCAGCCGGCGTTCTTCGCGGCCTGCACGGTCAGCAGGCCGATCATCCCCGCGCCGACGACGACCGCGGTGTCGCCCAAACTAACCGGCGTGACTTCCACGGCATGAACAGCCACTGAAACGGCTTCGATCAGCGCGGCATGTTCAAATGGCAATTCGTCGGGCAGTTTGTAGCAGATGTGCTGCGGTACAGCGACGTATTCGGCAAACGCGCCGTGGCGGCGGTAGTCGCCGCAGGAGACCCCGAGAACCATACGGTTGTCACAGAGGTTCATATGGCCGGATCGGCAAAAGTGGCACTTGCCGCAGGAGATCATCGAATCGAACGTGATGCGGTCATTGACCTTCCACTGCGTCACCGCGCTGCCGACCTTGGCGACAACGCCGGCGGCTTCATGTCCCATCACCAACGGCGGAATGCGGCGGCCGCTGGAGCCGTCAATCCCGTGAATGTCACTGCCGCAGATGCCGCAAGCGCGGACGCGGACGAGCAGGTCTTCAGGACCGAGTTCCGGTTCGGGAACATCGGTCACCTCGAGCTGCATGTATTCCTTCAGTAATAGCGCTTTCATTTCTGTCCTTTACCGTATCGCAAAACGCTCTCCAAGCGCGACAAAGCCAAAAATCTTGCAGAACCTCTTGCAAGTGGTGTTATTGCATGTTACTCTGACAGGGTCGCTGGAGCGACACATGAAAATATGATTCGCACGAACTACGACATAGTCGAACAAAATCGGTTCGCGCGGCCATTCTTGCCGCGCGGATAACGCGGCAATTGGAATTGCCACCGCATGGTGGCTCGCAAGCGTGTTAACGACGGAACGGCAGCCCAGGGGCAGCAGTTTTCCTACTGCGCGGCGCAGGCTTTATAAGTAACTGCGTACCGGCGGCCGGCAACCGCGTTGACCGACCAACAATGGATAGCTCAATGGTAGAGCTCGGATCCTCTAAATCCGGAGTTGCAGGTTCGAATCCTGCTCCATAGCCAAAACAGCCGTTGACGCTGCTACTTGGTCACACTGGGGCCCTCTGGGCCGTCGCCTTTCGGGGTACGGCTATGTGCCCGGCCGAAACTGTTTTTTCACGAGGTCCGTGAAGGAACTAGGAGCCGCGGCCCGCTGTAACGGCGGAGATTGACACGGACTGGAGGGTCTCGCATTTCAACAAGAGAGGAGGACACGACAATGTTCTTGAAGCGAGTAGTGGTAAAGGAAATGGAGCGCGCGCTGGTATTCGTGCGTGGCCGGCTGGAGGCGGTTCTGCCCGCCGGTGTGCACCGTATGCTTACGTTGCGGACCGGAATGGAGGTGGAGATCCACTCCACTCTCGAGACGATTCTGATCTCGCAGCGCACACGTGAGCTGGTACATTCGACGTCCTCCCTGATCGATGAGCATTTTGTTCGTGTGATCGTCGGGGAGGGGCGCGCGGCGATGGTATTCGCCGACGGCGTGCTGGTACGGGTGCTTGGGCCCGGCGAGTTTGCGCTCGTCTGGAAAGAGCCCCGCAAGGTGACGGTGCGTGAATTCGACATCGTCGCCCAGCCCGCGATCGAGGACGCCCTGGTGCCCGCGTTGACCCGTTTCGGCGCGAACACGGCGCGTGTGCAGTTCGTGACTGTCGGCGAGCAGATGGCCGGCCTGATCTTCGTGAACGGGCAGTTGCTGCGTCGCGTAGATCCCGGGACGCATGCGTTCTGGGCTGCGCTGGGCGCGGTTCGCGCGGAACTGGTGGATCTGCGACGGCAGGTGCTGGAAGTGAACGCCCAGGAGATCCTGACGAAGGACAAGGTGACCCTGCGGGTGAACATCTCCGCCGAGTTCCGCATCGTCGACCCCGTGCGCGTGGCGCAGTCCGTCCGCAACCCCGGGGAGACGCTGTACCGCTTGCTGCAGTTGGCGGTGCGCCGGACCTTGGGTACGCGCACGCTCGACGAACTGTTGATGGAGAAGGTGGACATTGAACCTGCCTCAGCCGAGGCGATCCGTCAGGAGATGGCGGCGATCGGTGTGGAGGTTGGGACGATGGCGCTGAAGGACGTGATTCTGCCTGGCGAGATCCGGGAGATCTTGAACCAGGTGGTTGCGGCCGAGAAGCGCGCGCAGGCCAACCTGATCCAGCGCCGGGAGGAGACGGCGGCGACGCGTTCGCTGTTGAACACCGCCCGGTTGATGGAGGAGTCGCCCATCCTGATGCGGCTGAAGGAGTTGGAAACGCTAGAGAAGCTGACGGAGAAGGTGGGGACTGTGACGGTGACCGGCGGGTTCGAGGGGATGCTCGAGAAGCTGCTGGTACCCGTAAAGAAGTAGCTAGTTCCTGTTTGGGAACGTCAGGAAAACGCGGAGTCCCGGCTCCGCGTTTTCCGCTTTCATGGCGCCGTGATGACGCTGCACGGCGCGTTGCGCGATAGCCAATCCAAGGCCCACGCCGCCCGAATCCCGATTGCGCGCGCGGTGAGTATCCACGCGGAAGAACGGATCGAAGATCTGGTCCAACACATCCACAGGCACGCCGGGTCCACGGTCGCGAATGGAGACGTTAACCTCGGCTGGGCCGGACACGAGCGTCACGTCGATCGACTCCCCGTCCGGCGAATAGCGAATCGCATTGCGAAGCACGTTGTCCACCGCGCGCCGCAGCAACTCCCGGTCCATGTCCAGCCGTACTTCCGGTGGGGTGCGCAGGGATAGCCGCACGTTGCGGTCGGCCGCTTCAATCGACGCGTCCGCCGTAATCTCGGCAAGCAGTTCGGACAGGTCGGATCGCTCAAGGTGCCTTCCGCCGGGGTCACCTTCGGCAACGCTCACTTCCAGCAGTTCATGCGTCAACAACGCCAGCCGGTCGCACTCCTTCTTGATACGATCCAGCGCGCCTCGCCGGTTCGGGTCGGTCCTCGCCACCTCTACGGCAAAGCGCATCCGCGCCAGCGGCGTGCGCAATTCGTGCGAGATGTCCTGCAACAATCGGCGCTCCGTGGTCACGAGCTTGCCGATACGCTCGGCCATCTGGTCGAATGCGCGCGCCAGGTTGCCGAGCTCGTCCCGCCGTTGGCTGCGGGCGCGGGCGGCCAGGTCACCGGAACCAAATCGCTCAACCACGGCCGCCAGTTTTCGCAATGGCGATACGAGATAGAACGTGAAGAGATAGGCAAGGATGGCAACGGCCGCAAGAATCCAGATGAATGCATCTGACGGTGTGGCGTTCGCATTGGCGGCCGGTTTTAGGACGATGATCCATCGAAGCGTGCCGTCCGTCGAGGCGGTAGTGAACACCAGGCGGGGCGGCGGAGGGAAAAACGGCCAGAAGTAACGCGGACGCTCCGGCCGGTGCTCGCGGAGCAGCGCCGAGCGGTCATCACCGGTGAGCAGGTCCTTGCCGATCGAGTCGGTCACGTGGATCTCGGCGTCGGTATCCGCGCTCACGTATTTCATGAATGTGCGAAGACCTTCGACGCCTTCGGCCGTATAAGACCGTTGAGCGAAGTCCGCCAGGATTCGTCCGCTTTGGAATGGCGGTCCGCCGCGGCGTGGGCTGGTGAGCGCGGCATGTAGGAACAGCCCCGCCATCGCGGCCACTACCGTCGCGATCGACCAGACCAGGACTTTCAGATAGAGCGATCTCATGCGGGCGCGAAAAAGTATCCGTTCCCCCGCAGAGTCCGTATAGCGGCCCGGCGGGAACCTAGTTTCTTGCGGAGATTGGAGATGTGCACATCGAGGCTCCGCTCATAAGGCGAGGCCTCGCGTTGATAGAGCGTCGTGGCAATTTCGTCGCGCGTGACGGTGCGTCCCGCATTGCGGACCAGAACTTCCAGGATGTCGAACTCCGCTCCCGTTAATTCCACGGTGTGTCCGTCACACCATGCTTCACGAGTCGTTGGGCAGAGCTTCACGCCGCTCGCCTCGAAGATGGGTGCCTGGGCGCTACGCCTGGCTCTGCGCAACACAGCGCGAATCCGGGCGAGGAGTTCATCCGGCGCAAACGGCTTCGGCAGATAATCGTCCGCGCCTTCTTCCAGACCGTGAATGCGGTCGGCGTGCGAAGTCCGCGCAGTGAGAAGGATCACCGGAACCTCCGATGCCACACGCAGTTGCCGCAGCAGGCTGAACCCGTCGAAACCCGGCAGCATTACATCGAGCAGCACAAGATCAAACTCCGCGGTCAATGCTAACGCAAGGCCGCCCGGGCCGTTATGGACAGAAGTCACACTAACGTCCTGGGCGGCGAAGTAGGCCTCCATCAAGCGGCACAGTTCTGTGTCATCTTCGATGAGCAATAGATGCATGTGCGGTCAGAATGAGAAGGTAAGCTGCAATTCAATGCGGCGGTTGCCGGCCCCGCCGGCTCCACCACCACCGGGACCGCGGCCGCCTCCTGGCCCGCCAAATCCGCCTCCAAGCGAATTCGACAGTCCAAATAGCGGTGACGTAAGATTGCCGATCGGCGTTCCGTAATTCACATGATTCAGCAGGTTTCGCGCCGACGCGGAGAACGTAAGCGAGTACTTCTTGCCCGACGCACCGCCGCCGAACATGCCGCCACCGCCACGGGGACCGCCACCGCCGCCGCCGCGCATCCCACCACCGCCACCGCCTCCTCCGCGCGGACCGCCGCCACCACCGCCGCCCATGGGACCGCCTCCCGGAGGGCCTCCGCTGAACGAACCGCGATCGCCCGTGTCGCGCGAAGTAGCCTCACCGAAGCCCCACGTCTTGCTCAGACGGAGGTTGACTGTAAACGAATCCGGCCCCTTCCCGTAATTGCGCGGAATGATTGTTTCCCCGGGCAGCGGGTTCAAGTTGAACCTGCCATAGGCAGTTGTGACGATGTCCCTGCCCGTGGCGCCGGGAGCGGCGAATGAGGGCCGGTCATTGAACACGGAGTCGCCGTTATTGTCTCGGCCCGTTGTGATATTGAAAGGGGCGCCAGACGAGTACATGACAAATGGATTGAGCGTGAATCCCCATTTGCCTCGCAAGTTGCCCCCCATCACGACGCGGTGATGAATGTCAAAGCTGGACCGGCCGTATTCCGTGCTCAGGTCGTATGTATTTGCCGGGAATGTGCCCGCGCCATCCGTGTCCCCATTCGCGTGGCCGAAGGCGTAAAAGCCGAAGAGCATGACATTCGAGCGGAAGCGCGTATTGAAATTCGCCATGATCTGCCGCTGCGTGAAAGAGCCGGAGGAGTCGTAGTAATAAACATTGCCGATGCTGCCCAGCGGCTGCGTCGTCGTGCCGGGGTAAGGCGCGTTGATATTGCGGATGCGCAGCGTATGCAAGCCGCGCGTTTCCACGAAGTTCACGGACACCGTCGTCGACTTTGGAAGCTGGCGATCAATGCCGGCCACGGTTTGAATCACATAGGGAGCCTGTAGATCTTTTGCCACCTCCCGCATCGTCAGCGCTGTCTGGTAGCCGCTCAGCGCCGTGGCCGAGGGAAGACTCGGGAAGAAGTCCGGATTCGGCACCAGGTACTGCAACTGATTTGTGCCGTTGAAGCGCAGGGCTTGCAGCGTCAGCGTGTCCTGGAAACGATCGTAGAAAATTCCGCCGCCCACGCGGAGGACGGTTTTCGCCGGCTTACTGCCCTTCCCATCCATGCCCCAGGCGATGCTGGCCCGTGGAGCAAAGTTCTTGTTCGACGAAATGTTCGTCTGGTTTTCATAGCGCAGGCCGTAGCTGATGGTGAGGTTCGGCCGATACCGCCACGCATCTTCAAAAAACAGGCCCGCATCCAACTGCGACACGCTTGCCAGCGGGTTGCCCGACGACAACGCGAACTGCGATGCGCCGCCGCCCAGCGCCCGAATCTGCGCCGCGCTCAGGCCCAACTGCTGGAAGTACAGCGTGCGGCGATAGCGTTCGAGAGAAGTGATCGCCACCTGCACGCCAGGGATCGGCTGGTTGTTGCTATCGAGCGCCGGAGCCAATCCACCTGCGAACGTGAAGCTTCCGCCGAACCCGTTCGGGTTGCGATCCTCCAGCCAGCTCGAGCGCAGCCGTCCGCCAAACTTCCACAGATGCTTGCCCTTGTTGATCGACGTTATGTTCGTCCACTCCAGCGCGTTCCGCAGCGTACGCGCGTCGCCGATCTGCGCGCCGCCGCCCGTAAAGGCGTCCAGCACGGAAATGGACGGAATGCTGATGTCGCCAAGCTGCCGTGTGTCGCTGCGCAGGAACTGGAAGCGCGATTCATTGATCGTATTCGGGCTGAGAATCGCCGTCTCCGTCGCCTGAATCGTGTGGTCGTGATCCTGCGTGCTGTAGGCGCGGGAGGCGAGATTGAACTGGCCCAGACCTTGGTTCTCATTCTCGGACTGGCTGTAACCGTAGCGAACAACCAGCGTGTTCTTCTGGTTGAGTTGGTAGTCGACGCGCGGGTTAAAGCTCCAGCGATGCGTCGGCGTCACGATAGCCTGGCTGAACGGCGTCGCGAGCAAATTGGAATCGAGGATCGTCGCATTAATGATGGCGTTCTCGTCGACTGAGCGCTTTTCAAAGTCGAGGAAAAACGAGGATCTCTTCGTCAGCGGTCCGCCGAAGTTCAGGTCCAGATGGCGCGTCTGGTACGGCGCCTTGTTGGCGGCGAACGGGTTGCGCGAATTGAGACTCTCATCGCCAAACCCGAACATCGCGCTGCCGCGAAACCTGTCGGTACCTGGCTTGGTGAACACTTCGATACGCCCAAATCCTAGCCGGTCATATTCGGCCGAAAACGGATTCATGTTCACTCGCACTTCGCGTATCGAGCTCTTCGGCGGCAGTTTTCCGCCGCTGAATCCATCGACGAAAATCTCGCCGCCATTCGGCCCCGCCGACGGCCCGGCCAACGCCTGCAGGTCCGATTGCAGGTCGTCCGGATTATCGGACAGCACGTTCAAGTCGTCGCCCTTCAATACAATCGCGCCGACCGACGAATTCGCGTCCGTGGTGACCGCCTCCGCATCCGTCACTTCGACTGTCTGCTTCTCCGTCGCGATCGCCAGACGTATCTTGATCGCGTACCCCGCTCCCGTCACGTTGATATTGCGCACCAGAAACTGCGCGAACCCCGGCGCCGATACTTGCAGCGAATACTTGCCCGCGAGCACGGCGCCGATCGTGAATTTCCCGTCGGCATCGGTCTTCGCCTGGCCGGCAAACCCCGCTCCTCCGGTAAGTTTGATATCGGCGTTCGGAACCGATGCGCCGGAAGGATCGGTCACCTCGCCCGTGAACGATTGGGCAAAGACGCCGCCGGGCAGACAGACGAATAGCGTTAGCACGCGAAGTACAGGTGTCATTGGGAAGATCTCGTTATGGAGTTACTGGAGTCCGCCTTCCACGTTCCAATTGGCGATCATCTGGGTCGCCTGTTGCGCAGGAGCGCGGAGGAGAAAATCAAGTCCGGCTACGAGGGACAGCGCTACCGGCCGTGAAGTGGATGCCTTGCCTACTGTGAGCACAACGGCGTCGCCCGTTTGCAGGTCGGAAAACTTCGCTGGAGGTAGACGCTCCAGCAGCATGGAGGGGTCCGGTCCGGCTCCGCCTCCTGCAAAACCGGGCCCACGCGGACCGCCGCCTTGGGGACCATTAGGCGTCGGCCCTCGTGGACCAAACCCTGAAGAGCCGCCTCCAGGGCTCCCGGACAGCCGAGTCATCCTCGCGTCCCGGGAAACTTGTATCGTAACGTTTTTCTTGGTGGAGAGGTCGTAAACCGTCACCGTCTGATTCGCGGTGTCGATCGATTTGATCTCACCGCCAAGCGTCGTGAACCGCCCGAAAACGATCTCAGAGGCCTTCACCGTTTTCGCTTCCGCATCGCGCGCCCCCAACACCTTCACCTGGTCGCCGGGCTGCAGATCGCTGAGCTGCGCGGCCTTCGCATTGGCGAACTTCGACGAATCGTCCGCATACTGATGCACCGTTTTGTTTGCTGAAGGATCAACGGTCCACGTCGTATTGCCGCGCGATTGAATCGTCAACGGGTTCACCGTCTTCACTACGCCCGCTAACGACGACGTCTTCCACTCCTGTTGCCGCGCCGCGTCGCGCGATTCGATGGACTGCTTCGGAATCACCACAACCTGCCCGGCCAGCATCGTCTTTGCCGCCGCGTCCTGCTGCCCGCGCGCCAGAATACGGTCGCCCTTCGTCAGAGTGCCAAGTTCGATCGCCTCCGCATTGGAAAGGTTCGTCTGGCCCGGAGCGATTTTCTGCACTTTCGCTTCCGGCAGCACTTTAATCGCGTACAGTTCGCCCTGATCGGTTTGCAGACTGAGCTGCCGATGTCCGGGATCCGCCACGGTAATGGTTCCCATCACGCGGCCCTGTCCCCAAACACCGAGGATCGCCAATGTCAGAACTACCAGTCTGCTCACGGAGAAGAAGACGATGAGTTACCCCGAAATGGCACTATCGCGACGGTAAAGAAGTGTAAAGCTGGCGGCCCTTCGTCTCCGGCAGCGCGAACACCAGCCATCCTCCCGCAAGGAAGAACGCCGCCGTCAACGTCAACGCCGAGCCCAATCCGTGCTGGTCCGCCAACGCCCCGATCACCGCCGGCGCAAATGCGCTCAAAATGCGCCCGCCGTTGTAACAAAGCCCCTGCGCCGTGGCACGCACGGTCGAAGGAAACAACTCGCTCAGAATCGCTCCAAACGCGCTGTAATAGCCATGCCCGAAAAAGCCGACGAGCGGTCCGAGCAGCAACAGTGTGTCCGGGCTCCTCGCCGCCCCGCCGTAAAGAATGGTCACAATCGCCGCCCCGGTTAAAAACAGCGCGAACGATGGCCGCCTTCCCACACGGTCTGACAGCAACCCAAACGTCAAATACCCAACCAAAGCCCCAATCTGCATCGGGGCGATCCAAGCCGAGCTTTTCACCACGCTCAGCCCCGCTCCGCCCTTCTCCACGGGCGTCGCCAGGTAGGCCGGTACCCAAGTAAACAACCCCCAGTACGCAAACAGCACAAAACTCGAAATCACGATTGCCGTCAGCGCGTATCCGCGCAACGGCGGAGAAAAAATCTGCCGGAATCGTTCGCCTACGGGCAAATGGTCTGCCTGCCTCCATACCTCAGGCTCCGGCACGCTCTTCCGAATCCAGAGAGTGATCAACGCGGGCAACGCGCCGATCGCAAACAACGGCCGCCAACCGTACGTCGGTAATATCCACGCAGCCAACCCCGCGGCGAGCAAATACCCGATCGCCCAGCCCGACTGGGTGATGCCGATAGCCTTGCCGCGGTGCTCGGCCGGCCATGTCTCCGCCACCAGCACCGTCCCCGCCGACCACTCTGCGCCCAGACCCAATCCCACCAGTGACCGCCAGATCAATAACTCTGTGAACGAATTCGACGTCGCGATCATCGCTGTAAAAATCGAATAGGTCAGGATCGACCCCATCAATACGCGCGTTCGCCCGAACCTATCCGCCAGCACACCCGCCAAAGTGCCGCCAATCGCCGCCGCCGCCAACGTCACCGTTGTCAGGATCCCCGCCTGCGCACCACTTAACCCGAACTCCCGCTGCATCGGCAGTAGCGCGAACGAATACAGCATCACGTCCAGCGCGTCCAGCATCCACCCGAGCATCGCCGCAATCAGCGTGCGCCATTGTGTCGCGGTTATCTGGCTTGTGGCGAGCAATGCCCGATTATAACGATACTGGAAGGAATGCCGATCGACGTCTCGACCTGGTGGCAGTTCTTTGCCGTCGCCCTTTCGTCGATCCTATTCTTGGTCGATCCCGTCGCCACGATTCCCGCGTTCCTGGTCATGACCGACGGCCACACCGAGGAGCACCGCCGCCGCATGGCAAAACGCGCCGCGCTGACTTGCTTCTTCATCCTCGGCGGTTTCGGCCTCATCGGCGCGCACGTCTTCAGACTCCTCGGCATCACCATGCCCGCCTTCCGCATCGCCGGCGGCCTCATCCTGCTCCTTATCGGTATCGACATGGTGCAGGCCAAGCGACCAGGCACCAACGAAGCGCCCGGCGAAGCCGAAGAAGGCGCGCAGAAAGAGGACGTTGGCATCATCCCTCTCGGCATGCCGATGCTCGCCGGGCCGGGCGCCATCTCAACCGTGATGGTGCTCATTGGCCCAAGTCCGGAATGGTGGCAACTGCTGCTGATCTTCGCCGCGCTCGCCGTCACCGCGGCGTGCTGCTATCTGGTGCTGAAGGCCGCCGGCGGCGTGCGCCGCTATCTGGGCGAAATCGGTATTCACATACTGACGCGCCTGATGGGGATGCTCCTCACGGCACTCGCCGTGCAATTCATCAGCGGCGGCCTGATCGAGCTCGGCTTCGGCGTTAAGCGTTAAACTCCGCGTCGAAGACTGTCGCCAGCGCATGAATCACGGACGCGATGCGCACACAGGCCAGAATCGCCTCTTCGCCCGTACCCTTCTCCCGCACTACCTTTTCATGCGAGTCGATGCACACGCCGCAGCCGTTGATTGCGCTCGCCGCGATGCAGAACAGCTCAAAATCCACCGGCTCAATCCCGTGCGAGCGAATCACGTTCATCCGCAGCCGCGCCGGAATGGTGCCGTACTTCTTGTTCTCCGCCAGGTGCTGAAAGCGGTAGTAGATGTTATTCATGCCCATGATGGCCGCGGCGGCACGCGCCGCTTCCATCGCTTCGGGCTTCAAATGTTCCGCCGCCTGGGTCGTGATCGCCGCCAACAGTTGCGGATTCCGCGACGTAATCGCCGACGTGAGCGCCGTGCCCCAGATCTGTTGCTTGGTCAACTCCGGCTGTTGCAACAGGTTGCCGAGGTTCAGCTTCAGATCTTTCGCATATGCCGGAATGGTATCGAGTAGTTGTTCAAGGTGCATAGATTTGCGTTAGGAAGGGCGGACCGGGTTGCCCGCCCTTTCGATCCGAACGGAAATTAGACGGCCAGCGTCGCCTGGCCCTTTTCCCAATTGCAGGGGCAGAGCTCATCGGTCTGCAACGCATCGAGCACCCGCAGAACCTCCTGCGGATTGCGGCCCACCGAAAGATCGTTCACGCTGGCATACCGGATCGTGCCCTCGGGGTCGACAATATAGGTTGCGCGCAGGTACATCCCGATATCCTTGTGCAGAATATCCAGCGCGTCACCCAGTTCCCGCTTCTTGTCGGCAAGCATTGGAATCGGCAGCTCGCGCAAGTCCTCATGATCGTTTCGCCACGCCAGATGTACGAATTCCGAATCCGTAGATCCGCCGATTACCTGCGTATCGCGCTCGGCGAAGTTCTTCGCCAGTTTGCCGAAACCCGCAATCTCTGTGGGGCACACAAACGTGAAGTCCATCGGCCAGAAGAAGTAAACCTTCCACTTGCCCGGATAGCTCGCGTCCGTAATCGTCTCGAATTCCTTGCCCTTTTCGCGGCTCACTGTGGCCATCACCGAAAAGGCGGGAAATTTATCTCCAACTCCAAGCATATGAATGCTGTCTCCTTATGATTTGGGTATCAATGCGTGCGGCCCGTTCTTTTCGGCGCGGCGCACCCGGCGCAGAGGCCGTGGGCCTCGACAACGAAACGCTCCAAATGGAATCCCTTCGGCAGCGCCTCCCGCAGGTGGATCGACTCCACCTGCTCCGCCGGCAGATCGAACATCTTGCGGCACACGCGGCAGACAAGGTGATGATGGGGCGTATTGTTCGCCTCCAGGCGCAGCGGCCCGTGGTGCAGGCTCACTTCGCCGATAAGGCCGTTGTCGAGAAAGGTCTTAATATTGCGGTAGACCGTGCCCAGCGAAACGCTGGGGATGTCACGCTTAACGCGTTCGTAGAGCATCTCCGGGCCCGGATGATCCTTTGCCTCCAGCAGCGCGCGGTACAACACTTGGCGCTGATGGGTGCACGGTAGTCCGGCCTCGGCGCAGCGGTCGCGAAACCACTGCATCCTCCGCTCCACGTCCATACCCGGTTGGATGCGGCGCGCGCGAGCAGGATGCATACTTCTATTAGATGAGAATTATTCTCATCCGTCAAATTACACTTTCACGGTCCGGAACAGCTTGCCCAGCGTCCGCAGCGCGCGGTCCACTTCCTTCTCCGTCAGAATGTACGGCGGCAGGAAGCGCAGCACGGTGTCGTGCGTCGCGTTGAACAGGAGGCCCTCTTCAATGCCTCGCATTACATAGTTCTTACCGGGCCGGTCCAACTCCACGCCGATCATCAGACCCGCGCCGCGCACCTCTTTGATGAACGAGTGCTTCGTCTGCAGTTCCCGCAGGCCCGCTCGGAAGTACTCTCCAACGCGCGCCACTTGCTCCAGCAGCCCGTTCTCCATGATGTCAATAAACTCCAGAGCCGCCCGGCACGCCAGCGCCCCGCCGCCGAACGTACTCCCGTGCATGCCCGGCCGGATCGACGACGCCGCGCGCTCATTGCACATCAACACACCCAGCGGCAGCCCGCACGAAAGCGGCTTGGCCGTCACCATCACGTCCGGCTGCACATCGGGCGCAATCAACTGGTGGGAGAACCACTTCCCTGTCCGGCCCACGCCGCACTGCGTCGCGTCGAACACCAGCAGGGCATTATGCCGGTCCGCCAGTTCCCGCGCCTTCCGCAGGAACTCCGCGTACATCGGATAGATCCCGCCCTCGCCCTGAATCCCCTCAAGCACGATGCCCGCGGTATTCTCGTTCACGGCCGCTTCCAGCGCATGAATATCATTCGCGTCAATCCACCGCGGACCCGCCAGCAAAGGCTCAAAATCTTTCCGGTATTTCGGCTGCCCGGTGATCGACAACGCGCCCAGGCTCCGCCCGTGGAACGAATTTTCCAGCGCGAGGATCTCGATCTTGCCGCTCGAAACGCCGTTTCCGTGCGACCGCATCATCTTCATCGCGGCTTCCATCGCCTCAGTACCCGAGTTGCAGAAAAAGCTCCTCTGCAAGCCGCTCAGTTTCGCCAGCTTCTCCGCCAGCTTGCCCTGATACTCGTGATAGTAAAGGTTCGAGCAGTGGATCAGCAGTCCAGCCTGCTCTCTGATCACACGCGTCAACCGCGGGTGCGCGTGGCCCAGCGCATTCACGCCGATCCCGCCGATCAGGTCCAGGTAACGCTTCCCGTTGAAATCGTATAACCACGTGCCCTTTCCACGGCGCAGAGCCAGCGGATAACGCGCGTAGTTCTGCAGGAGATACTGCTTCTCCAACTCCATGATTTGCTGCGTGGAGGACAACTGCTCTATTTCAACGTCTGCCGTAACCACTCGACCATCTTCTCCTTGTACTTTTGATACGCGGGAACCTTCTCCCACGGGCCAATCCCATGCGGCGCGCCTTCCACGGTGAACACTTCACACGGCACGCCTGCCTCTTTCATTTTCGCGCACATCATCGGCGACTGCTCATACGGCACTGCCTTGTCTTCGGTGCCGTGAATCATCAGGTACGGCGGCATGCCTTTATGCACGTAGGTGATCGGCGACGCCATACGCTGCTTTTCCTCCGCATCCGGGCTCGACGCGCCAATGTTCAGCAGCTTCTCTACATTCTCGCCAATCGCGTTCATCTTCTTCGACCGCGCATTAATATCGTGCACGCCGTAGAACGGAATCACTGCCGCGACTTTCGTATCCCCCTTCGCTCGCGCGCCGCAATATGAGACGATGTGCCCGCCCGCCGATTCGCCAATCAGCGCGATCCGCTTCGGGTCCGCCTTGTACTCCTTCGCGTGTTTCTTCACCCACCGGATCGCCGCAAACACATCATCGGTCTGCGCCGGAAACCGGTGCGCCGGAGCCAGCCGGTAGTTGATGGAAAACCACGCGAACCGCGCCTTCGATAGCGGCTCAAACAACGGCGGAACATACGTTGTCTTCGTCCCGTTCACCCATCCGCCGCCATGCACGATGATCACCGCCGGGAACGGTCCCTTGCCCTCGGGCACATAGGCATCCAGCGTCAGCGGCACGCCGCCCGGCTTCGCAAACTCAATATCCGTCTTCAACTCCGCCGCCAGCGGCAGCGCCGCAAGCACGCAGCTAGTTAGTAGGCGTAGCCGCACTCGCTCCTCCCTCTCCCCGGCGCTCCGGCTGCGGTTTCGGCAGCGGCTTGCGCGGCAGCATCTCATCCCGGGCCGCCGCATGATAAACGAAGGACGCCAGAATCGCCGAAGCCTGCATCAGATCGCTCTTCGGCACGTAATCATACACGTCCATGTTCGAATGGTGCGTCGTCGCGAAATACTCGAGCGGATCCTGTATGAATTGGAACCCCGGCAACCCTAGCGAGTTGAACGACACATGGTCCGTCGATCCCGTGTTCCGAATCGTTAGCGTCGTCGCGCCGTAATCCTTGAATGGCGCCATCCACGCCTCAAAAATCGGCCGCAGCATGTCGTTGCCCTGCAAATAAACGCCCCGGATCTTCCCGCCGCCGTTGTCGAGATTGAAATACGCCTGCAGCTTCGCGTGCTCCGGCTTAAGCTGCATATTCGTCACATCGCCGAAATGCTCTTTCACGTAAGCCTTGCTGCCGTACAACCCCTGCTCCTCCCCGCTCCACAGCGCAATCCGGATCGTCCGGTCCATCTTCAAGTTCAACGCCTTGATAATTCGCATCGCCTCCAACGCCACCGCGCACCCCGCCGCGTTATCCGTCGCGCCCGTCGCGCCGTGCCACGAATCCAAATGCGCGCCGACCATCACCACTTCCTCCGGCCGCTTGGAGCCCTTGATCTCCGCCACGACGTTGTACGTATCTACACCTTTATCGAAGAACTCCGCCTTCACGTCGAACTGCACCTTCACAGGCACTTTCTTCGCCACCAGCCGCGCGATCCGGTTGTAGTGTTCGATTGTCAGGGAGATCATCGGCGGCGGAATCGGCGCCTTCAAGTCCTGTGAGCTGCCGCTGCCAGCGAACACCGTCCCGGCCTCGCCGCGATAACCCGGCATCAACACGCCGGCCACGCCTTCATCGAGAAAAAATTGATGCAGCTTCGCCCGGAACGCACGCACGGCCACAATCGACATCGGCCGCCCGTCCGGACCCAACTGCGCCTGCCGCGCCGATCCCGGCTGCAATCCGAACACGCCCGTCGGCGCGGGCTCCGGCGCCATCGCCTCCGCCGCAAGATCCGAATCCGCATAGCGCCGCCCGCGCGCGATCGTATGCAGACCGATCGGACGCTCCGGCTCCATGATCAGGACCTTCCCCTTCAATTTCCCGCGCCATTTTTCAAAATCCGCCTCCACGCGTACCGGCGCCATCGTTACCTCGCCCTGCACGGGTCCCTGCGTTCCACCGGTCCAGGCATTCGGATATCCGATCAGCGGCGAATACGATGGCTCAATCAAGTGGACCGAGAAATTCGAATACGTCCATCCCCGCCCGAACGGCCCCCACTTCTCAAACGCCACATCGGTGACGCCCCACTCGTTCAGGCTCTTCTTCACCCAATTGGCGGCCTTGTCGTAGCCCGGCGAATTCGTCAGCCGGTGTCCGTTCACGTCTGTCAGCCAGAACAGGTGATCCATCACCTTGGAATTCTCCAGGGCCTCCTGCTTGATCTGATGAACGACAAAAAGGTTCGCCTTCTCCTGCGGGTACGCAAGAGCGCCAAAAACGATTAGAAATAGCGCGGTTCGCATGGGTTTCGTTTCACGATAGCAGGTATTAGGAAGTTTCCGATCAGGATGATCTGAGGGATGTTTGCTGCCCTTTACAGCCGGGAACCTGCCGATATACCCAGCAGAGCCATGGACCAGTTCCGGCCCGCTCCACACCATCACTAGACGGTATTCCCATGATAAAGACCCGCCCCTCGAAGTCCCCGATAACGCCAACTCCCCGCGCTAACGCCCGGGCTCCCCTCCACGCACAAGCAATCGTTGCCGCCATCAACCGGTCGCAAGCAATGATCGAATTCGACATGGACGGGACGATCCTCGCCGCCAACGATAACTTCCTTAGCGCTATCGGCTACTCTCTCGATGAAATCAAGGGCCGGCACCACAGCATATTCGTCGAGGACGCGGAGCGCACCAGTGAGCCGTACCGGCAATTCTGGGCCGCTCTCAACCGCGGTGAATGCCAGGCGGCCGAATACAAGCGCGTCGGCAAAGGCGGAAGGGAAGTCTGGATTCAGGCTTCCTACAACCCGATTCTCGACGAGTTCGGCAAACCCTATAAGGTGGTCAAATTCGCCGCCGAGGTCAGCGATCGGAAACGGATGTTCGCTAACTACTCCGGCCAGATTTCGGCCATCTCCAAGTCGCAGGCTGTTATCGAATTCAACCTCGACGGCACGATCCTCACCGCCAACGACAATTTTCTCCGCGTCACTGGCTATGCCCTACACGAAATCAAGGGCCAGCATCATCGAATGTTTATGGACGAAACTGAGCGCGGCAGCGACGCTTACCGCCAGTTCTGGGCCGCCCTCAACCGGGGCGAGTACCAGGCCGGCGAATACAAGCGCGTCGGCAAGGGCGGCAAGGAAGTCTGGATGCAAGCTTCGTACAACCCCATCGACGATTTGAACGGCCGCCCCTTCAAAGTTGTCAAATACGCCACCGACATCACCGCGCAAAAACTAGTCAATGCCGACTTCGCCGGCCAGCTTCAGGCCATCCACAAGTCGCAGGCCGTCATCGAGTTCCGCATGGACGGCGTTATCCTCACCGCGAACGCCAACTTCCTCGAAGCCGTTGGGTACAGCCTGGCCGAAATCCAGGGCAAGCATCATAGCTTGTTTGTCGAGGACGGCGAAAAACACAGCGCCGGTTACCGCGAGTTCTGGGCCGCTCTCAACCGGGGCGAATACCAGGCCGCCGAGTATAAGCGCGTCGGCAAGAATGGCAAACAGGTCTGGATCCAGGCATCCTACAACCCGATCCTTGATTGGAGCGGCAAGCCCTGCAAGGTGGTGAAATACGCTACGGACATTACTGCGCACGCCAAGGCCCGCATCGAAATGACGCGCGTCGTCGAGTCGCTCAATACCTCATCCCAGAACCTGAACGCCATCAGCCGGATGATGGGCGCCAGCGCCGAAGAGACCGCGTCGCAGGCCACCATCGTTTCTGCCTCATCCGAGCAGGTCAGCAAGAGTGTACAGACCGTCGCCGCCGGCACTGAGGAGATGACCGCCAGCATCCGCGAAATCGCCAAGAACGCAAGCGAAGCCGCCCGCGTCGCCAGCGCCGCCGTCAAAGTCGCAGACACAACGAATGTCACCATCGGCAAGCTCGGCGATAGCAGCCTGGAGATCGGCAAAGTGATCAAAGTCATCACCTCCATCGCCCAGCAGACAAACCTCCTCGCCTTAAACGCCACCATCGAAGCCGCGCGCGCCGGCGAGGCGGGCAAGGGCTTCGCCGTCGTCGCTAACGAAGTGAAGGAGCTGGCCAAGGAGACCGCCAAAGCCACCGAAGACATCAGCCAGAAAATCGAAGCGATCCAGGGCGATACCAAAGGAGCCGTCTCCGCCATCGGCCAAATCCGCGAGGTCATCAATCAGATCAACGATATTTCCAACACCATCGCCTCTGCCGTCGAAGAACAGACAGCCACGACCGCGGAGATAAGCCGCAATATCGCCGAAGCCGCCAACGGCACAACGCAGATCGTCGAAACCATCGCCGGCGTCGCCACAGCCGCTCTCGAAACCTCCAAAGGCGCCAGCACCACGCAGGAGGCCGCTACGGAACTCACCACGATCGCCGGAACCCTGCACCGCATCTCCAGCCAGATCTAACTCACCCCATCGCGCCTCCCCCACCCGTTAAACTGGAGGCAGCGTGCGGATCACGATCTCCAAAGAAAACTACGTGAAGGCAATCGCCGAAGCGGAAACCGAAGGGGAAACTGTCATCGCCGCAACCCTCGCCCGCTGGCTCGACGTTTCGGCTCCTGCCGTCACCATGGCCACCAAACGCCTCCGCCGCGACGGATTAATCGAAGTCGCGCGCGACGGCCGCATCACTCTCACGATTACCGGGCGCGAAATCGCCGAACGCCTCATCCGCCGCCACTACCTCATCGAACGCATGTTGACCGAGGTGTTCGACATGGAATGGTACAAGGTCCACGAAGAAGCGGAACAGCTCGAACACGCCGTATCCGCCGATTTCGAAGCCAAGCTCGCCGAAAAACTTGGCGATGAAAAGAACTGCCCGCACGGCTTCGCCCTTGGTCTGGAATCAAAAGAGGATCGCCATCGCCGCGGCCTCGTTGCGCTCCACGAACTCCATCCATCCCGCCAAGCCACTGTCGTCAGTGTCTTCGAAAGGGACCGCGGCCTGCTCGAATACCTCGACGGCCTGGGAATCAAGCCTGGCGCCGTCGTAGGAATGGTCGCCCACAATGTCGACCAGACTCTGACGCTGCAAGTCAACGGGCGCCACGTCCCGCTCGGGAATGGCGCCGCCGAGAAAGTATGGGTTAGCGCTTTGCCTGCGCTGGAGCCGATTTTGGAGCTGGATGAACAGCAGCCGCGGACTTCACCGGCGCGGCTTTAAGCAGCCCATCCACATGCTTGGTTAATTCGGCCAGTTCCAACGCCGGTCCACCATTCGGATTGTTCTGCAACAACCCGCCGATAAATCTCTCCCGGATCACGCCATTGCGGTCGATAAATGCAAACGTCGGCACGTAGAACGGACGCATCACCGACAGGCTGAAGAACCGGTACGCCTCCTGGTTGCCAATCGATCCCATCGGGTACGTCGCTCCGTACTTCTTCCGGAACTCGCCAAAATCCTTGCGCTGATTCTCATCCGAAACCACCGCAAGCACCTGCACCCCCTTCGGCCCATACGTTCGCAGCACCTTTTCCAAGGACTCCGCCGACTTCTGGCAGTGCGGGCACGTCGTCGAAAAGAACTGCAACACCAGCGGCTTGCCCTTAAATGAGTTCAGCTTCACCGTCTGGCCGTTCTCCATCTTGATATCCAAGTCCGGCGCCGGCTGATTCACATCTTCGGCAAAGGCGAACCCGGCGGTGAGAAATAGAAACGCTGCGAATGTTCTCATGCAATTGCACCTGTCTGTATAGATTGAAAATACCCGATCGTAGGTTTCAATCCTTCTTCCAGCGATACTTCCGGCTCCCAGCCTAGCACTCGCTTGGCCTTGGAAATGTCCGGCTTTCGCCGTTTCGGATCGTCCTGTGGCAAAGGTTCAAATACGATCTTCGATCGAGTCCCCGTCAGTTGCTGAATCACCTCGGCGAACTGCACCATCGTCCGCTCCACCGGGTTCCCAAGATTCACCGGCAGCCGCTCATCGGACTGTGACAACAGATACAACCCGCGAACCAGGTCGCTCACGTAACAGAAACTCCGCGTCTGTGTCCCATCGCCGTAAACCGTAATCGGCTTCTCGCGCAAAGCCTGATCCAGGAATTGCGGCACCACGCGCCCGTCATCCAGCTTCATCCGCGGCCCATAGGTATTGAAGATTCGCGCGATGTTCGTCCGCAGTCCATACTTCCGGTGGTATGCCATCGTAATCGCCTCGGCAAACCGTTTGCTCTCGTCGTAACACGACCGCGGCCCAACCGGATTGACGTTGCCCCAATACGTCTCCACCTGCGGATGCTCCAGCGGATCCCCATAACATTCCGACGTCGAGGTCACCAGATACCGCGCATTGTTCGCATACGCCAGCTCCAGCAGATTCCGGCTCCCGATCGATCCCACATCCAGCGTCTCAATCGGATACTCGTAATAATCCTTGGGACTCGCTGGCGATGCCGCATGGATCACACAATCCACTGGGCCCAGATCGGGCAGCGGCTTTGTCACGTCGGCCTCAACAAACCGGAAATTCGGATTTCGCGCCAAGTGAGCGATATTCCGCGCATTCCCAGTGAGAAAGTTATCGACACCCGTCACCTGGTGGTCATCGCTCAAGATCAGGTCGCACAGATGGGACGGGACGAATCCGGCCGCTCCGGAAACAAGAAAACGCACGAATGTTCCTCCAAGTTCATAGTGTAGCGTGGTAATGATGGATCGCTTGTCTTCCGTGGAGTCGCTTGTATTCGCCCCCTTGTTAGCGGCGGCGCTGTTCGGTTTCGCAAAACGCGCCGGCCGGGTCGGAACGCTCATCAAGGCCGCCCGCAAGGACCCCGGCTTTACCTTGGCCCCGATTGGCCCCCGCCTCCGCGACTTCTTCTGGGAAGTAATCTGCCAGGCCAAAGTCATCCGCGAGCGTCCCTTGCCCGGCCTGGCCCATGCCTTCGTTTTCTGGGGCTTCTGCGCCTTCGGCGTCGTAACCATCAACCACTTTGCCATCGGCTTCGGCTTCCCGCTCTTCTCGCTCCACGACGGCTGGTTCGGTCCCGTCTACGGCCTGCTCGCCGCCTGTTTCGCCATCGCAGTGGCCGTCTCCATCATCGGTCTCGCCATCCGCCGTCTCGTCGTCCAACCCAAATGGCTCGGCGAAGTGAGCTACGAAAGCGGCTTCATCGCCCTGCTCATCCTCACGCTGATGGTCACCTATCTGCTCGATTACATCCTGCAGCCGAACGGCGTCACCTATCATGTCCTCTGGTGGCTCCACACCGCCGCGCTGCTCACCTTTCTTCCGCTAATCCCACACACCAAGCACCTTCATCTCCTCCTCAGCCCCATCACCGTCTTCCTCTCCCGCGGGAAGTTCAGCGATATCCCGCCCCTGTCCGGCGACGAAGACTTCGGCCTCGTCGCCAGCAAAGATGTAACCCAGCTCGCCACTCTGCAGGCCTTCTCCTGCGTCGAATGCGGCCGCTGCACCGAACACTGCCCCGCCAACAATACCGGCAAATCCCTTAACCCCAAACAGATCATCCTCGGCCTGAGGGCTCACTTGAACGAATTCGGCGTCCAAGGCGACCAGACCCTGATCGGCAAACACATTGCGCAGGAGGACGTCTTCCAGTGCACCACCTGCGGCGCCTGCGAAAACCAGTGCCCTGTCGGTATCGAGCACCTGCCCATCATCATCGGTCTCCGCCGCGGCGCCGTCAACACCGGCGCATGGGAGGACGACTACGGCGGCAAGCTCTTCCTCAACCTCGAACGCTACGGCAATCCCATGGGCTTCTCCGCGTCCGAGCGTGACAAGTTCGTCAAAAAGCTCGAGCTCCCGTTATTCGACGGCACCCAGGAATACGCGCTCTGGATGGGCTGCATGGGCAGCTACGACCCGCAGGGCCGTGAGATCGTAACCTCCCTGGTCAAAGTTCTCCGCCACCATAACATCTCGTTCGGCGTACTGAAAAAGGAGCGCTGCTCCGGCGACTCCGCCCGCCGTCTCGGCAACGACCTCCTCTTCCAAACGCTCGCCGAACAAAACATCGCCGCGCTGGAAAAAGCGAAGAAGGTACTAAGTACCTGCCCACACTGCGTCCGCACGCTTGGCGAGGACTACAAAGAATTCGGCGCCAACATTCCCATCGAGCACCATAGCACTCTCCTCGCCCGCCTCCCCGCCGGCAAGCCCGACACCAAGCGAGTCGTCTACCACGACCCCTGTTATCTCGGCCGCTATCAAAACATCTACGACGAACCGCGGCAGGTCGCCGCGCAAGCCGGCCGCCTGGTCGAAGCGCCTCGCCATGGCGAGCGCAGCTTCTGCTGCGGCGCCGGCGGAGGCCTCGCATTCCTCGGTGAAGAGAAAGGGACGCGGGTCAATCACGAGCGCGCGAGAGAACTCGCCGCCACAGGCGCCGACATCGTCGCCGCGGCCTGTCCCTTCTGCAACACCATGTTCCGCGACGGCCTCGCCGCGGCATCGGAGAAGCCGCCACAGCTCCTGGATATCGCGCAAATCGCCGCCGCGCGCCTCCCGGAATGAGCGTGCGTATGCTATTCTGAACCTTGGTGGTCACCCGCCGCCCGGCATGGGCGCGTAGCTCAATTGGCAGAGCAACTGACTCTTAATCAGTAGGTTGTAGGTTCGATTCCTACCGCGCTCACCACACTCCGAAAGACGTAGCGAATCGAGCGCGGGCTCGTGAGGCGACAGCGGCTCTTCCTATTTAGACCAACCCGCAATTTCGCGTAGCTTGAAGATGTGACGGTCGAACTCAAACCGGAAACGGAACGGCTGGTTCAGGAAGAATTGCGGCGCGGCCATGTTCAGACTGTGGATGAGCTAATCGTCCATGGCGTACACGCCTTGCGCGAGAAAGCCACGGTTGCGCCAGCGCCCCCCACGCAAGCCCCGCAAGAATCTCGCGGGCTTTCTGTTAGAGTCACTATTTGCCGGTTCCAAACTCGACTTGGAAAGACAGCAGGACTGCGACAGTCCGATTGACTTGTGAGAGGGTCTCTCCTCGATACCAACGTCCTCCCGGAGTCTAAAAGGCGGCATTCAGGGTGCCCTCGCGGCCGGGTTCTCCCTGGCCGAACTGACCCGGAATCTCAAACTGCGCGATGCAGGCAGGTCACCCTGCCGGAAGGTCCGCCAACTACTCGCCGACAAACTCTCTGGATTGGACATCCGCACAAATTACATACGCGTTCGAGACCATCGACCACGGCGCTTGCATCCGGAGTCACTCAAAGAACCCTGAAGCGGTCGAAGCGATCCATGAATTCTTGCGATTCCAGATTACGGAACACAAGACCGGCGACTCGTTGGAACTCGGTGATGGCAAACCGTAGTCGGCTAGTCGGCAGCGGAGAATCCTCGCCCAACTGGTGAGGCGGCCTCAATGAGGGTGAGTACGGCAGTCAAAAATCGGCCGTGGATAGCCTAGCGTGCATGGTTGAGAATAAAAATGACAAAAGAAATAGGGACCCGTAACGTGAACGGGCCGCTATTCCCACTTTGGATCACGGCCCGTTCACATTAACGACTGAAATCGCTTGCTAAGGCTTCAGATGCAGGAGTGCCCAAGGGCTCGCCGTACACTGCTTATTTGCGGACAAGTTGCTATCGAACGATAGGTTCAGGTTTGCGATCAAAGCATTCAGAGTTGAGAATGAGTAATCTCCCGGCAGTAATCCGGCACCTAACGCATCATTCGCGACCGACAGGATCTGCGTGACAGTTTTGCCATCAAGGCTTGTCCCCGTATCAACGAGGGTAAGTCCGCCGAAACCGGCCTGTAGCCATCCAGCGTTAGAGAACCCAATAGTAACGCTCAGCGCCGCTGTCTGCTTCGCCAGAGCACCTCCACTTAGGGATGAGGCATTCACAGTATCTCCTGTGAGCATGCCGGAAGGTCCTCCACCCGCCAAAACACTCTTGAGTGCCGTTCCTCCTGCGACAGTCGCATTCCAAAGCGCGTGGTGTTTGGACCCAAGGCCATCATTGAGACCTATGGTGAGCCCTGCCGGATCGAACGTGAGGATAAAATAATTATCGAAAAGCTCTCCAGGGAAGCCTCCTCCTTGGTAGCCCCCTTGGCTCACGGTGCAATACTTTCCCGGCGGGAATGGGGGATCTGACCCTCCTACTACGTCTACGGTGGACGAAGCTGATGCGGCGACGCCAACGCAGCAGATAAACTCGTAAGAATAGATTGGCTTCAAAGTAATGGGATCAATTGGTCCATTTACTACTACAGAAGATCCTTGGCCTGTGATCGTAGCGGTGTTCGTCACAGAGCCTTCTCCAGAAACCTTAGCCTTGACCAAATACGTGGAAGTCCCTCCCGCACTGATGGTTATTCCAACTCCAATGTCGTTTTGCCCCGCTACATACGTTGCATCAATCGCCGAGAGAACATCCGTAAGTGTCACGGTATCATTGCACTTCTGGAGCGGCGGAACAGTCATAGTCAAGCGCACCGGTACGCTACGGATATACCGCTCATCGGTATCAACGGATCCGTTCCCGTTGATGTCAAAGTTGCTTGATGACGCGCCGCTTCCCCCGCGACCGCCGGCGTTCCCGAACGTGACGATGACTTCCGCCCTGACCGATGCTCCTGAAGCCAGGGCCAGTATCGAATTGTTAAATTCGGCCGAGAAGAGAAGGTCGATGGTTTGCCCGGCTGGAAGAACGGGTTGTGGTACTAAGCTGAAGACTGAATTATTAGTCGCGTCCGTAAATTTCAGTTCTCCAGAGGCGGCAGTTTCAGAAAACGTCCCTTTTGCACCAGAAATCACATAATTGATTCCATTGGTTGACTCCTGGGATGCCCCCGCGACAATGTTTGCGCTGGTCGCTGCATTACCGCTAGTTGCGTCCGCGACGTCCGCAGCCGCCGATACCCAATTATTGCCAACTCGCTTCTGAAGATTGACAACGATATTTCCGATCGTGGCGGCGGCCGTACCTGTATTTTGAACGGAGACAAATCCATCAACGCAGAGGGTATTGTTCGATGTGGCACCCCGAGTCACCTTAACGGTCCAGGTCACCTCGGTTTCCGACAGGACTGGACCTGGTGGGTCATTTGTCTTGCTAATTGACCATTCCGTATTATTCTTGTTGCAAAGTGCCGCATTCGAATTCACAAGCGTGAGGCTGGCTTGTTGAGCCAAAGCGGGGATAGCCGCGAATAAGGCGCCAAGCGCGACTCTGGACACAGTGCCGGTTAGCTTAGTTCTGGGGACTCTCGACATGTTTTGTATTTGCTCCTGTGTTTTGCGTTATGCGCAAAAGTTAGATAGTGATGGCTGTTAGAAAGAGCGCAACGGCTCCCCCAAGATCGGGCGGAACCTGCACTTGGCCTGCAAGCCCACCGCAACTTCCCAACAATCAACCAATGCCCAGAACCGATCGGCGCGCCGCTCCAACGGCAAACCTCCAACCGGACGTCCCACAAACGAACGCCAAGCCGCAACCCCACACCTCGACCAGGCGCTCTTACACACCGCCACCCCGCGTGAATTGCGACCATCCCGGACAATGCTCGAATCGCTCCAGACGCAAATTACACTTCACCCTGCAGAAGCCGACTTTCCTGCAACCGCCGGAATCTCATGTCGAGCCGCCTACAGCGCCAGCACGGCAACCGCGGAAATCTGAAATCCCGATGCGCCTTCTAAGGTCTTCAACTTATTTTTGCGTACGACAAGTATGCCCATCTCCATTAAGAGCCCGCAACCTATCTTTCGATGAGCGGTAATGGTACGGACGACCGCAATTGATATCCTAAGTTAATCCATGCTGTAACTGCACGTAACAACGGCGGCGCCATGGCCCACTGAATTGCAAAAGGACGTTAACATCATTAATGCGTATCCGACGAAACGATTTTCTTCTATCTTTCTGATTATAGATACTTTACGAGGCCGCTGACCAGCCGCAAGCTTAGCCGCGCGCCTCAGAACGGGCACCTTTCTGCCCCCCACATCCACCCACCGAAATTTTCCTGGCTTTCTACTTACTCCTGCATTATCCTTACATCCAAATTACAAACATGACGACCAGAAGCTACGTTTCGCTGGTACTGCAACACCGTGCGTACTCCCTCGGCACAGGGGTAGGTCTCACAGCCATAATCGCGCTCCTCGATACCGTCGTTGCTAGGAACATTAGCCTCGGCTTCCTCCATGTCCTCCCCTTGGCGCTGGCCTCGCCTCATCTCCGTCGCCGATGGATTCTAGCGTGCGCAATTGCATTAGCACTCCTCCGCGAAGCCCTGGCTCCCTTCGCTTGGGAGGCCGGCGTCGAAATGCGAATCCTCCTCGTATTCGCGGCGTTGTCAGGCCTGGGATTGTTCGTTCACGAACTCAGCCGCAACCGCCGAATGGCAATTAGCTACGCGAAAGCGATGGAACAGCACGAGGGAATGCGCCGCGAAGCCGAAGGCCACCTCGCCAATCTTGTGGAAAGCAGCCCCGCCGCCATGCTTACCGTAACAGCCGACCGCTCCATTCTCCGCGCCAACGCCGCCGCCCATCAATTGTTCCATTGTGAGAACGGTACGTTACCGGGGCAGCCGGTCATGCGCTACCTGCCCACCCTAAAATCGGTACTCTCGAACGATCTTCCCCACTGCGGATTCCGTACCAGCATGGAGTGCGACGCCATCAGGCAAGGTGGCTCACAATTCGCGGCCGAGGTCTGGTTCTCCACTTTCCAATCGCCCGCGGGTCCGCGCCTGGCGGCCATCGTTTTCGACACGTCGGAGGCTCTCCGGGATCGCGAGGAGCTTCTCTTTCAGCGCTCCTTGCAGACGTCCAGAATCCTGGCGGGCGCGGTCCGGCATGAAGTACGCAACCTTTGCTCCGCCATCGGAACCGTCCGCGACAGTTTGGAAGCCATCCCCGGCATTGGCGAGTTGCGGGAAGTCCAGGCTTTGCACGCACTCGTGGCCGGACTGGAAAGACTGGTCCAAAACGATCCAAATACGGTCGCTCGTCCGCCCCACGAACCCACCGACTTACAGGCTTTGTTCGGCAACCTCCGCGCGATCGCGGACGACGACCGTATCCTCTGGCGAATCCCTCCAGATCTGCCCCCCGTCGATGCGGAATCCGACGGCCTCCTGCAGGTCTTCCTCAACCTCGTTCGCAACGCGCTGCGGGCGGTACGGCTCGTCACTATCAAGGAGATCTGTATCAGCGCCGAAGCGGTTGCCGGCCGCATTTCGGTCTCCGTCTCGAACTCCGGCCCGCCTGTTGCGGCCCCCGATCTCCTATTTCAGCCCTATCAACAAGGCGCGGAAGGGACCGGCCTTGGCCTGTTCGTTTCCCGCGCTATCGTTCGCTCCTACGGGGGCGAATTGGCGTACATCCCTGCCGAAAGCGGATGCACGTTCGTCGTGGACCTGCTCCCGGTTTCCGTTCCAGTGGACGCCAGCACCGAAGTGGCGACGTGATGAACACGGCTCGCATTCGCATTCTCATCGTGGACGATCACGCCATCGTTCGCGAAGGTCTTTGCAGTTATCTACGTCATGAGTCCGACATGGAAGTCGTCGCTCAGTGTGGCAGTGCGGACGAAGCCATAGCGATTCTGTCCCGCGGCGGCGTTGACTTCACATTCCTGGATCTTGATCTCGGCTCCTCACGCGCAACGGGATTCATCCCGATTGCACGCGAGGCGGGTTATCGCGGCCCCGTCGTAATCCTCACCGGCTGCACCGAGGAAGGGCCACTTACTCGCCTGCTGGCCGAAGGCGCCGCCGGCATCCACTTCAAGTCCGCCTCCATCCACTCGCTTCCCACTTGCGTCCGGGAGGTCATGGCCGGCATGAGTTGGCTCCCTCCTCAATTCGTCAGCGGAGTGATTCAGAACCTCGCCGAAGCCACGCGCGAACAAAAGAAGCGGCTCAGCGCCCGGGAACGCGACGTGCTCCTTTGCATACTCGAAGGAAAACTCACCAAAGAAATCGCGGCGCAGCTCCGGGTCAGCGAAACATCGGTCAAGGGAACATTGCAACAACTGTTCGAAAAAACCGGCGTGCGCAAACGCAGTCAACTCGTTCGATATGCCTTCGAACACTATCGCGACGAAATCGGAAGTCCGGGTACAGGCCGGCCGATTCCCTGACAAACCTTGCTTCCAGGTGGCAGGCTCGATTCCTGCCGCGCTCACCACTCAAAGAAAGAACCATCAGGTTCAGTCCCCATCCACCTCCGCGACGACCGCGATCTCCACGGTATCTCCTGCTCGCAAGTGCTCCTTGGCTCGCACCGAAGCCTTCACCGGCAGCAGGTAGGAGTCGTGCTTTCGATCGCGGAAGATCGACGTTTTCCATCGCGTCATACCGATTGTCGCGGTCACCCGCACACTCCCCCACGTTTTGCTCTTTCCGGCTGCGGCCGAATGCACTCGCGCCGCCGCTGCCGCCGGGAGGGTAAGGAAGTGCCACGCGCCCGCGCCCTCGTACAACCACAGCCTGGCCCGGAATGCAAAATCAAGAGGCACTCACACAGGATACGGCGAGCCGCTATCCTGGAAATCCCATGCAAATCTCCCTCACCGGAAAAACCGCCGTCGTCACCGGCGGCGCCCACGGCATCGGCCGTGCCATGGCCCGTTGCCTCGCATCCTGCGGCGCCAACGTTTTTGTCTTCGACATCGACGCCCCGTCGTCCCTCGATTTCCCCGCACAGCACATCCCCTGCGACGTCACCAGCCGCAACAGTCTGAACGTCGCCTTCAATAGCTCCGGTCCTCCCGACATCCTCCTCATCAACGCAGGCACCGGCATCGTCAAGCCCCTCGCGGAAACCACCCGCGACGTCTGGGACAAAACCATCTCGCTCAACCTCACCGCTGCCTTCGAAACGCTCCAGGAAGGCGCCGCACGGATGAAAGCAAACAAAAAAGCCGGCGCCATCGTCCTCACCGCGTCCACCAACTCCTACGACGGCGAAGAAAACCTCATCGCCTACAATGCCACCAAGGCCGGTGTGTTGGGCCTTCTCCACACCGCCGCCAATGAACTCGGCCCCTACGGCATCCGCGTCAACGCCGTCAATCCCGGCCTCATCCGCACCCGCCTTACGCAAGCCGCTTTCGATAGCGAGCCCGTCATCAAGGACTACTTCCGTGCCATCCCCATGGGCCGCGGCGGCGAGCCGGAGGAAGTCGCCAAGGCCGCCGTCTTCCTCGCCAGCGACTGGGCCAGCTACATCACCGGCGCCACGCTGCTCGTTGACGGCGGCCAGATGTGCTGCAAATTCGGCCCCTGGAAAGACAACGAAGCCGAATTCGCCAACAGCCAATGGCGCCGCCTCACCGAAGCAAATTAGCAATCCGAAGACTGCGTTCCTCCGTCGGCCCGCTGACAACAAAAATTCGCTCCGGAGTGCTGAGTATGACGGTCACCCGCGACACCGCGCCGGCATCGTCGAAATCGTGGACCAACAACCCCGGCCCCGCCGCCAACGCAACCTCGCGCAGACGCACCTCCTCGTCCGGTTGAACGTCAATCAGCCACGCCGGGTTGGCCGCAAACTTCTCGCCAAGCGTCCGTGCCTCCATCCACGAAATGCCCGTTGTCCGGAACGCCGCCTCGGCAAACCGGGCAAGCGGAAAGCCGGACGGGATCAGCATCTCAATCGGCTTCGCCTCCAGCACCTGCACGTCGCCGGGATAGTCGGCCGCAACCATCGGTCCAATCTCCGCCCGCAGCGTGACCCCATCCCATTCGGCCGGCACCTTCACATCCCGCGCGCCAACTTTCTCCAATGCACGCTCAAGCTCCCGCACATGGATCGTCTGCCGCACGCTGATTCGCCCGATCACCGCGATGCCCAATCTGTCTTCCGCCGGAAAAATAGGACGGAACCCGGCCTTCTGCTCGGCCTCTTCAAGACTCCCCACTACATCCGGGCCGCCCACCGCGTTGACATGCGTATCCAGCGGTATACGCGACAAATCCAAACGAACAACGTCCACGCGATGCAGGAACAGCCGGAACCATAGCTCCTGCGCAATCGCCCTCCCCGCCGGCAGCGCGACCAGGGCCACCGCCAATCCGGCCGCCGCTCCGGCCGTAATCCAAACTCTCGAATAGCGTCTCGGCGCGGCAAGCCTCCCATCCAGCACGCCACGCGCCTTAACGCGGTCCGGCAACCATTCCGGCGCAATCGACGCCATCCGTTCCGCCACCCACGTATTCTCAGAATTCGTTTCCATAGCGCTTCAAATACTCCTTTCGGAACGCGTCTAGCGCACGGCTCAGCAGGCTCCCAACATAGTTCGGCGCAACTTCCAGGGCCGCCGCTATCTCGCGATAGCTCACGTCCTCACTCCAAAGAAGCAACAGGCTCGCGGAGCGCCTGTCTAGCGCGGCCAGTACGGTCCGCACATTTCGCCGGCCGGTCTGCGCGGAATACAACTGCTCTGGCGTCCGCGGTTCACCCAGAAACGGCGCGAACACACGCTCAAACCGGTTCCGCCGGACCTGCCGCCGCAACTCGTCCAGCCCTTCACGTACCGCCGTCCGGTAGAGCCATCCTTCGGCGTGCTCCCCGTGAGCCTTCGGATTCCTGCACCATTTCAAAAAGACCTCAACCGCAATCTCCTCCGCGCGGGCCTGGTCGTGGATGACCCTGCCAATGACGCGGGCGATGCGCTCGTAGTGAGCGCTGAAGAGTAGATCCAATTGCCCGGAGGTGCCACAATCCATCTGTCGGGATACCGCCATGCTGCTTGCGTTCACACACCAGGAACGAAGCGAACTCCCATTTTGTGGCAATGCTACTGCTTTTGTCCGAACAGTGTGATCAGTCCATCCGCCAGTGTGCCTCGCCAATTCGCATAATCGTGTCCTGCCGGGAATTCCCGGCAGGACACCGCATACCCCTTCGCTCGCAGCACATCGCGCAGATGCCGGTTCGGCACCAGTATTCCGCTCCCTCTGCCACTAACATCGACTTCAAATACTCCCGCGTCCATATAGAACTGCACCGGCAGCTTCGGCGCTGCAATAAACTTCTGCGCCAGCCACGTCGGCTCCGCGGTTTCGTCTTGCGTCGGTTCAAGCCAGAGACTCCCCGATTGCGACAAGACTTTGGCTACCAGTGGCCTCTGCGCCCTGCTAGCGCCCGAAATGACGGTGCTCTTCCTATCCGTCGGCGTTGCCACCGCCGTTCTGGGCTTCACCGGACACGTCCTCTTCGTCTGGCTCACAGAAGAATTAGGCGAAGGTTAATTACCGCAACGCCTCCCGCACGCGCTCCACCATCCAGTCAATCTCTTCCTCCGTAATCACCAGCGGCGGCGCCAACCGGATCACGAAATCGTGCGTCTCCTTGCACAGCACACCCAACTCCATCAGCCGCTCGCAATAAGGGCGCGCCGGCTCAGTCAACTCCAACCCAACCAGCAAGCCGCGTCCCCGCACCTCCCGCACTAGCGAACCCTGTAGCGGCAACAACGTCTCCACCAATCGTTTCCCCAGCACGTTCGCCCGCTCCACCAATCCATCCTCCCGCAACACCCGCAGCGCCGCCCGGACCACAGCGCAACCCAGCGGATTGCCGCCATACGTGCTCCCATGGCTCCCCGGCGTAAACACGCGCATCACCTCGCGGCGCCCAATCACGGCCGACACCGGATAGAAGCCTCCCGAAAGCGCCTTGCCCAGAATGTACATATCCGGGACAATCCCTTCACTTTGGCAAACAAACCATGCGCCCGTCCGCCCAAGACCGGTCTGTATCTCATCGGCCAGCAACAACACATTCCGCTCCCGGCACAACTCCGCCGCGGCACGCAGATAACCGTCCGGCGGAATTACGATGCCCGCCTCGCATTGAATCGGCTCGACCAGGAACCCGCAGGTGTTCGGCGTAATCGCCGCCCGCAGCGCATCGATATCCCCATAAGGTACCCGCAAAAATCCCGGCGTAAACGGTCCAAACCCTTCCCGGTAGCTGTCCTCGGAAGAGAAACCGACGATCGTCGTCGTCCGCCCATGGAAATTTCCGTCGCAGACGATAATCTCTGCCTTCCCGTCCGCAATACCCTTCGCTTGATACCCCCAACGCCGCGCCGCCTTGATCGCCGTCTCCACCGCCTCCGCCCCCGAGTTCATCGGCAGCACCACATCCAGTCCCGTCAACCCAGCCAGCTCTTCGCAAAACAACGGCAACTGATCGTTGTGAAACGCGCGCGAAGTGAGCGTCACACGGTGCGCCTGCTCTACAAACGCCGCCAGCAGCGCCGGGTGCGCATGGCCTTGGTTCAACGCCGAATACGCGCTCAAGCAATCCAGATACCGCCGCCCCTGAAGGTCATAAACCCAAACGCCCTCTGCCCGGTGCACCACGATCGGCAGCGGATGGTAGTTGTGCGCGCCGAATCGGTCTTCAATCGCGAGCAGTTCGGCGGCATTTGTCATCGTGGCGTCTGTCATATCGGAGGCTTCTGAAAAGTCTACATGACCTCACCGCCTCCTCGCGGTCCGAGATGATTCAGCCGGCTCAAATCCGCGTGGAAAAAGACACGATGGATGCGATTGTCCGCAACAGCGAGCAGCAGCGCCGCAAACGGCGCTTCGCCTTCATAGAACACTAGCGCCGGCTGCCCATTCAGTTCGTGAATCTCGAAGGCGAGATCCATGCTCCGGGCCGTCGCCGCGACAAAGGCGGCAATCCGGCGGGCGCCTTGGAGCGGTCTCTGCAGGTTTCGAATGCCGCCGCCACGCCTGCCTTCGGCGCCGCCATCGGTGACCATCACTGCGTCTTCGGCCAGCATCTCCACCAGTGCGTCCAGGTCGCCCGCCGATGCTGCGCGCGCGAATGCCCCAAGCAGCCGCTGATGCGCCTCCGGAGATGCGGAGAACAGGCGCTTCTCCGCCGCCACGTTCTCCCGCGCCCGCTCAAGCAGCTTGCGGCACGCAGGCTCGCTCTTGTCGACGAGCGCTGCGATCTCCCGGTAGTCAAAGTCGAAAACGTCCCGCAGCAGCAACACCGCGCGTTCTGCCGGCGTCAGACGCTGGAGCACCACCAGGAACGCCATTGAGACTTGCTCCTGCAGTTCCACGCGGCCAAGGCCTCCTTCATCCAGATCGATCGGCTCGGGCAACCGGTCGCCCCGGCTCTCCTCACGGCGCGCCCTTGCCGAATCGAGTTCGTTAATGCACAAACGCGTCACCAGCGTCACCAGATACGCGCGCGGAGAAACCGCTTCTTCCTTTCGGCCATCCCACCGCAGCCACGCCTCCTGCACAATGTCCTCCGCCCGCCCGAGATCGCCGAGCATACGGTAGGCGTGCGCCACAAGCAGCGCGCGATGCGATTCAAAGGTGGCGAGATTGGAGTTGGTCGCGAACTTCATCAGAATGGCTTCACCTCCATCAGTACCGTAATTGCGGCGATAAGGAGGCACATCCCATAGGCCATTCGCTCCACGCGATGAATGTCCGGCTGGCGAATCGCCCGCCGCGCACGGCCATGGATGGCCCCGGTAGCGAGAAGGAGAAGAGCGGATCCGCGAAACCACCACGTCCGGCTGAACGCCCCGGCGACGGAGAAATCAAGGAGCACACCCGTCACCAGCATCGCCGCAAGACTCAGCGCGGAGTAGCGAAGCAGCGGACTGAGCCATGTCGATACCTCCGTCACAGCGCGTCGGCCTCTCCGCGCGATCGAAGCGATGATTGCGATCGAAGCTATCGAGCCCAAGCCGAGAACGGCCGCAAGAACGTGCGCAACAAGCAAAGGAGTGTAGAGTTTGGTCATCGCTTCACGCGCTTTGCCCCAACCCGACAATTTCGCTGACATACGACCTCTGCTCCACAGCGTCCAGCAGGAACGCCGCGACCGATCGGTAGGACACCGAAAGACTTCCCGGCGGCAGCGCGCCTCGCGCCGCTCGGAAGTTCACCTCCGGCTCTTTCGTCAAACGCGGCGGCCGCGCGATCGTCCATGCCAGGCCGCTCGCCTGCACAATCGCCTCCATCGAGCGCAGATCGCGCGCATGGTGCTGGAGTATCCATCGAAAAAGCGCAAAATAAAACCCCTTCTCCGGGAACAGCACGGCCGCGGAAACAATGGCAAGCCGGGCGACTCCGCTGGCAGCCATCGCCTCCACTGTGGCACGCGCGCAATCCGCTACCAGCGTGCTGGCGCGAAATGCCTCCCGCGGCGGCGGGCCGATCGCCGATAACACTGCGTCATGGCCGGGAAGCGCCGGCGCCATCGTCTCCGCCCGAAGCGGATCGCCGCGAACAATCCTCAACGATCCTGCCGGCCGTAACTTCTGCGGCGACCGTACGAAGGCGGTAACCTCGTGGCCGCGTGCCCGCGCAAGATCCAGGATCTCCCGGCCCGTTTTTCCGGTAGCTCCAATCACAAAGAGTCTCATAACCCCCATGACCGGATTGCCCGCCGGTTTGTGACGCGCATAAAGTGACAATCGTAGAAATAGCCGGTCACAGCTCGAGAAAATAATCCTAACTCTCACGTAATCAAAGCTATACAAGGACCAATTCCCGCTCGGCCAATCCGTTTTCCCCACCTCATATGCTAAAACGTAAATAGGCCTCTCCAGCCGGTTTCCGGCATGGAGAGGCCTTCGCATTTCTTGGCCGGATAACCAGGAACAATCCGGGAACAAACCGGAAAGAAACCAAGGAACAAACCAGGGAACGAACCAACATAAATCCTCGTAAGCAATTGAAAACAAACGCTAATCAAAACGAGTAACGACAAAAACAATTCCGTGTAAAAATAGGAAGCCATCATGACTCGCGCAGTCATTCTTCTCCTCGCCCTCGCCCTCGCCGCCGCCGCCCAAACTCCACCCCACGTCTCTCGCGCCAAGGAGATCGTCTACACCGCCCCGGCCAACTTCGAAACCGATCCCGGCCTCCGCGCTCACATCGAGCGCTACCAGACCGACCACGCCGCCCTCAATCGCTACTACACCATCGACGAAGCCCCCCAGCGAATCAAAGCCCTCCGCACCTTCCACGCAAGTTGGCTCGACGCTCTCAAAGCCCTCAACTTCGCCAAGCTCTCCCACGACGCTCAGGTCGATCACATTCTCCTCAATAACCGCATCCGCCTGGAACTCCGGCGCATCGACCAGACCGAGCAGCGCGTCAACGAGGTCCTCCCCCTTCTCCCCTTCGCCAACGCCATCTTCGAGCTAGCCGACAATCGCGTCCGCGTCGAACCGCCCGACCCTTCCAAAATCGCCGCCACTCTCTTCCGCATCGAAAAGGAAATCGCCGGCGCACGCAAGGAAATCCCATCCCGCAAAGGCACCACCAACCCCGCCGTCGCCAATCGGGCTGGACGCCTCACCCGCACGCTGATCGGCGTGCTCAAGGAGTGGAACACCTTCTATTCCGGTTACGATCCCAACTTCACCTGGTGGACCTCCGAACCCTACGGCAAGCTCAACAAGGCCATGGAGTCCTACTCGGATGACCTCCGCGAAAAACTCGCCGGCGTCGCCAAGGACGACAAGGACACCATTGTCGGCGACCCCATCGGCGACGCCGCCCTCCGCGACGAGCTCCGCTTCGAAATCGTCCCCTACTCCCCTGAAGATCTCGTCAAAATCGCCGAGAAGGAATTCGCCTGGTGCGATGCCGAGATGTTGAAAGCATCGAGAGCCCTCGGCTACGGCGACGACTGGAAAAAGGCCCTCGAACACGTCAAGAACCTCTACGTCCCGCCCGGCCAGCAAACAACGCTCGTCCGCGATCAGGTCTTCGAGGCCATCGACTTCATCGAAAAACGCAACCTCGTCACGGTGCCCCAATACACCAAGGACATCTGGCGAATGCGCATGATGACGCCCGAAGAGCAACGCGTCAACCCATTCTTCCTCGGCGGCGAACAGATCATCGTCAGCTTCCCCACGGCCGCCATGCCGCACGAAGCCAAGCTCATGAGCCTCCGCGGCAACAACATCCACTTCTCCCGCGCCACGGTCCACCATGAAGTCGTCCCCGGCCACCACCTGCAGCTCTACATGACCCAGCGTTACCGCCCCTGGCGCCGTGCGTTCACTACCCCCTTCTGGATCGAAGGCTGGGCACTCTACTGGGAAATGCGTCTCTGGGACCTGCAATTCCCGCAGACCCCGGAAAACCGCATCGGCATGCTCTTCTGGCGTATGCACCGCTGCGCACGCATCCTCTTTAGCCTCAACTTCCACCTCGGCAAATGGTCCCCGCAACAATGCGTCGACTTCCTCGTCGACCGCGTTGGCCACGAGCGCGAAAACGCCGCCGCCGAAGTCCGCCGCTCCTTCGAGGCCAATTACTCGCCCCTCTATCAAGCCGCCTACATGCTCGGTGGCCTGCAGTTCCGCGCGCTCCACACCGAGCTCGTCGTCTCCGGCAAGATGACCGAGAAGGCCTTCCACGATGCCATCCTCCAGCTCGGCTCCATGCCGGTCGAGCTCGTTCGCGCAAGCCTCCTCAAACAGCCGCTCCAACCCGGCTTCACTTCAACCTGGAAATTCTACGGAACCCTATGACTAAGCCCAACTGGCACGGCGTCTTTCCCGCCGCCACCACTCACTTCAAGCCCGACTACTCGCACGACATCCCTGCCTTCCAGACCCACCTCGATAAGATGATCAAAGCCGGCGTCCACGGCATGGTCGTCCTCGGTTCCGTCGGCGAAAACACAGCTCACGAGTACCACGAAAAGATCATGGTCCTCGAAGCCGCCAAGGAAGCCGTCGCCGGCCGCGTCCCGCTCCTCTCCGGTGTCGCCGAAACCACCACCGCCCTCGCCTGCCGCTACGCCAAGGACTGCGAACGCCTCGGCCTCGACGGCCTCATGGTCCTCCCGGCCATGATCTACAAGTCCGACCCCCGCGAAACCCTCGCCCACTTCCGCTCCGTCGCCCGGGCCAGCGGCCTCCCGGTCATGATCTACAACAACCCGCCTGCCTACGCCGTCGATTGCACCCCCGCCATGTTCGCCGAGCTCGCCGGCGAGCCCACCGTCGTCTCCATCAAAGAGTCCTCCGATAACCCCCGCCGCATTACCGACCTGATCAATCTCACCGGCGACCGTTACATCCTCTTCTCTGGTGTCGATGACCTCGTCATGGAATGTGCCATGCTCGGCGCAGTCGGCTGGATCTCCGGCCTCGTCAACGCATTCCCCGGCGAGAACCGCCGGCTCTGGGATCTCATCCTCGCCAACAAGTGGTCCGAGGCCCTCGAGCTATACCGCTGGTACACCCCGCTGCTCCACCTCGACACACACGTCAAGCTCGTCCAGTACATCAAGCTCTGCGCCCAGGAAACCGGCCTCTGCACTGAGACCACGCGCCCGCCGCGCCTCCCCCTCGCCGGAGCCGAGCGCGAACAGATCCTCGGCATCATCCGAAAAGCTATCGCCACCCGCCCCACGCTAGTCACGGCGTCATGACCGAGATCGAGTACGTCGACTCGCACACCGGCGGCGAGCCTACTCGCACCATCATCAACGGCGGTCCCGACCTCGGCGCCGGCCCGATCGCCGGGCGTCTCGAAGTATTCCGCCGCGACTATGACCACATCCGCTCCGCCATCGTGAACGAGCCCCGCGGCTCCGATGTTATCGTCGGCGCCCTGCTCTGCCCGCCCGACGGTGTCATATTTTTCAACAACGTCGGCTACCTCGGCATGTGCGGCCACGGTGCAATCGGCGTCATCGCCACTCTCGCCTACCTCCGCAAGATCGAACCCGGTGTCCATACACTCGTCACCCCCGTCGGCCAGATCACCGCGACCCTCCACGAAGACGGCAGTGTCGGCATTACCAACGTACCCAGCTACCGCCAGGCCAAAGCAGTTACGGTCGAGGTCGATGGCCTCGGCCCCGTCACCGGCGACATAGCCTGGGGTGGTAATTGGTTCTTCCTCGTCGATAATCACGGCCAGCGGATCGAGCTCGACAACGTCGAACGCCTCACCGATGTCGCCTGGCGCATCCGGCAAGCCCTAAACGCAACCGGCTCGCCCGTCGACCACATCGAGCTCTTCGACGGCAATCGCAACTTCGTCCTCTGCCCCGGCAAGGCCTATGACCGCTCCCCGTGCGGAACAGGCACCTCAGCCAAGCTCGCCTGCCTCGCCGCCGACGGTAAACTCGCCCCCGGTGAGATCTGGCGCCAGGAAAGTATCGTAGGAAGCGTTTTTGAAGGAACTTACGTAACGGAGGGCGCGTACATTCGTCCAAGCATAACCGGCAGGGCCTGGATCAGTGCGCACGGAAAATTAATCCTCGACCCCGCCGATCCCTTCGTCCACGGCATCCGAACATGACCCCTTCGCCCGACGTCGTCATAGTCGGCGCGGGCATCGTCGGCGCGGCCTGCGCCTACGAACTCGCGCAGGCCGGCGCGCGCGTCGAGGTCATCGACCAAAGCACACCCGGAAGCGGCGCCACCGCGGCAGGCATGGGCCACCTCGTCATGCTCGACGGCGACGAGCTCTCCCGCCTCTCCCTCGACCTCTGGCACGCTCTCGCCAAGGACCTCCCCAAGCAGGCCGAGTTCTGGAACTGCGGCACAATCTGGATCGCCGCTAACGACGACGAGCTCAACGCCGCCAAAACCAAACCCGGCGTAGAAATGCTCGACGCCAGTCAGCTCTACCAGGCCGAACCCAACCTCCGCCCCGGTCTCGCCGGCGGCGCTCTCGCCACGCGCGACTCCGTCGTCTACGCACCCGTCGTCACACGCTGGCTTCTCGAACAGGCCAAGGCCAAGATCACCAGCGCCGGCGTGACCGCTTTCGACACGCTCCACGCCGGCGCTGTCATCTGCGCTACCGGCGCCCTCACTCCCAAATTGCTTCCCAACCTACCCATCAAGCCACGGAAAGGCCACCTCGTCATTACCGACCGCTATCCCCGCCTCGTGCATCACCAGCTCGTTGAGCTTGGCTACCTCCAAAGCGCCCACGGCGATTCGAACGAGTCGGTGGCCTTCAACGTCCAGCCCCGCCCAACCGGCCAGCTCCTCATCGGCTCGTCCCGTCAATACGGCGTCGAGACCGAATCCATCGACCGGCACATGCTCCACCGTATGCTCCGCCACGCCTTCGAATATCTGCCCGCCCTTCGCGACTGCAACGTCATCCGCACCTGGACCGGCTTCCGCGCTTCCACGCCGGACAAGCTTCCTCTCATAGGCCGTCTCCGCGACCATCTCTATCTCGCCACCGGCCACGAAGGCCTCGGCATAACCACGTCCCTCGGCACGGCCAAACTCATTGCCGCCGAAATCCTCGGCCGCACGCCGCCCATTCCCCCCGAACCCTATCGTCCGGAGCGCTTCCATGGTTAGAATCCGCTGCTACGCCCAGAGCATCGAAGTCCCCGACGGCACAACCGTCGCGGCCGCGCTTCTCACCGGCGGAGCCGTCTTCACCCCGCTATGCGGCATGGGCATCTGCATGCAATGCCGGGTCACAATTAATCGCAAACCCAATCAACTCGCCTGCCAGACCATTTGCACGAAAGATATGGAGATTGAAACCCGGTGACCTTCGACGTCGCCATTCTCGGCGCCGGTCCCGCCGGGCTTGCCGCGGCCCGCGCCGCCGCTCGCTCCGGCAAGTCCATCGTTCTTATCGACGACAACTTTGCCCCCGGCGGCCAGATCTGGCGCGGCGCATCGCAAATCGAACTCCCATCCGGCGTCCGTTTCTACCCGCAAACCCGTCTCTTCGCCGTCGATCCCGGCTTCACTCTCCACACCGAGCCCCTCGGCACGATTCACACCACAACCCTCATCCTCGCAACCGGCGCGCGTGAGCTCTTCCTTCCCTTCCCCGGCTGGACCCTGCCCGGCGTCTTCGGCGCCGGCGGTTTGCAGGCACTCGTAAAGGCCGGCGCAGATATCAAAGGCAAACGCGTTCTTGTCGCCGGCTCCGGCCCGCTCCTCCTCGCTGTCGCCGCGACTCTCCGCAAGCGCGGCGCCAGGATCGCCGGCATCGCCGAGCAGGCCAACTTCGGCACAGTCGTCTCATTCCTCAAAAAGTATCCTGCCAAGCTCCCCCAAGCCATCGCGCTCCGCGCTCGCCTCATCGGCGTGCCCTATATGACCGGCGTCTGGCCCACTCGTTTCGAACCGCGGCAAGTCACCCTCTCAACCGGCCGTACCCTCAAGATCGATTACCTCGCCTGCGGCTTCGGCCTCGTCCCCAACACCGAAGTCGCCCAACACCTCGGCTGCCGCCTCGATGACGGGTTCGTCGCGGTCGACAGCCGCCAAAGAACCACCGTTGACAACGTCTACTGCGCCGGCGAGCCAACCGGAATCGGCGGTCTCGACAAGGCCCTCGAAGAAGGCGAGCGCGCCGGCGCCGCCGCTACCGGCCAGCCCGTCTCCCGGAAACGCAGCCACACCGGCGCCTTCGTCCGCGACCTTGCCGCCACGTTCGCCCTCCATCACCAGCTCTATAGTCTCGCCGGGCCCGAAACGATCCTCTGCCGCTGTGAACAGGTCACCCACGCAACCCTCGCGCCCTATCGCGAATGGCGCGACGCTAAGCTGCAGACTCGCTGTGGCATGGGCGCCTGTCAGGGCCGCATCTGCGGACCCATTGTCCACCACCTGTTCGGCTGGACCGCAACCTCCATCCGCCCGCCGCTTGTGCCGGTTCCCGCCGCCTCGCTCCTCACAACCGAAACACCGCCAGAACCGGAAAATGATCGCTCGGATAACGCCCATCCTTCGAATCCGTAAGCGTAGCGGCGCTCTTCACCTTCCACGGTGCGCGGTAAAGAATCCAATCGATCCGCGCCTTTCCCGGCGTACCCTTGAACCCGTGGAACGTCCCCTCCGGCCCGCTCTTCTTCGCGGCAGTCAAGTACGCGTCCTTCAGCGCCGGCACCAGGACGGAGTACGACGGCGACTGGCCTGCCGCCGCATTGAAATCCCCCGTCAAAAGAAACGCCCCTTCCTTCGGCATACGCTTCGCAATAAGCATCGCCCCCTGCCGCCGCGCCTCGTCGTCCACTTGGCCGCGATGCGCAAAGTGCGTGTTGTAGTAAGTAAACCGCCGCTTCGTTTTCAAGTCTTCAAACACCGCCCACGTCACCATCCGCGGCAGGCTCATATTCCACGAAGAGGACCCCGCCACCTCCGGCGTCTCCGACAGCCAGAAATTCCCCGACTCCATCACCTTCAGCCGGTCCTTCCTGTAGAACACACCCATGTGTTCGTCTTCCTTATTGCCGCGCCGGCTCAGCCCGAACCACGCCAGCTCTGGCATCTTCTCCACGATGTACTCAGCCTGCGTATAGAACAACTCTTGCGTGCCCATCAGATCGGGCTTGTGACGCCGCACAGTCTCGACGAAGAAATCCCGCCGCTTCTCCCAGATGTCCTCGCCATCGCGAGGATTCGGATAGCGAACATTGAATGTCATCACGCGGAGGTCCGCGGCGGCTAACGGCAACGCGAACAAGGCGAGCAGAAGGAGTCGCATAAGGAGGAGTCGATACGATGGTATCGATTCCCTCGATGATCCGCCCGGTCCCGGTATCCCGTTCGTACCGCGCCAGTGTCGCCGCGGCAACTCTGGCCATGATCGCGGCCCCGTTCGTCTACGCTGCGTTCGTCGCTGTCGTCGCCTGCCTCGTCGGACTCTGGGCGGTGTACGGCGTGATCCTCGCCACGAACTTCTTCACGATCGCGATTTACGTCGCTGTCTTCGGTGCCGGCCTGACTGTCCTCTTCTTCCTCGGCAAGGTCTTCTTCTCCCCTCCCAAAATGGATGCGGGCTTTACTCCCATCGACCTCGCGGCGCACCCCGAACTGGCCGGTCTGATCCACCGCGTCTGCGAAGCCACCGGTGCGCCGCACGCCGCCGAAGTCGCCGTCGATATGTCCCTGAACGGCGCGGCATCTTTGATCCACCCAATCTGGGGCCTCTTCAACAACCGCTATCGCCTCACGCTCGGCCTCCCGCTAGTCGCGATCAGTGACCAACAGCACATGGCCCACGTCATCGCCCACGAAGTCGGCCACTTCTCGCAAGGCGGCGCGATGCGTGTCCGGCAGCTAATCCACTGGTCGCAGTATTACCTGCACCAACTCGTCGACGGCCGCGACCGCTGGGATGTATTGCTGGCGTCCCAGTCCGCGGGAAGCCCTACGATACTGCGGATGATTGCATCGGTCGCGGGTGTGGGTGTCCGGTTGAGCCGCCATGTGCTGCGGCTCCTGCTCCGCGGCACACTCCTCGTCAATGCGCGGATGAGCCGCGAGATGGAGTTCCATGCCGACCTCTTCGCTATTCGCGTCGCCGGCACGGCCGCCTTCTTCGGCTCGGTCGAGACATTCGCCGCCGGCGCGGCAGCCATGCAGAAGGCGATGCAGATCGCCCATCGCGGCGCCGCCGAAGGCCGCTACCCCGAGGACTTCGCCGCGCTGACCGCCGCCTGCTATGCAATGTTGACCCCGGAAGAGCGGCGCGAAATCGCTCGCCAGGGCCGCTATACTATCGGCCTCGGCTACGACTCGCATCCTGACGACACCGACCGCCTCGAACGCGCCGGCCTGGAACACGACGAAGGCGTTCTCGACGAGCACGGCCCGGCGTCCGCCCTCTTCCCTGCCTTCCAGGCGCTCTGCCGCGCCCAGTCCCTCCGCTTCTATGAAGTCGAGCCAAAGGAACTCGTACCCGCCACAGTGCTGCTCGCCGAGGACGAGCATCGCGACTCACAGGACGCCGGCAGGATCGGCTTCTTCGGCGCCGTCTACGACGGCCCCGTATGGCTTCGCATCGGCGAAACCGATCCCGTCAACGATGCCGCGTGGCCCGGTGTTATTGCCGCCGGCGACGAGTGCAGGTCGGCGACGCTCGGCTTTTTCCAAACCATCGTTGCCGCCTACTCGAAGTGGGTCACCAGTACAGTCGTGCTGCGTCGCCTCGAAGCCCGGATGCCCGTTGACTGGATGCGGCTCGAACTGGAACCCTGCGACATCGAGACCGCTCGCTCGCGCATGTACCGCCTCGATCGCGAACACGCGGCCGCGTCGGCGACCTTCCACCAGGTGGCAGCGCCGCTCCGCCGCCGGCTCACCGCCGCCTGGACGCGGCGAACGCTGTTAGCACCCGAACGCGAGACACTGTTCGCCCAACTCTACGAAGGTATCCGCGCCATGGAAGCTGCCGACGAACCGACGACGAAGCTCGCCGTCGACCTTGCCGTGCTGACCGACCTGGGTTCCGCGATCAACGAGAACCTGCAAAACCCCGAGTTCATGCAAATCATCCAGTCCGAATTCGAAGCCGCTATGCGCCACGCCCAACAACTGGAAGAAGTGCTGCGAAATCTGGTACACCCGTTAACCGGCACCGGCGACCTTCTGGCCGTCGCCAGGCCGCGGCCTATGGACCCCGACGGCGGAGTATATGGATACCTGACTGTCTATGGCGGCGCACTAAGCTGGATGCGCGATCTGCGGCTGCGAGTCATGGGTCAACTGGCGGAGTTGGCCCTGGAAGTAGAAGCTACCCGCGCCCCGGCAGAGGAATCACTGCCCCGTTAACCTCCGCCCCGGCGTCGCTGACAAGCCAAACGAGCAGGCTCGCGACGTTCGCCGGTTGGACCCACTTCGAAGGATCGGCGTCCGGCATCGCCGCGCGGTTAATCTGCGTGTCCATCGTATTCGGCGACACCACATTCGCGCGAATGCCGAACTCACGATTCTCCTCGGCGATCGTCCGCACAAGCGAAACGAGCGCCGCTTTCGAGGCTCCGTAAGCGCCGAGCGTTGCCACCGGCGACAGCGCGGCCGACGTGCCGATAGCGACAACCGTCCCCCGGCGCGCTTCCCGCATAACAGGCAGGACGGCACGCATCAGCACCCAGGCAGGACGCAGGTTAACGCCGATCATCTTCTCCCACGTCTCGTCACTCGTCTCTTCAATACGCTCTCCGCCGGCGAACCCGCCAACCAGGTGCAGCACGGCATCGATGCGGCCGTACATCTCGATGACGTCGGCGACTAGCTTGCCGACTGCTTCGGCACTGTCGAGCGCGACCGCAAAGTGACTGAGCGACGGATGGCTCGGATTCTTCGAGTGCGCGCTTCGATCCACACCAATGACCTTCGCGCCGCCATCCAGGAAGGCCTTCGTCACAACGGCCCCAAGACCGCCGCTCGCCCCCGTGATAATCACGACCTTTCCATCAACCATCGATTCTCCTCACCTCTACATACAGAACTTCGGCCGGCTTATTCCCAACGTCCAGTTTCGCGGCCAGATGCGCCGCACCGGCAGGGAACCGCAGCGACTTCAACTCGCAACGTGTAGCGCCCTCTTTGACTGCGGCTGTTCTCTTCAGCGTACCGAGTATGAAGGTCGCCTTGCAGGCAGAGGGTGCCGGCTTGAAGAGCAGCACCACATCATACTTCGCGGCCGCGCGGACATCCACCTCCCAACCCTCTGGCTCATCCCGCCGGTCCTGCAATGTGAGCAGCACCGGGTTCTCATGCGGCGTTCCGATGTAAATCCGCGGTGGCGCGTATCCGCCGCGTGTCGCGCTGACATCGCGAAACCAGTCTTCGGTCGCGCGCCGCATCCTGGCAACGACATCCGGGTTGGCGATCGAGACGTCGGTCGACTCGGCCGGGTCGCGCTCCATGTCGTAAAGCTCGGTGCCATTGACCAGCTTCCAGCGCTGACTGCGCGCGGCGTGACTGCGATATAGCTCCGGCCGGTCGCCGCGATGCCACTGCGAGTGCAGGATACGGTCCGGCCATGACGCGGCAGGAGCGGAAAGTAAAGGGTAAAGGCTTCGACCGTCGAATTGGATCTCCTTCGGCGGTGCGATCCCGCAGGCTTCGAGTAACGTGGGCAGTACGTCGATATGCGCGGCGATGCGGTCTGCCTTTGTGCCGGGCTTGACCTTCTCCGGCCAGCGCACAAAGAACGGCACGCGGATACCGCCCTGGTAAACCGTTCCCTTCAGGCCGCGCATGCCGGAAACATACCGCGCTTGCTGCGGACCGTTGTCCGTCATGAAGATCAGAATCGTGTTCGAATCAATCGCCGCTCGCTTGATCTGAGCCAGCAACGTCCCGACGTTATCGTCGAGATTCTTGACCATCCCGTACACTTTCTCGGTTGTCTCGTTGAGCCCCTTGCCCTGGAACGGCCCGACATATTTGGCGTCGACTTCGAGCGGTGTGTGCGGCGCGTTTGTCGCGATGTATAGAAAGAACGGCTCCGCCTTGTGGCGTTCAATGAACTGATTGGCCTCGCGGAAAAAAATGTCGGTGCAATAGCCGGGCACCTTCTCGAACTTGCCGTTACGGAGTAGCGTCGGATCGAAGTAATGATTGCCCGGCGGAGGATCGGACGGCTGAGCCAGCCCGCCGCCGCCATGCACCAGCGACTCCTCGAAACCCTTGTCGATGGCGCGCATCGGATAGTTATCGCCCAGATGCCACTTGCCGAAGATGCCCGTCTTGTAGCCGGCCTTCGCGAAGAGAGCGGCGGCCGTCTGCTCCCGCGGATCCATCATCGAGCGGCCCTTATACGTATCGACGACACCCGTGCGATAGTTATACCGGCCAGTCATCAGCGACGCCCGTGTCGGCGAGCAGACCGGGCAGACCTGGAACTGCGTAAACTGCGCGCCTTCGGTCGCGATACGGTCGATGTTCGGCGTCTGCAGGTAAGGGTTACCGTGAATCGACAGATCGCCGAAGCCCTGGTCGTCGGCGATGATGAGGATTACATTCGGCTTGCCGCCGGCCGCAAAAGCAGGCGCGGCCGCGGCAAGACGGAGGAAGTTGCGGCGGTTCATGGCCCGCCCAGTTTACTATGACCACTTGTCGTCGGCGGACGGCCCATAGAAGCCGGGGATCGGGATGTTGAGCAAACGCAAATACACTCCGAGCTGAGCCCGGTGATGAACAAAGTGGTTGAGGAAACTGCGGACAACCTGCGGCCGCGGCTCGGTCATCGAGAAGATGTCGGCGTACTTAAACGTCCAATTCTTCTGCATCTCTTCGTCCGTCGCCTTATCGATCGCCGCCCGGCCCTTCACCACGCTCTTGTCAAACAGGTCGAGCAGCGCCTCGGTCGAGGTCATGACTTCCATCTTGAAACCGGCCGGCAGGTGCAGCAGTTCGCTTTCGAGCGCGAAAGCAAACCAGCTCGGCAGGTCGGCGACGTGCGTGGCGAGATAGTCGAGAGCCATCGACTTTTCGTGAGGTTTGTAGTTGCTGAGCGGAACGCGCTCTAGTAGGGTGCGCGTCGCTTTCATTTCCGTGTCGAAGTCCAGAAGAAGCGTTTGGCAAAGTGTCATACAGAAACAGTAACATCCATTGCGGACAACTTCAGTCCTCAATCCGTGGCATACTTTTGACATGTTGGAAACGTCCGCGCGCCTGCTGCGGCTGCTGTCTCTGTTTCAAAGCCGGAGATACTGGAGCGGCCTGGAACTGGCCGAGCGGTTAGAGGTGACAAGCCGCACGCTGCGTCGCGACGTCGATAAACTGCGAAACCTCGGTTATCCGATCCATTCCTGTACCGGCGCCGAGGGCGGTTATCAGCTCGGCGCCGGCTCGGACATGCCCCCTTTATTGCTGGACGACGACGAGGCAGTGGCAGTGTTCGCCGGCCTGCGATCGGCGGGCTCAATTGCCGGCGTCGAGGAAGCCTCCGTCCGCGCGCTCGCAAAGATGGAGCAGATACTCCCGCCGCGGCTCGCGCGCCGCGTAGCCGCCTTGCAGACCATGGTGGTGCGTCCGGCGGCGGGTTCGGATGCCGTGGTCGATGCAAAGACTCTGACAATGCTCGCCGGCTCGTGCCGCGATAATGAGGCGCTTCGATTCCAGTACCGCGACCATTCCGGCAAGCCGACCGCCCGGCGCGTCGAGCCCTTCCGGCTCGTGCATACCGGGCGCCGCTGGTACCTCGTAGCTTGGGACCGGGACAGGGAAGACTGGCGGACATTCCGCGTGGACCGGATTGGCGGCCGGCCGGCGGCGGACGGACGTTTCGCGGCGCGGCCGGCACCGGCAGGCGACTTAGCGGCGTTTGCCACGGAAGGCTATTGGCGGTCGCTCGAGAAATGCCGCGCCCGCATAAAGGTCATGCTGCCCGTCGATGAAGCGGTGCGGCGATTCCCGGGCGGCGTGTTCGTCGCGCTCGACGATACATCTTGCATCTGGGAAGCCGCGGCGACCTGTTACGACCGGCTGGCGATACACTTGGGTTGGATAGGCGCCGATTTTGAAGTGGTTGGTCCGGAAGAGTTGATTGCCGCGGTGATCAGAATGCGAGAGAGATATGAGAGAGCGGTGGCTGAACGCTGCAAGACGGTTTGACCGCCGCGCGTTTCTCGCCGTTCCCCTCGCGGCAGCCTATGCCCAGGATGTGACGTTCACAACCGGCGTGCGCGTCGTCAATGTGCTCGCTTCGGTGCGCGATAAGAAAGGCGCCATCATTGCGGACCTCACGAAAGATGACTTCGTCCTCGCCGAGCAAGGCAAGCCGCAAACGATTCAGTACTTCTCCCGGCAAGGCGATCTGCCGCTCACGATCGGCCTGCTGGTCGATACCAGCATGAGCCAGGAACATGTACTCGTCGCGGAGCGTACAGCCAGCTTGCGCTTTGTCGATCAGGTCCTTCGCGTCGACAAGGATAGGGTCTTCGTTTTGCAGTTCGACAGCCGGGTCGTCATCAAGCAGACGCTGACGAATTCCTACACCAAGCTCGAAGCTGCGCTTGCCGAGGTCGACACTCCTACTCGCGGCGAGCTCCGGCGCGGTATCGGCGGCGGAACTGTCCTCTTCGACGCGGTGGATACCGGGGCCCGATTCCTGCTAAAGGACGTGCCCGGGCGGAAGGCGCTCATTCTTCTCACCGACGGCGTTGACTACGGCAGCAACTCGTCACTCGCCGAGGCCGTCGAGGCGGCACAGAAACAGGACACGATCATCTATTCCATCCTCTTCGCGGATCGAAATGGCGACGCCGGCCGCGGAGCGCTCGTCAGGCTCTCCCACGAAACCGGCGGCGCGTTTTACCAGGTGTCGAAGCGGCTGTCGATCGAACAGATCTACGCATTGATTCAGAACGAGCTGCGGAGCCAGTACAACCTCGGTTACGTGTCGAACATTCCCGTTCAAATGTCGGAGTTTCGCAAGATCCAGCTCACTACGCGACAGAAAGAGCTAATTGTGCAGGCGCGCGATAGGTACTGGGCACGGCCCTAGCCTCGCACCGCGCGAGCCACCGAACGGCTGGCGAGTACGTCGTGCAATCGCACCATGGCAAGCGTGTCTAGTTTGCAGTACTCGAGCAAGTCGCGCCGCGTCTGATCGGCCGCGGTGCCGGCGATTTCGCCCAGCGCCAATTGGGCAAACTTCATGACGGCAGTCTCGCCGCCGGCGATAGCAAGGTCGTCGTAAGAAAGGTCCGGCACCAATGCCGGGAGCACCTTCTTAATCGAGAAGCTACCTCGGAACGCCGGATGGTAAAAGTTGTTCGCGATGATCGGGTGGAGGTCAACCAATCGATTGAGGATCGCGTTCAGCGGCTCCGACAGATCGGGGAACCGTGCGGCCAGTGCCCTGATTCTCGTCTGCTCGAACGGGCTATAAACAAGGATCGATCCCGGATCTGTGAGCGCGGCGATGAGGCGCCCGGCGAGTTCGTGCTCGCAATCCCGAGCCGGGTCAGCCAGGTATTCGCTGTGGCGGAGTTCGCCGCCAGGCATATCGCGGTGGTGGATGCTGAACTGTGTCAGCACTTGTTCGTGGCAAGCGCGCCCTTCATAAAGAGGGAGCGCCGTCGACACGGTCTCGAAATCGAGGTAGTGACAGGGCCACTCCAGCCTCAACAAGTGTTGCGCAAGGCCTGGTTCAAAGACGGTGTTTCCCGATGTGGCGGAGTAGCGGGCACGCTCCTGCTTCGGGTTGAGCGCGAAGTCCACCGGAAGTTCCCGGATGTCGACGATTCCGGCATTCGAAAGCCGCTTCAGTTTTGTGGCGGAAAGGCCCGGAAGGTCGAAGACAGTGTGCTCGATACCTTTGCCGAGACACTGCATGGAGAAGTGAACGCAGGTGCGGCACGGCGATACCAGAACGGCGGCGGGCTTTGTTTCCGATAGCAGCGCGGCGGCCAGCACTTGTGCTCTTTCGGCGTTGCCGGCGGCACGCTCGAGAGCTTCGCTCGTAACGTCCACCGATTGAAACAGCGCACGGACCGGATCGCCGAAACGATAAGCGCGAGACAGCATGAGCAGCGACGCGCGTGTTACGAATTGCCCGGCGCCTTGCGCCACCATGACCGTATAGGCGATGTCATCGATCGACTCTTCGAGATTCCCCGCGTCGGCGAATCGCGATTTCACTTCGATGATGTGCCCGCCGCTGGCGGAAGGTAGGAAGATGTCTGCTCGCGCGGTCCAGGCGCCGCTTGTGAACGCTCTTTCGAACTCCGCATCCGGGAAGAGTCGCCGGGCGAGTACACCAATCTCCTGGCCTTGCTTCATTCGGAAGCGCTCGGTCTCCGGCGCCGCCGCCTGGCCATGAAGATCGAACCACGCCAACGCCGCACACTCCTTAGCGGCCATCCAGTCGGCCTTTGTCAGCAGGCAGCTCATTGCGGACGAATGACGAACAGCCGGGACGGATCGTCTTCCGGCAGAAGATATAGAAAGCCGCCGCGCACGGTCATGCCTTCGTTCGTAAAAACGGTGCCGCGATCGGTGGTCTCGACGTCGAGACGGCGGACCGTGTTGAGCGTTTTAGGATCGAGCCAATCGACGGCGCCCTGGCCTTTGGCGCGGAGCCCGCCGCCAATCAGGCGATCGTCGATAAACTTCAGATCCTGGTAGCGCGTGCCGGTATTGTTGTTGCGCTTGTCGAGGAATTTTCCTTTCTTGTCCCACTCATAGATTTCGCGCGCGTCCCAATTCCCGCCGTATAGCCGTCCGGACGAGGCGGCGACGCAGCCGATGTGGTCATTGACCGCAAACTGCCAGAGCAGGCGGAGTGTGCGCTTGTCGCGGAGCTGGATGACGGTGGTGCTGTTGCGCTTATACTCGGCAACCGGCAGCCAGATGTTTTCCCCGTCGAGCGTCAGGCCTCCGGGATGGAAACGCTCTCCATCCTGCACCTCCGTGTGCGCGAGCTGTTTTCCCGTACGGCGATCGAGCCTGTACAGGTATCCCTTCTTCTCGTCCTTGTCAACGGACGACACCCAGAGTACGTCGCCTTCCACGTCGATGCCCTGCACATGATGCAGCGGGCCCTGGAGTGCGATCGTTTCGACGATTGTCAATGCAGCGGCGAGTAAGAGCATGGTTATTCGATCGATATCGGAGACTCTTCGGGTTCGCACGCGATAGACCCGAACGTCCAGTTAAGGAGGATTGGCGCGATCACGGTGGTCATCACTGCCATGACGACGACTACGCCATAGGCCTGCTGCGAAATCGTGCCCATCGTCGCGCCGATTTGCGCGACGACCATGCCGACTTCTCCGCGCGGCACCATACCCGCGCCAATGCGTTTGGCTTCCTCGAATCCGAGCGGCCATGCTCCGAGACCGCACCCAACAAGCTTCGACACGACGGCGGCGGCGGTGATGAGTGCGGCGAGGCCGAGGACTTTGGGGTCCTTCAGCACATGGACATCAAGAGCGAGACCGATGCCGGCAAGGAAGAATGGAACGAGCAGTTCAGTAACACCCTGGGCAAGGACATGGACGCGGTGCGAGACAGTCTCGGCGAGCGCCACACCGGCGAGAAACGCTCCGATGATTGCGGCGACGCCGGCGTAGGAAGCAAAAACGGCGAGCGCGAAGAGGAGGATCATGGCGATCGTGAACTCCGATTCGCCGCCTTTCATGCGCTTGTCCAATCTCGGAAGCATCTTACCCACCGTCCGGCTGCCTGCGATGAGAACGAAGACGGTAAAGGCGATGGATATGGCCGCGGTGGTTGCGAGCTGCAGAACGTTGACACCACCGGCCGCGACGCTGCTGACGATAGCGAGGACGATGAGTCCGAGTATGTCGTCGATGACCGCGGCGGCAAGGATGATGCGGCTGGCGAGGGCGTTGAGCAAGCCCATGCCGGCGAGGACTTGGGCGGTGATGCCAACCGAGGTTGCAACCATCGCCGCTCCGACAAATAGCGATTCCACATTCGACGCGCCGCTCCAGCGATAGATCGCATAACCCATCAGCAGAGGCACAAGCACGCCGAGTGTCGCGACGATCGACGCCGTCTTGCCGACAGTAAACAGATCCGACGGACGGACTTCGAGGCCCACGCGGAAGAGGAGGAACATGACGCCAAGATCGGCGAGCTCGCGGATCGAAGCGGGTTGAACGAGCGCGAGGACGCTTGGCCCGAGAAGAACGCCCGCGGTGATCTGGCCCACGATGTTCGGTATTTTGAGCCGTTCGGTGACTTCGCCGAGGATTTTGGCGGCGCCAAAGACCAGCAACATTTGGAGTGGAAGTTCCGCGCCGCCGTGACCCGGGCTCATACTCTTTACTATGGCATTGGATAGCGGACCCGCTTACCGGCGGATCACCGAGAAGCTGCGGATAGCAATCGCGGATGGCCGGATTGCGTGTGGAAAGAAGCTGGTGTCCGAGCGTGAACTGGCCGCGCGCGAAGGTGTAAGTCTCATGACGGCGCGCCGGGCGCTGGTGGAGTTGGAACGGATGGGGCTGGTGACGAGGCGTATCGGCGCAGGTACTTTTGTGGCCCCGGCGCTAGGCGGCGTGCGGCGGCTGCGCGATCCGCATGAGGAATTTCGTGCCCCGGAGTGCGTGGTCCGGGCAGACGGAGCGCGGGAGTGGCGATCGGGAACAGAGGCAGTGGTCGAGGAGCGGGTTACGTTGACGGGGGAAGGAGCGTTGGGGACACGCCCTCTGCTGGAATTCCTGGGTGATCTGGCGGTGAACGCAGCGGAAGAGATTTGGGCGGAAGGCGACGTGCTGCGCGTCCGGCAGACTTTGTATGGAGCAGGGCAGGAAGTGCTGGCTATGCGCGAGATGGCGGTGCGCGGGCGACGCGTGGAAGGATGGGTGGGCCGCTAATTCAACACAGGCTAAGACAAGCTGCCTATTCGCCGAAGAGAAGATCGTGGAGCGGAAAGGCGGATCGGAACGGCGGGATAGCGATAGACGGCGGATTCCCGGCAGGCAGCGGGTGACGTTGTGGCTGGAAGAAAAGACCGGAGGTTGGTCACAGCGGGAGGTGGAGGTCGCGGATCGGTCCGCGCGCGGCGTGGGTCTGGTGCTCGGCGCGGAAGCGGAGCCGGGGCAGGCGGTGATTTTGGAGGGCGATGGATTTATTGGCGGGTCCGGCGAACGGCAGAAAGGTCGTATCTGCTGGTGCCGCGCGACGGTGGATGGACGGTTCCGGGCGGGTGTACGCCTTGCGGCCGTTGCCGCTGCCAGCGACAGCCCGGGTGAGGATTTCGTGGATTTCTATGAGGTGATGGAACTGAGCGTCAACGCTACAACGGAGACCATCCACCGCATCTACCGGATATTGGCGCAGCGACTGCATCCGGACAACGGCGAGACCGGAAGTGCGGAGGCATTCCGGCGGCTGAGTGAGGCGTACAGGACGCTGTCGGATCCAGAGAAGCACGCGGCCTTTGGCGGATTGCGGATAGCAAAACAGAAGGTGCAGTGGCGAGTGTTCGATCAGAAGTCCGCAACGCCGGGCGTGGAGCAGGAACAATCGAAACGCCAGGGTGTGTTGAAGGCACTGTACTTGAAGCGGCTGCGAGAGCCTGAGAGTCCGGGGATGAACATGGTGGAGATGGAGGCCCTTTTAGGCACGCCGCGTGAACATCTTGATTTCACGATGTGGTTTCTCAAGGAACAAGGATGGGCAACGCGTACCGACAACGGACGGTATTCGATTACGGTGAAGGGTGTGGAACAGGCAGAACTGATGAAATTTCAGGACCAGCCGAAGATAGGGCGGCTGCAATTAGAACCGGCTAACTAAAGATTTTCTGCGTAATTGCCGATTAAAGAAATAGTGCAGAGCGCGAACACGACCGAACGGCGAAAAAGAGCTCGGGGAAAGAGCCAGGCGACACAGGAAGCGCTCCTCTGGATTGAGAAGCGGGACGGGTCGTGGCAAAAGGTTCCCGTCCAGGTTCAGGATTCGGCCGAACACGGACTCGGAATACTGCTTGGCGAGTTGCTTCGCGAGGGGATGGCCGTTCTGGTCGAAGGCGCTGGAGTGGCCGGGCCGGGCGGAGGCCGTGCACGAGGAAGGGTGGCCTGGTGTAGGCAGGTGTCAGCCGGAGTGTTCCGGTGTGGTATTGCTCTGGAGGGTTCCCGGAACGAATCCAAACCAGTGAACGATGACTTCGACGATCACTACGAGACGCTGGAAGTGAATCCGGTAGCGAGTCCGGATACGATACACAAGATTTACCGTGCGCTCGCCCAGCGGCTGCACCCGGACAATCCCGAGAGTGGGAACGAGGAACAGTTTAAGCGGCTCGTGACTGCGTACCGGGTCCTATCCGATCCTGAACGTCGCGCCGCCTTCGACGTCGAGCGGTCGCGGAGTTTATCGAATCGATGGCGCATATTCGACCCGGAATCGGCCGCCCCTGGGTTGGAACAGGAACAGCGGAAGCGCCGGGCGATTCTGGCGGTGTTATACGCCAAGCGTATGCGTCAACCGGAGAACTGCGGCGTAGGCATTGTCGATCTGGAGCAGTTGCTGGGTGTGCCGCGAGAGCACCTCGAGTTCCCGTTATGGTTTCTCAGGGAGCAGGGTTGGCTGCAACGGGTCGACAATGGCAAGCACCTGATTACGGCAAAGGGAGTTGACCACGCGGAGACGACTGGGGCTTGGCAGCCCCAGACGGCGCAGGACTCGAGACTTCTTTCAACGGCCCCGGCGCCGTAAGCAGGAACGACACGACGTGCTGGCCTCTCGGCAGCAGGAGCGCGTGGCGGCCGTTGGCGCTCATCCATTCGACAGGAACAGGGGCCCCGTCGATCTCAACCGCCGCGGGCATTCGATCGGCGATGGCGATGGCGCGATGTGGCGAGTTGTAGCTGATATCGATAGCGTTGGATTGGGCGGAAGCGGTCTTGAGATCGCCATTGAAATCGAGGATGCGGAGCGGTGGCGCCGCCGGCGAGGGCTCGATGGCGACGGGACCGGGCGGAAGCCAGAGGGTATCGGAACCAGCGACAGGCCAGAGACGGCCGTTGATCTTGGCGGAGCCGGTCCAGGGAATTCCCGCGCCATATTTGGAGTCCATCACGAGGCGGCCGGCTATGTGATCGATGCGGTCAACGCGCGCGGCGGAAGAAGAGAGGAGGGGGAGGTCGGCCTTGTGTATCGAGTTTTCGAAATAGAGAGCTACGCGCGGAAAGGCGCGGCTCGAGAGGCTGACGAGTTGAAAGAGCTCAGTTCCGGTTTGTTGCTTGGTCGGATAGACATCCTGATAGCGCTCAACGATGTTGATGTCGATGGCGAGCTTTTCCGGATAGGGCGTGTTGTACTTGCCCGCGATCTGCGGGTAGCGCTGCGGTCCTAAGTGCCAGATGGTGGCGGGATCCTCGATGAGGAAGGTGAAATCGTGCCGTGCGAGTTGCGGAAGCAGGCGCGAGGATTCGGCGCCGATTGCGTCGCGCATGCGCGTGTCGAACTTGTCGTCGACGTGAGTCAGCACGACGTCCAAGTGAGGAAGCGTGCGCCTGATTTGGGAAAGTTCGTTGAGCCAGTCTTCCTGTATGCGCTGGGCGAGCGAGGCTCGAAATTCAAGGAGCTTGGGCCGGAGCGGGTGGGCGGCATCCCGAGCGACGGCGACGGGATCGGCGTTGTGAAGCGCACGGAATTCGGCGCGGACATCTTCATTGAACGGCGTAAAGCGCGATGGGTTTGCGATGCCTTCGAGCGACTCGAAGTAGAGTTCGGCAAGGTTGATGCCATCCCAGTTGAACCGCTTGGCCAGGACAGCGATACCGGCTTTGACTTCGCGGACGCAGGCGGGATTGGCGAGGTTCATGAGCTTACGCCAATCGAGTTGGGCGTCCTGTAAAAGCGCGGTTTTTTCGCGCCATTCCGGATGATCGTTCCAGAACTTTTCGGAGACGTGAGGGAGTTCGACCCAGGCGTAGACAAGGATGGCGCGGCGGTGAGCGGCATCGATCAGCTTGTGGAGGTATTCGTCGCGTTGGGGGTCGGCGTCGTAGTAGTGCCATGCGGCGACATGGAGTGCGCCGATACCGGCGGCGCGCCAACGTTCGGCGAGGTAATCGGGATCGGCGCGGAGACGGTACGAGCTATCGAAGAATGCCCATAAGCGGCCGGATCTGAACGGAGCTTCCAGACCCAAAGAAGTAAGAGCTTGCAGGATGTAGGGGAAGCGTTCGTGACCCTTCTGGCCGGGAGTGACGTTGAGCCAGAAGACGGCGCCTCGGCCGATACGGAGACCGGCCGCCATCGGTGCGCCGGACCAGCGCTCGCGAGAGAAGACCTTGGCCGCGGAGGGGACCGTGTAGACAGGGAGATCGAGGGCGCGCTCCCAGATGATGGGGAGCGTTTCATCCTGGAGGTCGCGGATCTGGCGGGTTTGGATGGATTTACCGGCAGGAGCGAATCCAAGTGAGGCGGCAAATTCGGAGTGGCCTTCGAGAACGACGATGGTGCCCTGCTCGACGCGTGGACGCCAGATTGCGGACGCGGCCGGCGTACCGGCTGGCAGCACGATGACACTCGCGACGCCGCTGGTTCCCGCGGTCATTCCGATAGAACCGAAAATAGCGGGCCAGGGTCCGGGATCTTCACCGGCCACGTGGAAGTGGAAGGATGGCTCAACGGCGTTGAGCGGCAGGGCGAAGAGTAGGAGCTTAGCGAGTGATGGCATACCAGAAGCCTGCTCGGATGTCGTAGTAGTTGGGGCGGCGGGGGTTGCCGGTGTTGCGTGTGTAGACGCCGCGGAGAGCCTGGATCGTGAAGTGGACGTTGGAGGGGAGTGTCGACCAGCGCGTGCGGATGCCGGCGCCGAATTCGACGAAGTTTGCCCAGTATTGGGACTTGGCGTCTGTATTGCCGTTGATGCTCGCGAAGGCCTGAAGATTGGGGTTAAGGGTCCAGCCGAGCTTGTTCTGACTGACGAAGACAACGTCGTTGTTAAAGCCGCTGACGAAGACGGCATCGTTGACGGTTTCACCGAACCAGCCGGTCTTTTCAGCGCCTAGCGGAGCACCAATGAGGCGCGTGACAATGAGGCCGGCGCGGTAGTCTGGCGTAACGCGGGACTGATCCTTGCGGCCGCGGAAGCGGAGCGCTGTGCCGGCTTCGGCCCAACCCGAGATGCCGTGCCTTACCGGCGTGGAGAAACCAACGCCGAGAATGGCGGCGCTTTCGGACAGGTATTGAGGACTGGTGGAGGTAGTGCGGGCGCGTTCGAGGCCGCGTGCATCGGCGAGGAGGCGGGCCGAGAAATAGGGCCTGATCGGGAGGTTCGACAATTTGATTTCGGTTTTCACCTGGCTGTAAGCGAAGACGTCTTGCCAGCGGGAGCTGAACATGGGAAGGGCCCACAGTGTGGTCCGGAGAAGCATTCGATCCGATGCGAGATTTTTGTACGCCTTCAGCGCTTCGGCGGAGATCTTCGTGTCGGGCGACCGGCGAGCAAGGTCGAACCAGCGAACAGCGTCGTTGTCGTTCTTCAGGATGTTGTTTGTCCACCCGAGCTTCAGCATGACGTCGAAATCGAGTGGATCGTTTTCGTGGGCGATAGTGAGGTATTTCAGGGCGTCCTTCATGTAGCCCTTTTCGTAAGATTTTTCGGCGAGAACCTTGGCTTCGAACTTCACTTCCGCGCGCGGTGTTTCGGGGCGCCGGCGGAGGACTTTTGGCATCTTGAGGGCTGTTCGGACGCGATCGGAGAGATCGTCGTCATCGCCTTTCAGCACCTTTTCGAGGAGAGGGAGGGCAACGGTGGCGTCCCGGCGAGCGAGTTTGAGGAAGCCGAGTTGAGCCATGGAGAGAAGGTCGGCCGGAACGTCGCGAACAATTTGGGCGAACTCTCTTTCGGCCTCGGTCTTGTTTTGCATTTCGAGGTGGAGATAGGCCAATTCGCGGCGGAGATCTGTATTGGCCGGGTCGAGCGTGAGCGCACGTTGGAACTCGTAAACATAGGGATAGCGGGGATTGAGAAGCTCACGAGCAAGTTCGGCAACACGCGGTTCGGCGCCACGCGATGCGGCCAGAAGCGCGGCGTGAGCATCGGCGGCACGGCCGAGGTTGGTATAGACACGGCCAAGATCGAGGAGCAGAACACGATAGCCGGGCTTTAGTTGCCAGGCGCGTTCGAAGTGTTTGGCGGCGAGTTCGGAGTCGTCGCGAAGCTCGGCAAGTTTGGCGAGCTCTTCGTGGCCGGAGAAGTTATCGGGGATTTCTTCCAGCGCCTTTTGCCAGCGGGCAATGCCTTCTTTGAGCGGTGTATCGATGTTCTGAAAAGCCTGTTCGGCAGTAGCGCTGCCCAGGTGGCGGAGACGGTCAAAGGTGCGGCGGGCCTGGATAGGCTGGCGCGTTTCGTAGGCGAGGAAGGCGTATTCGAGGGCGACATGCCGATCGGCGGGATCGCGGCGCATCACTTCGGCGAACTGATCGCGGGCGGCTTCGGTGTCGCCGGTTTTAAGGAGCACGTAGGCGAGGTCTTTGCGAGGGCCGAGCTTGGCCGGATCGGCGGCGAGGCCCTGTTGGAAGAGACGGATCGCTTGGTCGTAGTCTTTGTCGCGGAGTGCGGCGTAAGCACGGTCGAGGACTTGCTGGGCGGTTAGGACGAGTTGGAACAAGGCCACGAGGGCGAGCATTCTCGAAAACATGGCTTTGCATAGGTAGTGGCCGGCAGACGGTAGAGTTCTCCGAAAAATCTGATAATGGGCACTATGGCTTTTTCGGGTGTCGACTATTTTCTGTTGGATGCGTCGTTGAGTGAGCAGGAGTTGCTGGTGCGGCGGACGGCGCGGCGGTTCGTGGAGGACCGTGTGATGCCGGTGATCCGGGAGTGCTTTTCGGCGGGGCGATTCCCGATGGAGATTGTGGCGGAGATGGGGGAGTTGGGGTTCTTCGGCGCAAATCTGGAGGGTTACGGATGCGCTGGCATGAGCAATACGGAATACGGGTTGATCATGCAGGAGCTGGAGCGCGGCGATTCAGGGCTGCGGAGTTTTGTCAGCGTACAAGGCGCGCTGGTGATGTATCCGCTCTATACGTTTGGGTCAGAGGAGCAAAAGAACCAGTGGCTGCCGTTGCTACAACAAGGAAAAGCGATCGGATGTTTCGGTTTGACCGAGCCCCAGTTCGGATCGAATCCCAGCGGGATGTTGACGCGGGCAGTGCGGGATGGGAACGGGTGGCTGCTGAACGGCGAGAAGACCTGGATCACGAACGGGTCGCTGGCGGACGTGGCGATTGTATGGGCGCGGGCGGAGGAGGGCATCCGGGGGTTTCTGGTGGAAAAGGGCACCCCGGGATTCACGTGTTCGGACATTCACGGGAAATTATCGATGCGGGCGTCGGTAACATCAAGCCTGTCGCTGGTGGATGTGCGCTTGCCGGATTCGGCGATGCTGCCAGGGGCGAAGGGTTTGAAGGGAGCGTTGGCGTGCCTGTCGCAAGCGCGGTTCGGGATCGGTTGGGGCGTGTTGGGCGCGGCGATGGACTGCTACGAGACAGCGCGGCAGTACGTGGTTCACCGAAAGCAGTTTGACGACCGGCCACTGGCTTCCCACCAATTGGTGCAAGAGAAGTTGGCGTGGATGGTTACAGAGATTACAAAGGCGCAGTTGCTGGCGTTGCAGGCAGGACGGCTGAAGGATGCGGGGAAACTCGCGCCACATCATATTTCGATGCTCAAGCGCAACAACGTGGCGATGGCGTTGGAATGCGCCCGGCTGAGCCGGGACCTCCTTGGAGCGAATGGGATCATGGACGAGTACCCGATCATGCGGCACATGTGCAACTTGGAGACAGTGAAGACGTACGAGGGAACGGACCATATCCATTGCCTGGTGATTGGCGAACAAGTGACCGGAATTGCGGCGTACCGGTGAGGTAGCCTATACTGGTCGGAGGCGTAAGCTTCTATGATTCTGTCGGTAATTCTGACGATTGTTCACGTCATCGTCTGTCTGTTCCTGGTGGTCGTTGTGCTGCTGCAGAGCGGCAAGGCGGCTGATCTGGCGGGCGCGTTTGGCGGGATGGGTTCCCAGACCGTATTCGGTCCGCGGGGTGCTGCGACGGCGTTGAGCCGGGCGACAACGGCTTCGGCCGTGCTGTTCATGATCACATCGTTGGGATTATCGGTGCTTGCGACACGGCATTCGGCGGGAGCCGGCGGCGGTGGGAAGTCGGTTCTGGAGACTGTGAAGGATCCAGGGTCGGCCCCGACAACGACTGCTCCGGGAACCGTACCGCCTTCGCCCGCGCCGCAGCCGTCGATTGAGTTGTTGGATCCGGAGACGGGCAAGGTCGTGACCAAGCAACCGCTGCAGTTGCCCCCGCCGCCGGCTGGCGCTGGTCAACAGAAGCAGGAGCAGAAGAAGTAAGTGAGCCACGGATTTGCGGAGGTGGCGGAATTGGCAGACGCACTAGCTTGAGGTGCTAGCGGGTAACACCGTGCGGGTTCAAGTCCCGCTCTCCGCACCAAATTCAAAAAAAAGCCCCGTCCGAAGACGGGGCTTTTCTGTTTGCTGGTCAAGCTAGCGGCTTGGCGAAGGCACGATATTGCCGACTGGCTTACCGCCGCGGTCGCCGCGAGGAATCGGCTAGTGAATTTACTTCCCGTTTTTCAGGTAATCAACCATTCTGGCGGTGACCGCGTCCACAAACGGCTTGCCGCGCTGCAGCAGGTTTTCTCGCTTCATATAGTCGATTTCCACCTCCGGGCGCACTCCGACGTTTTCGATGTAGGTGCTTGCGGGGTAGTCTGTCGTCACGACAGGATTGGCTCGGACTTGAAGAGCGAGCGTCATACCGGCGACACCTTCCGAGTATGCACCCGCCGCGAAGCTGGTGTTGTTGCCGCCTGCCCCGTTGCTGCGGAAGCCGGCAAGGAGCCCACGGCCGGCATCCTGGAACATGGCGGCAACGGAATCGGCCGTCGATGTCGAGAACTCATCGATAATCATGATGATCGGCTTCGTATACGCAATGATCTTGCCGTCGCGGTCCACTGCCGGCTGCCGGTCGATACTGTTTGAGCAGATAGGCAGGGGCCCGGTTCTTCCGCGGTTCTCGGTGTAGGCCTGATACATCTGGTTGAACAGTGCCTCCCAGAGGTCGATGACCCACGAATCGGCGCCGCGCGCCCGCGCCGATTCCAGAGCGGCGTAAAACCCGTTCACGCGACTCCGCGTCGCCCTGATCTCATACGCCGTGGTGTGGAAAGGATATGGAATCAGCCGCGCCGCGATGTTTTCGCCGAAGCAGAGGTTTCCGCCGGTGTTGCGCATTTCGTCCACGATCAGGCCGTCGGTGTTGGCCTGAAAGAAAGCCATCTCCGTTTCGAATTGCGTCAAGGCAAGGGTCTGGGACGGCGGAGCATAATTCGGGATTCGTATGTAGCCGATTCTGTACCCTCCCGCCTGGAACGTGCCTGAGTAGAAGAAGTCGCTTGCCAGCCTTCCAAGCCGCAGGGTGAATCCGGCGGGGAGATCGAAGATGGGATTACGGGCTCCGTAGCCAAGGACACCTTCGTCCGCGGCGGCGGACGTCTGCAACTCGAGCAGATCCGTAAGGTAGGCGGGCTCAGGGTTCACAGTCGTGGCGGCGGTGGAATGCGCCTGCGCCGATTTCGGCGACGGAACGCGCCCGGCGACCATCGGAGTGCCTGTCTTCGTCCAAGGGATCGTCAGGGTCACAACGGAGCCATCCGATTTCCTGAAGACGACGGCAGCCTTGTCGCCAGTATCCACGGCATGCGGCATTCGGGACTGTGGGCGCGTGACGATACGGGGCGCGGTAAGTCTGCGGTTGCTGCGCGGGTTGCTTTGCGGCGCATACCTGGCGAAGGTGGCAAGAAGCTGCTCGACGTCCACGCCATCCACCGAGACAATCTCATCTCCGACAGCAATCGGATAGTCGCGTGCCGGTAGAAGAACCGTGTTGACGGCTTCGACCAGCACCTTTCCGTCGTATATATCCACAGTCAAGCCCATCGCGGCGAGGAAATCCGAAGGAAGGGAGAACGAGTCGTGGGTGTCGTTGAGGCTCGCTACATACTCGACACATAGCTCGTAGAAATCCAGATCATTCGTGGTTTTCCGCACGCGGGCAAGCCAAGGCGCGACATCGAGCGCATCGAAACCGAAGAGAGTCTTCTTCCACTCGTAGGGCGCATACTGCTTGTCATAGAGAGCGGCAAGCCGGCGGAAATCGGCGACCCTTTGATCCATGGTCAACTCCGCAAATCCGGGACATGCGAGAAAGGCGGCTGCCAGGAGAAGCTTAGCGGTCTTCATGGTTACCCTCCGCGTCTGACTGGCGGGCACGGATGTGATTCACGATTGCATTGGAGAAGGCTTCAACGAAGACCGCTCCGTTCCGCATCAGGTTGTCCTTGGTCATATAGTCCTGAATCATGTCGGGCCGGACGCCGACATTCTCCACATAGGACGTGTCGGGGAATTCATCCGCAATGACGGTCGTGCCGCGGACCATCAAACTTTCCGTCAGCGTGATGAATCCTTCGGAATACGTGCCGGCCGTGTAAGCGTCGACATTACCCCCAGCGCCCATTGTGCGCATGCCGAAGAGGAGACCCCGGCCGTTGTCTTGTACGGTTGCCGGAAACATGTCTCCGGCCGAGGCCGACAATTCATCCACTAAGACGATAATCGGCTTCGTGTAGGCGATGACCCGGCCGGCGAGGTCTTTGGCCGGTGGGCGATCCAGGGTGACGTCATCAAGGGGAATCGGGCCGGTGCGGCCGCGGTTCTCGGAGTTCGCCTGGACGATGGCATCCTTGATAGCGCCGAGCAGGTCGATGACGTATTGCGGAGCACGCTGCGCTTTAGCGGATTCCAACGCGGAAGATATTGATACGACCCAGTTTGACGTAGCCCGCACTTCGAATCCCATGGCTCGGAATCCGTCAGGCATGATGTACGATAGCAGCGCGTTGGTGTATCCGACGCTTCCGCCGGGATTGCGCATGTCGTCGATGACGAGGCCGTCAGTAGCGGTCTGCATGAATGCGATTTCCCTCTCAAACTGGAGGAGGGCGGTGTTCGGGTCCACGGGCGCGAAATGCGGTATCCGAATAAAGCCGATCCGCATGCCACCCCACTGGAAGGTTCCAGAAAAGAAAAACTCGCCAGGGGCCCTGCCGAGGCGCTGAATGAAGCCGGCCGGCAAAGCATAGACAGGAGTAATGGCCCCAAAACCGCGGACGGCTCTGGTCTTCGCTTCGGGAAGCGCGCAGTTCATCAAGGCGCGGAGAGGTGCCATGTAATCCTCCTCCGCCTCCGCCCGCCGTTCCACTTTCGAAGCTCTTGGCGACGGAACCGGCCCCACGTTATTCAAAGGCAGACCGGTACGCGCCCACGGCACGAAGTAAGTGCCGGTAGCTCCGATGCGGCGTTTAACGACCACCGTGGCGAAGGGCGGGAGATCGACCGCCCGCGGGATAAGCCCTTGCGGACGGAAGGTGACCAGAGACGCGGCGAGCCGCCTGGTGGACCGCGTGTTCGCCGCGATGTTGTATCGCGAGAGTTGGTCAATCACCTCGGAGACCGGTTTGCCATCGATCGAGATGAGCTCATCACCCACCTCGAATGGGAATTCATTCTGGGGAAGGCGTCCGCGGTCAACGAATTCAATGAGCGCCTTTCCATCGAAAATGTCCACGCCGAAATGGAGATCGGCGGCATAGCTGGAGGGAATCTGATAGTAGTCGTGGGCGTCGTTCAGCTTCGAAACGTAAAGCGACATCACGTCGTAAAAGTCAAGATCGTTGCTGGTTGCCCTGACCTGCGCCAGCCAGGGGCCGATGTCCAAAAGATCGAATCTTTGCGTCTCGCGCTTCCACTCATAGGGTCCGTAATTCTTGGCGAAAAGAGCGGCGAGGTGCTGAAAATCGTCCACCTTTTGTTCCATCGTGAGCTGGGCCCGCGCCAGGCCGCAACAGGCGAGAACACCCGCCGCAAGCAACGCTACTCTCATGCAGATCTCCTTGTGGATTTTGAATCCGACAGTCACTATAGCAAGCAGGCGCTAGGCGCGGTGGGACCATTTATTGCAGTCGTTCGAACTTCGTGCCGGTCCAGCGGAGATAGACGTGGACGGGCTTACTGTCTTTGCCGCATGCGTGGATGATGAGGAGTTGGCTGTCTCGTTTGAATTCGAACGGCTCGCCGCTCTGGCAGGATACGTTCAGCGGGCAAGTGGGCTGATTGGCGGATTCGCAAGGGACTTCGGCGGAAGGCAAATGATAAAGCGCGCCGTTGGACGCATCGACGATAACGGTATGCACACAACCGGCACCACAGCCCCATTGGGCGATGGTGAATTTCCCGGCGAAGTTCGGGCCTGCGGCTGCCGCCTCGCGGATGCGTGTGCGAAACATGCGATCGGGCGCGCGCTCGATTTTTGCCGCCGCCGGTTTACCTTTGAAGGCCTGCGAGGCAGGATAATCGGCGAACTGAGGGACTTTCTGACCGATTACGGGCAACGCGAGCAGCGGGAGAAGTCGGACGAGGCGGCACATTACGGTCTCTCGAAATCGTAGGCCCGCTCGACTTTCGCCACGCGAAGCCGGAACGATTTGTACCACATTCGGTAGCCCTCGCGCTGGGCGAGTTGGTGTTCCGCGTTTTCGTGCCAGGCGCGAATGGCTTCTTCGCTCGTCCAATAAGACACAGTAATACCGACGTCCTCCCGGGCGGATTCTACACCCAGAAAGCCGGGCTGTTGCTGAGCGAGTTCAACCATGCGGGCAGCGGTAGCTGCGTAGCCTTCGTCGTAACCGGTGCGCGTCGAGGAGAAGATTACGGCGTAATAGGGCGGGGCCGGGGTGTTGGCCAGCATGCCCTATTTTAAGGCGTCTTTGACGGTTCGGGCTGTGACAGCCTGCTTGACCCAGCGGTCCAGTTTGTCCGATCCGGCGGCGCGGAGTTTTGCTTTCGCGGAGAGTGAGAGGGTACCGAACCGGATTGTGAGCATTTCGGTCAGCGCTTTGCGCAGCCCTTTCGCGAGGCCTTTTTCCCGTCCCTCTTTCAGCCCCTCTTTTAGCCCCTCTTTCAGCCCCTCTTGGCGCCCCAAATCCACAATGAATTGGTACGTGACTGATTCCTTCAACATCTCTTCGGAGATAATCATCCCTTTCAACCTCTCCAGGAAAGCTTCCTTACTACGATAGCGAAGTCCGCCGAGCAGCACCATGTGCGCGCCGAGCTCGGCTTCATTCTCGGATCTCAGCCGTTCAACCGCCTGCTCCATATCGGCTTGCGTTGCATGCAGGAGCGGAATCCACGGAAGTAATTGCGGCCTCTTGAGCCCGAGAATCCGCTTCGCTGGAACGAGCCAGAGCCGGACGGTCCGGAGACGCAGCGTCGCCGAGAAGTCACCAAATGCACGATGCAGCTCCCCCGGGATTCGCTTGGGAACCCCTCGCTCGTTGAGCAACACAAGGTAGCTCCGGCACGGAAGGCGATATTTGCTGGTGATAGCCTGCACATAGTCGAACTGCCGCTCGAGGGATGCCTTTCTGAAACTTGTGACCGATTCGATGTGCACAAGAAATTCGGCCTCATTATCGCGGCAGCGGTAAAGAGTGTCAGTCTGCAGAGCCGTCAGATTCAGTTCCCGGTCAAGCGGTTCCACTGCAAGTTCTTCCGTGAGCGGAATCCCCGCGAAGAGCGCGAGCGTGGCTCGCGGGTCCTTGTCAGAGAGAAGTTTGAAGATGCGGTCGAACTGTTTGGCCACCTTGGAGGTAGTGGCGGCCGGACAGAAAACTTCGCAGCCTAAGCGATAATTCTCTTTACAACTTCGCCATGCACATCGGTCAGCCGGAAGTCGCGGCCCGCATGGCGGTAGGTAAGGCGCGTATGGTCGAAGCCGAGTTGATTGAGGATCGTCGCGTGGAGGTCGTGGACGTGAACCTTATTCTCGACGGCCTTGTAACCGAAGTCGTCGGTGGCTCCGTAGGCGATGCCGCCTTTGATCCCGCCGCCGGCGAGTAGAACGCTGAAAGCGGGCGGGTTGTGGTCGCGTCCACAGCCGAGCTTTTCGAGGCCTGAATTCTGGATCATCGGCGTGCGGCCGAATTCTCCAGCGATGACGATCAATGTCTCATTGAATAATCCGCGCGCCTTGAGATCATCGACCAGCGCCGCGACGGGGCCATCCGTCTGACCCGCGAGCTTCGCGTGGATACGAATATCGTCATGGTGGTCCCACGGCTGGAAGTTGCCGAAGTAGATCTGCACCATGCGAACACCGCTTTCGACGAGCCGTAGCGACATCAGGCAGCCGCGGCCGAAGTCTGAAATATCGTAGCGGCGGCGGATATGCTCGGGTTCCTTGCGAATGTCGAAAAGTCCGGCCGCTTCCGTCTGCAATCGGAACGCCGACTCCATGGACTGTACAGCACCCTCAAGTTGCGGCTGGTCGCCGACGCGGTGGAGATAGCGCCGATTGAGTTGATCGAGAAGAGCGAGTTGCTGCCGCTGCTCATCTACCGTAAGATTCGCATTTCGCAGATGGCGAATGAGTTTCTCCGGTTCGATAGCTTCGTTATGAATATGGACGCCCTGGTAGCCCGAAGGCATGTAGCCCGCACTCCACAGCGAGGAACCGAGAACGGGAAAGCCCGGGCACAAGACGATGAAACCCGGAAGATTCTTGTTCTCCGTGCCGAGGCCATAGGTGATCCACGCGCCCATCGAAGGACGGCCCGAAAGCTGGTGGCCGCAGTTCATCAGTTGCAGCGAAGGCCCATGGTTGCCATTGTCGGTGTACATGGACCGGATGACGCAGAAGTCGTCGATGCGCCGCGCGATCTGCGGGAAGATTTCGCTGACCTCAAGTCCCGACTGGCCGTAGCGCTTGAACTCCCAAGGGCTGCGCATGAGCGTACCGCTGGCGCGATCGGTCCGGATCTTCGGCCCGGGCATCGGCTGTCCGTCGAACTTGGCGAGCGCGGGTTTGTGATCGAATGTGTCGACCTGCGACATGCCTCCGTTGAGGAACAGGAAGATGACGTGCTTAGCCTTGGGCGTGAAGTGGGGCTGCTTGGTCGATTCCGCCTGCAACACGCCCTGCAAAGCGCTGAGGCCGAAGCCGCCGCCGAGTGTTTCAAGGAATCTGCGCCGGGGAAACATTTCAATTCACGCTGGAAAACTCACTGGAGCCGAGTAGCGCTTGCAGATACTTCGGCCACGCATTGGCGCCAGCGGCTGATAGATATTCTACGCCGAGCCTCATTTCCGCCGCGTCGGGCTGACGGGAATAGAGCAGCTTGTATGCGCGCTGGATTCGGGCGGATGGCGTGTCGCCTACCTCCTTCGCCAAGCGTTCATCGAGCAGTCTGGCTTGCTTCGCAATGAACTCGCTGTTGAGCCAATAGAGGCCTTGCAGTGGGCCGGCGGTGACGGCGCGCTCGTCGGTGGTGGCATTGGCGTCGGGAAAATCGAAAAGGGCCATTGATGGGTCGAGGCGCGTACGGCTGACGGTGAGATAGAGCGAGCGTCGCGTGTTGTCGTCGGCGAAATTGGACGATGGGCCTCCGACCTTTGTGTCGATCTGACCCGTGACCTGGAGTACGGAATCACGTAGAGCCTCCATATCGAGCCGGTGCTGCAGCGGAAAGTGGCCGAGCAGTTTGTTGTCCGGGTCCGCATCGACATTCGGGGCGGTGGCGCGCGCGTACGTATTCGAAAGCAGGATTTCGCGGTGCAGCTTCTTCAGGCTCCAGCCGTTGGCAACGAAACGGGCGGCGAGTTGATCGAGTAATTCCGGATGGGTAGGGCGTTCGCCCATGCGGCCGAAATTGGAAGGTGTCCGGACGATGCCTTTGCCGAAATGGTGCTGCCAGACGCGGTTGACGATCACGCGCGCGGCCAAAGGATGAGCAATGATAGCGTCGGCAAGTTGCGCTCGTCCGCTGCCTTGCGTGAAGGAATCAGGTTCACCTGCACAGAGTGCTTGCAGAAAACGGCGCGGAGCGACCTCGCCCGGAGTCTTGGGGTCGCCTCGGAGAGCGACTTTGATATCGGCGGGTTTGGCGGCATCCTTCACGGCGTGCAGGAATGGATACATGGGCGGGAGTTCCGCCTCGGCTGCCTTTATTTCGGCGCGCAGTTTGTCCACGTAGCCCTTCGCGATGCCGCCGAGGAAGCGATCGATCTGCTTCGCGTCGTAAAAGTAGACCCCTGCGGGCGCTCGGAAGCCGTCGGTGACATACGCCTTGTAGGCGAGCTCGCGCCACTGGTAGAACTTCAACACGGGCAGCGAAACGATGTTAGTGTACTGACGCGTCGTCTCGTTCTTTTGCCCCTTACGGCCCCCAAAAGCAACGTAGTTCTTGTCATCCACTTCCTTCGCTTCGTCGAGCAGCTCAAGCACGAACTGTTGATACTTTTCGGCTTCCGCTTTGACTTCCGCTTCCGTCGGACTGGATTTGAGCAGGTCAAACCAAGGCTTCAAATAAGGGTGCTCTTTGTTGGGATCGGCGAGATAGGTTTTCCAGCGCTTGAATGTCTCCTCGTCGAGCCCCTCAGGCCGGTTTTTCCACGTCGCAAGCAGATACTTCGCGGTATCACGAGCGAAGACATCGATGAGCTGCTTCGTCTGTTCGGCAAGGTAGTCGTTGAGGATTTCCTTGAGGTCATCCACCTTCTTCTTTTGCACCTTGTAACTCTCCACCTGCTTTTCGTCGACCAGGGCGTACTGATAGGTCTGCGAGCTGCGGAAGATGCCGAGGAGGGAGTAGTAGTCCCTCGTCGGGATGGGATCGTATTTATGGTCGTGGCACTGCGCGCAGCCGACAGTGAGGCCGAGGAAGACCTTGGTCGTGACGTCGACCTGGTCATTCGCGCCGGCGCCGAGCGCCTGGAATCCGAGTCCGGGAATATGGCCGGGCACTTCAGTAATCTGCGCTTTGACGAAGGTGTTGTAGGGGAGATCGTTGTTGAGCGCGTCGATGACCCAATCACGGTACCGCCAGGCGTTTGGAAGGGGCGTATCGGTGCTGGCGGCGAGCTCGCCGTCGGAATAGCGGGCGAGATCCAGCCAATGGCGCGCCCATCGTTCGCCGTATTGCGGCGAGGCTAACAGACGATCGATTGCCCTGGCCTTGTCGGGATGGGCGGCGAAGGAATCGGCGTCCTCCGGAGTTGGCGGCAGACCGGTGAGGGAATAGGTGACGCGGCGCAGCCAGGTGCGCGAGTCAGCCCGTCTCGCTGGCGTAATTTTCGCGGCGGCAAGTTTGGCGTTGACGAACTTGTCGATGGGCTCGGCGGTGGCCGGTTTTAATGGTTGGAACGACCAGAATGCCTTTTGCTCTGACGTGATGACAGACTTTGTGGCTTGAACGTTCTCGACTTTTTCGGGCCAGGGCAGTCCGATGCGGATCCACTCCTCGAGCGCAGCGACTTCGTCGCGGGAAAGAGCGCCGACGGGCGGCATTTTCAGGCGAACATGCGTGCGCTTGACAGCTTCGATCAGCAGGCTGTTTTCCGGTTTACCCTCGATGACTACCCTGCCGGACTTGCCGCCCTTGAGAATCCCTTCGCGGGAGTCGAGCCGCAAATTTCCAAGTGCGCCGCCGGTATGGCAGGCGTGACAGTGCGTGGCTAGCAGAGGACGAATCTTCGTTTCGAAGAATTCGGCACCATCGGCGGCGATGAGCGGAATGGCGCAGGCGATCAGCGCCACCAGCGGGCGTGGCATATGCGCTCATTGTATCCGAAGATTTTGGTGGCCATTTAGTGTACTATGTGTTATCATACACATGTGATTCCTTTCCGGGTCCAGTTTCAACCGGGCTTGCCGCTCTATGAGCAGGTGGTGTACGCGGCGAAGAAGGCGCTGCTGGCTGGACAGTTGCGGGCGGGTGACCCGTTCCCGTCCGTGCGCGCGATGAGCACGGCGTTGAAGATCAACCCCAATACGGCGCACAAGGTGCTCCAGAACCTCATCAACGACGGATTGCTGGAGGTGCGTCCGGGGATAGGCGCGGTAGTGGCGAAGCGGCCCGTTTCCACGCGGGCGGAGAAGAACGAGCTGCTGCAGGAGACTCTGGAGCAGGTCGTGGTGGAGGCGAAGAAACTGGGGCTCGATCTGGAGGAGGTTCAGGTGGCGTTGGAGGATCATTGGGCACGGTTGGACGGAGTGAAGCGATGAGCAACGAGGCCATAGTCACTGAGCAGTTGCACATGCGGTTTGGAAAGCATGTGGTGCTGGATGGGTTGGACCTGCGCGTGGAGAAAGGGAGCGTCTACGCGTTGATTGGGTCGAATGGTGCGGGCAAGACGACAACACTACAGATCCTGATGAACCTGCTGCGTGGTGCGCGGGGGCGGGCGTCAGTACTGGGCGTCGAGTCGACACGGTTGAGGTCGCGGGAATACGCGCGAATCGGGTATGTTTCCGAGGGGCAGGAGATGCCGGACGCGATGACGGTGTCAGAATTCCTGGCGTTCTGGCGGCCGTTCTATCCGGAGTGGGATAGCGCGCGGGAACGCGAGTTGCTGGAGCTCTTTCGCCTTCCCCTGGACCGGAAGTTGAAGCACCTATCGCGGGGAATGCGGATGAAAGTGTCGCTGGCTTCGTCGCTCGCGTACCGGCCGGAGCTGATTGTGCTGGATGAGCCGTTCAGCGGGCTCGATCCGTTGGTGAGGGAGGAATTCGTTGAAGGGCTGATTGCGTTTGCAGAAGGGAGCACAGTGTTGATCTCGTCGCATGACCTGGGCGAGATTGAACATTTTGCCAGTCATGTTGGCTTTTTGGATGACGGGCGCATTCAGTTCTCCGAAGAGATGAGTGGGCTGACGGCGCGATTCCGCGAGGTGGAAGTGACGATGGACGCCGCTTCCCTCCCCCCACGGATACCGGATTCGTGGGTGCGGGCGGAGACAACAGCGGCAGTTGTGCGGTTTGTGGAAACGCAGTGGGATGCGGTTGGCACGCGGCAGGCGGTGCGGGAGATTTTTCCGGCGGCGACGCGCGTGGAGGTGCGGGCGATGCCATTGCGGTCGATATTTGTGGCGCTGGCGAAGGCGGCGAGGAAGGCAGCTTGACATGACATTGGTTTGGCATATCGTACGGAAGGACCTGCGGCAGACGTGGATGTATGCGTTTGTCGCGTTGAGTTTGTTAGTTGTATACGGCTGGAACTACATAAGAGCGCTGCACGCCACGCGCGTCGGCCACCAGACAATTCTCAATCTGCAAATCCCGATAGAAATCTTGCCAGTGGTCGCTTGGGTATTGCTCTGCGGGATCTTAGTGCACTCGGAGGCACTCCCGGGTACAAGGCCGTATTGGCTCGTGCGGCCGCTTCGATGGCAAGATCTCGCCTGCGCAAAATCCCTTCTTCTGACGTTATTGGTCGCCGTACCGCTTTGGTTCGTTCAGATGGCGTTCGTGGCGTCGAGCGGATTTTCTCCTTGGGAAAACGCCGGGGCAGTCTTTTGGAATTCCATACTGACGGGCCTGGTGTGTCTACTGCCAGTCGCCGTGCTGACAAGTATCAGCCGAAATATTGGCGAGTTGATTTTTTGGATCCTCGGAATTGCTACGGGAGTGATCGTCATCCACCAGTTCGTGACCGGTTTTCCAGACGGTCTTCGCTGGGTTACGAACGCAGTCACAATTGTCACTGGCGTGTTCGGCGGAATCGCCATTTTGGTTTGGCAGTACGCCACACGTCGAACAAGAGCCGGACATGTAGCCGTAATTTCCCTGTCGTTACTGCTGGCCTCATTCGAGTTCTGGCCGCATCGGCTGTGGTATGCGATTCAGCGGGCGGCGTCTCCGGCAGTGGTAAGCGAGCAGACTGCGCAATTGCATGCGGACATGGCGCAGATGGTTTGGCACCCGCAGTCATTCACGGGCGCAAGGCCAAGGCTGAAGCCCTCGTTTGAAATTCCACTACGTATCGAGGGGCTGCAAGAGGGCTGGACAGTCGCGTTAAACGGCTGGAGCGCGATACGAGTGCAGGCGGGAACGGAGAGACTTCAGCAGGTCGACATCTATAGTCCGCCATTGTGGCTGGGCAACCGGGACTCACAAAAGACGATCTTGGAGCTGAATCCGGACTTTGCCCGCAGTCACCAGCACGACGCAATCGATATCGACTTGACGTTCGAACTCACGATCTACACGGCGCCAAAGTACCAACCAATCCCCATCAACGGAGATTCCTTCGTGCCGGAACTCGGCAGGTGCCGCAGTGACGCCAGTGATGCGTTATTCATCGACTGCCATTTCGTGCTCGGCGCAGGATCACACGTCCGAGGATTCTGGGCGAAAGGAATTCCGGCGAAGGGTTCGCCTCAAGTCTTGACTTTGGACGAGGATCGATCCCCCGTGCTCCTGACGCCGACGCTGCATCCAATTTCATTTCTCATCGGGGGCTTCTCTGCAAGGTCAAGCTATGAAGGAAAGGACATCGTAATCGAGTCTCAACGCCCAATCGCACACGTGCAGAGAAAGGTCGAGCTGCGCGGTATCCAGATTACGAAATACGCTCGCTAGTCCAATTTCTCCGGCGCAATCTCAATATTCTTCTCGCCGGCGGCCTTCTTTTCGAAATACTTCTTCACCCACGCTTCCCAACTCTTGCCGGCCGCCGTATCGCGGCCGGTGAAGGCTAAGCCGGTGATTTCCGAATAACGAATCGTCACTTTGACGGGCTGGTCTTTCGGCATCACGCGGACCAGCGAGTCGTAGAGCGTCGGGCCTGTACGGCGGTCGAAGAGATAGCCTTCTACAGTCGATCCGTCCTTGCGGGCAATCGTCACATCGCCACGATAATCGAACGCTTTTTCGAGGCCCGCGCGAAGATCGTCTTCTGTCTCCGCCGTCCACACCTGACCCTGCAACTCTTCGTGCGCGAAGCCGGGTGCTACTTCAAGTTCGTCCGGATTCAAACCTTCACCTCGTCGCTATCGTTGGACTGGATCTGCACCAGTGTTCCCGGCTGCGGGTGTTTGAAGTGCGTGTCCAACGCGGCCAGCGCGGCGTTATCTTCATAAGTGCCGAATAGCGTCGCGCGGGCCGTGGCCCACAGACCCTTCCAGGAGCCGAAAGTGTAGTCGACCGCCGACGCTTCGTAGCCGCTGTGCACCATACAGTTTGCGCATTTGGGATTGCCGGATTCGGTGCCGTAATTGTCCCAATTCGTGTCCGCCATCAGTTCGGCGAACGTCTCGGCGTACCCGTCCTGCAGCAGATAGCAGGGCTTCTGCCAACCGAAGAGGTTATAAGTCGGCATCCCCCACGGAGTGCACTTGAAGTGCTGTTTGCCCATGAGAAACTCGAGAAACAGCGGCGACATGTTAAAGCGCCATTTCGGCTTGCGATTCGAAAGGATCGTGTTGAAAAGACTCCGCGTGCGGGCGCGGCCGAGGAAGTGACTCTGGTCCGGCGCTTTGTCATAGGAGTAGCCGGGAGAGACCATCATGCCTTCGACGCCAACTTCCATCATGTCGTCGAAAAATGCGCGGACGGAGTTGGGGTCGGCGCCGTCGAATAGCGTAGTGTTGGTGGTTACGCGGAAGCCTTTGGCGACGGCCTCGCGGATGCCTTCCAGGGCGGCATCGTAGCCGCCTTCCTTGCAGACCGAGAAATCGTGGTGCTCGCGCTCGCCATCCATGTGAACGGAGAAGCTCAGGTACTTGCTGGGCTTGAACAGGTGCAGCTTCTCCTTGAGTAGCAGAGCGTTGGTGCACATGTACACGTACTTCTTGCGCGCGACCAGGCCTTCGATAATCTCGTGGATCTGCGGGTGGAGCAGCGGTTCGCCGCCCGGAATGGCAATAGTCGGCGCGCCGCATTCCTCAACGGCTTTGAAGCACTCTTCCGGACTGAGATTCTGCTTCAAAATGTGAGCGGGATACTGGATCTTTCCGCAACCCGCGCAGGCGAGGTTGCAGCGGAAAAGCGGTTCCAGCATCAACACCAGCGGATAGCGTTTGCGCCCAGAGAGCTTCTGCTTCAACACATACGTCGCGACGGTCCACATCTGCGACACCGGTACTGGCATCCGTTTTCTGTATCCTTCCCGTTCGAGGTTTCTCTTTCACTATTATGACAGGGACATGCCGCTGTCCGGAGTGAAGGCCCTTACCTTTGATGTTTTTGGGACCGTCGTGGATTGGAGAAGTTCCATCATCCATGAGGCGACGGCGATGGAGTTGCGCGTGGATGCGGCGGAGTTCGCCGACGCATGGCGTGCCGGGTATCAGCCGGCAATGGCGCGTGTGCGGAGTGGAGAGCTGGGTTGGACAAATATCGATACGCTGCACCGGATGATATTGGACGAGTTACTGCGGAAGTATAGGATCGACGAGCTGAGCGAGGCGCGAAAGACCCACTTGAATCGCGTGTGGCACCGGCTGGCCCCGTGGCCGGACTCCGCCCGCGGACTGGCGATGCTGCGGAAGGAGTTCATCTGCGCGACGCTTTCCAACGGCAACATCTCGCTGCTAGTGGATCTCGCGCGGCACGGCGGTCTGACCTGGGATTGCGTCTTGTCGGCGGAGTTATACCGGGCGTATAAACCTGATGCCGCGGTGTATCTCGGAGCGGCAGCCACACTGGGGATAAAGCCGGAAGAGGCGATGATGGTGGCCGCGCACAAGAATGATCTGCTGGCGGCGCGAAAAGTGGGATTGAAAACAGCGTTCGTAGAGCGGCCGCTGGAGAGGGGCTCCGGCGGGCCCGCCGACAAGGGACGAGAGGATTGGATGGACATTTACGCGAAGGACTTCGTTGACCTGGCGAATCAGTTGGGGGCCGGGGCGTGAACCGGCGCCTGTTTCTACGGTATTTGCAGCGGTCGCCGCTGTATGCGCTGGCGGCGGAGATGGCGGGGCAGCCAGCGAGGAAGCCGCTCAGTTCGGCGAAGGACGCCTTGGATGTTTTCGATTTTCTGCCGTTGGCGGAGAAGAACGTGCAACCGCAGCATTGGGCGTACCTGATGGGCGGATCGGACGACGACGCGACCGTGCGCGCAAACGAAAATGCGTTCTCGCAATGGCAAATCCGCGCACGGAGACAGGTGGACGTGGACACCGTCGACACGTCAGTGACACTGTTCGGGCAGAAGCAGGCATATCCGATCTGGGTAGCGCCCGCGGCCGCGCAACAGGCGTTTCATCCCGATGGCGAAGCGGCGACGGCGCGCGGAGCGTCCGCGCGAAAGGCGCAGATGGTCCTGTCAACCAACGCATCGCTCCACGTGAAAGACGTCGCACCGGCATTTGGCGGGCCGCTGTGGTATCAGCTCTACACGCAGGCTGAGTTTGAGGTCTCTCGCGCGCTTGTGGGCGCGGCGGAACAGGCCGGCTGCACGGTGCTGGCGATCACGGTCGATTCGGCGACGGCATCCAACCGGGTGACCGCGGCACGAGGTGGACAGAAGACGGAGCAGCGCTGCCGTGCGTGTCATGGACTGACGTACGCCGACTACTACAAGGAACACGGCATGTTTGCGGGCATTGACCCGCTGCTGGCCAAGGCCGGTGGACGCGCCGTAACGTGGACACTGGTCGAACGGCTCCGCGCGGCGACGAAGATGAAGATCGTTATCAAAGGCATCATGACGGCCGAAGACGCGGCGGTATGCCTGCGAAACGGCGTGGATGGGATCGTCGTCTCGAACCACGGAGGGCGGTCGGAGAACAGTTTGCAGGGGACGATGGAAGCGCTGCCGGAGATTGTCGAAACGATCAACGGGCGTATTCCGGTGCTGATTGATGGCGGGTTCCGGCGCGGAACGGATGTGTTTAAAGCACTGGCGATCGGCGCCACAGCGGTAGGTATTGGCAGGCCCTACATCTGGGGGTTGAGCGCGTTCGGGCAGGAGGGTGTGGAGCGTGTGCTGGAATTGATTCAGACGGAGTTCGCGATCACGATGAAGCTCGCTGGCACTGTATCGACGCGCCATATCTCTCCGATGCACGTGAGGCGAAGGAATATGGGAGCATGACGGGCAGATTGGCGTTGGGAGTGGCGGCGGCTCTATTGGCACATGCCAATGAGGCGGAGTTGCGGCGCGCCTTCGTGGGCAAACAGGTGATTGTCCGTGTCGACATGCCGGGGACGCATCACGGTGTGGACTTAAATCTGGATCGCGACGATCCAATGGACTGGAAGCAGTATTCGCAGCGATTGAAAAACTTCGGCGTATCGATTCCGAAGGGCAGATCGAGCACGGTGACCTCATTAATCGTGAAGAAGGATCTGATCGAACTGCAACTCGATGGCGGCGGCTTCGGCACGTTCGGCGATGACACCAGCACGTCCGTGTCGACGTACGTTCCGAAGTCGAGTTATGAGAGCAGACTGGAGCGCGATATCAGCAGGGAGACCGACGCGGGCCGCAAGCGGCGGCTGCAATCGGATCTGGACCGCGAGCGCAACAGGCGGCGGCGCGAGGAAGCGCGTCTGCGCGCGCAGGCGGAGACGGCGAACGCCATCAAGCGACAGGAAGTCATGGAGAAGCGCTTGCGCGGCGGGTCGCGATTTAACTTGCGGCGGGTCGCGGGCACGGCCGGCGTCCTGCCGAATCAGATGATGGATTGGCTCCGTGAATATGTGGACTTTGGAGGGCCGGCGGTGGCTCGTCCCGTGGCGCCTTCGGCGAATAGCCGCGCTATCCTGCGGCGCGGCATGTCGATCGATGAGGTCCGCAACAAGCTGGGTGATGGAAAGCTGTTGTCGGAATCGGTTGGCGCCGAAGGAGTTCTTACACAACAATGGGAGTTCGTGACCGCGGAACAAAAGTTTGTGGTGACAGCGGTGGAAGGATTGATGGTGAAATACGCGATGACCGCGCGTTAATCGAGCTCTTTTTGCAGCTCCATCGCACCGGCACTTCCTCGCGCGTGGGAGACATATTCGACCGCCCCCAGATTGTACGACTCCCCCGCCTGATAGCGCGCGCGGCCCTCTTCGGCAGCGATGCCGTTCGAATCGGTGACGATGCTCACGTCGACAACTAGCTCGGGGCGCGCCGCGACCCGCGCCATTCCCTTGTAAATCCACGCAAGCTGGCCGCCGGCAGCGAATTCCTCAATCACGAAGCTTCCCGCGGCGGGGAACGTAAAGCGTAGACGGGTGTACGTCGGGCGGCCACTGCGAATCACACTGATGCGGGAGCGCCAACGCGCGGCGAGTTTGTTGAAATCACCGGCCGCGGCGGGAAGGGTAGTTGCAAATAGCGCGATGGCCGCGCGCCGGGTGGTCATTCTTCCGATGGTGCCACAGCGGCGCACGCTTGCGCCGCCTGCCACAGATGCCGCCGTTCGTGCGCGGTAATGATCAGGAAGCCCGCGCCCACGGTGAAACGGAGAATCGGCACGAATGGATTCTCAAATCGAATCTTGTTGAGATCCAAATGGCGGCACTCCAGCAAGAGTTCACGCACCGCCTCCTGTGAGTGTTGGAACTCTTTCAGCGCGGCACGCGCTTTCACGAAAGAGGGAGGAAGGACGGCGCCATGGGCCCGGAAACGCCGGCGGACGGGTGGCTCCATGTTGGATAAGAACCAGCGCGTTGGTAACCCCGGCCGCACCGGGCCGGAGCGCTGGAGGTCATGCAGGTGCAGGGACGGCTTCAATGCATACCTCATCGCGACGATATATTTGAAGTTCGTGACGGCCATGTGCGCCAGGCACTGCGATGAGCTCCACCTACCGCTCCCCGGCGTCTGTTCCAACAGAGCGGCCGGATGACCCGCCACGAGCAACTCCGCCTCGCGGCTAGCGGACTCCAGTGCGTCGAGAATCGCGTCAATATCGGGTTGCACATCCATTCTGGCGCGGACGGCGCCGAGTTCTCCTCACCCGCCTAGCCATTCGCGGCATGCCGATGCGCGTTCCTGGCTAACGACGACGGGCTCGCGCGGCGGTGGATGCAGCTCCAACAGCAAACGGCCCTTGCCGTAGGGCGAGCATCGGGAGATCGCGTCAATTTGCACGAGAGTGGCGCGGTTTGCGCGGAAGAAGCGGGCGGCGTCGAGTTCCGCCTCGATCTCACTCAGAGTCTTGTCGAGCAGATGACGCTGGCCCGCGGCGGTGACAAGAAAGATGAGTTTGTCCTCGGTGTAGAAATAGGCGATTTCCGGGACTTTTACCACCAGGTGGCCGGCCCCTTTGCGCACGAGAAAACGGTCGCGAGGAGCGATGGCGCCGTGGGTGATGGCGTGCAGGCGGTGCGCGTAGCCGGCAGTGAAGTGAGCCGCCAGGGCGCGGTATTTTGCAAGCGCGGCGGCGACCTGCGCCTGGCGAATCGGCTTCAAAAGATAGTCGATGCTGTTTGTCTGAAAGGATTCGAGGAGGTATTCGTCGAACGCAGTCGTGAATACCACTGGGCAGTGGACCGGTTGCGCGCGGAATATTTCAAAGCTCAGGCCGTCGGAAAGTTGGGTGTCGCAGAAGAGCAGATCGGGCGCGGAATGCTGACCGAACCAGCGGATTGCCTCAGCCACGCCGCCAAGCTGTGCGAGTATGGCCGCCTCCGGCGCGGCCGTACGCAAGCAGGACGCGAGTTTCTCGCGGGCCGGAGGTTCATCTTCCACAATGACCAGGCGCATGGGACTAAACGATGGATTTTAACGGCAATCGCACCGAAAAGCGACCGGGACCGGGGGTCACCTCAATATCGCGGCCGAGAATCAAACGGCAGCGTTCGTTCAAATTCTGCAACCCGACCTTCGACGACGGGCGAGCCTGGCGGCGTGGGCAGATTTCGTTTTCCATCGCGATGCCTGCGGCGTCGAAACGGAGCGTCGTTTCCAGCGGACGTTCCCGGCTGAACTCATTGTGCTTGACGGCGTTTTCGAGCAGGATTTGGAGCGAGATCGGCGGCAGGAAAAGTGTGTCGAAATCAGTGCAAGGCGCGGGAATCTCCATCCGCACCGCATCTTCGAAGCGGAGCTTTAACAGGGCATAGTAGCGGCGGAGAAAGTCGAGTTCATCGGCGAGCGAGACCAGCGCGCGGTCCCGAGATGAGCGTCGCCATGCGTATGGCCGGCCAATCTGGCGCGAAGCCGTTGGCTCCATACCAGACGAGAAGCATCGAAACGCTGCACGGCACGGTGTAGAAAACGATCGCCACCAGCATGTAGAAGATCCGGCGTGCCGGGTGTTGAAACCAATCGTTGGACTGACGCTGGCGAAGGTAGAAATAGCGATTGCCGTGCCAGATGGCCGATGACACCCCGATGAACCAGGCAAAGCCGGGCCAGAACGCAAGTGAAGCCGGGCCGATAGGGCCGTACAGGCCGGTTACAAATGGAATGGCGATACCGAACAGAGGAATGCAGAGCAACCGGATGCCGCCATCGTCGAGTTCGATGGGTCTGGGCAGCAACCGCTCCAGCATACGGGAATCCGCCTTCGGAGTGAGAATTTCCGGCTTCGGCACGTTCACTCTGGCAGACATGGAGTTTGGGCCCTATTCTACGTGGATCAATCGCGTTGGAGGAATAGAAATGGATCCAGCCAAGCTCAATTATTTGGCTATTTTTGCGGCGGCCGCGTCGAACTTCCTGGTAGGCGGCTTGTGGTACTCACCCGCGCTGTTCGGAAAAGCGTGGCAGCGGGAGACCGGGCTGAGCGACGAGGACTTGAAGAAACGCAATCCGGCGAAAGTCTTCGGCCCCGCGTTCCTGCTCGCGCTGCTGATGGCGTTCAATCTCGCGGCGTTCATCGGCCCGGGCGCAACACTAGGGTTCGCCGTTGCGGCGCCGGTCGCGGCCGGCTTCGGATGGGTTGCGTTGAGCATGGGAATAACCTATCTATTCGAGTCGCGCAGCCTGCGGTTGTGGCTGATTGACGCCGGGTACCACACGGTGGCTTTTGCGTTGATGGGCGTCATTCTGGGGTACTGGAAATGACGCGATAGCGAAGACTTAGTCGAAAATTACCATGCGACGGGGGCGACAGACAATGGGGAAGGGGCGGAACGCAGTCTCCTGGGGCGGAACGGCGAGCTTAACGCTCCTCCCACGCCGCATGGGTAACAATGCCCGCGGCATCCACCGTGACGGTTACGATCAGCAGCATCGTCGCGGCCGGTATGGATTTTGTCGCGGGGCCTTTCCATTCGTAGAGACTGCGTCCGCCGGACCCGGACACGATTTCGTCCGGCGGGCCAAGTATCGACTCCGCATGAGCCACGGGTTTGCCTTCGATCGCGCGCAGCACCGCTGTCACACGCCGCGCCCGGTAGACGCGGCGAAGGTCCGTGTAGGCATCGCGCGCGAACAGCCATAGCAGCAGCGTGAAAAACAAGGCGACGAAAAAGAGAACTTCAAATACCAAGTTAGAAAGCCGGCGGCTACTTTCCGATCCGCATGCCGTAGAAGCTGCGGTGGACGAAGAACATCGCGACGGCGAGGCAACCGGCCGACAGAATGTTCGTTAGTTGCGCGCCTTGCGATTCAGTAACCGAGACGGCGAGTTCCACAGCGAGCAAGCCGAAAAGTGTCGTGAACTTGATGATGGGATTCAGCGCCACGGAGCTCGTGTCTTTGAACGGGTCGCCAACTGTATCGCCGACGACAGTGGCCGCGTGCAGATCGGTGCCCTTGGCCTTCAGCTCCACTTCAACGATCTTCTAGGCGTTGTCCCACGCGCCGCCGGCATTGGCCATGAAGATGGCCTGGTAGAGGCCGAACAGGGCGATGGATATCAAATAGCCGATGAAGAAGTACGGTTCGAGAAACGCGAACGCGAGCGTTGCGAAGAAAACCGTGAGGAAGATGTTGAACATGCCCTTCTGCGCATATTCAGTACAGATCTGCACGACCTTCTTCGAGTCGGCAACGGACGCCTTCTCGATGCCATCGAGCTTGATGTTGGCCTTGATAAATTCCACCGCGCGATATGCGCCCGTGGTCACGGCCTGCGTCGACGCGCCGGTGAACCAGTAGATCACCGCGCCGCCGGTGATGAGTCCAAGCAGGAATGGCGGATACAGAATGGAGAGGTTGTTGATCAACTCCGGCTTCAGGCCGTGCGTCAGATTGACGATGATCGAAAAGATCATCGTCGTCGCGCCGACGACGGCCGTGCCGATCAGCACCGGCTTGGCCGTAGCTTTGAACGTGTTCCCTGCGCCGTCGTTCTCTTCCAGGTGATGCTTCGCCTTTTCAAACTCCGGCTTAAATCCGAAGGTCGACTGGATATCCTGCTCGATGCCGGGAATCGTTTCGATCGTGGACAGTTCGTACACCGACTGTGCGTTGTCCGTCACCGGCCCGTAGCTGTCGACAGCGATCGTCACCGGGCCCATGCCGAGGAAGCCAAATGCCACCAGGCCGAACGCAAACACCGCGGGCGCGATCATGAGACTTGCCATTCCCATGTTCGACACCAGGTACGCCGCGCCCATCAGCAGCAGCATCGCCATACCGAGCCAAAAGGCGCTGAAATTACCCGCCACGAAGCCGGAGAGGATGTTGAGCGACGCGCCGCCCTCGCGGGAGCTGATGACGACCTCCTTCACATGCCCGGACTCGGTGGAGGTGAATACCTTGACCAGTTCCGGAATGATCGCGCCCGCCAGCGTTCCGCAAGTGATAATCGTCGAAAGCTTCCACCACAGCGACGGATCGTTGCCGATATTCGGTATCAGCGCGTAAGATACGGCGTAAGTAAGGATGACACTGACGATCGACGTAAGCCAGACAAGCACCGTCAACGGCGCTTCGTAGTTCATCTTTTCGACATCATGGTATTTCGATTTCGCGATCGAGCCGTTGATGAAGTAGCTTCCCGCGCTAGCCACCACCATCATGATGCGCATGGCAAATATCCATACCAAAAGCTGAATCTGTACAAGCGGATCTTTCACCGCAAGCAGGATGAAGCTGATCAGCGCGACGCCAGTCACGCCGTACGTTTCGAAACCGTCGGCCGATGGCCCGACCGAATCGCCCGCGTTATCGCCCGTGCAGTCCGCGATGACGCCCGGATTGCGCGCGTCGTCTTCCTTGATCTTGAAGACGATTTTCATCAGATCGGCGCCGATGTCGGCGATCTTCGTGAAGATGCCGCCGGCGACGCGCAGTGCGGCGGCGCCCAGTGACTCGCCAATCGCGAATCCGATAAAGCAGGGCCCGGCGTAGTCGCGCGGCACGAAGAGCAGAATGAACAGCATCAGTAGCAACTCAACCGAAATAAGCAACATGCCGATGCTCATTCCCGCCTGTAGCGGAATGGCGTAACAGGGATAGGGCTTGCCACGAAGGGCCGCGAACGCGGCGCGGGAGTTGGCAAACGTATTGACGCGTATGCCGAACCACGCCACGGAATAACTGCCGGCGATTCCGATCAGGCTGAACAAGAGGATGATGGCGACCTTGATAAATTCAAAATGCTGCAGCACCCCGAAGTAAAACACCATAATCACGCCGATAAATACTTCGAGGATGAGGAGGAACTTGCCTTGGGTAAGCAGGTACGTCTTGCAAGTCTCATAAATCAACTCGCTGACCTCCAGCATTGACTTATGCACAGGCAGTTTCTGCAAGTGGTTGTACATGATTAGGCCGAACAGCAGGCCCAGGACACCGACGCCAAGCCCACTCATCAACAAATTGCGGCCTGATATGCCGTCCAGAAACGTGGCCTGGTCGAAATCGGGCAACACGAGATTGGCCTCCCCGCCGTTATGGCGGGCTGGAGCGCCGGCTTCCTGTCCGTAGGCACATACCCCGATCAGCGCGACCAGCAGGACAAGGGAAAGGACTCTCAAGGCGAGGGTCCGTTGAATACCGGCGGCGGATGGTGCTCCGGCCGGTGTCATTGGCGAAAAAATTCGCAACTGGGAATGCAAGTGCATTCGAGCGATTCCTCCAAAGCGACAAGAACGGTCCAGGTTCAGACCGAACCACAGGGTATCAGCAGTCCGTTAATGATGCAAATTTTTATCCGGTACGCATGCTGGCCACAGGACGATTTTCCTAGGGCGCTATACCCACATTGGCATAGGGATTATTTCGATCTAAATAGTTTCTGATTGCGGTCGATAAACGAATGGAGTGGAAGGACTCCCCCCATGGACCTGTTGCCAATCCTGCTGATCGTTGCGAATGGGCTGACCTTGGCCTGGGCGCTGAAGTTGCTCGGCCGGCAGCCGAGTCGAGGCCTGCGGCTTCTTATGTTGACGGTAAGCATCGTTTCTCTCAGCCAGACCGTGGCTTTCCTATGTCATTCGCAGGGCCAGTCTCTTATGCAGGCGGCGGCCGCGCTGCAGCAGTGCGTTACCGCGATGGGAACAATGGCGGCCGTCTATCTGCTGTGGGTGGAGATGCGCGAGCGGAAACGCACGGACCAGATGCTCCGCCTGGCCGAACATGAGAGCAGCGTGCGGCAGGGCCGCGACGTGCGGGCAGCTCGTCTGGCCTCGCGGGCGGCCAATACCGTCTAAAGCACCTCGAGTATTAGACACTTCAAATAGAAGGTTTCGGGGATTGCCGTAAGGATCGGGTGATCCGCGGCCTGCGTTCTGCGCTCCAGCAGCCGCAGCATTCGGCGGGAATCACGCGCCGCCTCATTCACCGCGTCGAGCAGCATCGCTTCGCTCATGTGGTGGGAACACGAACAGGTGATGAGAATCCCGCCGGGCTCCAAGAGTTGCAGTGCGCGGAGGTTGATCTCCTTGTACCCGCGGCCGGCGCCTTCCATCGCCGATTTGGTTTTCGCAAAGGCCGGGGGGTCAAGGATGATTGTCTGGAACCTGCGTCCGGCGGCGCGATACGCCGAAAGAAGGTTAAATACGTCAGCCTCTTGGAAACGGAGATTATCGAGGCCGTTGCTTTGCGCGTTGCGCGACGCGGCCTCCAGGGCAGCCGTTCCCGAATCGACGGCTTCGACGCTGTTACACCTGTTGGCGATGTGAAGAGCGAATCCTCCGGTGGATGTGAAGCAATCGAGAGCGTCGCCATGCGCCCAGCGGGCAGCCGCGAGATAGTTCTCCCGCTGGTCAAGATAGACGCCGGTCTTTTGCCCTGCCGCGAGATCGGCGTGAAAGAGGATGCCATTCATGCGCACGTCAATCGACGCGGCGGGAGATCCGGCGAGCCGGCCGCTACGGAACGGAAGTTGCTCCTTCGTCCGGACCGCGGCATCATTTCTCTCCCACATGCCGCCCGGTTGGATGAGCTCATTCAAAAGGTCAACAATCATCGGCTGCATGCGGTCCATGCCCTGCGTTAGCGTCTGCAGCACAAGCGTATCGGCATATTGATCGACAATGAGGCCGGGAAGACGGTCTGCTTCGCTAAAAACCAGGCGGAAGGCGGTGGAATTCTGGACGGCTTTTCGCCGGTGGGCGATGGCGGCGGACAGGCGGCGGCGAAAGAATCCCTCGTCAAGCGGCTCAACCTGAGAGGAGAAAAGACGCAGGGCGATCTGGGAAGCAGCACTGAATTGGGCCGTGCCAAGCGGCAGGCCGCGAGGGTCCAGAACGGTGACCGTATCGCCAGGCCGGGCGTTCTCGGGCCGATCAACGTCTGAAGCGTAAACCCAAACGTGACCGGCCGCCAGACGGTCGGCGGCACGGCGTTGGATCCGGAGCGAAGGGCGTTGCACGTCCTTCCAGTGTAATTGGGGGCGGGATTTCACCCGCCCCGCAGGTTGTTAACGCGCAACGTTGACCTTAATCGCACGCGGCTTGGCGATCTCCTTCTTCGGCAGCGTGACCGTCAGCACGCCGTCCTTAAAGGCGGCCGCGACCTTCTCCGCGTCAACCGTATCCGGAATCGCGAAGTTGCGGGCAAAGGAACCGTAGCCGCGCTCCAGGCGATGGTAGCCGGCCTTGTCTTCCTGGTGCTCGAACTTGCGCTCACCCTTCAGGGACAAGATGCCGTTTTCGAGGTGGATCGAAATGTCTTCGAGCTTGACCTCAGGCAGATCCGCCTTCACAACCAGCTCATTCTCCGTTTCGAGGATATCGACCGAGGGAGCCCAGGGGCGGCTGGTGGCCGGTGCTTGAATGAGGTCATTCAAAGCCTCTTCGAAGAATCGGAAAGGAACCGGGTAGGTGGGGTTGGAATTGTATTTGCTAAGGAACATGGTGAGTCCTCCTATGAAAGATCTACTGATAAACACAGTATATAATCTGCGTGTCTCACTGTCAACTAGTTGTTCGATGCACCCACCACCACCCCGCCCGGTACGCCATCAAAATCCCTAGGAAAATTCCGTAGTAGATGGGCGTCCACAAAGCTGCCTTCCCCTGCCAAAAAAAGTGAATCACCCCTGCCGCCGCCGAAACATACGCCAGGCGATGCAACAACTGCCACCGCTTGCCCCCCATCCAGCGAATGGCCGCGTTGAAACTGGTGGCAGCCAACGGAACCATAAGCGCCAACGCCGTCATCCCGGCGATAAAGAACCGCCGCGTCGTCAGATCCTCCTTCATGATCTCGAGGTTCCACTGAACGTCGATTGCGTAGTAGTGCAGCGCGTGTAGACAGCCGTGGAAAAACGCGAACAGCCCAATCATGCGGCGAAATCGGATTAATCCGGTCTGCCCGGAAAGCCGCCGCAGAGGCGTTATGCTGAGGCTAAGTAGAAGAAATCTCAGCGTCCAGTTACCCGTATAGCGGGCGACTGTCTCGATCCGGTTTATTCCGAGTTCGTTCGTCTGCCATCGCCACACCAGCACAGCAAGAGGGAGCAGGCAGAGCAGGAAAACGGCGGGTTTGGCGAAACGGCTGTTCCAAATTCGATTCACGTGCAGAGTATCCAACCTTCACTCATGTTATTCCCCATGCTGCCGATAAATACCTTAATGTATTTTCGGCACTGGATCTGGATGGCATCGACGGCGCTGCTCCTCACAGGGTGCCGCCCCGCCGCTTCGTCCAAACAGGCCGTCCAGGAGGAGAAGGCCGCGATTGCTACCGTCCCACCCTCTGCCAACAAGCAGATTTATCCATGGTCCGTCGTGCCTGGTGGTGTCGACTCCCCGTCCGCGATGAAGCAGGCAACACAGGAGGACCCGGTCGTCGCCGCCCACTATGCCGGATTGAACCCGGGCCAATTCCGCGCCGGGCGCCTTCCCGCCAAGCGCCAAGGCTATGTCTCGTATCGCATTCGCGACAAGATCTTTTGGACCCGCCGGATGGTTACGCTTCTGGCGGGCGAATCGGTCCTGACGGACGGCGAGTCCATGGTTCGGGGCCGGTGCGGAAATCTCATATCCTCCATCCCGCAGCAGCCCGTGGCTCCGGAATCCAGTGAGCCGCAGGAGAGCGTCATGGACGCCCCCGTGAGTTCCTCCCAACTGGAAGCCAAACCGCCGGCCGAAACAGCCAAGTTTTACAGCCCTAACGAAGCAGGCGACGCAAAGAACACGCCGTCGGTCCTTCCCTCCCCGCAGGCCGAAGAGCCACTTCCGCCGGTCTGGGTCGCGGGAGGCAATACCCGCCCCGCTGTCGGCGTTGTTGGCGGACCCGCCGGCCCAGGTGGACCTGGCAGCCCCAGCAACCCAACTTCTCCTGTGGTAACGCCGCCGCCAATCAACGGCGCCCTGACGTTGCCGCCGCTGCATCCGTCGGTACCCATTGAAATCCCGCCCCCGATGGTGCTCGTATCGCTGGTAAACACCTCGCCTCTCCCCCACGTATATCCTCCGGATGTCCTGGTGTCGAATGTCATTCGGCCTCGTCCAACCAGCACGGGAGTGCCATCCTCCCCGTCGTTTTACTGGCGGCCGCCGGGAGACACTCCGCCTCCGCCTGGCAACCCTCCTCCATCCACGCCGCCTTCGGACACCGCACCACCGTCTCCGCCTCCGCCTGGCGGCGACGCGCCGCCAAACGAGAATCCCCCTCTGTCCGACCCTCCTCTCGGACCTCCCCCTTCGCCGCCGTCCGATATCGCCGTGCCCGAACCGGGCGTCGTCCTCCTCCTCATGCTCGGCCTGGCTGGTATCGCCGCCGGCACGTCCCGCAGAAAAACCTGACATATCCCCTTTTGCCGGCATAGACCGTTGGGGTACAGTACCTAAAGTCAACCATGCCCGCCCGGATCGAAAACTCATTCGGTTTCACCCGCACAGAACTAGCTGTCTTCCGTAAGTTAAGCACCACAGAGAAAGTGCAGCGTTTCCTCGACGAAGAGGTCCTGTACGATCCTCGTGTATCATGCCGCTCGCCCCGGCGCGTGCTCAACGAGCGGCGCGGCCACTGCATGGAAGGCGCCCTTCTCGCCGCCACCGCAATTCGCCTGATGGGCTACCCGCCGCTCGTCTGGGACCTCGAAGCGCAGCGCGATGACGACCACGTACTTACCATCTTCCGCCGCGACGGCTTGTGGGGCGCGATCGGTAAGTCGAACTACTCCGGCCTCCGATACCGCGAACCCGTATATAAGAACCTGCGCGAGTTAGCGATGTCGTACTTCGAACATTTCTTCAACCCACGCGGCGAACGAACCTTGCGAGGTTACTCCCGGCCCATCAACTTATCCCAGTTTGACGCCACCGGCTGGATGGTTTCCGACGACGATCCCTGGCACATTCCGAACTACCTCACCACCATCACGCACACACCGCTCATCCCGCGCAAAGTGGTCGCCCGGCTCACTCCGCTCGACTCGCGCCTCAAAGCGGCCGGCGAATTCGGCATGCGCAAAGCGGGCTAGACTTTCTCCGGCACGACGTACGGTTTGCGGTAATCGCGGGTCAACATGCGGTTCGCTTCCGCATCGCCTGAAAACCGCATCGCTGCGGCATCCACAGCCAGTTTCCGCCCCAGCCGGTAACTGATGTTCGCCAAATGGCACAGCGCCGCCGCGCCCGCGCCGATCTCGATATCGGCATGCAGATCGGCCTGTTTCCGGCTCTTCACCGCCTCAATAAAGTTCGCCATGTGCGGCGCCGTGTCCCAGGTGCGCTGCTCCTGGTGGCGCACATCCATCGCCTTATCGTGCGCCTCGCCCTTGTAAACCTGAAACCCCATCAGATCCACCACCAGCACTCCTTCGCTCCCGAAGAAGAGATTGCCGATCGTATTCCCGCCGCGGAACGGCAGCTTCCCTTCCTCCGGTGTCAGCAACCCGCGCACTTCAAATTCAAGCTGTGCATCGCCGTAATCGAAAATCGCCGTTTGCGTGTTCGGTGTCTCCTGGTCGTCGTTATAGACAAACTTGCCGCCAAACGAATAAACGCTCTTCGGCAACCCGGTCTTCCCCAGCCCCCATCGCGCGATATCCATCTCGTGCACGCCCTGATTGCCGATATCGCCATTGCCTGTATCCCAGAACCAGTGCCAGTTGTAGGCGAACCGATTCTCATTGAATGGCCGCATCGGCGCCGGACCCACAAACTTGTCCCAATCGACACCAGGCGGAGGCGCCGCCAGATCCGGTTTCCGCCCGATCGACTTCCGCCGCTTATAACAAAGCCCTTTCGCCAGATACAGCTTGCCGATCACGCCGTCCTGCAGCAGCCGCATCGCCTCGATCTTGTGCGCGATGGACCGGCTTTGCGACCCCACCTGCACCATCCGCCCGTACTTCCGCGCCGCGGCGATCATCTGCCGGCCCTCGAAAATGTTATGGCTCGCCGGCTTCTCGCAGTACACGTCCTTGCCCGCCTGGCACGCCCAGATTGTCCCGAGCGCATGCCAGTGGTTCGGCGTCGCCATCGACACGGCGTCGACGCTCTTGTCGTCGAACACCTGCCGCATATCCGAATACTCCTTCGGCTTGCGGCCGGTCAACTTCTCCACCAGCGCCGCACCGCGCTCGCGGGCCGCCTGGTTCACATCGCAAATGCCCGCGATGTTTGCGGCCGGCACCTCGGAATAAAATTTCGCATGATCCTGACCGCGGCCGCCCATCCCGATCAGCGTGACGTTCACTCTCTCGTTCGCGCCCCGGACCCGCGAAGCGGAAAGCAAGGAAGCGGCGAGAAGTGTGCGGCGTGTCATTGTGCGTAGAGTCCCAGAGCCAACAGCGGAAAGTAGTGCCGGTACATGGTATATCGCATGTAGAAGACGTTCGGGAAGCCCGTCCCCGTGGCCAGCGACTCCGGCCATTGCCCGTCTTCGCCCTGCGTGTCGATCAAGTAGCGCACGCCGCGCTCGGCATACGGGGAATCCTTGCGTCCGGCCGCGAGCAGCGTCAGCAGCGCCCATGCGGTCTGCGACGGCGTCGAGGGCCCGCTGACAAAATCGTCATGTAGATAGCTCGAGCAGCTCTCGCCCCAACCGCCATCGGGATTCTGCACCGAAATCACCCAGTCGCCCGCGCGCCGGTAGAGATTGGGATCGTCATAGGCGGCCGCCTTCAACCCGCGAACCGCAAGGAACGTGCCGTAGAGATAATTCACACCCCAACGCCCGTACCAGCTCCCGTTTTTCTCCTGCGTGTTCACCAGGTAGTGAATCGCGTCGCGCACCGCCGGGTCCGATTTCGCCACGCCTCGCCGGCACAACGCTTCGAGCACCCTTCCCGTGATATCCGGACACGTCGGATCCAGCATCGCGTTGTGGTCCGAAAACGGAATTGCGTTCAACACGCCCCAATCGTTATCGGCATCGAATGCGGCGTAGCCGCCATCGCGCGATTGCATTCCCTTCAGCCACGCCACCGCCCGCGCCTCCACGGCCTTCTGCTTTTCCGGATCGGTCGCCGTGCTGTGCTCCAGGCTCATCAGGACGATCGCCGTATCGTCGATATCGGGATAGTGTTCGTTGTTGAACTCGAACGCCCAGCCCGACGGATGCAGATGCGGCCGCTTTACCGACCAATCCCCGCGCCGCCGTATCTCTTTGGCCAGCAGCCAGTCGGCCGATTTCCGCAGCGCATCGGCGTTGGGGAATCCAGCCTCGGCCAGGCTGAACGCCGCATAGGCCGTATCCCAGACCGGTGAAAAGCACGGCTGGAAATACAACTCATCTTCCGTCTCGGTGATCAGGCTGTTAAAGTGCGCTTTCGCTTCCACCAAATCCGGATGGTCGCCGGGATACCCCAACGCCTCCAGTGCCATGATCGTGTACTGCATCGCCGGATAGATCGCTCCCAGCCCGTCGCAATTGCGGCAATGGTCCAGCACCCACCGCTCCGCCTGCCGGATCGCCGCGATCCGCGCATCGCGATGCCCGCGCCGTTCCCACAGCTTCAGCAATTTGTCCAATTGGTGGAAGATCGGCGACAGAAACCGGTCGCGCTTCGGCAGCCCGAGCTTCTTTTCCGGCAGAATCAGTTCGTCAACGCAGATCCCGTCGGGCGCCGGCCGCACACCGCCCACCGACTGCACAATCGACAACGGCACTACAATCGCCCGCGTCCACGACGCCATCTCGTACAACACGCCGCCCATGTACAGGGAACCGCCGGGCAGCAATACCAGCTCGGGCGGAATCGACGGGACGTATTTGCGCGGATAGAGCCCGAATAGGCTGAGGTTGATCTTGGTATAGCTGTTGCACGCCTGCAGTCCGCCCAGCGAATGAATCCGGTTTCGCGCGCGCGCCATCGGCTCTTCGTCCGGCGAGTGTCCGCACAATCGCAACGCTGTATACGCCTTCACCGTCGAGTTCACGTCCGCCGGACCGTCCGGATAAATCCACCAGCCGCCGTCGGCCATCTGCTGCGACAAAATCCGCCGGCAGACCTTCTCCAGCCGCCTGCTGGATGGCGGATTCCATACGCCGTGCTCCGGCGGATGCAGCCACAGTTCCAACAGCACGTAGTCGGCTTCCAGCGAAACGTCGGCGAGCAGTTCGCCGCACCAGAATCCGTCAGCCGTCTGACGATTCACCAGCGTCCGGGCGCTGGCTTCGGCCGCCGACTTGGCGGCGTCCCGCAGGCCCTGACGCTCCTCGAGGAGTTCGCCGACAACGGAGCGCCGCCGAAACGGCTGCGGCAATGGGAAAACTACGCTCATCCTATGGCTCTACACCCAATTAGATCTAAGGATAGTCTGATCTCTCGAAATTTCATAGGCGACCGATAAGTGATCAGATGTGGAAATGCCTTCCCGCGTCGCTGCTGATTCTTTTCCCGATAGTCGCGCAAGAGAAACCGGCGCCGCCGAAACAGCCGGAAAAAACCGTCAATAGCTTCGACCGTCAGCGTTTAAGTGTAGGCCGCCAGTTGCAAACCATCCAGACCTACTTCCCGCCCCCATTCGGCGGCAACAACGTCACGCTCGCCAGCGCTCCAGCAGCCGCGCCGGAGTGCCCCCCAGTCGCCGCGGCCGAAATGAAGCCGATCATCGATCGAGAAGCCGGCAAGTACAAAGTCGACGCCAAACTCGTCCAGGCTGTCATCGAAGCCGAATCGGCTTACTCGCCCTGCGCCGTCTCGCCTGCCGGCGCGCTCGGCCTAATGCAGCTCATGCCCTCCACCGCCGAGAGCCTGCAAGTCGCCGACGCGTTCGATCCCAGTCAAAACATCACTGCAGGCACGCGATTTCTAAAGCAGATGCTCGATCGCTACGGCGGCGATATCGCAAAGGCTCTCGCCGCTTACAACGCCGGCCCGGCGCGGGTCGACGCGGCCGGGGGCATACCTCCCATTCCTGAAACGCAGGAGTACGTCCGCAAAATACTCGGAAGGTTAACGCCGCCCCTTCCGGTCATAGAATAAAGAAATGATCAGCGCCGCGCTGCTCGCGGGTCTAGCCCTCCAGCTAGCGCAGAATCCGTCGCCAATGACGGACGCAACGCGCAGGCACGAACGGATTACACAAAAACCTCCCGCCGGCCACCGCAAAGGCCGTGCGGTCATCTTCGGCCAACCCGGCCCCGCCTCGCCGATCATCATCCATTTCCACGGGGATTCCTGGCTCCCCGAACAGGCAATCGCCAGCGTCTATACGAACGTCACTGTCATCGCGATCCAGGCCGGAAACGGCTCGGACTCCTATCAGGACGTTGTGAAATCGCCGGAAGTCTTCCAAGCCCTTCTGGCCGAAGCCGGTGCCGCAAACACGCGCCGGCCCGTAATCCTCACTTCCTTCAGCGCCGGTTACGGCGCTATCCGTGCCATCCTCCGCCACTCTTACAAACGGATCGACAGCATCCTCCTCATGGACGGCCTCCACGCCGGTTATCAAGACCACGACGCCGACCCGGCGGATCTCAATGTCTTCCTGCAGTTCGCAAAGGAAGCCGCGCTTGGCCGAAAGCGGATGCTCATCACCCACTCCGAAGTCTTCCCCGGTACCTTCGCCAGCACGACCGAAACTTCCGACTGGCTTCTCCATCAGCTAAGACTTCGCCGCGTGCCCGTCCTGCGCTGGGGTCCCGTCGGCATGCAGCAGCTCTCTGACGCGCGTCGCGGCCGCCTCGCAATTCTGGGATTCGCCGGGAACAGCGCGCCAGACCACGTGGACCATTTTCATGGAATGGCCACGTGGCTCCGCGCGCTTCGCCGTATGTAGCTAAACGATCACGCAGGGGTTCGACAGCGTGCCGATACCGCTCGTGGTAATCGTCACCACGTCGCCCGCCGCCAGCGCCGACTCCTGCGTCACAATGATGCCCGTTCCCGTCAGCACCACAGAGCCGCAGGGCACCGGATTCGATTGCAGCAAGTACTCCACCAACTCTTCGATCTTCCGGCCCAGCTTAGCCGTCGAAGTCTTGCCTTCGAACGTCGTCGTATCGCCGCGTTTGATCACGCACGTCATCTCCAGCGAATAGGGATCGGGAATCTCATCCGCCGTCACGATTACCGGTCCCAGCGAGCAGCACGCCGTGTAGACTTTCGACTGCGGCAGGTACAGCGGATTCTCACGCTCGATATCCCACGCCGAAACGTCATTGGCCACCGTATAGCCCACCACGCGGCCCTTGCTGCCAAGTACCACCGCCAGTTCCGGCTCCGGCGCCGTAAACTGCGAATCGGAGCGAATCCCCACCGGCTGATCCGGTCCCACGCAAACCCGCGCCGTGCCTTTGAAGAAGATCTCCGGCCGGTTCTTCGGGTTGTACACGTAGGCATAGAAGCCTTCGCGCGTGTTGTGCTCCCCGTCCCGGAAACTGGCGCTCATCTCGTAGGTGCAGCCGCACGCCCACACTTCCTTGGGTGAAATTGGAATCAGCGGCGTCTCCGGCGCGGCGTGCGATGACGCCATCGACTTTGCCAGCTTCGGCAGCTCCGTATTCTCCACCTCTGAGCGGCGAATCAGGTCATACAAAGTATGGCCCGGGATGGGGCGGGCGTTCCCGTTTTCAAAGATCGCCGCCGTAACTTCGTTATTCCACTTAATTTGTCCGAGTCGCATGAGTTAGTACTTGAGATACACCGTCTTGTAATCGCTGTAGAAGTCCATCGCCGCCGGACCTTGCTCTTTCGGTCCAAAGCTCGACTCCTTCGTTCCGCCGAATGGCAGTTGATATTCCACGCCCGCGCTCGGCAGATTCACAGTCAGCAGGCCGGCTTCGCAGCCGTAGACGAATTCAAATACGCGCGACAAATTCGTCGTCTGCACGGACGCCGAGAGACCAAACGGGATGTTGTTGGCGATGCGCATGGCATCGGGGAAGTCTTTGGCTTTCATCACAGCCAGCACCGGCCCGAACACCTCTTCCTGTGCCAGGCGCATATTCTCCGTCACATCGGCGAAGATGGTCGGCTCCACAAAGTAACCCTTGTCGTAGGCGCCGCCGGTCAGCCGGTTCCCGCCCAGAACGAGGCGCGCCCCTTCCTGCTTGCCGATTTCGATGTACTTCAAATCCGTATCGAGCTGGCCCTGGTCGACAGCCGGACCGATATCAATTCCAGACTCCATGCCATTGCCGACCTTCAACTTCGCCGTCCGCTCCTTCAGCGCGTCGACGAACTTGTCGTAAATCGACTCCTCCACAATGGCGCGGCTCGTCGCGGTACACTTCTGCCCCGTCGAAAAAAACGCCGCGTTGCAGACATTCTCCACAGCGGCCTTGAAATCGCAATCGGCCAGCACGATCGTCGGATTCTTACCGCCCATCTCGAGTTGAATCCGCAGCCGCCTCTTCGATGCTTCCGCGTGGAGCCACTCGCCGATCTCGCACGACCCGGTGAAGGAAACCGCCTTTAGCGCCTTCGCCGAAACCAGCGCGTTGCCGATCTCGCTGCCGGAGCCCGCCAGGTAGTTCACCACGCCCTTCGGGATCCCTGCTTCATGGCACGCTTCCACAATGCGCCAGGAGCTGAGCGGAGAGACCGACGCCGGCTTCATGATCACTGTGTTGCCGCAAATCAGCGCCGGAGCCAGTTTCCACGCCGGAATCGCGATCGGGAAGTTCCACGGGTTGATCAGGCCAATCACGCCAATCGGCTTGCGGATGGCGAACATGTGGACGCGGTCGCGCTCACTCGGCACCAGGTGGCCGGGAAGCCGCGAACCTTCACTGCCGAAGTAGCGGAAGATATTGATCGCGCGGCGCACTTCGCCCTTTGCTTCGGGCACCGTCTTGCCCTCTTCGCGGCACATCTCTTCGCCAAGCTGGTCGAATTTCTTCTCGAGAATGTCGGCTACTTTAAACAGCAGCGCCCCGCGTGCCGGCCCGGGCATGTTGGACCAGCCGGGAAAAGCGGCCTGCGCGGCGTCGGCGGCGCGGTGTACATCCGCCGCCGATCCCTTTACGAACAGCCCCACCACCTCGTCGGTGTTGGCGGGGTTGCGATTTTCGAACGTTGGGCCATCGACCCACTCGCCATTGATGTAATTGCGGAATACTTCCGGCATGAAATGGATGTCCTCTTTGAAAAATAAATGCGGATTTCAAGGCGCGGTGACGCCGGTGGTGAGAAACCTGCTACTTGTTGAAATCGACTTTGGGCGCCTGGCGGGATGCCGGGTCGGTCTTGAAGTACGCATCGTTGCGTTGGAAACCGAAGATGCTGGCGGCAATGTTGTTGGGGAACAGTTCAATGCTGGTGTTGTACTTCTGAACAGCCTCATTATACTTCCGGCGTTCCACCGCGATCCGGTTTTCTGTACCGGCCAACTCGTCCTGCAGGCGCAGGAAGTTCTGGTCGCTCTTCAACTGCGGGTAGTTTTCCGCCACCACAAGCAGGCGTGACAAGGCGCCGTCAATCTGCGAGTTAGCCGCAATTTTCTCTTGTGGATTTCGCGCGCCGGCCAGCGCGGCGCGGGCGTTGGCGACCGACGCGAATACTTCCTTCTCCTGCTTCGCGAATCCCGCGACAGTGTTCACCAGGTTCGGAATCAGGTCCGACCGCCGCTGCAGCACCACGTCCACCTGTGCGAATGCCGCGTCAATCGAGTTCTTCTGCGTCACCAGGTCATTGCGCACGCCCACGAATTGGCCGCCGATCAAAAGTCCCATCAGCAGCAGCACGCCAAGTATGATCAATGCGATTTTCATTTCGGTCCCTTTCTGAATTACCCTTTCGCCATCCGGTCCACGGCCCCGGTCAGCAGTTCGATCTGTTTCATGTAAGCGTCCAACAGCTCCGGCGCATGGATGTCGCGGGCTTTCTTCGCACCCTCCCGCAGATCCAACAAAGTATAAAACGGCGCCGGGTCGATCCCGAAGTGCGTCGCGCATACGCCGATCGCCTCACGCTTCTGCATCGGCGCCTCCACGCCCGCCAGCCGCAGCGCATGACGCGCCAGATTGCAAAATGTCGATACCGAATCCGCCATCAGCCGCACCAGCATCGGCTGGTCGCTCAAAAGCGCCCCCGCCTTCTGGCGCAGCCGCAGCAGCTTTGCGCGCAGCTCATGTTCCACCTGACCGCGATAAAAGCTGTCGTCGATTGCAAGGTCCTTCACCATGTCCGCGCCTGCCAGCACGCGATGGGATTCCACAATGTCGTGAAACTCAATCGCGAAGCAATCGGTCGAGTTGTGGAACTCTTCTTCGCTCAACAGCAGCGGTGAAGGGTTTTCCAGCGCGCGCCACCACTTGAACACCGGCTCGGCCAGCCGCAATTCCTCCGGCCCGATCGTCCGCAGCACGCACAGCACATTCAGGTCGCTGAACTTTCCGTGCATCTGCCCGGATGCGGCCGAGCCATACAGCACCGCCGACAACAGCCGGTCACCGAACACCTTCTGAAGCCGCGCCGTCAAATCTTCCAGCCGCTTATCCGTTTCGCTTGCCATAAGTCCTCACCAGTCGCTAGACGCTCCTCCGCCGCCCGAATCGCCGCCGCCGAATCCGCCAAATCCGCCGCCGGAATCGTAACCGCCGAACCCGCCGCCGCTGCTCCCCCTCCCGCTGCTCATCATCATAGGCAGCAGCCACCACGGCCCGCCGCCCCCGCCCCGGCTCATCAGAAACAGCAGCACCAGCGCGCCGATCAGGATTGCCGGCCACGGTAGCCCGCGTGAAGGCTCCCGATACTGCCGCCGCAGGCGCAGCGTTTCGTCAATCTGCACACCCTTCTCTCGCGCGATCTTCTCGCCGATCTGGTTTGCGGCCGTGAGCATCGCCTCGCCGTAATTGCCCGCGCGCAGAGCGGGCCGCATCTCGCGCAACAGCGCGCCCGCCGAGCCGTCTGTCAGTATCGGCTCCAGCCCGTACCCCACCTCCAACCGGCTCCGTTTGTCCCGAATCGACAGCAAAAGCAGTGCGCCGCTGTTCTCTCCTTTTTTCCCGATCCCCCATTTACGGAACAGCAGGTTGGCGACATCTTCCACCGGCTCGCCGTCCAGGTCCGGCACCGTGACGAATGCCAACTGTGCTCCCGTCGCCTTCTCCACCGCCGCGCAATACCGGTCGATCCGCGCACGCGACCCTTCATCGATCACGCGCGCAAAGTCGCTCACATAGCCCTGCGGCTGCAGGGCGCTCCAGTCGGCCGCGCACACCGCCGGTGCCACGGCGAGCAGCGCGTAAATGGCGGCTCTATTGGAAAGACGCATCTTCAGCAGGCCAGGTCGCGCCGCGTAAACTTCTCCGTGCCCGCCGGTCCAACTACCGTCAAAGCCATATTTTCAGGCTTCAGGAAGGTGTTCGCAATCTCATGAATATCGGAGATCTGTACGGCATCGATCGCCTCTACCGTCTCGTCCAGATCCCAGAATCGGCCAAAAAAAATGTCCTGCCGCGCCAGGTTCGACATCCGGCTCGATGTCGATTCCAGTCCCAGCACAACCGACGCCTTCAAATTGTCCTTTGCGCGCCGCAGCTCCTCGGCGGCGATCGGCCCGTGCTTCAGCGCTCGCAATTCTTCCATCACGCTCGAAACCACGCGGCGCAGGCTCGCCGGCGATGTGCCCGCGTAAATCGCCATCGCCCCGGTGTCGCGGTACAGCGAGAGCTCGCTCGATATGTGATAAACCAGCCCCTGCCGTTCCCGGACGTTCTGGAACAGCCGCGAGCTCATTCCGCCGCCCAAAACCGTGTTCATCAGGTAGCACCCAAAACGCTTCGCATGTCCCATCGGGTAGGACGGCGCCGCAATGCATAGCTGCGCCTGCTCGATCGATGCTTTCGTCTTCATCGCGATCTGCGGGAATACGTTCACATCCGGCAGCGCCGGCAGCGGCTTGTTCTTCTTCATGCCGCCCATCACGCCGTCCACCATCTTCACGAACGCGGCGTGCTTCACTTTCCCCGCCGCCGTGATCAACAGGTTCCCCGGCACGTAATGCCGCTGCCAGTACTCGCGCAGCATCTCCGGATGAAAACTCTTCACCGTCTTCGGCGAGCCGAGGATCGGCCACCCCAGCGAATCTTCCTTCCAGAACTTCTTGCAGAACAGCTCGTGCGTCTGGGATTCCGGGCTGTCGAGATCCATCTTGATCTCCTCCAGCACCACGCCCTTCTCCTTCTGCAGATCGTCCCCGTCGAAGCGCGGGCGCAGCAGCATGTCGGAGAGGATGTCGAACGCGTGCGCGGCGTGCTCTTCCAGCACCTTCGCGTTAAAGCTCACCAGCTCTTTGCCGGTGAATGCGTCTGAATAGCCGCCAATTGCGTCGAGGTCGCGCGCGATCTCCTGCGTCGACCGCCGCTCCGTTCCCTTGAACAGCATGTGTTCAATGAAATGCGAGATCCCATTCTCGGCGGCCGCCTCGCGCCGGGACCCGGATCGCAACCAAAGCCCCATCGAGAGGGACCGCGTGCCGGGCATCGACTCGGTGATAATTTTCAGGCCGTTGGGGAGTACCGTCGTCTCCACGGCTAGTGATCGTTTCAAAGTTTTTGACATGGAATGCCGAAAGGCAAGATTCCCTTCTATTCTAAAGAAGATGGGACTTCGTGCTCAGCCTACCCTGCTCGGACTGGATGTCGCCGATCTGCGCGACCTCCTCGGACCGGGCACGCCGGCCTTCCGTGCCCGCCAGTTATATGATGCGCTCTACAAGCGCAACGTTGCGGACCTCGAAGAAACCACCGCGCTTCCTAAGGAATTGCGAGATCGGCTTCGATCCGAAATGCCCCACGGCCGCCTCACCGTCGATCAGCGGTTTAACTCGGCCGACGGTACCGTCCGTTACCTGCTCAAGCTCCCCGCCGATGGCCGCAGCGTTGAAACTGTCCTCATGCCGCAGGAGCAGCGCCACACAATTTGCATCTCCTCGCAGGTCGGCTGCCCGGTCGATTGCCGCTTCTGCCTCACCGCGCAGATGGGTCTCGAACGCAGCCTGAGTGCCGGCGAAATTGTCGGCCAGGTACTGCACGTCTGCCGCGAGCATGGGCTGGACCCGCGTGCCGCCCACTGCAACATCGTCATGATGGGCATGGGTGAGCCGCTCCTCAATCTGCCCAACGTCCTCAAAGCCACACGCATACTCTGCGACGACAACGGTGTCGGCTTCTCCCAGCGCCGCATCACGGTATCAACGTCCGGCATCGTCCCAAAGATCGCCGAGTTAGGGGCGGCGGACATCCGGCCGAAGCTCGCCATCTCCCTCAACGCGTCTCATGAAGAGCAACGGCGGGAATTGATGCCGATCACGAAGAAATATCACCTGGCCGATTTGATGGAAGCGTGCCGTGCCTACCCTCTCCGCCCCTGGGAATTCCTGATGTTCGAATACGTCATGATGCGAGGCGTCAACGACGCCGACGCCGACGCACGCCGCGTGGTGTCCCTTCTGGGCAACCTGAAGGCGAAAGTGAACATTATCGCCTTAAACCCCGGCCCCGGCATTCCCTATGAAACGCCCGATCCAGAGCGCGTCGATAGTTTTCAGAAGATCGTTATGCGTTCGATGCCGTGCTACATCCGGCGGCCGCGCGGACTGGATATTTACGCCGCCTGCGGCCAATTGAAAAAGATGCAAACACCCGGCCTCGTCTCCCTAAAAGAGTGACGCAACCCCTCTGGCACCGCTTAGTACTAGTCGATCCGCCAACCCTCTGAGCGGCAATCACTTACAGCTCAAGGAGCATTCCCAAAAGCACCCCCACCCCCGGCACCCCCTACGGTTTTGGCCGTGGCGCCGTTTCCCCGCCCGGCGTCATTCCCATCACCCACTTCGCCGCCTCCAGCCACATCTTTTGCACCTGCGCGTTCTCCCACACTTCGCTACGGTGTCCCAGCGTCGAAACAAACACGCGCCCCTTCCCGTAGTTCCGCACCCACGAAATCGCAAAATCCTGGTCTGTCCGATGGACACCGTTCTTCGCCAGATCCACCGCCGCCGTATCGAGGCGCATCAGCACCCGCACCCGGTCCCGCGAGTAGTTCTTCAACTGGTAGATCTCATCGAAAAGGAAAAAATCTTTCGGGAAATGAGCTGTCGCCGGATGCTTCGGATCTTCGTTGACGATCTTCGCGTTGAACTGATTCCAAGGGTGCAGGTCGAAATAACCGCCCACCATCTCGCCATACTCCGGCCACGAATAGAGCGTGTCGACGCCGCTGTGCGCGGCCATAAACCCCTTCCCCTCCGTGCGTACAAACTCGAGCAGTGCCGATTTCTGCTCCTCGTTCAAATCCAGTTCGCCGGACGTGTAAAAGAACACAGCATCGAAGTAATCCAGATTCTTCGCGTTGTCCTTCAGCTTCAACTTTGTAATGAGCTGCGTATCGGTACGAATGTAGGTATCCCACAACCCGGTGTCCTTGCCGATCTTCCAGATCGTCGCGAGGCCATCGCTGGTCGAATCGTGTTGAAAGCCCTTCGTCTGACCGATCGCAAGGATCCTCTTACGCTTGGGTGCCTGCGGGGCCTGAGCGCAAACCAGGCCGGCCAGCAGCAACGCGGCAACAATAAACCGAATCGGGCGCATAGCACCCGGTAGTGTATCAATACGCGCTACGCGCGCCGGCGCATCCGGTAGTGCAGGCGAAGAAACCGCATGCCCCAAAGACGCAGATCGTGATCGGCCCGCGCCGTATCGGCTTCGGCGGAGTACACGTGGATCGTCTCTTTCATATTGCGGACATAGCGCGCCCATGCGGCGCCGTTTCCGTCTTGCACCACGAAATAGAAACCGGGATCGCCAAACTCCCGGCCGGCTGACCGCAGTACGAGCGACCCATCCTTGTGAACCTCCGGCCTCATGATCACGATCGCGTTCCCATTCGGCAATGGAAAAACGACCTTCACGCACCGGCCCGCGAACCCCGGAACTGTACATACGCTGTAAGCGCCGGCATACAGCACTTGATTCGTCCCTCGCAGCTCCCGCACCCAAGCCGTCTGCAGAAGCTCTCCGGATTCGGGATCATGCATCGCAATCACTTCGCTGGTCATACCCCGGCTGGTGTCCAGCGCCGACAACGGCACATTCAGTTGCTGCAAACGTCGGCTGAACAACAAAGCCAGCCCGACCCCGAACGGCCGGAACAGGCCACACCACTGCGACCACGCATCGAGCTCATAATTGGACGTGCGCTCGTAAAAATCTTTGACGGCGTGGTCGGCCTCCGCACCGCATCCTGACAACTCGGCAAAGTCGGAAATCAGCCCGCGCGTTACATGCCGCGAGACCCGCAGGCCCAGTCGCCTGGCATACTCGTCGAAGAACTCTCTCCCGATAAGTTTTGTGTCTCCCGCAGGCCCATCGAGCCACCTATTCTCCGCCAACCGAATCCGGCGTCCGGTCGCGCGCACCCACTGCTGAGTCAGCCAATCGCTGAAATAGCCGCGTTTGTCCCCCAGCCAGATCACGGTCCAACCCGCCCTAAGGTTTCACCACGCGCCGCAACGTGTACACTTCCTGGTTGATCTGTCCGGTCTCCAGCTTCTTCCAGTCATCGTTTACATGGACGACGCGTCCGCTGACATGATTCGAGCGCTCCGTCGCCAGGAACAACGCCAGTTGTACCTGCTTCTCCGGCGGCACACCGCCTGTCATCCGCACCTGCTTGGCGTCTTCGATTTCCTTCCATCCAGCACGGTCGCCCGCCGCCAGAATTTCGTCCGTCATCGACGTATAGGCGCCGCCCGGAGCCATGCAATTGATCTGGACGTTGTGGTCGACCACTTCCATCGCCAGCGTCTCGATCAGCCGTACCAACGCCGTCTTGCTAGCCGCATAAGCCGAGAAATTCGGCCGAGGCGTCAGCGATCCACCCCCACTCAATGCAATGATCTTCCCTGACCGCCGCGCGATCATCTCCGGCAGGACCGCACGGGCCGTCAGCATCATGCCGTGCAGATTCGTCTCCACCGTGTCCCACCACGCCTTCGGTGAGACTTCGGTCAACGGTCCGATTGGCCCCTGAATCCCCGCCGCGCAAACCAGCACGTCAATCGAACCCCAATGCACGCGCATGCGGTCTACCGCCGCCGCAACTTGGTCTCCGTCACGCACGTCGGCGCGAAGCCGCATCGCAATGCCGCCGGCTTGTTCAATCTCGAGTTGCGCCAGGTCCAGTTCACCGCGGCTCCGCGCCAACAGCCCGACCTTCGCCCCTCGCGCCGCCATTCCCAGCGCCAATCTCTTACCAATACCCCGGCCCGCCCCGGTAATCAGAATATTTTTTCCGGCAAGTACCTGCGTGTCAGTCATTCTAACGGCAGCGCGCGCATAGTACTTCTCACGGCTGCAAGTAAAGCCCTTTCTCTATTATTCTAGCCGTTTCAGCCGCCGGAGCGTCGCGCCTTCGCTGCGTACATCGCCTCGTCGGCCCGGCGGAACAATGTGGCCGCGGACTCTCCGCGGACATACTCGACGACGCCAGAGCTCGCGCGGATCGGCAGCAGAACAGCCTTGCCCTGCCATTGAATCGAATATCGTTTGCCCAATCGATCTGTAATCTGCTGGCACCGCCGCAACGCATCAACCAGCGGGCAGTCGAGAAGCACAATAAATTCGTCCCCTCCCCACCGCGCCACAATGTCGCCCGGCCGTACATGTTCGTTCAAAATCTCCGCCACCTGTCGCAATAGCTGATCGCCACAATCATGGCCGAACCGGTCGTTCACGCTCTTGAAGTAGTCCAGGTCAAACAACAACACGGAAAACGCGCTCATCTTCCGGACGCGCGTATCGAGCTGCTTTTCAAACTCGCGCCGGTTCGCCAGGCCCGTCAGCACATCCGTCGAGGCCGCCGTCTCCGCCGCCACCAGCCTCTTCTGAAATTGCCGGAGATCGGCCTCCATCTCCGCCAGCGAGTCCTGGCTCTCCCGCATCATCTTCGTCACGCTCTCGCGCAGGCTCGACGCCTCCCGCGTTAACTGTCGCCGAAGCTGATCCGGGTCCTCCACTTGCACCAGCCGCCCTATCGCTTCGCACACACCCGCTAACTCCCCACTGTAATTCTCGGTTCGCGCTCGCGCAGCAGCAGCTGCCGCCGCAACGGCTTCCAGAATCGACTTTACAGCCTCAAGATCCTCCCGCTGCTCTCGTCGCGATTCCTGTGCATAGGTATGCAATGCCCGCTCCACCAGTCGCGGCGTCGTCTCCGGCGATAGGCACCGCTGGACCTGCCTCCAATCCTCGCTCGCGCGCTTTGCCGCCGACGGAAATAGCGGAAATAGATGCTCTTCCACCGAACTCAATAACCCTCGCCACCCCGACTCGTAGCCCTTAGTCACTCGCTCCCGCTCCTCAATCTCGCGCGCCTGCCTGTCCAAGTCGCTCAGCGCGCTCTTTACTGAAATCATCCCGCTCATGGCCCTTCCCAACTCATCGGTGGAAAGTCCATTCTTTTGAGCGGGATTTGAGACGGTTGCGCCCTTACCGCTATACTTGTATTGGAGAAAGTTTGTCTTTTCTCCCAGAAGTTATACGCAGGAGGCCAATGAGCAAAGAGGATTGTATTGAAGTTACCGGAACTGTTGTCGAAAAGTTCCCCAGCGGGCTGTTCAGTGTGCAATTGGACCAGGAAAAGCTCGTGCTTGCCCATTTAGCGGGTAAACTGCGCCGGAACCGTATCCGCGTTCTGGCGGGCGATCGCGTCACCCTGGAAATGTCGCCGTACGATTTGACCAAAGGGCGCATCACGTACCGTCATAAGTAGCCCGAGGGCCCTTTGCCCATCCGAACCCTCTTCCTGTTTGGCACACGGCCGGAAGCGATCAAGCTCTGCCCGGTACTCCGTCGGCTTCAGGCCGAAACGGACGTGTTCGAGACAAAAGTCTGCGTCACCGCGCAGCACCGGCAAATCCTCGATCAGGTACTCCAGGCTTTTCAGGTCGTTCCCGACATCGACCTGAACCTGATGCGGCCGGGCCAGACGCTCTTCCAGTCGTCTTCCCGCATGATCGCCGCACTCGAACCGGTTTTCCGCGACTTGAAGCCCGATCTCGCTATCGTCCAGGGCGACACGACGACGACCCTCTGCGGCGCGCTCGCGGCTTTCTACGCCCGTGTCCCCGTCGGTCACGTCGAGGCCGGTCTCCGCACGTGGGACATGGCTCAGCCGTTCCCCGAGGAGATGAACCGGGTCCTCACCGGCCGGATCGCCGATCTCCACTTCGCCGCCACGCCGTGGGCCGCCGGCAATCTCCGCCGGGAAGGCGTCCCCGCGGAACGCGTTCACGTCACCGGCAACTCGGGAATCGACGCCGTTCTCTACGTCCGCGATGGCCTCGTCAACGGCACCCTCGCAAGTGGTATGGACTGGTCGTTCCTCAACCCGGCCAGACGTCTCATCGTTGTCACCGCCCACCGCCGCGAAAGCTTCGGCCCCGGTTTCGAGCGCATCTGCCAGGCGCTCCGGCGACTCGCCATTCGCCCCGGCGTTCAAATCGTCTACCCCGTCCACCCCAACCCCAACGTGCAGGACCCCGTCAACCGCCTGCTCGCCGGACAGCCCAACATCCACCTCATCGCCCCTCTCGACTACATCCCTTTCGTCGACCTCATGCGCCGCGCCTATCTCCTCATCACCGACTCCGGCGGCGTTCAGGAAGAAGGTCCCTCCCTCGGCAAACCGATCCTCGTCCTCCGCGAGAAAACCGAGCGCCCCGAAGCCGTCGAAGCCGGCACCGTGAAACTCGTTGGAACGGACGAAGACCGCATCGTCGCGGAAGCCGGAAAGATCCTCGACGACGAAAAATTGTATGAGCGCATGGGAGCCGTTCACAACCCTTACGGAGATGGCCAGGCCAGCGCCCGGATTTCCGCCGCAATCCGCTCATTCTTAACGAAATAAAGTTTTCACTTTTTTTCGCAAAGTGACCGGTTTTCGGGTGTCGCCGATCCGGATTTTGTAGACAGATTCATAGAATGGAGGTGTGAAGAGTATCAATTTCACTCCTCGTAACCGCCGGAAGGCTTCGTCCTTAACCGGCGCGGGCGGAGCGCGCATCGCGGCTCAGCTCTCGGAACGCATCATCGGCCAGCCCGATTCTCTGGAGGCCATTGTGCCCTACGTCCAGATGTACCAGGCCGGCCTATCGCCCGAAGGCCGCCCGGCCGGAGTTTTCCTGCTCCTCGGCCCAACCGGCACCGGCAAAACGCGGACTGTGGAAGCGCTCGCCGAAGTCATCCATGGCTCGCCCAGAAACGTCCTCCGCATCGACTGTGGTGAATACCAGATGGAACACGAAGTGGCGAAATTGATCGGTGCGCCTCCGGGCTACCTCGGCCACCGCGAGACGCAGCCTGTGCTGACGCAGATGAAGCTCAACCAGGTGATGAGCGATCGCGCTAATGTCGCTATCGTTCTCTTCGACGAAATCGAAAAGGCCGCGCCGTCGCTCACGCGACTGCTGCTCGGCATTCTCGACAAAGGCACGCTGCGGCTCGGCGACAACACCACCGTCCAGTTCGAGCGCACGCTGATCTTCCTCACATCGAATCTCGGCGCCCGCGAAATGGCGCGCGAAATGCGCCCGACATTCGGCTTCGAGGCAGTCGCCGGTGCCGTGACCGATACGAACGATTACTCGCGTCTCGAGGAGGTCGCCACGTCCGCCGTTAAGCGAAAGTTCGCGCCCGAATTCATCAACCGCATCGACCTCATGCTCACCTATCGTCCGCTCACTGCCGAGGCGATGGAGAAGATCTTGGAAATACAGCTCCAGGAGATGGCCAATCACATTGCGCGCCGCATGGGCGACCGCCGCTTCTACCTGCAGATCCCGCGCCGCGCCCGGCGCTTTCTACTCGAACACGGAACCAGCTCGGAGTACGGCGCGCGCGAGTTGAAGCGGACAATCCACCGCCACTTGATGCACCCGCTCGCGGCTCTGGTGGCGGACGACTGCATCGCGCCTGGTTCCATCGTCCGCTGCGACCTGCACTCCGGCGGCAAGCGCCTGGATCTGATTCCGTTGGAGGAGGCAGCCTGACAGCTACTGAATTTCAAGCGGCAGCGTCACGGTAGTGCCCGCTACATTCGCCGTGACGCTGTACTTGCCCGCCGGCAAAGCCGTTGCCGGCTCGCGGTAGAGGGGAATCCGCACCCAGCCATTGGTGAGCGATTCGAAGACTACCGCGCCGGATGCATCGGTGAGCGTTAACTTCCCGCTGCCGCCCCGCACCGAAGCCTCCATGCAAGGCTTGTAGACAGGTGCCAGATCGGCGCCGAAACACGCCGTAAAGTAGCACGGAATTGCACAATTTCGCGCACTTTTTGCGCTTAAATTGACACGTTGTGACTCCAAAAGAAGCTCGACCTTGGGGTAGTTGGGCAAAAACCGCGCTCCGCCGACAATCGCTTCGAGCAGCGTGAATCCACTGCCGAATCCTCCCGACGATCCCGCTATCACATTGGTTTGATAGTAGGTTGGCCCGACGCCCCGCGCCAAACGGCCATTTTCCTGACCCAAACCGGCAATCGGCCCTTGCCAGGAGAGTTCGTCGGAGAAAGTGCCGGCCAAAGTGATCGCCGCCGGCGTCCGCCCGCCGACCTTCCAAACCCCTGATTCCAGACCATTTGGATCAATCAGCAACAACTCGCGGCCATCGTCCGCCAACCGGAAAATCCGCCCGTCCGCCTCCGCCCGCAACTTCGTCACGCCAAACGGTCCGGGATCCAAAACAGCCCAAAAAACCCCGTCAATCTGCTCTTTTCGCGCGATTTTCCACACAGTGTGCGCACCAGTGACCACCCGGTCGTTCACACGAAAATGCCACTCGTTCCCGACATCGAGCGGCCACCAGCCGCCCGCATCGCACTTCAGTACGGCCTGTGCGGAGGCGATGGTTTGCCCGGCGGAGTTGCGCAGGGAGAAGGTCATGCCGTCGGTGACCCAGATACCGGTTCGCGTGGAGCCGGTGGTTTCTTCCTGGCCGGTCATTGGGCTGTTTCCGGCGTAGAGTGTCACTGGCGCCGCGCCGTCGCCGTTCCAGAAGATCGCCGCCTGGCCCGATCCATTCTGGCAGGACGTAATCACAGCCGGCTCAATACGCACGGAAGGCACGGCGAGCAATGCGCCGGCCGCGGCCGCGAACATCAGTGTTTTCATTGCACTTACCTCTCTACAGCATGTTGGACGCGGTAAGCGGTTTCTGGTGAATCTCCATGCAGCCCCGTCCGGTCGGCAGAACCTTCCCCGGATTCAACAGGCACGTGGGGTCGAACAGATTCTTGAACTTTCCGATCATATCGAGTGATTCGGGCGTGAACAACTTGCCCATCAACTCCATCTTCTCCATGCCGACACCATGCTCGCCTGTGATCGAGCCGCCAACGGAGACGCAGTACGAGAGGATCTCTTCGCCCGCATGCTGCGCCTTCTCGAGTTCACCGGGCTTGCGTGCGTCGAAGAGAATGATCGGGTGCATGTTGCCGTCGCCGGCGTGGAAGATGTTGCTGATCGCCAGGCCGTACTTTTCGCTGACTTCCCCAATAAAACGCAGTGTCTCAGCGATGCGTGTGCGCGGCACCACACCATCTTGCACGTAGTAGAAGGGGCTGACCCGGCCAACGGCGCCAAAGGCGTTCTTGCGGCCCTTCCACAGCAAATCGCGTTCGGCGGCATCACGGGCAATGCGAAACTCGCGCGCGCCGCACGCCATGCAGGCTTCGCGCACCTGCTCCACCTGCTCTTCGACAGCCTCGGCCAGTCCTTCCAACTCAATCAGCAGCACCGCCGCGGCATCCATCGGATAGCCCGCATGTGTCGCCTCTTCCACCATGCGGAGCATCACGCCATCGAGCATCTCAACCGCCACCGGCGTAATCGCCCGCGCGGTGATCTCCGCCACGGTGTTGCCGGCATGCTCGGTGGAATCGAAGATGGCAAGCGTCGTCTTCACCAATTCCGGCTGCCGCATCAGGCGCAGAACAATCTTCGTCACCAGCGCCATCGTGCCTTCCGATCCGGTCAGCAAGCCGACGAGGTCATAGCCCGGCGTATCCTGTGCCTTGCCGCCGATCTGGATCACCGATCCATCCGGCAGCACGGCCTCCAGTCCAAGCACGTGATTGGTGGTCACGCCATAAGCCAGCGTATGGGGCCCGCCGGCATTCTCGGCCACGTTGCCGCCGATCGTGCAGGCGCGCTGGCTCGACGGATCCGGCGCATAGAAGTACTTCTGGGCCTGCACGGCGAGCGTGACATCGAGATTCACTACGCCCGGCTCGACGACGATCCGCTCATTCTCCAAATCGATTTCGAGGATCCTGTTCATCCGCGCGAAGGAGATCATGATGCCCCCCGCGCGAGGGATCACGCCACCGCTTAGCCCGGTCCCGGCACCACGGCCAACGAACGGAACCTTCCGCTCGCGCGCGAGGTTGACGATCTTCACTACGTCCTCAGTACCACGCGGAAAAACGACAACTTCCGGCCGGTGCTTGTCCACACCGCCATCGTATTCATACAGCCTCAGGTCGATATCGGCGTCGAGAACATTGTTGTCTCCGGCAATTGCCCGCAGCCAGCGCTTTGTATCGGCGTCGACCATCAGCGCGCATACCCCCGGAGCCGCGCGAGAAGTTGCGGCGCCATCCAATCCTGCTCATTGATCAATTTTTCCAGGACTTTGCCCTCGCGGCTGATCACGTACGTTTCCGGGTATTTGAACGTGCCGTAGTCGACACTGATCGCCGCTTCCGGGTCTCGCGAGGTCTCAAAATTGAGCCGCACCCTCTTCAAGAACTTATCGTATGCGGCCTTGTCTTTGTCCACGCTGACGCCCAGGACAACAACGCCGCTCCCCTTCAACTCTGCGGCCATCTGGTTGAGGGATGGGAGTTCGTTGATGCACGGAGGGCACCAGGTGGCCCAGAAATTCAGCACCAAAACTCTGCCGCCGAAGTTGTCGAGCGAAATTTTCCGGCCGCTTTCGGTCGTTACCGCGAAATCGGGCGCCGAGTCTCCGGCCACGACCACGTGGTCACGCAACGTGCTTGCAACGACAGCTACCAAAGCGACCGTAAGCAGCAGTATTCCGGCGCGCAGCGCCTTGTCAATTCCAAATTTCGCCATCGTAATCTCTTATACTGTAAGTGTATCGCCTTCCCGCCGTCCCGCATCTAACCGGTAGTCACTCTCTCATGTACATTTCCCGCCGCGCCGAGTTTTCCGCTTCCCACATTTGCCGGAGTTCCCAGCTCTCGGACGCCGAAAACGTGCGCCTTTATGGGCCCGGCGCGAACACCAACGGCCACGGCCACAATTATGTACTGGAAGTCACGCTCGCCGGCACGCCCGACCCGGCCACAGGCATGATCTACGATCTAAAGGACTTAAAAGACGTCGTGATGCGTGAGGTGATCGACCCGATGGATCACCGCCATCTGAATTTTGAAGTCCCTCCGTTCGATAAGGTGATCCCGACCACCGAAAACCTGGCTATTGAAATCTGGCGCCGCCTGGAGCCGCAATTTAAGGACACGCCGGCGCACCTGCACTCCGTCCGTCTCTACGAAACCGAAGACACCTTCGTCGATTATTACGGAAAGTGAGCGGCGCCGATGCCTACCGTTCGCCTAACCCGGAACTATCATTTCAGCGCCTCACACCGGCTGCATCTGCCGAACCTCTCCGATGAGGAGAATCGGCGGCTGTTCGGCAAATGCAACAACCCGTATGGCCACGGGCATAACTACATCCTCGCCGTCACCGTCGAAGGCGAAGTCAGCCCGGTAACCGGCCTCGTGGTTGACTCTGCGGCGCTCGACGAAGCCGTTCATCGCGAAGTGGTTTCGGTCTACGATCATAAGTACTTGAACCGCGATCTCCCCAGCTTCGCCAGCACCACGGCAACGACGGAAAACATGGCCATCGACGTTCGTAACCGCCTCCACGCCGCGTGGCCGTCCGGATTTCCGGCGCTGGCGCACATCCGCGTGCAAGAAACTAAGCGGAACGTTATCGAACTTCCGGTCATCGAAGAGGTGGTATGAAGCGTAAAGCCGTAGTGCAGTCCATGCCCATTCCGGAGACGGGCAAACTGGCGGAGAACGTCCGCGAAATCATCGCCGGACTCGGGGAAGACCCCGACCGGGAAGGTCTTGTCCGGACGCCGGAGCGTGCCGAAAAGGCGCTGAGATTTCTGACCGGCGGGTATGCCGCCAACATCGCCAAGATCGTCAACGGAGCGTTGTTCAACGTCGAGTACGACGAAATGGTGATCGTGAAGGACATCGAATTCTTCAGCCTTTGCGAGCACCACATCCTGCCGTTCTACGGCAAGGCGCACGTCGCCTACATCCCGAACGGCAAGGTGATCGGGCTCAGCAAGATTCCGCGTATTGTCGATGTATTCGCCCGGCGCCTGCAGGTGCAGGAGCGGATGACGCAGGAAATTGCCCAAACGCTGATGGAAATTCTGAAGCCGAAGGGCGTGGCTGTCGCCTGCGACGCGCAGCATTTTTGCATGATGATGCGCGGCGTGGAAAAGCAGCACTCGGCAACGGTCACCAGCGCCATGCTCGGCGAATTCCGCGAACGCAAAGAGACGCGCGACGAGTTCCTCGCGCTGATTCGCGGCCGCTAACGCTTCCGCGCCACCACCGCCTGCATCCCAGGATAGAGCCGGAAACGGCCGTAGCCGTTCTGCGCCTTCGCGCGGAAGCCGATCGATTCGAGCTCCGCTACAACTTCCGCCGAATCGAGCAAGCGCAGCCTGTGCAGCTCTTCGCTGCGCCGATAGCGCCCCGAGGCGTTCTTGCGAAAGCAGACGATCTTCCGCGTCATCCACCGAGTGTGGGCATTCCCGTCGACTTCGACATGGATCGACCAGTCGCCGCCCTCCTGGAAATAGCGATTCGGCACATCGGCGGGGACGCGGTCCGGACCCGCGACGTCGAAGATGAACATGCCCCCTGGCCGCAAGGCCGCGTGGACGCGGCGAAAAAGCCCCGTCAGCGAAGCGCGCGAATGCCGCGGATCGAATTGATAATTCACGATCTCGCCGATGGCAGTCACGGCGTCGCATGGCGGGAGTTTCGCGCTCAGCAGCGACCCGGTTTGAAACCTCGCCCGCGGCGCGCGCTTCCGCGCCAGGCGGATCATGGACGGCGACAGATCCACGCCAAGCACCTCATATCCGGCCTTCCCTAACGCCTCGGCCCACCGGCCGCTGCCGCAACCAAGATCGACGACCAGACCGCTCCGAACGCCCGCCCGGCGCAGCAGCGCCAGCACGCCCGGCGTGGCGCCGGCCGTGAAATCGGAGAACCCGGCGTCGTTGATGTAGGCGAGGTCCTCGCGATAGCTGCTCACTCATCCAGGCTAGCTGACAAACAGCGGGGCTAGATTATTAAGTCGCAGTTAATAGTTCGATCCGAGAAGGCCCTGGCCGACGGCGGTCATGTTACCATACTGCGAATCTAAACGCTTCGGGAGGCGAACCAACGTGAATGCATGCAGTTTGAGCTTGCTGTGGAGGAAGGCTTTGCCTATGCGTTCGTTTACCCTAGTGGTGCTGGCCGTCGCGGTGCTCGGAGCCCAGTCCGGCACGCTCCTCGACGATGCGTTCACGGCCAGCCGCCTCGATCTGGGTAAGTGGGACCTGCTTTCCGACAGCGGTGCCGCAATCAGCACAGGGTCTGGCCTGAAGACCTCATTTAACGGATCGACGGCGCTCTCCCAGATGCGCGCATTCACGCTCTATCAGTTTTCCGGGGACTTTGATGTGCAGGTCGATTTCTCTCTGGGCTCGGGATGGAATTCGCCTATTCCCGTTTCCGCCGGTGGCTCCCTCATCGGGGCGGGTCTGATGGTTTTTCAGGACGACCCGAACTGGATAGAGATCTTCCGAAGCCGCTTCGCGAATACCGAAGGCTTTACGTTTGCATCCCGCGCGGACGATCTGGCCGGCACCTCCAAAACGCGGTTTTTCGCCAGTTCGGCAGGCAGCGGTTCGCTCCGGATTGTCTCCAATGCCGGGAGCTATCACTTCAGCTTCAACACGGGCAACGGGTGGGTGGAACTAGGCAGCGTCGCAGCGTTTAAGGGGCCCGTGCGGATCGCGCTCCAGACGGCGAAGTTTATCCCTTCGGTCAGCTTTGCCACCACTCTCAGCAATTTCCAGGTGAACTCCGGCGTCACCGACTACAAGACCTACCAATTGCCGGCCAGCATGCAGAAGCGCGCGAGCTATCAGATCGGCGGTCAGTTCATCAATGAAGCCATCCGGCGCTGGAACGCGGGCTTCCTGAATTACCGGCCCATGGAGCAACTCGCGGCTCAGGGGATGACCATGGCCCGCGGTTGCATGACGACCGGCAGCGATCCCGAACTCGCCTCCACTCCTTCGGACCAATGGGCGAAACTCGGCTGGAAGAACTCGTACTGGTCATCGCGGGAAATGGTGGCGCAACTCTTCAAGGACGCGATGGCAGCGGGTATGCGCATCAACGCCTGTTTCTACCTCGGTGACGGGCCCAGCGACTCCTGGAACCAGGTTGCGCCCGTCGCGTGGAAGGGTCTAAGCGTGGATGATACGGCGACTCGAATTGAGCAATACACCTTCGAAACCACAAGCTGGCTCCAGAGCCAGGGAATTAAGGTGGATCTCTACGACCCGGGCAACGAAATCCTCTACGGCATGATGAATTTTCTTCCCGGAGACCGGGCCGCCGCGCCGCCACCGGGTGTGAACCCGACCGAATCAGTGAGTTACATGGAAAGTGCCGTTTGGCCAGCAGAAGCGAAGTTTTTGAGAGCAGCCATTCGAGGCATCCGCCGCGCCGACCCAGGCGCGCGTGTCGCACTCCACGTCGAAGGCAACGTAGGACCGGGCACGGATCAGGTGCCAGGCTTCTTCAAAGCCATGCAGACGTTCGGCGTTCCGTACGATGTCGCCTCCATCTCACTCCCCTATCCCAACTACACCGATCTGTCGGGCCACACCGCGCAAAGTTATATGCAGCGGCTGGACAACCTCGTAAACCGGATAGCGGCACTGGGAAAGCCGGTGTTTATTGCAGAGACCGCATATCCCGCGGCGGCGGCCCCCGGCCTTCTTCCTCCCATGTCCGGCTTTCCCTATTCGGATGCCGGTCAGGCGGGTTTCTGGAGCACCCTCCTGCGATGGAGCAGCGGTAATCCCAACATCGTCGGACTCACCTGGTTCTACCCGGAATGGTTTCCTGGGATCAGCGGAAATAGCAATACCCCCGTTATCGATGTGTTGGGATTCTTCAGCGACCCCGTCACCCTCCGTCCGGCTGCGAGAGCCATGAATGAGAATCTGCCTGCCGCGCCATGCTCGTTCACTTTGACGGCAAAGGGCACGCCGCCTGCCGCTGTGGGCGGGTCCGGTTCCGCCGCCGTGTCCGCACCGTACTGGTGCAGATGGACCGCGACCAGTGAAGTGCCCTGGATCGTGCTGGATGCCGGCGGGAGCGGCATGGGTGACGGAACCCTCGGCTTGTCCTTCAGCCCCAACACTTCGGGGATCTCGCGTTCCGGGGTCGTCGCTGTCGCCGGACAGAAAATCGCCTTCAATCAGTCGCCCGTTCCGCCCGCTGTTTCCGGCATCGCTCCCATCTTCAGTTCCTCCACCACCATTCAGCCCGGATCCTGGGTTTCCATCTACGGCGCGAGTCTGTCTTCGGGAACGACCGTGTGGGACGGAAAGCCGCTCTCAAATGGGACCAACCCAACTACGCTCGGCGATATCTCGAGCGTCACCTTCAACGGCAAGCCTGGCTATCTGTGGCTGGTCAGCCCGTTGCAGATAAACGTGCAGGCGCCCGATGATCTGCCCGCGGGCGTTGTCACCGTGGTGGTGAACTCCGCCGCCGGAAGCCCCGGCTTCACGGTGACCGTGGGCGCCGTCGGGCCTTCGCTGAGTCTGCTGGACAACAAGCACGTTGCCGGCGTCGTTCTGACGCCCGATGGGTCCGGTGCCTATGGCGGGGGCACGTACGACCTCGTTGGGCCGGTTGGCGCATTTGCCTATAAGACGCGCCCTGTGAAGCCCGGAGAATACCTGATCCTCTACGGCGTCGGCTTCGGCGCCACGAATCCGGCGGTTCCCGCAGGCAGGCCGTTCAGCGGCGTGGCTGTGACCAGTAATCCTGTAACATTCACCATCGGGGGTGTTCCGGTGGCGCCAGCATTTGCCGCGATGGTATCCACTGGTCTGTACCAATTCAACTTGCTGGTGCCTTCCGGTATCGGAAGCGGTGAGAGGCCGGTTGTCGCGACCGTGAGTGGCGCTAACACGCCACTGGCGGTGGTAAACATTCAGTAGTCCCGCGTCAGTGGAGTTCTTTTGCCGATGTTAACCTCTCTTATCGTCGTCAACATGCATTGGTCGCTTAACGCGTTGCCGGCTACTCGGACATTGGGAACGCCTCGGTGGCTGTCGGCTTCAAGGCTCCTCTGCCGCCCTACCCGCCGATTGACAGACATCGCGGCCACCCTCGCCGATCGCTGCCCTCCGGATTCCGCTCCATAAGCTGACAATCGGAACATGGTCCAACCCACCGGGCGCAAACTTCGTGCGCTCTTCGCCGGCGTCTTGTCGACCGTGTTCCTTGGCTGTTTCGCCTTCGCATGGCTCACACGCGACGCGATGTTGGAATTGCCGCAGACCCGTCGCGACACGTTTTCTCCTCTTGAATTCAACCTGCCAGCCACCGCTCTGATTCCAGCCACCGCTCTATTTCCCGCTCCCGCTCTACCGGGCCGCGACCGCAAGGGAGCGTCGCCTTTTCCGTGCCTTTTCGCGCCCTCACCGAACCCGCGTCAAAAACTCCCGCCTAAACTCCGCGATCCCAACTCCACCGGACTCACCCCGTCATCCATCGCCCCCTCCACCAGCTACGCATCGAACGCCGACTCATCATCCTGGATGAACTCCGCCAAATACTCCCGCCGAAACCGCGCCGCACCCCAATGAACACGCTGCTTCTCCAGCCACTCCGCCGAAATCCGCTGCCGCGTTTTTAGAAACAGTTCCGGCTCGGCCAGAATCCGCGCGCGGGCCAGGCCTCGGGCGTTGCGCCAGGCGTTGTAGAAATCGGCGGCTTGGCGCGTGACCCAGTGTTGTTGTGCGAAGACCTGCGCCATGCGCTCGCATTGCCCCGGATCGATGCGCGCCGCCGGCGCCAGATAGCGCATGGCAATCTGCGGGGCGAGGTGTCCGTCGCGCACCTGTTGCTGGATCGATTCCGAAAGCGTGCTGATCGATGAGGCGGCGCGGGTGGATGACGAGATGTATCGCTTCCACCTTCTGATCGAACTTGTGCTCGTCCAGAATCCCATTCAGACGGTCATAGAAAACGTTGCCGGCGGGCTCGACCACGCTATTGCTCGCAATCCAGAACTCCTGCTGCCGCTCGCGCTTTTTTCGCGTTCCCATCGCCATGCCAGCTAAGATGAAACAAACATTTCAAAGGTCACATGCTTTTTGCTGCCGGCTCACTAAAACCACGCGCTGATAGACAAAGAATTTGCAAAGAGTCCAATTGGCCGATTCCCCGATTCCGAGAAGAAGAAGGTTGCCCTCGAACTTAAGCGATTATCGAATGACATTTCCCCGCATCCATACGGCAGCCGATGCATCGGGAATGAGCTTGCACGCCGAAATGCAAAGAGCCATTCGCTCCTTGGAACAATTGGAAGCGACCATACTCGATCCGCTCGCAGGGAAAGAAGTTCCCCATCCGAACAGAGTAGAGGGCGCCATCTCTTCATTACATACGGAGCTCGTGAAGCTGAAAATTCACATCACGCGTGGATAAAATGGGAGCCACAACGGCCTCATAGGGCTATCCGCCACTCAACTATCGCTGAAGCTGATCGACTGACTCCAGCCGACTGCAACGATGCTATTGAGATCAACTGCGCCTGCCTAGACTAGTAGACTATCGGCTATGAGCCAGATCAGAATGCTGATCGCCGTGGCGGCCCTTGTGGGCGGTTTGCCCGGACAAACGGACCCTTGGATGTTGCTGCGGGTGTTTGAAGGCAAGTGGGAAGGGCCCGCAAGCGGGCAACCGGGGAAGGGCGTCAGCAGCCGGGAATACCGGTTCGATCTAAACGGCCGATTCCTGGTCTGCCGGAACAAAAGCGTTTACGAACCGCGAAAGCCGGGCGCCAAAGGGGAGGTTCACGAAGACCTGGGTTTATTCAGCTACGACCGGATGCAAAAGAAATTCGTTCTGCGCCAGTTTCACGGCGAGGGCTTCGTGAACGAGTACACACTCACCACAGCCAGCGAGGACGGGAAATCGCTGGAGTTTGTCACAACGAACATAGAGAACATACCGGGCGGATGGCGCGCAAAGGAAACGTACCGGGTGATTTCTCCAAATGAGATCGTGGAGACTTTCGCGCTGGCGGAGCCTGGCCGGGAATTTGAGACCTACTCGGAGACCCGCCTGAGACGTGTGCGCTAGCTGATAAGCTATCGCCAAATGCGATTTCCGCTGGTTACCCTTGTCACAATTCCGCTCTTCGCGGCCAACCCTGGCGCGGAGGTCGTGCTGTTCTCCGGCCTGAACCCCGAGGCTCCTGGCGAGAACACGCGACTGGCCCCGCCGCGTAATGAACGGGTGGTCTCCGGGGTACACCGGCCAACGATTACGCCGTACCTGCCCGGCGCGCCGACTGGCGCCGCGGTCGTCATCGCCCCCGGCGGCGGCCACCGCGAGTTGTGGACCGACCACGAGGGACACAACGTCGCCCGCTGGCTGAGCGAGCATGGCGTGGCGGCATTCGTTCTAAAGTATCGTTTGGCGCGGGAGAAGGACTCGAAGTACACCGTGGAGGGCGACGCGCTGGCCGATACGGTGAAGGCGGTCGAGGTGGTCCGGGCGCGGGCGGCGGAGTGGACGATCGACCCGGCGAAGGTGGGGATAATGGGATTCTCGGCAGGCGGCGAGCTGGCCGCGTTGGCCGCCGTCCATACAGTGAAACCGGCGTTCCAGGCGTTGATCTATCCCGCCATTCCGAAGAACATGCCCCTGACCAAGGACACGCCACCCGCGTTCCTGGTCTGCGGCGAGAACGACCGTCAGAATATCTCGCAGGGCCTGCCCGAGCTGTACCTGGCACTGAAGAAAGCCGGGGTGTCTTCCGAGTTGCACGTCTACAGCGGTGTTGGCCACGGCTTTGGCCTGCGGGACGACATGAAAGGCCCTGTGAAAGAGTGGTTAATCCGTTTCCACGAGTGGCTGGGCGCGCGCGGCCTGCTGGCCGGCAAGTTACAATAACGAGTGCATGAGCGAATACTACCGCACGTTCGAAGCGGGTCCCGATCCCTTCGGTGCAATTTGGACCGTGGAGTTCCTTTGGTCGCAGAACGGCATCTCCATCCGCCACGCGGATACCGTGGACGTCAAATTCGAAATCTCTTCCGGCGGCATCCGCGAAGAGAAAATCATCGCTCTGCCCCACAAGTTCCTGCTCCAAGCCAGCCACGCCACTGAGCAGCCCGTCACAGACCCGTGGGTCCACCGCATCGCCGCGGGGCACTTAAAAAAGATGATTGAGACCGGCGAGGACATTGAAAAGACGCTGGTCACGTTGGACTACGATACGATCCTCGGATATGCGGAATCGCTTCGTCCCGCGCAAGCCGCCGGTCATTAGAATTTGACGCAACTTGCAATCGTCCGGTGCCTTTGTACAATGACTGAGAACCGCACCGCGCCAGGCACTGGCGCGTGATGGACAACTACTTATCGTGACCCAATACCGCGACACGGATTTGCGGAGGAAGGAAACACAGGATTCACTTATGGTCAATTGCCCCTTGTGTGACGCCGCCCTCGACTTTGACGAGGAAGAACTGGACGAGGGAGACGAACTGACTTGCGAAGAATGCGGCGAGATGGTCCGCGTTTCCAGCAAGGAACCCCTCGAACTCGAAGCCGTCGACGACGACGATGACGAAGATGAGGATGACGACGACGAGGATGAGGACGATTACGAAGACGGCGATGAAGACGCCGACGATTTCGAAGAGGAAGAGGAAGACGACGAAGACTGGCGCTAGCACCGCCCGCCGCGCGTTCTTCGCACTGCTTCTGCCTGCCGGCCTGGTAGCCGCCGGGAAAAAAGAAAAAGAGAAGGAGAAGAAGATGGCGGCCGTCATTGCGGGTACGGTGTTCCGCGATCCCGGCTTCGCCATTGGTGGCGCCGAAGTGGAGCTCACCGAAGTCCGTACCGATGGAAAGAGACCCAAAGTCCGGAAAGCCATCTCCGACGGCCGCGGCGAATTCGCTTTCTATCTCCCGCCGGACGAGGTCAAATATAAGGTGAAGGTTTCCGCAAAAGGCCTTCAGTCCGAGGAAAAGGAGACAACGGCGGCGCCCGGCGCCCGGATGGATGTCTTCTTCACACTGAAACCAGCGGTTCCATAACCGCATCGAACAAACCAGGAGCTCCCCCCTTTTATGCCGCGCACAATGATCGCCCGAGTACTCGCCGTAGCGCTTTTCTGCACGGCGGCGCTTGTTGCGCAGAGCCAGCAGAAGGGTTCGGGGTACGGCAACTGGCTGCCCGGCTCGCAAAAGGACAAGAAGGGCGATGACCCGAATGTGCGCGCCGTCACCGGTACCATTCGGATGGTGGACGACACACTCGTCGAGGGCGCCGTTGTGCAGTTGAAGAACACCAAGACCATGCAGGTTCGCAGCTTCATCACTAAGGCGGATGGCATCTTCAGCTTTCAGGGACTGTCGACCAACGTCGACTATGAACTGAAGGCGGAAGCCAAGGGCATGGTGAGTCCGGCGCGCACGCTCTCGACGTTCGACGACCGCAAGCGCGCCATCATGCACCTGAAGCTCGAGAACAAGAAACAGTGAACCGGCGGCTCTTTCTCGGTGGATTTATCCCGGCACCCGCATGGAGCGCCGCCGCGATTCGGCTGAGCCGTACCGATGGGATGCCCGAATACGTGGACGTGAAGGAGTACCGCGCCACGGTGATCGTGTTCCTGTCGACAGTTTGTCCGATCTCGAACGCCTACCAGGAGCGAATCCGCGCACTGGCGAAGCATTTTGAAGACAAGGCGGTCCGCCTGCTGTTGGTCAACGCAAACGACAACGAGTCCGCGGCGGAAACCGAACGGTATGCGGCCGACGTGAAGTTCCCGGTGCCTTTTTTCAAGGATTGGCGCAATACCGTCGCCGACCGTTTTGGTGTGACGTTGACGCCGGAAGTGGTTGTGATCGACGCGAGCGGCGCGCCGCGCTATCAGGGCGCCATCGACGACTCGCGCAATCCGGCCCGAGTGAAGGTCGAAGCCGTCAAAATTGCCGTCGATGATCTCCTCGCCGGGCGTCCGGTTTCGATAAAATCCATCCGCGCCTTCGGGTGCGCTATCAAGAAAGTATGAAATTCGCACTTATCCTTGCCGCCGCCGCACTCAGCTTTGCCGCCGAGCCACTGCAGAAGATCAACGAAATCGGCTATCCGAAGATGCTCGCCGCGCAGAAAGGCAAAGTTGTCCTAGTGGATTTCTGGGCCACTTGGTGTGTGCCGTGCCGTAAGGAGTTGCCGGAGCTCGCCAAGCTGGAAGCGCGGCTGAAGGCAAAGGGGCTGGTGCTGGTGCCGATTAGCGCCGACGAACCGGAGAATGCGGATACAGCGCGAGAGTTTCTGGCAAAGGCCGGAGTGACGGGCGCAACCTATTTGAAAGCGCCGAAGGACGATGACGTGTTCATCCGCCTGATCGATCCGAAGTGGGGCGGCGAACTCCCCGCCCTGGTGTTATACGACAAGGCCGGACGCAAGGTGCAGCTCTGGAAGGGCGAGACTTCCGTCGCGACGATTGAGGCGGCCGTGGGGAAGCTGCTTTAACGCGATAATTTCCAGCGTTTTACGGATACCTGTTCTTATAGGCGCCATCCCCGCCACTGGCGCTGAGGCGAAGTTTCTATCCGCCGATGGCAGAGATAGCGGCCAGCAGTTTCACCCTATGCTGGTTGAGAGCGGCGGTCTCCTGTTCAATGAACGCGCCGGGTGGGAATGGCGTTCCGAGTGGCTGTTCGGGGAGATTGATTAGCTTGCCGACATAGGACTGATAAAGCCCGCGGCCGATTTGTTGTTCAACGGGGACATACCAGCGGTGGAGAGCGTTGGCGAGGTTTTTTGAACTGGTTGACGAGTTGCGCTCGAGGCACGTTGCGCCGGCTAGCGTCAATGAGAGTTTCCAGGGCGGTGTCGACGGCAAGGAGCATGTTGGCGCGGCGGGTTTGGAGGCTTTTGAGGAGAACGGGATCGCCAGTGGTCGTGCCGCCGGCGTAGATACCGGCGGTGATTACTTGCGCATCGAACTTCGCGCGGATCCCCATCAGGGGAAAGGTGAATTCCTGGTTGGGCTGAAGTGGGACTGAATTTTGGCTTTTCGGGAGGATTCGGACATCGGGGAAGCCGTCGACTTCGGGGTCGATGAAGATTGAGGCGGTAGTGCTCTTGGGGGAGTTGGGCGCGATGAACCCCAATTGTCAGGTTCCAGGCGGACGACGTGAAGTAGCGACGTGAAGCTGGCCGGCTTTCGGGCCGTTGAGGAGGCCATCGGAATTGAATGGAAGGGGATCTGGACGCGCTTCTAAGTGAAGAATGTGATAGCGCGACCCCTTTACCACCACCCTCGCCGCACGGAGTTGGTGATGTTGAAACGTGATGCTGAGCTATTGATATGTTGAGCCCGCCAGAGTCGATGTGCGTTTCGAGGGCAGTGTCCACTTCCAGGGACAGCCAGCGATTGGAACACCAATTGCTTTTTAGTGCCCGTGTGAGGCCGACCGAGTCCTGATGCCCGAGAGAGTGTCGACCTCAACGCCGATAGGGAAGTGGCGTTCGTACTCCTGGCTTTGGAGGCGTTGTAGCTGAAGCCTTTGCTTTGTTGGTCCTGGCGGACCAACAGGGAACCGAAACCCGCCGGGGGCGATAACTTTTGCCGCTGCCGGTGGTCCGTGCGTTGTCGCGCGATGAGATGCGGCAAATGGATGCTGTTAAGAGGTAAATCGTTATGGCCTCAATTGTTTGCAGACTTTTGACCGAAGTCACGGTTTCATTGACCTTCGGAGTAGCGGTCTATTCTGCTTCGTTCATTTTGCCGGGCGCAATTGGCGAATCCGGAGAAGTTCCGTGGAACCTTTTGGGCGGGGGGCAGGTAGAAACTACCGGAAATTTTGGCCTTGCCGACGCGTGGCGATCCGGAATTGAGGCTGACTCCCGGCCGATCCAAGGAGTCCGGGCCGGATATCAACCATTCACGGAAAGCTATGCGCTGGTGGCGGCGAGCCCTGTTCGCAACCTCCTGATTGACGGAGGTAACAATGCGCAAGCCGGCGCGGCGTGGCTCCAGCAATTACAGCTTACCAACCAGACGGTCGGACTTTTGACTTCTCCGCAAGTAGCAGAAGAAGCGATCATGCCGTCAAGGGTTAGCTTTGAGAGTAGCCGCCTGCTAGTGTTTGATTCGCAGGATGAAGATTACAACCGATTTCTTTGGGCTCAGGCGGCGACAGCTTCACTCACCTCACTCCGTTTGATTCTCCCTGCCGCCCCAACATTTGTAGCCGATTCCTTTTCGCCGTTCGTGGATACGGCGGACCATATGCCTGAGGTGCCTTCAATTTTCAATGTTGTCATAGCCGGCGCGGTGGCTGGAATTATTGCGCTGGTGCGCCGACGCCGCAGATCGGACAGCTAGCTTCTATAAGCCCCGATGGCCGCGAAGCAGCCGTTCTTGTGCAGCACATCCGCCTGAAATCCAGCCGCGCGGAGGTGGTGGAGTTGAAACGCCACGCTGCGGGGGGAGTCCTCGTATTCCACGTAAGCGAAGACCTTTTCGCGGTATTCGTCCCCTTTCAACGACGCCAGATAAGCGCCGTAGCGCTCCCACATCTCGGCCTGTACTCCGGGAATGTCATGCGCCACCAAATCCCAGATCCATAAGCTGCCGCCGGGGCGGAGCGCTTTGTATAGTTGGCGGAAGACCGACGCCCACTCGACTTCGGCGCGCAAGTGGTGAAGGACCGCCGCCGCGACGATCAGATCCTGCGACCCGGGCTCAGGATCAAGGTCACGAATGTCGGTCTGTATCGCGCGGAGTTCCGCAAGGGTGGACTTACAGCGTTCCATGGCACGATCGAGCATGTTGGCGCTGAGATCCACGAGTGTGATGTTTGAGAGTTCGAAGAACTGAGAGAACTTGAGGCTGAAGTTGCCGGCACCGCAGCCGAGGTCGAGAAGGCGAGTGGCGTCTGGCGTGACGCGCTTGGCCGATGCGGCGATCATTTCGAGCACGAGAGCGGCGTCCTGCGTTGCTATCTGCCCGGTCTCGAGGTTGGAGAATCGCTCGACATCGTTATCAAACCGCTCGCGAATTTCGTCAACGGAAGCCTTCACGACGAGCCTTCGGCAAGCAGCGCGCCCCAGTGGAAACCGGCACCGAAGGCGGCGAAGCAAAGCGTTTCACCGGGGCGGAGTTCATTGGCGTTCGCCCACTCGGCGGCGGCGATGAGCATAGACGCGGACGAGGTGTTGCCGAATCGCTTGATATTCGAGTAGAACTTGTCTTCGGCGACTTCCAGCGCCTGGGCGACGCGGGCGATCAGGTTCTGATTCGCCTGGTGCATGAGGAAGACGGCTACATCGGCGGCTCGGCGGCGGTGCTGTTCCAGCAGCGCCGCAATGGCGCGCGGGATTTTGCGGGAGGCTTGCAGGATAACCGAGCGGCCGTTCATTTCGAGAGGCGAGCTGAACGGCAGTTTCAGGTCCTCGGCGTAGGCACCGTCGGAGTAGAGGCCGCAATCGACGATACGCGCGAAACCGGAAGAGGGATGGACAAGGCAGGCGCCTGCGCCATCGCCGAATAAGATGGCGACGCCTCGCTCCATGGGTTCACGTTCGACGACCTTCGACATCTTCTCCGCGCCAATCACCAGAATGGGGCCGAGAGAGGAGCAGAGCCGCGAGGCGAGCGAGATGCCAAAGAGCGAGCCGGCGCTGGCCATGGGCATGTCCAGAGAAGGCGTTGCGTCCAAGCCGAGGCGGTTGGCGACGGAAGCGGCCGGACCGGGGAACTGGCGGTCCCAGGAGCCGCTGGCGACGAGGATCATCCCGAGGTCGGCGGCCTTGATTTTGGCGCGCTCGAGACAGTCCTGCGCCGCGCCGAGAGCGAGGTCGATCACCGACTCGTCTTCGCGGGCGAAGCGCCGTTCGTCAATGCCCGAAACGTTGCGGATCCAGTCGGCGTCACAGCCGACCCGCGCCCCGATCTCGTCGTTGGTCACTACCCTTTCCGGGAGGTAGGAACCAAATGCTTTCAAAAACGCCACCTATTTTCCGTGCTCCTGAAGATACTCTTCTATACGCTCGATGGAATCGAATTTCCGCGGCGTGAGGTCGGAATCGGGGATCTTCACGCCGAAGGACTTCTCCAATCCGGTAACCAGATCCTGCAGGCCAAACGAATCAAGGACGCCGTTGTCAAACAGGGACTCATCGGGAGCCACCGAAGGATCTTTCCCGGCGACTGTGCGGATAATATCAAGGATTTGTGTTCGTTTGTCCATTCGGGTCGGGCGCGGAAAAAACCGCTGTCTTGGGCTCCATGGTCTCACGACGCACGCGGGCGAACGTAGCGAACTGGCCCATGAGTTCCTTATACAATGCCGCACCGAGAAGCCGGTAGCCCGGGCCGGTGAAGTGCACATAATCGCCCTGCGCCATGCCGGCGAAAACCCACTGGCGCATGGCGCCTTTGCCGCCCATGCGGTCGCGAATGTCCCAGAAGGCGGCGCCGCGCGCTTTGCAGGCGGCGCGCTGCGCCTCAAGAATGACGTCGATCTTTTCGGGCGGCGCCCACCCGGCGCGAGTGCGCATCTGGTGGTCTGGCGGGCCGATGACGAGAATAGCGGCGGTGGGCGCCAGGCGGCGGTACTTATCGAGCAGGGAGACAAACATGTCTCGATAGGTTTCGAACGTCCAGTCCTTATTCCGCGCTTCGTTGGTGCCGTAGGCGAGCACGATGAGAGCCGGCGTATGCTGCTGGTAGACCGGCGCCAGCCCGGCATCTTCCCATTTGAGGCCGATGGAGGCCTGCGCGCCGTTGATGCCCATCATTTCCCAGGTCAGTCCGCGGTTGTTTTCGGTGACCCAGCCGTGGAGCCGAACCGGCTTGCCGCGGTCCACCGTGCGGGCGGTGAGCAGGTGGGAACCGGGCGAGAGAGGCAGCTTGTGAATCATCGGCATGCCGGGACCATCGGTGTCGATGACCTCAATTACGGCGCCGTTGCCGGAAAGTTCCACCCGGCCGCCACCTGGCTGGCGGAGATAGTGGAATTCGGCATGTTCGGCCTCGGTCTGGAGATTGACCATCTCGCCAGCGCGCTCGGTGGACATGCTGACGCCGGCCAGCCCATAAAGTCCATCGCCTTCCCGGCCCACCAGGCCATCGCTATACCAGCCGTTCGTGTTCCAACTCTTCAGGTCCAGCCGCCGGTAGCCGAGCCATGGCCGTCCGGCATGGGAAAAGCCGTTGCCGCCATCGCCGAAGCGGGCTTGGAGCAGATATCGGAGGGTACCCGACCATTCGTCGGCCGCCGTATGGGAGTCGCCGTAATGGAAAACGCGCAGGATGCCGTTCGATTCGCCGCGTTCCAGGCGGTAAAGCTGTTCAAAAAAAGGAATCAGCGCCGCCGGATTCTCCATCAGCCCTGGGACGTTCAACCACTGGGAGACGGCGTCGTTCGCGGTGGCGCGTATGGCAGCCGGGACAACGGCCGCGCTCGCGACCGGCCGCCGCGCGACAGGACGGCGAGTGGCGACTGTGGTGCCTTTCCGGGCCGGCGCCTTCTTCCGGCTGGCGGTGGCCGTCGATTTCTTAGCGGTAGATTTCTTCTTCGGCGCCGACGCCCCGGAGGCGGCTGCAAGGCCGAAAACCACACACGCGCATTGGAAGGCGAATAGTCGCATTCTCTCCTGGGTATTCAATCGGCCATTTCCGGCGGACCCTTTATTGTCTCAAACTTCCCGGTTCGGGTTGACCGGCGGGCGGGGGACCGAACTTTTCCTTGGCGAGAGCCAGTTTATAACGGCGGTATCCGTCCTGGAGGGATTTATAAAGGAGGTTCCCGACGATCTTGGCGCCGGACGGCATGGGGTGGATGAGATCCGCACCGACCATACGCGGTTCGGCGGTATACCAGCGGCCCATGGTGCCCGGACCACCCATAGCCTCAAAAGTGTTGAAGAACGCACAGCCGTATTCGGCGGCGACACGCTGTTCGAGAGCAACCAGACGATTGAGGGGAGGAACGGTCTCGATTTCACCGCCGAGCATGCGCTGTCCGCGGTCCATGGGGCTCATGATAAGGATCGACGCCTCCGGAACGGCCTTCTTCACCCGTTTCACGGCGCGCACCAGCTCGTGCTCGAACGCTGTGTCCACATACTTTGCATAGACGCTTTCGTTCGTCCCATAGTTGATGACCACAAGCTGAGGTTTTACGTGGCGCAACTGCTCGCCCCAGTGTTCTTCGCCGACATTCCGGGCCAGGATGGTAATGGCCGCGCCGTTAACCCCCATCGAGTTGTACTCCACGCCGGGCGCATCCTTCATAAATCGCACTCCGTACAGGCGGACGCGGCCGCTGACGCCGCCGATGGTGACTTCTTTGAACCCCTCGGGAACGGCGAAGGTCTGAAAGCTGGCGATGACCTCGGGCGAAGCCGTGTCGACCGTACCGATCATCCGTCCGTCTGCCGCCACCTGGAACATGCCGCCGCCGGGCTGAGACAGCCAGGCAACTTCGAACTTCGTATGGCCGGCGTCGGAGAGGGTGATTTTGGAATTGGCGCCGGGGCCGCCGCGGAAACTGACGACGCCGAGGCCATACTGGCCATCGCGGAGCTCGGCGGTGTTAGCGGGCTCGATTTTCCAGCCGGAACCCTTAACGGTGACGCCGCGATGACCGTACCAGGCCCAGGGTTTGGCGATCAGCACGAAACCGTGCCCCGCGTCACCGAACTCCTTTTGGAAAAGTACGCGGACATCGGCGGTGATGAGGTCGGCGGTGGTGGGGGAGTCGCCGTAATGGAGGATGCGGGTGACGGCGCCGTCGTCGCGGCGTTCGGTGGAGTGGAGGGCGGCGTAGAAGCGCTGCAGATCGCCGGCAGTATCCACGAGCTTTGGAGCGTCCGCCTTTTCGGGAGTCGTGTCGGGGCGGAGGCGCACCTGTTCGACGGCGATGGGGTCATCCGAGCGCGTGCGGACCTGAAAGTCGAGCACATGCGGCACGGTGGACCAATCGAGCATGCGATAGTCCTTGAACGCCGGAAGAAGGTCCGGCGCGGTCATCATCGCGGCGAGGGCGGCGAGGGTCAGCGCGGGTTTCTTCGGGAAGGCCATCAGAATTTGGTGTAGATGAACGGCGCGGCGCCGGTTGCGGCGACGTATTGAATCGCGATGGCTAAGAGTAACAGCACAGCCGCCTGGGCGTAAAACGGAGAGCGGATGAAAAGATCGCGGGGCTGATCGATCCAGGATTTGGGCGCGTAGTGACCGGCGATGGCCAGGCCGAGGACGATCCAAAGGCCAGCGGAGACGTTATCGAATGCCCAGGAATTCGAGGTGATCCGCTCGAGGATGAGACTGGCCTGATCGAGCGAACTGGCCCGGAAGTAGATCCAGCAGAAACAGACGAACTGGACGGTGACGAATGTACGGAACCAGCCGGGGGTAATCGGTTTGGCCTGGCCGCGCCGCGCCTGCCAGAAGCGCGAAACGGCCTGCCCGGCGCCGTGGAGCAGCCCCCAGATGACGAAATTCCAGCTCGCTCCGTGCCAGAGTCCGCCGAGCGCCATGGTGACGATCAGGTTCAGGTAAGGCATAACGGCGTTGCGCTTGCCGGGGAGGGAGAAGAACAGGTAGTCACGCAGCCAGTTGGAGAGGCTGATGTGCCAACGGCGCCAGAAGTCGTTGATGTTGGCGGCGGAGTAGGGCTGATTGAAATTGATGGGAAGTTTCAGGCCCAGCAGGAGCGCAGAGCCGAGGGCGATATCGGTGTAGCCGGAAAAGTCGTAGTAAAGCTGGAAAGCGTAGGCATAGACGCCGCTGAGCACTTCACCACCGGAATAGAGGCCAGGGAAGTCGAAGACGCGGTTGACGAGGTTTTCGGCCAGGTAGTCGGCGATGAGGAGTTTCTTCATCAGGCCGAGCCCGATGAGAAAGAGGCCGCGCGAGCCGTCGCCTGCGTCGAGCGCGCGGTTGGGCTTTTCGAGCTGCTTCAGCAGGTCGGCAACGCGAGTGATGGGTCCGGCGAGCGTGGTGGGGAAGAAGGAGACGGCGGTGAGATACGCCAGGTAGCTTTCGGTGGGTTTGGCATCCTTGCGATAGATGTCAATGGTGTAAGTCAGCGACTGGAAGCAGTAGAACGAGATGCCGAGCGGAAACGTCCACTCCCATTTGCCAACGGATTGACCGCTCCACTGCGCCCAGCTTTCCAGAAAAAAGCCCGCATATTTGAACGCGGCGAGGATAGCGAGGTTCAGCAGGACCGACAGCGATACGAGTGTTTTGCGGCCCGCGGGCGATTTCGTACGGCCAAGCCAGAGGCCGATGGTGTAATCGATCGACGACGCAATGGGAATCAGCGCGAGGTAGAAGAGATCCCACTTGGCGTAGAAGAAGTAGTTGGCAAACAACAACACGGCCAGCCCCGCCGCACGCCACTTGGAAAGGGGCCAATACAGGAAGAAAACCGCGATCAGAAAGAAGAAATAAAGAGAGCTCGAGAGGAGCATTCGAAAGGCAGGCCGGAAATTCTATTGTACCGCGACCCCTTAATCGATCAGGCCTTTTCGCACAGCAAACCGGACCAGCTCGCTGGTGGAGTGGAGATTGAGCTTTTCCATGATGCGGCCGCGGTGGGCGTCGACCGTGTAGACGCTGAGATTGAGGAGCGTGGCGATCTCTTTGTTGGTTTTGCCTTCGGCGATCAGTTGCAGCACTTCGCGCTCGCGGGAACTGAGGAGGTCGAGGGGATCGGTGACGTGCTTGCGATAGTCGGAGAGAACAGCGTCGGAGACGGCAGGGCTGAGATAGCCTTCGCCCTTGGCGACGGACCGGACAGCGGCGAGGAGATCGACGTCGATCGAATCTTTCAGGAGGTACCCGCGGGCGCCGGCGCGGAGGATCTCGCGGACATAGACGGAGTCCTTGTGCATACTGAGCGCGAGGATACGGGCGCTGGGCACCATCTCCATGATGCGGCGGGTGGCTTCAATGCCGTTCAGCTCCGGCATGGCGACGTCCATCACAACCACGTCGGGTTGCAGACTCTCGCTCATGGAGACGGCTTCGCGCCCGTTTCCAGCCTCGCCGACGATCTCCATGTCGGTCTGCGCGCCGAGGATCATGCGGAACCCCTGGCGCACTACCGCGTGGTCATCGGCCAATAAGACTCGTATCTTCTTGCTCATCCTTCATGGGGTCCGCGGGGACCCACGCCTCGATTGTTAAGCCCTTGTCCCCGGCAGGGGTGAGAATCTCCAGTTCGCCGCCGGCGCTGCGGGCGCGCGCCCGCATTCCCGTCATGCCGATTCCGCGTCGCGCGGAACGTTCCCCTTCATCAATCCCTTTTCCATTGTCGCTGATCCGCAGACGCACCTTGCCGTCGTCCTTGTGCAGGGTCATCTCGACCCGCGTTGCGTGGGCATGGCGGGCGATGTTGGTGAGCGCCTCCTGTGCGATGCGGAACAGGTGGGTTTCGGTTTCATCGGGCAGGCGAACGCTGATGCTGGAGTCGTACTTCACGTCAATGCCGGTGCGCTCATGGAAGCGCTCACATTGCCAGCGAAGACCGGCGTCGAGGCCGAAATCGTCAAGGATGGTCGGGCGGAGAAGTTGAGACAGTTCACGCACGTTTTTGATGGCCTCGTCGACCAGCCGGAGACAGTCCTCAAAACGGCGGTTGGATTCGGGCTGGGCGAGCGCGACGAGATTGGCCTTCACGGCGGTGAGCGACTGCCCGAGCTCGTCGTGGAGTTCGTGGGAAAATCTGCGAGCCGCCGATTCCTGGTTCTCGAGCATGTGCCAGGAGACGCGGCTCAGCTCACCGGCCTGCCATTCCAGGCGGCGGGAGAGCTGGGCGGTGACGCGGACGGTGAAAATGGCGACGATGAGCGCCAGCGTGAGGCAGGCACCCATGAGGATCATTGATTGATTCACAAGGCGGGCGGACTTCTGGGTGAGCTCGCCCTGCGCCAGCGTGGAACGTTCCGTTCCGCTGGCGATGAGCTTACGGACGATCTCGATAACCTGTTCGTGCCGCTCCAGCAGGTCATAGGAGAAGAGCGATTCGGCGTCCTCCACCGCCAGCAGGCGGCGGGCTTCGGCGGAGAAGGCGGTGGCCGCGGCGCGGAGTTGCTTCCATAGCGGTTCATCTTTGGTGCCGCTGCCCGTGGCGACGATCTGTTCAATCACGCGGTCGGCTTCGTTGAGCTGGGAGAGAATCTGGTCGCGATCGACGGAGTCCGGCTCCTGGCTGAGGTTGGTAAAAACGGCGTTGAGAGCGCCCTGTTCGCGGTGGATTTCGTCGATCAGGCGGTTGGTGACCACCTGTTCACCGGCGAGTTTTTCGGCGGCGGTGCGGATCTGCTGGGCGTTGTGGACGCCCACATAACCGGACACCAGCAGGAGCACGATAACCAGCGCGAATCCCGAAATGAGAACGCGCAGAATACTCTTATCGGTGATCTGTTTGAACATCGCCCACTTCCAGCGTATCGGAAAGATATGTTTACACAATCCCCAAAGAACGGGATATACTCCTGAAAATACAACCAGTCCGGTCCGATGCGAGGGTACCCCCCTAACTCGTATCCCGAAATAGCCTTTTTTCGGGATCGCGGGAAGAACGAATCTGCCGCATGCTGATTGTGTCTGGTCTGCCTCCGGTGGCCAGAAACCTTAAGGAGATTACGAATCATGAAGAAGATCCTCGCGCTGATGGTTCTCGGCGCTTTCTCGATGGTGACCTTCGCTGCCGCCACCAACACGGACGACACGAAGAAGGAAGAGCCCAAGAAGAAGGGCAAGAAGAAGCAGAAGAAGGAAAGCTAAACTTTCCCCTCTGATCTTCGATCAGTTCGTGAACGCGGGATGGGCAACCATCCCGCGTTTGCTTTTTGCGCCGACCATTTACAATAGTCAGTGCGCCTCATGCGACAAGTGATCACAACGGGGGATATTCCGCTCGGCGGCGTGCTGGAAGTGCTGTGCGGAACTATCATTACTCCGTCGGCGCGGGAGCTGGCGAGAGACCGCGGTGTGCCCATCGTGGAAGTGGCGCCGGAAGAGTTTAACAAGGCAAATGAGCCACACCGCACCGTGGTGGTAGGCAGTGACCATGGCGGATTCCGCATGAAAGAATTCCTGAAAGGCGTTGTTGCATCGATGGGGTACGTGGTGGAGGACGCCGGCGCGTTCGATGAGCGTTCGGTGGACTATCCGGACCTGGCGGAGAAAGTGGCGTTGGCCGTGAGCGGCGGGCGGGCGTTTGCGGGTGTGATGGTGGACGGCGCGGGTATCGGGTCGGCGATGGTGGCGAACAAGGTGCCGGGTGTTCGCGCCGCGCTGTGTTATGACCGGGCGACAGCCCGCAACAGCCGGGAACATAATCACGCAAATTTGTTGACCATCGGCGGACGGATGCTGACGGAGTCCCAGGCGGAGGACGTGGTGCGGACCTGGTTCGCCACGCCGTGGGGCGGCGGGCGGCACCAATCGCGGATCGATAAGATAACGGCGATTGAGACGAAGAATTTCAAGGGGAACCGCGGGTGACGGACGCTGAACTGGACTTGCTGGTCGCACAGATTGGCGATGAATTCGTGGCGAGGCTGGGCCGGCCCGCGGCGCCGGTTGTTCCCGCGCCGGCTCCCGTAGCGGGTGGTTATGACGCTCCTTCCGCTCCGGTCGTCGCGTCCGGCCCCGGCGACGCGAAGTTGGCCGCAATGATCGACCACACGCTGCTTCGCGCCGACGCGACACGCGCCGAGATCCTGCAGGTCTGCGCGGAAGCGCGAGCGTATTCGTTCGCCAGTGTTTGTGTGAACTCCAGTTGGGTTCCGCTTGTGTCGCAGGAGCTGCGCGGCACATCGGTGAAGACGTGCACCGTCGCCGGCTTCCCGCTAGGGGCGATGGCTACAGCGGCGAAAGTCTTTGAGACCGAAGAGGCGATCCGCTGCGGCGCAACGGAAGTCGACATGGTATTGGCCGTGGGCCTGCTGCGCGCGGACGAAAATCTGGCGGTCGAAAAAGACATTCGGGCGGTGGCCGAAGCTTGCCACCGGAACGGCGCGATCTTGAAAGTGATTTTGGAAACGGCGCTGCTAAACGACGCGCAGAAGGTGGCCGCGTGCCAGCTTTCCGTAGCCGCGGGCGCCGATTTCGTGAAGACGTCCACCGGCTTTTCGAAGGGAGGCGCGACGGCGAATGACATCGCGCTCATGCGCCGGACGGTGGGTCCGGGAATTGGCGTGAAGGCGTCGGGCGGCATACGGTCGCTGGCTGACGCGCGGACGATGATTGAAGCGGGAGCCAGCCGCATCGGCGCGAGCGCCAGCGTGCGGATTGTGCAAGAATCGGCGGCGAAATGACCCAGCCGAAACGCAAAGGCAGCCGGTTCCGGGACCGGGCTGAACTGCTCGACTACCTGCTGGAAGTGGCGACGATTACAGCGGAGACGCTGGACCTTGACCGTCTGCTGGCCAATGTCACGCGCGTGATCACCCGCGTGATTCCCGCGCAGTTGTTCGCGATTCTGCTGCACTCGGAGCGGCAGCAGGCGCTGCGCATACGCTATTCGATCGGCCACCGGCAGGAACTGGTGGAGCGCCTGCTGATCCCGCTCGGCGAAGGAGTCACCGGACAGGCCGCGGCCAGGCGGGAGCCGGTGCTGGTGAAGGACGTGCGCAAGGACAAGGCGTATCTGAACGCCATGGACGCCGTGCGTTGTGAAATGGCTGTTCCGATGGTGGTGCGCGACAAGCTGGTGGGCGTCATCGATTTCCAATCCACCGAAGTGGGCGCCTACACAGTGGACGACATGGCCCTCATGCGGCTCATCGCCTTGCGCGTCGCGAGCGCGATCGACAACGCACGGCTTTACCGGCGCGTCGACTCGCAGCACCGCACGCTGCGCACATTGACGAAAACGGCCCAGGGCTTCAGCTCGATTCTCGACGTGGATGAGCTGCTGGGTACCGTGGCGGAGAGCGTGCGCCCGCTGATGGACTACGACTCGTTCATCATCTGGCTACTTGACGAGCAGAAGCAGGTACTGCAGAAGCGCTTCGCGATCGCCCTGGAAGGCGGACGCGAGTTGGACGAGATTCCCCTAAGCATCGGCGTGACAGGGTCGGCGGCGCGGCTGCGGCGGCCGATGCGCGTGGAGGATACGATGGCCGATCCGCGCTATATCGCCAGCCATCCGAACCTGCGCAGTGAAGTGGCGGTGCCGCTGATGCTGCGGGATCGTGTGATCGGCGTGATAGACCTGGAAAGCAGCCGGCTGAATTACTACTCGGTGGACCACATGCGCACACTCGCGCTGCTGGCACCGCAGGTGGCGAGCGCGATCGAAAACGCGCGGCTCTACGAAGAGATTGCCGCGCGCGAACATCGGATGGATCAGGATCTGCAGGCTGCACGGAAGCTGCAGTCGCTGCTGCTGCCGAGCGAAGCTCCGGAGATCGACGGGCTGGAAATCGCCGTCGGCCTACGCCCGGCCCGCGACATTACCGGCGACCTGTTCGACTTCTTCGATTACGACAACGGCCAAGCCACAATCGTCTTTGGCGATTCCAGCGGAAAAGGTCCCGCGGCCGCCCTATACGCGGCCCTGGTAGGCGGATTGCTGCGGTCATTGGGCCGCCGTCCGCGTCGTCCGGCGGATCTGCTGCACGCACTGAACAACGCTTTGACCGAGCGCCGCGCCGAAGCCCAGTACGTGACGCTGGCCGCGCTCTTCTGGGACGCGCCCACGCGAAAGCTGACCATCGCCAATGCCGGCGGACTGCCGCCGATCATCTGCCGGGGCGACGTACTGCTGGACCTGACCGCCGAGGGCGTGCCGGTGGGACTGCTCCAGGCACGCGTCTACGACGAAAAAACGGCCGATCTGCAACCGGGCGACTTGGTGGTATTGACCTCCGACGGCATTCTCGACGCGATGAACGATCGGGGCGAGGAGTACGGCCGTGCGCGCCTCGGAGCCGCCATTCAGGCCTGCTGCAAGCTGCCGGTGGAAGAGGTCGTACAGGCGATCTATAACGCCGTCGAGGAGTTCACGGGCGACGCTCCGCAATTCGACGATCAGACCGTGCTTATCCTTCGAGTCTCCTGATGCCTTTCCCCCCATTCACCTACCGCAACCGCAATCTCTTCGTCGAAGAAGTCGACTTGGAGGAGATCGCGCGCTCGGCCGGCACGCCGGTATATGTCTACTCCGCCACCGCGATCCGCGAGCGCTATCGCCGCTACGACGATGCCTTTGACGAGACGCCCCATGAAGTGTTTTATGCCGTGAAGGCCAATTCCAATCTGAGCGTGCTGCGTCTGCTGGCGTCGGAAGGCGCGGGGTTCGACATCGTATCCGGCGGCGAATTGTACCGTGTGATGCGTGCGGGCGGGCCGGCGGAGAAGGTGGTGTTCTCCGGTGTCGGCAAGACGCGCGAGGAGGTGGAGTACGCGCTCAGCACCGGCATTCACAGCTTCAACTGCGAATCGGAGGCCGAACTCGCGCTGATCGATTCCATCGCTTCCCGTATGGGCAAAACGGCGCGCATCGCCATGCGCGTGAATCCGCACGTTGACGCGCAGACGCATCCCTACATTTCGACCGGGCTGCGGGATCACAAGTTCGGCATCGACATCGCGGCCGTGGAAGCGGTGTATGCGCGCGCGGCGCAGTTTTCGCACATAGCGGCGGAGGGAGTGAGCTGCCACATCGGGTCGCAGTTGCTCGATACTGCGCCGTTGAAAGAAGCGCTGGACGCCGTGCTGGAACTGGTGGAGCGGCTGCGCGCAAACGGCGTGCCGATCCGGCACCTCGATCTGGGCGGCGGCCTGGGCGTGCCGTATAAGCCCGAGCAGGAGGAGCCCGACGTGACGGCGCACATTCAGGCGGTCTGCGAGCGCTGCGCGGGTCATGACCTGAAGCTGATGATGGAGCCGGGACGGTCGATCGTTGGCCCGGCGGGCGTGTTGTTGTCACGAGTGTTGTATAGGAAGTCGACGGATACCAAGGAGTTTGTCGTGGTCGACGCGGCGATGAACGATCTGATCCGTCCCGCACTGTACCAGGCCTATCATGAGATCGTCCCGCTGCGGCAGCATATGCCCGGCACGGTGACCGCGGATGTGGTTGGCCCCGTTTGCGAGACGGGCGATTTCTTCGCGCGCGACCGGGAAATGGCGAACGTGCTGCCCGGTGATTTCGTCGCGTTATGCACGGCGGGAGCGTACGGATTTGTGCAGGCATCGAACTATAATTCGCGCCCGCGGCCCGCGGAAGTCCTTGTGGAGGGCGCGTCGTGGAAATTCATTCGCACGCGGGAGACGTCTGAGGATTTGATTCGGGGAGAGTAGCCACATCTGTTTCAGCGGGTACCACTTGTGATAGACAATTACCCATGAAACGCAGGACGTTCTTCCAAGGCGCCACCGCCGCCGCCCCATTTCTCCAAGCGGCGCAAGTCGGCGGCAAACCCGCCCTCAAGATCACCGACGTCAAGCTCCACCTCATCGGAGGCGGCGGCCGCAACTACTGCGTCGTCCGCATCGACACCGACCAGGGTATCCAGGGCATCGGCGAAGCCTACTCCTGCGGCCCCGACGCCGCTATCGTCGAAGTCGTCAAGGACTTTCGCGGCTGGCTCATCGGCCAGGATCCCCGCAACATCGAGCACCTCTACTCGATGATGGTCAACTTCACGCGTTTCCCCGGAGGCCTGGTCGTCAACGCCGCCATCAGCGGCATCGAGCACGCCTTATGGGACATCGCCGGCAAGGCGGCCGGCTTGCCCGTTTATATGTTGCTCGGCGGCAAGTGCCGCGATAAAGTCCGCGTCTATCAATCCGCCGGCACGCCTGAAGCGGCGAAACGGTTGGTCGAAAAATACGGCTATACCGCCATCAAGATGCGTCCACAACCCGACAACGACAACGCCAAGCCCTACAACGAGATCACCCGCGGCGCCGCGGCCCGTGTCCGCGCCATGCGCGAAATGCTCGGTCCGGACATCGACATCGGCTGCGACATCCACGCCCGCTTCTTCGAAGTCACCCGCGCCGCCCGCCTAGCTGACGCCATCGCGCCCTACAATCCCATGTGGCTCGAAGAACCCATCCGGCCCGAAAACGAGCACGCCATGAAGAAGCTCGCCGATCGCGTGACCATCCCGCTAGCCAGCGGCGAATGCAACTACCAGCGTCACGAATTTCGCCGGTTGCTCGAACTGCAGGCGCTCGACATCATCCAGCCCGACATCTGCCTCTGCGGCGGGCTGCTCGAACTGAAAAAGATCGCCGCGATGGCCGAAGCGCACTACGTCACCGTAGCCCCCCACAACCCGATGGGCCCGGTAGCGACGGCAGTCAACGTCCACTTCGCCGCGGCAACGTCTAATTTCTTCATCCTCGAATACCACCCAGACGACGAAGGCATCCGCAAGGACGTGCTCAAGGAACCGCTGATGGTGAAGGACGGCTATATCCCCCTTCCGACCAAACCCGGCCTCGGCGTTGAGCTCAACGAAGACGCCATCCGCAAATACCCCGCGGTAAGCTGGCACCGGGGCTTTGCATATCGGGCGGATGGGAGTGTGGGGTATATCTAACGGCCCAGGCCGTTCACAAAGACTTCAACTGCAACCGGTAGCGAACTCAGGTGAATCCGCCGAAACACCTCGTCCCCACATTTCATCCGCTTTACGCTCGGCAGTTTTGCGGAGGTTGCACAAGTATTCGAGGGCTGTGTGCCCCGATGGACGAGCCTGCCGAACAGGAACTGGCATAGACGTGTCGGTCTTGCTGAAGACTACCGTTGTATCTTTTGATCCGCTGTGTTGCCACAGACCCGAATCGACCACAAACCCGGCGTGAGACTGGAGTTCATATAACCTCCTACCGCCCGCTCTAAGTTCCCAGACTTCACCGGTATAGCGGATTGAAGTCCCATCGGCCGTTAAGACGACGACAGTTCCGCCGCCAATCCTTAACCTTTTATTCTCGGGATGCGCGCGCTATTCTCCCCGCTTCGCCAGGTATGCAAAATTCGTCGGCTCGGACGGGGTTTGCGCGAACGGCAAGCAGGCCGGTAAGACGAATTGAAGTAAACGCAGAATAGCCAATCCCCCCAGTTTCCCCGTGATATAGAATCGTGTCATGTTCCGCCTCGATGCAGATAAACCCGTCACATTCTGCGACGGCACGCGGCGCCGCGACTTCCTCCACGCCGGAGCGCTCTCCACCCTCGGCCTCGGGCTAACCCAGTTCACGGCCCTCCAAGCCCTCGGCGCGGTTGACAACAAACAGGACACCAACTGCATCCTCCTCATGCTCGTTGGCGGGCCGTCCCAGCTCGACACGTTCGACATGAAGCCCAACGCCCCCATCGAAATCCGCGGCCCCTACAAACCAATCAAAACCAACGTCCCCGGCATCGAAATCTCCGAAAACTTCCCCCGCACCGCCAAACACGCCGACAAGTTCTCGCTAGTCCGCTCCATGTACCACACCGCCGCCGCGGTCCATGACACCGGCCATCAAATGATGCAGACCGGCCGCCTCTTCCAGGGCGGCGTCGAACACCCCAGCTTCGGCTGCGTCCTCGGTAAACTCAAAGGGCCCAAAACCGACGTCCCTCCGCACGTCCTCCTTCCCCGCCCCATCGGCGCCACCGGCGGCAACATGCCCCACGGCCACGGCGCCGGGTACCTTGGCAAAGGCTTCGACCCCTTCATCCTCAACGCCGACCCCGCCGATCCCAACTTCCGCGTTCCCGACATGCTCCCGCCCGACTACCTCTCCGCCCTCCGCGTCGACCGCCGCCGCGACTGGCGCCAGATGGTAGACAAATCCGTCAGCAAATTCGAAACCTCCCAGGAAGCCCGCCTCCTCGACAGCACCTTCCATCAGGCGTACACGCTCATGTCCAGCGCCAAGGCCCGCGAAGCTTTCGAGCTTCACCGCGAACCCGAAGCCGTCCGCGAAAAGTACGGCCTCAACCGCTTCGGTCAAAGCTGTCTCCTCGCACGCCGCCTCATAGAAGCCGGGGTCCGCTTCGTCACCATCAACATGTTCGAGACAGTCTTCGACGAAATCACCTGGGACATCCACGGCTCGAAACCCTTCTCGCCCATCTCTTGTTACCGCGACCTCGTCGGTCCCATGTTCGACATGGCCTACAGCAGCCTCCTCGAAGACCTCTCGCAACGCGGTCTGCTGTCGAACACCATGGTCGTGGGCTTCGGCGAATTCGGCCGTACCCCCAAGGTCAACCCCGCCGGCGGCCGCGACCACTGGCCGCAATGCTACACCGTCCTCATGGGTGGCGGCCCGCTGAAAGGCGGGACAGTAGTCGGCTCCAGCGACGAAATCGGCGGCTTCCCCAAGGACCGCCCCACGCACCCAGGCGAAATCGCCGCGACCATCTATAAAGGTCTCGGCATCTCCCTCGAAACCGAATTGCCCGGCGCACAAGGCCGCCCCATCCCCATCGTTGACCGCGGCGTCGAGCCGATCAAAGAGCTCTTCACGTAATCATGCGCCTCCTCCTAGCCTTCTCCACGGTCTGCCTCGCAGCGCCGCAGTTCACCATCCTTCCGGCAAAGGTCGAACTCAACACCCCGGAATCCCGCCACCAACTCCTCGCCGAAGCCACCGAAAACAGCACCCAATCCGACTGGACGCGCCAGTCCAAATGGACCTCCTCTAACCCGCAAATCGCCACCGTCTCCCCCGCCGGCCTCGTCACCCCAATCGCCGACGGCATCACTACAATCACGGTCGATCACAACGGCCTCAAGGCCCAAGCCATAGTCACTGTCCGCAACGCCAAAGCACCCTTCACCTGGAGCTTCCGCAACCATGTCATCCCCGTGATGACCAAAACCGGTTGCAATCAAGGCGCCTGCCACGGCGCGCTGGCCGGCAAGAACGGATTCAAACTCACCCTCCGCGGCTACGACCCCGATCTCGACTACGACGCGCTTATCCGCCAATCCTCCGCCCGCCGCGTCTCGCTCGCCGAACCCGCAAACTCGTTAGTCCTCCTCAAACCCACTTTCGCCATCCCTCACATGGGCGGCCTCCGCATCCCGCCCGATTCCCTCGAATACCGGGTCATCGCCGAATGGATCGCCGCCGGTGCACCCTCCCCTAAACAGACGGACCCGGAAATCCAAAACCTCGAAGTTCACCCCGCCAATGCCACCCTCAACCCCGGCGACGAACAGCAGCTATTGGTCCGCGCCAGGTACAACGACGGCCGCATCGAAGACGTCACCCGCTGGGTCAAATTCACATCCACCAACGAAGGCGTCGCCAGCGTCGACGACAACGGCCTCGTCAAAATGAACGGCCGCGGCGAAGCCGCCATCACCCTTTGGTACTCCAGCAAAGTCCTCTACGCCCGCCTTTCCGTCCCCTTCGAAAAAACCGTGTCAAAGACCAATTATTTTCGTCCGGGTAATTTCGTCGACACCCTCGCCCAAGCGAAGTGGCAAAAGCTCAACCTCATCCCCTCCGAACGAGCCGATGATGCCGCCTTCCTCCGCCGCGCTTATCTGGACGCCATCGGCGTCCTCCCAACCGCCGAAGAAGCCGAACAGTTCCTCTCCAACACCGCCCCGGACAAACGCGCCAAACTCATCGAAGCGCTATTGGACAGGCCCGAATTCACCGACTACTGGGCCTACAAATACAGCGACCTCCTCCTCGTCTCCAGCCGCAAACTCCGCACGCCCGCCATGTGGGCCTTCTACAACTGGATTCGCGACTCCGTCAGCACCAACAAGCACTGGGACCAGTTCGCCCGCGACATCTTCACCGGTACCGGCAACGCCCGCCAGAACGGTGCGCTCAATTACTTCGTCCTCCATAAAGACGTCATCGAGCTGACCGAAAACGTCACCCAGGCCTTTCTCGGCCAGCGCCTCACCTGTGCCCGCTGCCACAACCATCCCATGGAAAAGTGGACGCAGAAGCAGTACTACCAAATGGCGAATCTATTCGCCCGTGTCGGCGTGAAGAACGGCAACACCGCCGCCGAAAACATCGTCTTCGCCAAAACCGCCGGCGACATCAACCACCCGCGCCTTCTCCGCCCCCTCAATCCCACGCCGCTCGATGGCACCCCCATGCCGCTCGACGACACCACCGACCGCCGCGTCCACTTCGCGAACTGGCTGACGAACAACAACCCCTACTTCACCCGCAACATCGTCAACCGCGTCTGGGGCAACTTCTTCGGCCGCGGCCTCGTCCACCCGGTCGACGACGTTCGCGCGACCAATCCAGCCTCCAACGAAGAACTCTTCTCCGCCGTCTGCGACGACTTCGTCAAACACCACTACGACCTCAAACACCTCATCCGCACCATCATGAACTCCGAGGTCTATCAGCTCTCCAGCGACTCCAACGCCACCAACCAGCGCGACGAAGTTTTCTACTCCCGCTACATCGTCAAACGCCTCCCCGCGGAAGTCCTTCTCGATGCCATGAGTCAGGTGACCGGCGTACCCGCCAGCTTCCCCGGCTATCCGGCCGGCACGCGCGCCCTCGAACTTCCCGACGTACGCGTCCAATCGCAATTCCTCGCCGCCTTCGGCCGCCCCGAGCGCATCCTCTGCGACGCCGCCGAACGGTCCAGCGATCCGTCGATCACCCAGGCGCTCCACGTCATCAATGGCGACACCCTGAACAAGAAGTTGAGCGACCCCAACGGCGTCGTCAGCCTCGTTCTCAAGCTCGGCCTCTCCGACAAGAAGGTGCTCGAACACCTTTATTTAAGTGCCTTCTCGCGCTATCCGCGCCCAACGGAACTCACCGAAATGACCGCACTGCTCGACAAGTCGAAGGCCAGCAAAGCCACTCGAAAAGAAGCCCTCGAAGACCTCGTCTGGTCGCTCCTCACCAGCAAGGAATTCCTCTTCAACTACTGATGCGATTTCTCCTGCTCATCACTGTCGCGCTCAAAGCCCAAAGCTTCGAAGCCGACCTGCAGCCCATCTTCCGCCAGCACTGCTATGGCTGCCACGCGGCCAACGTGAAAATGGGCAGCCTCGACGTCGAAACGCACGAAGGCATTATGCGCGGCGGCAATGCGGGAACCATCGTTGTCCCCGGCAAGGCCGGCGAATCGCGCCTCTATCTCACCCTCGCCGGCAAGATCAAACCGCAAATGCCGATGGGCGGCCAACCGCTGGCCGCGGGCGAACTGGAAATCGTCAAACGCTGGATCGACAACGGCGCCAAACCCGACCCGCCATCTGCAAAAAAGACCGCGCCCATTATCCGGCCCAAAGTCCCCGTCAAACCGGCCATCTATTCCCTCGCCTGGAACAACAACACCATTGCCGCCGGTGGCTTCCATCAGGTCCGCCTCTTCGATGGCGCCGGCAAGCCAATCGCTATGCTCGACGGCCACCTCGAAGCCATCCGCGCCATTGCCATCGGCGGTAACATCCTAGCCGCCGCCGGAGGCCTCCCCGCGCAAAAAGGCGAAGCGAAAATCTGGGACCTCTCGACCCGTCAGCTCATCACCACCATCAACGCCCACACCGACTGCATTTACGCCGCCGCCCTGTCCCCCGATGGCACAAAGCTCGCAACTGCCAGCTACGACAAAATGATCTACCTCTGGGACCCGCGCACGGGCGCGCAGTTGAAATCCCTCAAGGATCACATCGACGCCGTCTACGCCCTCGCCTTCACGCCCGACGGCAAGAAACTCGTTTCCGCCGGCGCAGACCGCACTGTCAAAATCTGGAACTCCGAAACGGGCGAACGCCTCTACACGTTTTCCGAATCGACAGATGGTCTCAACTCGCTCGCCATCTCTCCCGGCGGCAAACAGGTCGCCGCGGCGGGTAACGACAAAACCATCCGCATCTGGACGATCGGCGACACCGCCGGAAGCCTTAAGACCTCCCTCATCGCTCACGAAGACACCGTCCTGCGAATCGCCTGGTCCCCCGACGGCAAGCGCATCGCCACCGCCTCCGCCGACAGATCCATCAAACTCTTCAACGCCGAAGATCTCAGCGAAATCCAAAACATCCCAAACCAGCCCGAGTGGGTCACCGGCCTGCAATTCTCCCCCGACAGCCGCCGAATCCTCGCCTTCCGCCAGGACGGCTCCATGCAGTTCTATGAGACAAAGTAACGGCATCGATATTCTTCACAGGCACACAACAGGGAAGGCAATTCTGTTGCAAGCGCCGGAAGGGCCTCCGATAGCAACCCTGAATTCATTGGTCGTTCGACTGCGCGCCACCTGTCTCAATGCCTTAGTCGGCCCTCATCCCGCACGCTTGAGTTCCTCCCTAATCACGCGCCGCAACGTCTTTTCCAGGGGCTCCCGCCGCCGGCTAACAAAGTCCCGAAGCGCCAGATTGATCAGCGTCTGATAGTTCCCCCCTCCGGCGCGGTCCACTTCATCGCGGAACCAGTCCAAGATGTCATCATCCAGGCGAATGGTGACGCGCGTCTTGCCGGGTGGAACGGTCACGACAGGTCCGCGCTTACCTTTACTGAAATCGTATTCCTGCTTCATGGGCTCTCCAAGTATTGTTTGCATTCCTTCCGGGTGGATGGACGTGCCAAGATGATTCGGACAGTGCTGCCTCTCCACGTGTACGCGACTGTCAGAATCCGGGCCAAGGCGTCAATTCCAACTGTGACCCACCGCTCCTCTTCGTGTCCATCGTCATGCAAGGTGATCGCGCGATCGTCTTCCAGCACGGAAACGGCATCCGAAAACCGTATTCCGTGCTTCCGTGTGTTGCTTGCCGCCTTCCTCGGATCCCACTCGAATGTGGTCACTGTGTACGAGTGTACACCAAGTCCCGCGGGATGTGGAAGTCGTCTGCACGACTGCGAGGCATGCGGTTACAGTCGCATCCTCGCTGCTCGACAAGAACCGCCTCAATCGCCCAGTCCGAAAGGACCACAGGTTCCAATTCTCCCCCGACAGCCGCCGAATCCTCGCCTTCCGCCAGGACGGCTCCATGCAGTTCTATGAGAGCAACTAGCGCAGCCGGTCTTTACTCCTGCCGCAGCGCTTCAAGCGGTTGAATCCGCATCGCCCGGATCGAGGGAACCAGGCAGGCTACGAACGTCACCAGCAGGATCAAAAGCACAGCGACCACGAAGATGGCCGGATTGGCCGTCGTTTGCAGCAGATTCGCCAGAAGCCGGATCGCAAAGACGGCGATCGTTATTCCCACAGCGGCGCTGACGGCAGAGATCGCCGCCATACGAACGGTGAGCGTAAGCGCCAGGTCGGATGAAGTTGCGCCGAGAGCCGCACGGATGCCAAGCTCGCGCGTTCTCTTCGACGCGCCATAGGCGACAACCGCATACAGGCCGAGTCCACAGAGGAAAGCCGCGATCACGCCCATTCCCGTCAGCGACGCCGTAAGAATGCGCAGCGGAGTCGCCGGGAAGTCGAGATACTTTCGATAAGGCGCGGCGTCGAAGACAGCAATGCCCGGATCCGTCTCGGCGATGATCCGTCTCATCTCCTTCAATAGTTCGTCTTCATTACGCCCGGAACGAACCATTATCGAGGTATTGCTGTTGTACCCTTGCGCAGCAGCCGTCCACAAGGCCGGTTTAGGCTGTTCCGAGATCAGGCCGTAGCGTCCTGTTTCGACGATTCCGATAATCTCGATCCAATCGCAGTCACGGCAACCCGATTTGATGCGCCTGCCAACGGCGTTTCTGTCTCCAATCAGGCGCACCGCGAATTCCTCGTTGACGATGGCGACTCGCTTCGCGCCGGCTCGATCTCGGTCATCAAAATCCCGGCCCGCCAATAACCGCGTGCCCATCGCGCGGAACATCCCCGGCGTGCTAACGAATACGCGCGCCGTAGGAGTTCGCGCCCCACGGGCCTCCTGCTGGCCTTCCACGCGAATGCCGTTCGAGGAATCGTTAATGCTGAAGGGAATCGAGTCCGACATTCCGGCCACATCCACTCCCGGCAGTTCACGAACGCGCTCCAGAATCTGGCGTTGTACTTCTCTCCCTTTCTCCGGCGTATAGCCGTGGAGCCCGAGGTCGAAGCGCGCGACCACGGCGCCCTCCGGCTGGACGCCCAACGGACTGCGCAACGCCTCCTGGAAAGAATGGACCATCATCGCGGCTCCCGCGAGAAGCACCACCGAAACTGCGATCTGGACGCCAACAACGAAATCGCGCAGGCCGATGCGCCGTAGCACTGCGGAGCCCGAATCGCCCTTCAAGACAGGAAATGCGTCGGCCGACGCCGCGCGCCACGCTGGCCACATGCCGGCCGCCAACGCAGCCAAAAGGGCCACGGCTCCTGTATATGCGAAAACCTGCCAGTCCGGCGCGACCGGAAGTTCAAATGGAACTTCGAGCTGCGGCACCGCGGCCGCCACAACGCCCGTCAGCCAATGTACGATCAGGAGCCCCGCCGCGGCGGCACCCGCGCCAATCAGTAAAAGCTCCGCCGACAAAAGGCGGAACACCGCGCCCCTCCCGGCTCCAAGGGAGCAGCGCAGCGCGATCTCCTTGCCGCGGTCCGACCCCTGTGCGAACAGCAGTCCGGATATATTACTGCATGCCACCAGCAGAGTCAGCGCCGAGACCAGCAGGAGCGCCAATCCCGCGTTCCGCACACCTCCCCGCAACTGCCGGCTCACCCAGCCTACTGGCTCTAAAAGGAAGGTCAATCCGTCATTGGTGCCGGGGTGCTCTACGGCCATCTGTTGGGCTAACACGGCCAGCGAAGCCTCAGCGGATTCCTTCGACACGCCGTCACGCAGCCGGGCAATGGCCCAGGCGTTCGAGGTACCTCGGGCACCGCGCCAGTCACGATTCTCAATGACGCGGATCATCGAGAACGGTACCCATGAATCGGCTGCATAGAAGACTGCGTTGCCGGTGAAGCCGGGCGGCGTGACTCCGATGATCGTGAACACGTTTCCATTGATGCGTACCTCGCGTCCGATCGCCGACGCATCGCCCCCGAATCGCCGCTGCCAGCACTTGTAGCTGATAACCATGATGGGATGTGCGCCATCCCTAAGGTCGTCGGAGGGCATGATCAACCTTCCCCGCCACGCCCGGATCCCCAATAATTCGAAGTAGTTTCCCGTAACGAGAAATCCCCAGTAGCGCTCCGTTTCGCCGCCTGCATTCACTGCCATCGGAGCAGCCCGGGCGGCCGCCACCGCCGAGAAGACTTCGTTCCGGTCGCGGACATCCTTGTAGTTGGGAAACGAGATGTTCGAACCTCTCGTATTCTCGATATTGAAAACGCGCGCGGGCTCGCGGAACGGCAGCGGCTTGAGCAGCAGCGACTGAATCATCGCGAAGACGGTCGCGTGGACGCCAATGCCAATCGCCAGAGTCAGCACCGAAGTGGCGAGGAACGCCGGCCGCTGCCGTAACCGCCGGGCGGCGTAGCGCAGATCCATCGCGAACGGTTCGAGGTAAGGAAGCCGCGCCTGCTGCCGGTATGCTTCTTTCACCGCGTTCACCCCTCCAACCCTACGCAGAGCCTCCAGCCTGGCGGCGTCCGGAGTCAAACCTGCGCGGATGTACTCATCGGCGTGCAGATCGACGAGACTCCGCAACTCATCGTCGAGCTCGCGCTCCATGGCGTCTCGCCGGAAGAGTCCGAGGAATCGGACCCACAAGGACCTCACGCGTCCTCCTCTTGCGGGGCAAGGAACCGGGCCATGATGGTTGTCGTCGTCTGCCACTGCCGTTCCTCATCGCGCATCTTTTTGCGCCCGGCGCGAGTCAGCCGGTAGTACTTCGCCCGGCGATTATTGTCCGAAACGCCCCACTCGGACTCGATGAATCCTTCCTGCTCGAGCTTTAGAAGCGCCGGGTACAACGTACCGTAGTTAACGCTGACCCGGTCGCCGCTTGTCTGCTCGATCCGCCGCGCGACCCCGTACCCATGCTGCGGGCCCATCGTCTCCAGTGTTTTCAGCACCATCAGCGCCAGCGTGCCCTGCCAGACGTCGCTCATTCGTTCTCCTATGGGAATCCTATAGGATTTCGTATTGGAAAGCAATAGAAGGGAGCGGCCGTCTCCTTCCCTTCCGTCAGGACGGCTCAGAAAAAAACGGGCAGCGAAGAACGCTGCCCGCCTGAACCGGAACCCGAGAGGATAGGGTTAACGGTTAGTTGTAGTCGTTGTTATGGTGATATCCGTGATCGGCGTAATCGCTTCGCCGGAAACAACCAGCTCTACGCGGCGGTTCTTGCTGCGGCCGAAATTTGTAGAGTTGTCGGCAATAGGTTTGGACTTGCCAAATCCTTTCGACGTGATGGTTTCTACCGGCACGCCCTGGCTTACCAGGAAGCTGCGGACCGCATTGGCACGATTATCCGACAGTCTGTAGTTATATTCGTCGCTGCCAATAGAGTCGGTATGACCCTCCACTTCGATCTTCAGCTTCTGCTGCGTTGCGATGACTCCGGACACCTTCGCCAGCCGCACCTTCGCGTCGGATGTCAGGTCATATTTGTCGAAAGCGAACAGAACATCCGGCATGTTCATGATCAGGCCGCGCGCGGTCTCGCGGGTTTCGAGAGCCAGGCTCAATTGTTTCCGTAACGCTTCACGAGCCGCGAGACGTTCCGCATTTAAGCGGGCCCGCTCCGCCAGGGCCTCGGCCGCCTGTCGCCGGGCCGCTTCGGCTTGCTCGCCTGCCCTGCGGGCCGCCTCGGCCTGCTCAGCGGCCAATCGGCGAGCTCCGTCCGCGTCGGCCGCGCTCTTCGCTTTCTCCGCCTCCGCCCGGGCCTGCTCTAATGCGGCGCGTTCCGCCGCGATTCTGGATTGCTCCGCCTGACGCTGTGCGGCTTCACGCTCGCGAGCCGAACGCTCCGCTTCCGCTTGTGCGCTCGCTACCTCGGCATCCTTCCTCCGCCGCTCGGCTTCCAGGCGCTCCGCTTCCTGCTTGCGAACCGAAATAATCCGGGCATCCTCCGCGGTCTGCGTTACATTGCGGGCCAGCGTCTGGATTTTTTTCTTATCGCCCGATTTCCTGCGGAAATAATCTTCGGCGTTCTGAAGCTCCACTCTCGCCTTCGCTATCGTGTCGGCGGCATACTGCTCCGCGCCGAACGACCTTGCGATGTTATAAGCGTGCCGCGCTTCCATAAGGTCAATCGGGATATTTCTCCGATCGGTGATCTTCACGCGATCCCCGGGAGGCAGTTGCGCGAAGTAGGCGCCGCGCTCCTGCAGTTCGTATTTCACTTCGATTGGGGAAAGCGTTCCTGTTGTTCCGCTTCCCTGAACTGCTTCCATGATGATCATGTCACTCGGTTGTGTCACCGCATAGTAGGGTTCCGCGGTGACAATAAGACCGAAAGCCTGCAATTCCGTAGCTGCCTGCAGTTTGGCGTCGTCATCGCCGTCAATGAGCAGTTCTCCTAGGTTCTGCGGACGTCCTTCGGGAGTGATTGCCCATAGAACGTAGGTTAGGTACTCGGAACCGAAAGACGACGGCGGTGGCATTTTGTTGATTCGGGCGTCAACGCGCGTGGCACCGGTTTTACTGTCAACACGCACCTCGCCCTTGGATCTGGCCGGGCCCATGACGGGCTTCAGATCCATCGTCGTCCAGCCTTGGCGGTGATGGAAATTGACGGCCTTTGCGACCCGGCTTACCACCGTAACGCGGAATACTGGCATCGGATTCTGCGGGTCCGGACTGGTACGCTGTGTCGGATTGGGCACTTGCGCGGCGAGACCAATCGCCATTAGAAAGCACCCGCCCCATTTGGACATACGCTTTCCGCTCTGCATATCCTTTCTCCTTCAGCGGAGTGCAACGTCCGTGGCACATCCACACGAGTTGCCCCGCACGTTCGTTGGATCGCCGCAAAGGTAGAACTGTTTCCCCTTCAAGTTGCGCCGTTTACAACGTCTTCCCGAATGCTGTTACCGAGGCAACTAATTGGGAACGGCACCAAAGGGTGTGCCGTGCGCCGCTACCCTGCGAAAACCGCCCGGCATAGTGACACAATAAAGCTGTTCCGGAAGCCCATGCGACTCTACATTCTCTCCCTCGTCACGCTCACCGCCTTCGCCCAAACCGGCACCCGCATCACCCCGCCCACCATCCGTGACATCTCGCAGCGCGGCATCGCGCGCGGCACCACCGTCGAGCTCACCGTCGAAGGCTTCAACCTCGCCGGCGCCAAACGCATCTATTTCAGCGATCTCTCCATCAAAGGCCGCATCCTCCGCATCAAAGAACTTCCCGACCTCCCCGATATTCGCCTCGGCTCCAACGGCACAGCGTCCACCGTCGACCTCGGTCCTCTCCCGCCACGCAATCAGCTCGCCGTCGAACTCGACATCGATCCCGAGGCCCCCGTCGGACCCGTCAACTTCCGTATTGAAACCCCTCTCGGCACCAGCCCCGAAGGCACTCTCTTAATCGAGCCCTACTACGGCGAGAGTCCCGACAAAGAACCCAACGACACCATCGACGGCGCGTTCGAAGTCTACCTCCCGTCCATCCTCACCGGCACGATCGCAAAACCCGGCGACGTCGACCATTTCAAGATCAACGTCAAAGCCAATACAACCCTCTCGTTCGATAACGGCGGCCAGGCCGTCGGCTCGACTCTTCAACCTGTGATCGCCATCCTCGACGCCGAGGGCAACGCCATTAAGGAATACGACGGTGCAAACCAGTTCGCCCACACATTCTCGAAAGCGGGCGCCTACTACATCAGAATCGCCGACTACGAAAAATCCGGCCGCGCCACCCACACCTACCGCATCAAAACCGGCGAATTCCCTCTGGTCTCCGGCGTCTTCCCGCTCGGCCTCCAGCGCAACAAACAGGCGGACATAAACTTCACCGGAGCCCACATCGCCGCCAAAGCGCAAGTAACGGGGACGCCCGCCAAGGAAGATCCCAACGCCGTTCTCCTCCGTCCCTCCTTCCAGACCATCAAACTCGCCCTCAACGACGAACCCGAAATCACTGTCACCGGCTCTCAAGCCGTCACAATCCCAGTCACCATCAACGGCCGCCTCCAAAAAAATGGTGTCAAAGACCAATTTAATTTTTCCGCCAGGAAGGGCCAGCACCTGATCTTCGACGTCAACGCCCGCCGCCTCGGCTCCGATCTCGATTCCTTCCTGGAAGTCCTCGACGCCAAAGGCAAGCCCATCGAGCAAGCCGTCGTCCGCCCGATCGTCGAAACTTTCGTCACTCTTCGCGATCACGATTCCGCCGGCCCCGGCGTTCGCATCACCCACTGGAACAATATCCATGTCGGCGATTACATGCTGCTGGGCCAGGAAGTCGTCCGCGTTGCCGCACTCCCCCGCACGCCCGACGAGGATATTCGATACGAAAGCGTCATGGGCCAGCGCCGCGCGTTCTTCAACACCACCTGCGAAGCCATCGCGAACGACAAGGCAGTGTACAAAGTGCAGATGTACCCGCCCGGCACAACTCTCCCGCCCAACGGCCTTCCGCTCACCCGCCTCTACGCACAGAACGACGACGGCGGCGCAGGCTGGGGGAAAGACAGCTTCCTGACATTCACCGCGCCTGCCGACGGCGAATACTCCGTCAACATCCGCGACGTGCAGGGTCTCGGTGGAGACAACTACGCCTACCGCCTCACTATCCGCGAGCCGCGTCCCGATTTCCAACTCGCCGTCGCTCCCGCCAATCCAAACGTTCCCATCGGCGGCGCCGTTCCGCTTACCGTCACCGCCATCCGGCGCGATGGCTTCGACGGCCCCATCAATGTGACGCTGGAAAACCTCCCAACCGGTTTCACCGCGTCTCCCGCCACCATCCTCCCCGGCCAGAACAGCGCCGTCGTCGTTCTCCGTGCCGCTGTGGACGCAAGGCTCGCTGAACCCGCTCCTCTCCTCGCCAAAGGCCGCGCTGGCGATATCGTCCGCGAAGCCAATCCAGGCGATCCGCTCAAGCTTATCTCTCTCACACCGCGTGCCGATATTCAGATGACCTCCACCACCAAGGCCATCGAGCTCGCACGCGGCGGCACGGCCACCGTTACCGTAAAAATCGCCCGCAATAACGGCTTCGCCGGCCGCGTTCCTGTCGACGTACTGAATCTCCCGCCACGCACGCTCCTGCCGAGCTTCGGCCTCAACGGCGTCCTGCTCAACGAGGACGAGACCGAAAGAACGTTTGAAATCGCCGCCACCGCTCAAGCCGAACCGGGCGAGCAGTACATCGTCGTCGGCGGCCGCGTCGAAACCCGCAGCGGCCAGCAAAATACCTTCGTCGCGCCCGAGCCTATCCTCGTCCGCATCAAATGAACAACAGCGAATTCTTCCGCCAGGCCGCCGGTCGCGGCCGCGGCGTACTGCGCCTCGCGCCTACGTGGTTCCCGCGCGATATCGCCAAACCCGCCGGCCGGCTGCGCCTGCATCCGAGCGACCTCTACGCCGCCGGCCCGCAAAACGGCGGCATTGCCGAACGCTGGATCGCTGCAAATACCAGTCAGGTCGAATGGAACGGCGAACTCGCCCCGCTCGGTGAGTTCACCGCCGTCAAGTCGCACTGCAAGCTAGTCGACAACTCCGTCGCGGCGCCATTCCAACTCCACGCAGAGAAACACAAGGCCTGCTGGTATCCCCAGCAATACAACACCAACCCGGGCCGATTCCCTTTTGCGTTTTACGGCCTCCAACCGCACACCACCCGCAATATGATTCGCCGTTGCCTCGAGCGCTGGAACGAAGGCGACAACGGCATCCTCCACCACTCCCAAGCCTACAAACTCAAACCAAACACGGGCTGGCAGATCGACGCGAATGTCCTCCACGCGCCCGGCACTCTGGTCAGCTACGAGCCACAAACCCTCGCAGAGGAAGAAGCAGTCTTCGAGTCCCAATGCGACGGAGATCCGCTCCCTTGGGAGGCGCTCATCCAGAGCATCCCGGAACAACACCGCTACGATCTGGACTACATCCTCTCCCTCATCGACTTCGAGAAGAACACAGATCCCTTTTTCTCTCAATTCAACTTCCGCGAGCCCATCCGCGCCGAGGCGGGCGACACGCACATCGAAAGGTGGGTCGTCTACGGGAGCCCGCATTTCAGCGCACGCGAACTCTCCGTCGCCCCAGGCGCCACCGTCACCACAAAAGACCCGCTCCCTTATGGCGCGCTTGTTGTACAAGGCCGCGGCTCCATCAACGGTCTCGACTGCGAAGTGCCGTCAATAGTCCGCTACGGCCAAATGACGGCGGACGAGTTCTACGTCACCGCCGCGGAGGTGACCATAACCAATGCCAGTCAAATCGAACCCTTGGTTATCCTGAAAAATTTCGGGTCCGGACATCCCGCGGCCGGGGAGTTCATCGAATGCAAATCGGAATAAACACGCTCCTGTGGACAGCCGGATTCACCGAAGCGCATTTCGGCCTCATCCCGAAGGCGAAGGAGCTCGGCCTCGACGGCATCGAACTCGCGACGTTCGACTTCGGCACATTCCCCGCCTCCAAAGCCCGCCAGGCGCTCGAAGCGGAAAAAATGCCCGGTATCCTCTGTAGCGCATTAGTCGCCGGCATGAGCCTCGCGACAGACGACGACGCTTTACGCGCCAAATCCCTCGAATTCCTGCGGACTGGAATAAAAAGCACAGCCGAGGCCGGCCTCGATCTCTTCATCGGTCCCTTCTGCAGCGCGGTCGGCTATCTTCCCGGCCGGCGCAGAACCGGGGACGAATGGAACCGCTGCGTCGAAGGCCTCCAACAACTCGGCGAAACGGCTGCCGAGTACGAAGTCCGCGTTGCCATCGAACCATTGAACCGTTTCGAGACGTTCTTCCTCAACACGGCCGCCGACGCCCTAAGTCTCTGCGAGGCCGTAAGCCACCCCAACATCGGTATCCTGTACGACACCTTCCACGCCAACATCGAAGAAAAGAACCAGGCGGAATCGATCAAGCTCCTCGGCAAGCGCATCTTCCACGTCCACACGTGCGAAAACGACCGCGGCATTCCGGGCACCGGCCCCATCGACTGGCCCGGCGTTATCGGCGCGCTAAAGCAGATCGGCTACAACGACTGGCTGGTGATCGAAAGCTTCGGCCCTGGCATCAAAGAGATCGCCGCGGCCGCCTGCATCTGGCGCGAGCTCTCCGCGACGCCCGAAGACATCCCCCGCCAGGGCGCAAAAAACCTGCGCGCCCTACTCTAGTCGCCAACCTATCGCACCTTCCCCTCTGTCCCCCGCATCACATTCAATATCCGGTTCGCCACCCGCGCCGGGTAGTTCGTCTCGTTTCTCTCATCCGCAATCAACGCCTCCAACTCCTTCTCAAACAGCTTTCCCCCAACCCGGTCCACAGCGTTTGCCGCTTCCAACCGGATCATCTCCTCCGCATCCTTTAACGCCGCGCGCAACACCGCCACCGCCCGCGCATCCTCGCCGGCCCGCAAACAAGCCATCGCCGCCGCAATCCGCACGCTCGTCGACGCATCCTCCAACGCCTCCGCCCGTAACTTCAAATTTGCCAGGCCCGTCGCCGCCCAATACCGTATCGCCGGCTCCGGATGGGCCAACGCCCCTTTTAAGACCGAAGCGTTCGTAGTCCCGGCGACAGCGCGCAACGCTCCCAGCAATTGTGCTCGCCCCGGCCGCCGCAACATTGCCGCGCGCGTCCCAAGCTGCGCCTCCTCCCGAATGATCTCCCCCTCCGGAAACAATCCCAGATCCCCATACTGGTCCTGCCACGCCACATGCGCCTTCCGCATCCGTGCCAACACCCCGCGCATCGCCGGTTCCCCTGACAGATTCTTTACTTCATGCGGATCGTTCTCTACGTCGTACAGCTCCTCCGCCGGCTTGGTGTCGGCCATCCACTGTGCCGCCGTTTTCGATAACTTCCCCTCGGCGTGGAGCCGCCGCAAATCCTTCATCACCGGCGATCCCTCCGGCGTGTTCATGTACTGGTAATACGGCAGGAACGGCCGGTAATTGCGGATATACCGGTACCGTTTGTCCCGCACCGACCGGATCGTTTCGTATCGCTCATCCATCCGGTCATGACACGCATAGACGTACTCCCGCGGCGCCGTCAGCCCGGGCCCCAAAAACGCCCTCCCCTGAAACTGCTTCGCCGGAGGCGCCCCAGCCAGATTCAGCACCGTCGGCGCCAGGTCGATGAATGAAACCAACTGATCGTCTACACTTCCGGGCTTCCCCTGTCCCTCCACACGCCACTTCTCCGGGATGTACACAATCAGCGGCGCCTGCGTGCCCGACTCATAATTCCATCGCTTCGACCTCGGCAGCCCCACGCCGTGATCCGACCAGAAAAACACAATCGTGTCCTCCGCCAGCCCATCCCTCTCCAACTCGCGCAGTAAACGGCCCGCCTCGTAGTCCACCTCGCTGACACACTCATAAAAATGAGCCATCTGCTCACGCACCGCCGGCGTATCCGGCCAGTACGGCGGAACCGCAATCTTGCTCCGATCGACGCGCTTCGTCACATGCGGTGTCGTCCTCGCATACTCCTCACCCGTCCTTACCAGCCGCGATTCATGCGACGTCTCATTGTTGAATACCGCGAAAAACGGCTTTCCCGCCGGACGCCCTCGCCAATGCGCCTCCCTCGATAAGGCGTCCCACGTCCCCTTCGGCACTCCGAAGTTGTAATCGGTCTTCACGTTGTTCGACGTGTAATACCCCGCGTCGCGCAGATACGCCGGAAAGCATCGGACCTCCTTCGGCAACTGAATCCGGCATCGCATGAAATGCGAGCCCAGCGACGCCGGATACATGCCCGTGATAATCCCCGACCGCGTCGGCGCGCACACTCCCGCCACCGAGTAGCAATGCGTGTACCGCACCCCCCTCGCCGCCAGCGCATCGATATTCGGTGTCGACGCCAGCGGATCACCATAGCAGGAAAACGCGTAGGGGCTCGAGTCCTCGCACGAGATCCACAAGATGTTCGGGCGCGGTTTCTCCGCTGCTTCCCCGCCAACCGCGAACGGCGTAGCCGTTGCCTTCCGCAAGAAATCGCGCCGCCGCATCCCTGCATCCTATCAATTCAAGTTTTTGGATCCGGCGTCGATACGAACTCTGATGGGTCTTTGGCCAATATCCAGCCACCCCGTGCTTGCACCGGCCAGCGCGACGGCTCGCCATATCCTTCTCGTCGATCCGGTCTCCGCCGGACTCGGCGAGCTCACCGGTAGCCTCTCAAACGCCGGTTATACCGTCGATGTCGCCGCCACCGCGGGGGAGGCGCTCGAACAGATCCGCGAAAGCGAGGTCGAGCTCGTCCTGCTCGGTGAATCGCTGCCAGGTATGACCGGCCTTGACCTGCTTCGTCTTCTCCGCGCCGCCTGGACCCCGCAGCAACTCCCCGTCATCATGCTTGCCGGCGCTGTGCAATGCGACGTCGAAACCGCCGCACTGGAAGCCGGAGCCAACGATTACATGCTCAACAGCGTAGACGGTGCCAGAGCGGTCGCACGCGTCCAGTGCCAGTTGCGGCAGAAGGACGCTGGCCAGGGCGCAAGGGACCGCGCCGAACGTATCTTTCGGGCCACCGCCGTCTCAACCGATGTCATCTGGGAGTGGAACGTCACCACTGATTCGTTCTGGTTCTCGCCGGAATGGAGCCGCCTCACGGGCCGCCCTCTTGTCGGCCCCGCGCGGCTTGCTGACTGGCTCGATCTCGTCCATAAGGACGACGTCGCGGAACTGGAAGGTGCCTTTCGCTGTCTCTATACGGACCAAACCACCCTCGAATTCGGCCAGGAATACAGGGTGCAAACGCCATCCGGCGAAATACGCTGGATCTACTGCCGCGCCAACATTGAGCGGGACCGCAACGGGAGACTCCTTCGACTCACCGGTCTGCAAACGGACATCACTCGCAACAAGAGCATCGACTGGTTGACCCATCTCCCCAACCGGCAAAACATCCTCGAGCGGGTCGACCAGCTCCTCTGCGCCACTTCGAACGGCGGCGCCCAGCCATTCGCGCTGCTGCTCATTGACCTCGACCGCTTTCGCGTCGTCAACGAAAGTCTCGGAGCCACGGTCGGAGATCGCGTTCTCCGCGAAGTGGCTCTCCGCATGGAACGCGCCACGCGCACGTTCCCGTCCCCTGGCCACCCGGAGGATCAACTGGCGCGTGTCCACGCCGATACATTTCTGCTGATCCTCCACGATGTCGCCGGGCTGGACCAAGCCCGCGCAATCGCCGATCGCATGCACGCCGAGATCCGCCGCCCGCTCCAACTTGCCGGCCGTGAGATCCGCCTCACAGGCTCCATCGGCATCGCTCTCAGTCAGGTCGATAAATACGAGCGCGCCTTCGAACTCCTCCGCGACGCCGAAATTGCCTTGCACCATGCCAAGGTCCTCGGTCGCGCGCGTTCGGTGAGTTTCGACCCGGACATGCGCCGCGATGCGCTCCACCGCATGGACATCGAGATCGACCTGCGCCGCGCGCTCGAGAACAACGAGTTCGTCCTCTACTACCAACCTAAGATCGAAATCCGTTCTGGCGGGCTCTCCGGTTTTGAAGCGCTCATCCGCTGGCGCCATCCGCGCATGGGTCTCATTTCACCCCTACAGTTCATTCCCATCGCCGAGGAGACGGGCGCCATCATCCCGATCGGAGCATGGGCGCTGGAAGAATCTGCCCGCCAGTTCGCGGCATGGCGCCAAGCTCTCCCCGGCGCCGGGCTGCAAGTGTCGGTCAACATCAGCGTGAAGCAGTTCTTCGACCGGGAGCTGGTCGATCTCATTTCGAATATCGTCCGCGACCTCGACCTTCCCCGCGGCGCATTCTGCCTGGAGGTGACCGAGAGTGTCCTGATCGATGAAATGCAGACTGCCGCCGAGATCCTTGTGCGGCTGCACAACGCCGGAGTTGGCCTGATGATCGACGACTTTGGCACGGGCTACTCGTCGCTGAACTACTTGACGAGCCTACCCTTTGACGCGATCAAGATCGACCGGTCCTTCATGTCGAGAGTCGAGTTCGACGAAAACTGCGCCGAGGTCGTGCGGGCCGTGGTGAGTCTGGCCCACAATCTCCGGCTGGATGTGATCGCCGAGGGCATCGAGACGAACGAGCAGCTCCTCTGGCTGCACGACATCGGATGTCCATTCGCCCAGGGCTACTACTTCGCCAAGCCCGTCGACGCCGCCACCGCCACTGGCATGATCCACGCCTCCCGCCCCTGCACCTAGTAACCTGCTACAGGCGGCTCACCGCCCCGCGTAGTTCTTCTCGTAAAACTCCCGATACGCTCCGCTCCGCACATTCGCAATCCAGTCTGCGTTGTCTCTGTACCAGCGGACCGTCTCCTCCAGCCCCTCCTCAAACTCCACCTCTGGCTTCCACCCGGTCTCCCGTCCGATCTTTTCACTCGTCAACGCGTACCGCCGGTCGTGCCCCGGCCGGTCCGTCACATAGCGGATCAACGACTCCGGCCGGCCCGTCGCCGCCAGAATCCGCTTCACTACCTCGATATTCGGAAGCGCCCGGCTCCCGCCAATGTTATAAACCTCCCCAGCCCGGCCCTTCTCCAACACCGCCCGGATCGCCCGGCAGTGATCCTCCACGTACAACCAGTCGCGAATCTGCATCCCGTCGCCGTATACCGGCAGCGATTTTCCCTCCAGCGCATTCGCGATCATCAGCGGAATCAACTTCTCCGGAAACTGATACGGTCCGTAGTTATTCGAAGCGCGAGTCACACTAACATTCATCTTATAAGTCGCATAATAAGATAAAGCCAGTAAGTCGCTCCCCGCCTTCGACGCCGAGTAGGGACTGCTCGCCTTTAGCGGATATCCCTCATCCGCCTCGTGCGGCTCATCGATCGACCCGTATACTTCATCGGTCGAGACGTGCACAAACCGCTGCGTCTTATACCGCCTCGCCGCTTCGAGCAGCGTGAACGTCCCGTTCAGATTGGTCCGGACCACCGGCTCCGGCGACAGAATACTCCGGTCGACGTGCGACTCCGCCGCGAAATGCACTACAGCGTCGGGCTGGAACGACGCGAACACGCGGTCCACGGCCGCGGCGTCCGCGATATCGGCCCTCTCGAACCGGTATCGTGTGCCGGCCGCCACCGGGTGCAGGTTTTCCAGGTTTCCCGCATAGGTCAGCGCGTCGAGGTTGCAAAGCTGTACATCGTCCACGCCCCTCAGCGCCATCCGCACGAACGCGGAGCCGATGAATCCCGCGCCGCCAGTAACAAGCAATCTCATTTATGCTGTAACTCCCAATCATAATGGATGCCTTTGTCGTTATAGGCAATCCTGCCTTCATCGGCCGGATTGTAAGTTCTGTTAGTAACATAAACCAACACTCCCGGCTCCTGGCTTATCACCTTGTAACCATGCCCCACGCCCGGCGGAATCCGTATCTGCCAGGGCCGCAGCGCGCCAACATAGAACGTGTTTCTAACTCCGAACGCCGGCGAATCGGCCCGTAAGTCCACCAGGGCCACCTGAAACATCCCCGCCGCTGGCGACCAGTAATCGGTCTGATACCTGTGTATGTGGAACGCCTTGATCGTCCCCGGCAGGCTGAGCGCCGCCGAGATCTGGGTTGTTTCCGGCGGAAAGTCCGCTACCCCGCCCTGCCCCATGCGCGCCACTTCCAGAAAATAGCCCCGGTCATCGGGCCAAAGCGCGCATGCGACAACCCGCACGCCCGGAATCAAGTGCTCCGAATCCGGCTGTAAGATGACTCTCCCAATGCCCTTCTCTTCGTTTTTCGGCAGCGAGTACTCCACGGGCTCACTCACCACGATGCTCCCGCGTATCCGCCACCAGGTTATTCGCCCGCAGCAGGCTCTCGAACGTGCCCGCGTCCGTCCACCATCCGTCAAGATGCGCAAAGGTCATCGTGCCCTCGGCGATGTAGGCGTTGTTGACGTCGGTAATCTCCATCTCTCCGCGATCGCTCCGCTTCAGTCTCTGCACCTTGTCGAACACCGTCTCGTCGTACAGGTAGATCCCGGTAACGGCGAGATCCGACTTTGGCTTCTTCGGCTTCTCCTCAATCCCTAGTATCTTCCCTCCGGCGATGTCCGCAACTCCGAACCGCTCCGCGTCCTGCACCTGTTTCAGCAGGATCTTCGCGCCCGACGGCTGCTTCCGGAAATCCTCCACCGCGGCCCGGATCGAACCTTCAATGATGTTGTCTCCGAGAATCACGCACAGCCTGTTCCCGTTGCCGAAGTGATGCGCCAGCCCAAGGGCCTCCGCAATCCCGCCTTCCCCCTCCTGATACGTATAGTCGAGATGCGTCAGTCCGAACTCCTTCCCGTTGGCCAGTAACCGGAGAAAATCCCCGGCGTTCCGTCCGCCAGTCACGATCAATATGTCTTCGATCCCCGCATCCACCAGCGTCTGAATCGGATAGTAAATCATCGGCTTGTCGTAGACCGGAAGCAGATGCTTGTTGGTTATTTTGGTTAGCGGAAACAGACGGCTCCCCGTCCCTCCAGCCAACACCACACCTTTCATACCCATTGTTGTCCTGAAACCCATGATACACTCGCCCATCGTATGAAGCTCCATCGCTGGAACCAGATCGCCTTAGAACAGTTGAACCCGGCCTTCGCACGCCAGGCCATCCACACCGGCCGGATGACCATCGCATTCCTCCACCTCACCAAGGGTGGCGTCGTCCCTGAGCACCACCACGAGAACGAACAGGTCTGCATGGTCATCAGCGGCAAACTGAAATTCATCGCCGGCGGCAAGGAGCAGACCATCAACCCCGGGGAAGTTCTGGAAATCCCCTCCAACTTGCCGCACAGCGTCGAAGTGCTCGAAGATTCTGTGGTTTACGACCTCTTCGCCCCGATCCGCACCGATTGGCTCAGCGGCGACGACGCCTACCTGCGCCAGACACCGACTCCGCCGGCCGACAAGGCATAGACGCGTCCTCCACTCACCCACAACCCAAGGACCGCGGGACCGGGCACAACTGCCCCCGCCCCGTCCGCCAAACGCAGCGCAAACAAACCGTCCGCGTGCCCGATGACCGCCAGATCGCCAAATGCTACTCCCGCCCGCGGCAGGTCCAAACGAACCCCGGGAGTGTCTGTTTCCGGCCACAACTCCCGTGGGTCCGGCGGCCGCCGAAACACACGGACAACCGCCCCCATCCGCTCCCGCTGCGCGCCCACCAACACATCCGGCCAGGCCGCATACGCAAACGAAGCGGCCTCTTCCGACTCGTGATGCAGATGGATCGCGAAGATCCGCCAGGGCAGCTCGAACGCCTCCGGCGAGCGAACCCAGTAATTTCCGGCGAAAATATCGGCTCTCCCGTCTCCGTCGACGTCGGCAAGCTCCAATCCCGCCTGCCGCGACGCCGTATAGATGGAATAGACCTCCCGTAACTCCCACCGGTCCCCGGCAAACCAGTAAAACCGGACCTGGGCATGACGGTGGATCATCAGAAACCCGGAGCGCCCGAACAGTTGCGCCGGCCGGCAATCATACATCTCGACATCCGTGTCGATCCGGCTCTCCGCGAATCCCCGCCCCTTCAGCCAAACCAACGTTCCCAACGGCCCCGAGCCGGATCGTCGCACAAGTACCAGGTCAGTCACCCCATCGCCGTCCGCGTCCAGAGCGCAGCCACCGTCGTCGTACCCGAATGGCGCCTTTGCCACCTCACGAGCCCGTCCCCTCTCCCAGACGTGAACCCGCGCGCCCCACGTAAAGAATCGCCCCCCAGCCGACGGGTCCGCCGCCCCGCCTCGCAGTTCCGCCGGCGCCTTCCGGTACTCCAAGCGAACCAGCCCCGGAGGGGCCGCATTTGCCGCCAGGAATAGTACTAGTGGTATGCCCAGAAATCGCACGAAATGTTATTCTAGCGGCACGGGCTGACTATGGATACTTTGCGCGAGCTGTTGATGCGAGACGACTCCGACGCCCCGATCGACTTAGCGGCGCTGGAACTCAGCCGGATCGAATTCCCGAACCTCAACCCGCAGCCCTTTCTCGACATCCTCGACTCCTACGCCAACGAGATCGACTCCCGGTTCCGGACGGAGCATGACGCCGTTGAGCGCCTCCAGATCCTACACGAGTTCTTCTTCCGCGAACAGGGTTTCGCCGGCAACCAGACCGACTACTACAATCCCCGCAATAGTTGTCTGAACGAGGTCATCGCCACCCGCCAGGGAATCCCGATTTCGCTTGCTGTCGTCTATCTCTCCATCGCCGAACGCCTGGAAATGCCGATGGCCGGCGTGGGCCTGCCCGGGCATTTCATCGTCCGCTACGACGAGGAGGACTTCCAGACCTTCGTTGATGTCTACAACAACGGCGAGCTGCTCGACGAGGAGCAGTGCTTCGCGCTTGGCCGTCAGATGACCGGCATGGACCTGGCACCGTCACCCGGCATCCTGAACGCGGTGAGCAACCGGCAGATCATGGTCCGAATGCTGAACAACCTGCGGTCGATTTACCTGAGAGGCAAGTCGTACGTAAAGGCGGGCCAGGTGCTGGATCTGCTTGTCGAAGCGTCGCCCTCCGACGCCGACAGTTACATCCTCCGCGGCGCGGTCAATGTGGAGCTCCGCAAATACCAGGCAGCCAAGGCCGATTTCGAGCAATACCTCGCGCTCGTCCCCGATGCTCGCGACCGACAGCGGGTCGAAGACCAGATCGCCGCTCTCGACCGCTACCTTCTCCGCTCCGTCCGTCCCTGACAACCTACCGAAGCAGCGCCTGGACCGCGGCCCAACCGCCAGCCCACTGAATCCCCGGTGCCGGGAATACTCGCAGCCAATCGTCGTCGGTACCGGAAAACGAGCCCGTCGAACCGAGCATTTTCGGCGGCTTCGGCGCCATGGCGCCCGCCACCGCCGCCCAGATCGCGCCGTCCTCCACACCGAGAACATCGGGTTTCTCACCGCGCTGTTCCAGCCAGCGAAGCACCGTCAATATGTCCTGGGCGCGCTCGGCGGCCTCGGACCGCTGAAAGGTCAGGTAGTAGCGGACCTTGTCACCAACCGGCGGCGCCTGGAACGGCTGCAATAGCACCACTTTCCGGCCGGCCGAGATCAGCTTCCGCACCTCCGCATCGGCCTCAGCATCCGCTGTCCCGCGTGGATGTACCACCAGCACCGCTGGGCCCGCGCCACCCACGATCTTCCCGGTCACCCGGTCGCCACGGCTAGTTCGTGTTAAAACGAACGAGCCCGCCGCCATTTCAGCCTCGACCTGTGCCGGCCATTCAGCCAGCATCGCGGCACGGAGCCGTTCCCGGTTCGGTGTTTTTGGCAAACCGTCGCGAAACTGCTTAAAGACTCCCGCATAATCCAGCGCCCCTTTTGGCAAGTCCCTGCCTTCGAGCGATAGCAAATCCTCCTTTCTAAACTCCGGTATATCACTCTCCTTCGGCCCTTTTTCCAACCCGAGCACGCGCCGCGCGAAGAAGTCATAGACCACTTCCCGGCTGGCCTGGTTGTAATTGTGCGGCGCTGTGATCTGTAGCGATTCGACCAGTGGTTCGCGGTCATACAGCCCATACATCCGCTTCATCGCCGGATACTCCTGGCGCGGTGTGTTCTTAGTCCAATCGCCGGTCGCGGCAACCATCAGCAACGGCCGGGGCGCCATCATCGCGGCGATCTCCACATTAAATGTTCCGACCCGAAGGCCGGGGGCGTTTTCGCAAGGCGAACCGCCCTGCATAATGCCCGAAATCATATTGACTGGCGCCGACCACTTGATCCGGTCATCCACCGCCGTCAGCAGAAACGTCTGTGTTGCCCCGCCGGAAGCCCCGGTGGCGGCCAGGCGGTTGCCATCGACATCGTCGAGCGATTGCAGGAAGTCGACCGCGCGGATCGAATTCCAGAGTTGCAGCCCCAGCGGGCCCCAGTTCCACAATTGCTCCCGGGCGTCGCCGAACGCGTGCGGCGTCTGCTTTGTATCGTTGTAGCCGACCATGTCATAGTTCAGAACCACGAACCCCATTCGTGCGAGCATCGCGCCGCGGGCGGGGATGTTCCCGATCTCGGTCTGCTCCGTCCTGCCGTTCCGCCAATGTCCGTGGGGACTGACGATCGCGGGACGCTTTCCGCCGGGCGCCGTTGGCCGGAACAGGTTGCCGCCGAGCCAGTAATTCGGCGAAGTTTCGATCAACACCTTTTCGACCGTAAACCCGTCGTAGGTCTTTTTACCGAAGACCTCCGCGCGCGGCTTGGCCCGCCGCGAAGGGAGCGGATCCAGACCCGCCGCCGTCAGAATCTGTTTGCGAAGCGCCGTTTTCCGGGCTTCCCACTGCGCCTTCGTCAGCGAGCCCGGCCAGCCGACGAACCTGGTCTCGAAGTAAGCCGTATTTGTATCGACCGGATCGTTCGCCCGCTGATCCTTAGGGACTACAGCGCCGGTCAAAATACCTAGAGCCAACAGAGGGAAAAGCCGTAGGGTTCTTAGCACCAGATTATTGTAAGATCAATTTGGGCAGTGCGACGCAGTTCGAACCATGAACCTCCCCCACAAGAAATCGTCCGCCGAGCCTCGCTCTCGGCAAATTGATGGTTTGCCGGAACTCGATTCGGACACAATCCTCACTCAATTCAACCGCCTGATGAACGAACTTTTGCGGGGTAAGCTGATCCGCAATACGTTCCGTCCCTGGGAAATCGAGCTGCTTCTCGATATTCAGATGTGCGATCTGCGCGATGGCCAGAAGCGGGAAACGCTACGCCGATATCAGCGCGCCGTTGGACGGCAGATGGATAAGGGCGCTGGCTCGCCGATGAAACTGTCCGAGTACCTGGCCACCAATCGGGCCAAGCGCCTCACTACCGAGACGCAGGCTACGGTATCCTAAGAGTTTCCTCCCGGGAGGTTCCGCTAGCCGCATATGTCCGATTCTAATTCCGTCCGCATGGTGTTCTGTGCCAAGCTCCAAAAGGAGTTGCCGGGCGTCGAGCAAAACCCGTTTCCCGCCCATCCATTGGGCCAGCGCATCTACGATTCGATTTCGAAAGACGCGTGGAAGATGTGGATTGAGCACATGAAAATGCTCATGAACGAGTACCGTCTCAACTTGGGCACCAAAGAAGCGCAGGAGTTCGTTTTCCAGCAAATGGAACAGTTTCTATTCGGCCAGGGCGTTGCGTTGCCCCCGGGTTACACCAACGAAAAGTAGACCCGGCCCTCCAGGCCGCACGGCGTTCGCCTAACCAAACGGTGCGGACGGTACCGGGTTTCTACCGAAACTCGTTGCCGTTCGCCCGTCTTTTTAAGCTGTCGCTCCACCTCCCGCGGGGAAATTAGGAGACGTCGGAATCGCCTGGCGTGTTTGCAGACGGCCTCCCTTAACCCATTTTTCGCCCCGCACTTCAAGATGATCGACCAGCCGCTGGCGCCAGCGGCGAAGGGCCGGCTCAGAGGCACGGTCGCTGGAAAGATCCGTGGTCTCTCCGGGGTCCCGCTGCAAATCAAAGAGCTGCTCTTCTCCGTGGAAGGCATGGTAGATGTATTTCGACTTGCCGTCCGTGAAGCCGTTCCAGTTGTTTTCGACGCTGTAGCAGACGCCATGTTCCAAGTCGATGGCGTCGCGCCATTCGCTCCCGGGATCGCGCGCCAGTTTGAGAAGGCTCGCACCGTCGAGTTTACGCTTTGGCTCCGCACCGGCGGCATCGAGGAATGTCGGGAAGATATCGCGAAGCTCAACGGGCTTGTCGACGACCTGCCCGCGCGGCGTGCTGACAAGACCCTTGGGCCAGCGCATGGCCATTGGGATGTGCGCGGAAGCCTCGTAGGCATAGGACTTCCGCCAGAGATTGTGGTCGCCGGTCATGTCGCCGTGGTCGGAGGTAAAGACGATGAGCGTCTCTTCGAGCCATCCGCGCCGCTCCAGCGTTTCGAGTATGCGGCCAATCTGCTCGTCGATAAACGAGATGGATCCGTAGTAACCCTGCCGCGAGGAGCGGATCTGTTCAGCGCCCATGTCGCCGTGCCAAATGTCGTCCTTCGGCCCGCTGCGCGGCGCGTACCTGGCGGCCCATTTACCGACGCTCGCATGCGGAATATCGGCGTCCTTGTACTTGTCCATAAACCGCTGCGGCGGGTCGTAAGGGCTATGGGGCCGGGCGAAGGAGACCTTCAGAAAGAAGGGTTCGGGCCGGTTATAGCCGTTGAGAAAGTTGACGGCGGTCTGGGCGGTCCAGTGGGTCGGGTGAAGATTCTCGGGCAAGACATAGGCCTTGGCCGGATAGTCATTGAAGCCGACGCCGGTGGCATCCGGGTTAAGGTGCGGCGCCTGGGACGAGAACCACGCGCGGTAGTCGCTGCGGAATTCGTGGTGATTAACTCGGCCGCTCTCGTCGAGGATGACCTGATGGAAACCGTGCAGGGCGCGCTGCGGGTTGTAGTGCATCTTGCCGATACCCATCGTGTAGTAGCCGGCGTCACGCATAGCTTGCGGCTTGGTGAAGGGGTACCGGAGGCCCATGTTGACCATGTGCAGCATGCCGTGGTTCCAAGGTGCGAGTCCTGTAAGCAGGGCGCTGCGTGCCGGCGTGCAGGTCGGCGTTGTGGAGTACGCGCGGCTGAAGCGGACGCCTTCGTTTCCGATACGGTCCATGTTGGGCGTTTGGATGGCGCGGTTGCCGGCGGCGTGGATACAGTCGCCGCGATGCTGGTCGTCCATGATGAAGAGGACGTTGGGCTTGGACGAGCCGCGGCGCTGGCCTTGGAGAAATGCGGGCGCGAGAGTGGCGCCGATAATGGATCTTCGTGTAGTCGTGCTCATGAGGTTATCCGGCGCGCCCGTAGGGACTCGGCGCGGGTTCTGGCTCGGTTTCGTCGATCGTATCGCCTTCGCCCTCGGCGAGGAAGAGGTTCTTCTCCAGGTCGTACTGCTTTCTGTAGAGTTCGGCATAGCGCCCGCCGGCGGCGAGGAGCGTATCGTGGTTGCCGGATTCGACGATGCGGCCGGATTCGACAACAAGGATCTGATCGGCGCGGCGGATGGTGCTGAGCCGGTGCGCGATGACGAACGTCGTGCGGCCCTTCATGAGATGGCTGAGGCCCGCTTGAATGTAGGCTTCCGATTCGGAGTCGAGCGAAGAGGTCGCTTCGTCGAGGATGAGGATTCTGGGGTCGGCGAGAATGGCGCGGGCGATGGCGACGCGCTGTTTCTGGCCGCCGCTCAACCGGACACCGCGTTCGCCGACGACCGTGTCGTATTTGTCGGGGAACTTCTCGGCGTAGTCATCGACGCGGGCGATGCGGATGGCCGCCATGATCTGCTCTTCGTTGGCTTCGGGCCGGGAGAAGGCGACGTTTTCGCGGATGGTGCCGTCGAAGAGAAAGGTCTCCTGGAGCACGACGCCGAGCTGCTCGCGGTAGGAGGCGAGTGTCACGGTGGCTATGTCGACGTTGTCGACGAGGACGTGGCCGTTCTGAGGCTTGGCAAAGGCGGCGATGAGACCGATGGTCGTCGATTTGCCTGAGCCGGAAGATCCGACAAGGGCGGTGACGGTGCCCGGTTCGGCGAGGAAGGAGAAGTCCTGAAGGACGGGCTTGCCTTCTTCGTAGGCGAAGTCGACGTGCCGGAACTCGACGCGGCCGTTGATGGGCGGCATGACGTGAGTGCGACTGGGGTCGTGATCCTCGCGGAGCTCGGAAAGGACTTCCTTCGTGCGCTCGAGGCCAGCGAGGGCTTCGGTGAGCTGCGAGCCAATGCTGACGACGCCGAAGATAGGCGCGACGAGGAAGGCGAGGAAGGCCGTAAAGGTGACGAATTGGCCGAGGGTAAGGTGGCCGGCGAGGATCTCGCGGGTACCGATCCACATGACGAGGGACCCGATGAGACCGAGGAGAACGACGGCGGACTGGCTGACCGCCGATACGCCGGTGAGCGATTTGAGAATGTTGGCGAGCAGCCTATCGACGCCGCCGCTAAAGACAGACTCCTCGCGATGTTCGGCGTGGTAGCCCTTGATGACACGCACACCGCCGAGCGATTCCTGCAGGCGGCCGGTGACTTCCGAATAGATTTTGCCGCGCTCCTTAAAGATGGGGCGCATACGGTTGAATCCAAAGAACATGCCGACGGAGATGCCAACGACAATGGCTAGCGCGAGCAGCGTGAGTACGGCGCTCGTATTGAACAAAATAGCCAATGCGAGGATAGCCGTCAGGATGCCGCCAAAAAACTCAACGAGGCCGGTGCCGACGAGATTGCGGAGGCCTTCGACGTCGTACATGATGCGGGAGACGAGCTCGCCGGTCTTGTTGCGATCGAAATAGGCCACCGACAGACGTCCGATGTGCATCTGGATCTTGCGGCGCATGTCGGCGATGACACGCTGGGCGGCCTTCGAGAGAATCTGCGTGACGGTGAACGAGCACGCAGCCTGGACAAGCGTTGCGGCGACGACGGCGGAGACGAGCGGCGTGAGCATGTCGTGGCGCTGTTTGCCGATGATGTCGTCGATCAGAAACTTGGTGGAGGCGGGCAGAACGAGGCTGGCGCACCGGGCAATGATGATGAGGCCGACGCTGGCGAGGAGCTGGCCGCGGAGGGGCTTCACGATCTCCCAGAGGTCAGGCAGGATGGCGCGGAGGCGCATCGCTTTCGGCTTTTTTGGTGCAGTTGCCATGTTGTTTTTTGAGGAGTTAACTCCTGTCTCTCCAATCTACCGCGCCCGCGTCAGAATTCGAGTTATTCTGGAAGAAGGTTATAGAATGAAATCTCTTTGTCTTCGCGGCGCAAGCGCGGCCGTTCTGTTTTCTTCGATGTTAATCGGCCAGGCGCCGGCGCAGGCGCCGAAACCGGCTGCACCGAAGCCGCTACTGGAGCAGGCCTCGGACCCGGTGGTCATCAATATTGGGCCGATCAAAGTAACCAAGAGCGAATATGAGTCCTTCATTAACGCTCTGCCTCCGCAGATTCAGACCGAAGCGAAGGGTCCGAATAAGCGAAAGGTTGCCGAGCAATACGCTGAGTTGCGCATGATGGCCGAGGAAGCGCGGAAGCGCAAGATCGACCAGTCGCCCGCGGCGAAGACACAGATTGCATTCCAGCTCGATCAGATGCTGGCGCAGATGTTGTTTCGCGATCTCCAGGCCACCGCGAAGGTAGACGACGCGGCGGTGCAGAAGTATTACGAAGCGCACAAGGGCGAGTACGAAGAAGTGAAGGCCCGCCATATTCTGGTGCGGTTTAAGGACTCGCGTGTACCGCTGCGGGAGGGACAGAAAGAGCTGTCCGACGCCGAGGCGCTGGCGAAGGCCCAGGAGATCAAAAAGAAGCTCGACGGGGGCGCCGATTTTGTCACGACGGCAAAGGCCGATTCCGACGATGCCGGTTCGGGCGCGCAGGGGGGCGATCTCGGTCAGTTCGGCCGCGGCCAGATGGTGCCGGAGTTCGACGCGGCGGCGTTCTCGCAGCCGGTTGGCAAGGTTGGCGATCCCGTGCGATCGGCGTTTGGCTACCACGTGATCAAAGTGGACGAACGCAAGAGCAAGTCGCTGGCCGACGTGAAGGACCAGATTGAAAAGCAGTTGCGCCCGGAGCTGGCCAAAGCCGAAGTCGAGTCGATCAAGAAGGCCAATGTCATTGGCGTTGATGACGCTTACTTCGGAAAGTAACACTTAGCTTTCCTCCCCCAGATCGTATTCGGGCATGAAGAGCGGGAAGTCGTCGCGGAGACAGGCGCGGAAGACTTCGCGGCTGATGAACTGGCCGCCGGCGGCGATGAATTTGCACTCGAACTCCTGTGCGAAGTCGTCCTTGGACATGGTCTGGCGCATCTGGTCGATG
>JACPNQ010000003.1 GCA_016185425.1 Acidobacteriota bacterium | reverse complement strand
GATGGTGATGCCTGGCGACAACGTGCAGATGGAAATCGAACTGATCACCCCGGTGGCCATGGACAAGGGGCTGCGCTTCGCGATTCGCGAAGGCGGCCGTACGGTCGGCGCCGGTACGGTGGCGGAGATTGTCTCCTAGTTGGTAAAGTTTAACGAGAGTGTAAGGTAACCCCCAATGCCCCGCGAAATCATCACGCTGCAATGTACGGAAACGAAGTTGAAGCTGTACACGACCACCAAGAATAAGAAAAAGACCACCGAGCGGCTGGAATTGATGAAGTACAATCCGAAGCTGCGTAAACACACGCTGCACCGCGAAGTGAAGTAGTGTAACCCGCCGCCGGCTTTTCGCGCGGCGGTGTTTTGCTGTACACTGTAGTGAGCCTCCCTTCCGTAGTTTGCCTCGGCTGTTCTGGCTGGGGAAGGCTGCGGAAGATTGCCGGTAAAGGGGCGTAGGTTTAACGGTAGACCAGCGGTCTCCAAAACCGCCTGTGGGGGTTCGAATCCCTCCGCCCCTGCCATCCTTCCTGGCTGTCCTTCCGTTTCCTGCAAAAGCGTTTTCGAAGGCGCCTGTCCCGGATAGGAAAAATTGGATGGGAAGGATTGGATTGAGTCAAGTTTTCAACGGAATTGAGCGAATTACCATGGAGACCAAGAGCGTGGCAGTTGAGTCGAGTCCGCAAGGCGGGGGCCCCGCAGGCTGGCCGGCGGCCATCAAGAACTACTTTGAAGAGTTGAAGATGGAAATGCGCCGGGTTACCTGGCCCAATCAGAAGCAAGTCAAGGCGACGACGGTGGTTGTGATCGTCTCCGTCTTTGCGTTTGCCGCATATTTCTTCGTGGTCGACTTTATCATCCTCCGCGGAGTTAACCAGATTTTCAAGGTTTTGGCGAAGTAAGCCGAGCCGGAGAGCCCTACTAACGTCATGCCGGAACAGGAATTCGAAGAACAGCCGGAAGGCCAGGCGGCTGAAACGGCCACGAGCGCCGCACCGCAGCCGGATAACCCGGCCACGACGAAGCACTGGTATATCGTCCATTCCTATTCGGGGTTCGAGAACAAGGTAGCGGAGTCGCTGCGCAGCCGCGCCGTGGCGTTCGGATTCTCTGAGCGGATTGGCCAGATTTTGATCCCGACCGAAGAGGTGTTTGAGCTGCGGAACGGGAAGAAGGTCACCAGCAAACGGTTGCTGTATCCCGGATATGTGCTGGTGGAAATGGAAATGGACGACGAGTTGTGGCATGCGGTGAAGGAAACACCGCGTGTAACCGGCTTTGTCGGAGGCGGCAACCATCCGGTGCCGCTCACCGCCGACGAAGTGAACTCCATACTCTATCGCCAGGCGAACGCCGGCGATCGTCCCAAACCGAAGCTCACCTTCGAAAAGAACGAAACCGTCCGCATCACCGATGGGCCGTTCACGAACTTCTCGGGCAAGGTCGAAGAGATCAACAACGATAAGAATACGTTGCGGGTCATGGTAACGATTTTTGGCCGGTCCACTCCGGTTGAGCTCGATTTTGAGCAAGTGGAAAAGATCCAATAACTTAGCAGGCGAGACGAAATGGCAAAGAAAGTAACAGGTCAGGTGAAGTTGCAGATCCCGGCCGGTAAGGCGACCCCCGCGCCCCCGGTTGGTACGGCGCTCGGTCCGCAAGGCGTCAACATCATGGAGTTCTGCAAGCAGTTCAACGCCAGGACGAGCGGGAAAGATAACGAAGGGCTGATTATTCCGATCGTAATCACGATCTTCTCGGATCGGTCCTTCACGTTTATTACAAAGACTCCGCCAGTGGCTGTGCTGGTTAAAAAGGCCATCAAGCTGGAAAAGGGTTCCCCGACGCCGAACAAGGCGAAGGTCGGCAAGATCTCCGAAGCGCAGATCGCCGAGATCGCCAAGCTCAAGATGCCCGATCTGAATAGCTTCACGCTGGAGTCGGCGATCGCCCAGGTAAAGGGCGCCTGCCGCTCGATGGGCGTCGACGTCATCAAGCAGTAAGCTCCATCCCAAATTCAACCGCCGCCGGATAACCCATTTTCGGGTTATCCGGCGGTTCGTCGTTGTGAGATGCGATCTTCCTTACTCTGACGATGCCCCCGCCTGCTTCCATCGCCCACTACCGGATGGTTCCCAAACTTGGCGAAGGCGGCAAGGGGGACGTATCCCGCGCCACAGGCACAAAGTTGAATCGGGACGTCGCCGTAAAGGTGCTGCCGCACTCCATCGCTCGCCAACAGTGGTGCGCCGCAGTTTAGAGAAAGCATAGCACTCGCTTGGAAGCTTGAGGACCGCGCCGATGGAGTACGGCGGTTGTTAAAGGAGACGAAACGAAGGTGATAATTTTGGCGTTCGTTGGCGCCGTGTTAGTGGCTGGGGCGGATCGCTCCGGCCCGGTCGCCGTGAAGGAAGTGACAGCGGCGATGGAGTCGCCACGTTATCAAAGCGATCGCATCGGGTAAGTCGATTGTGGAGCGGTTCGATTTGTCGAAACCGGAAGTTCGGGTTTAGGGGAATACCGCGCTGTACAACAGTGGTGTCGACCTGTATCACAGCGGCACCAATATCGTGCACATGAGCATCCTCCATGTTTGGGTGAAGGGGCCGGGCGGATGGAAGCTGGTCGCACGCCATGCGACGCGGTTGAACCCGTCATTTTCCTGGGAACAGGTTCAACTTGCCGATTCACTGCAAGGAAGGATTGCGGGGCAGGGAATTGGTGAGGGCGCCCAATGAAGTACGATGTCTCTGGCGGTGATTTGGGTAATGACCTAAGGAGACGAAATGAAGGTGATGCTCTTGGCGCTGGCAGGCGCCGTTTTGTTGACTGGCGCTGGTGCGCCCGATCCAGGCGCGGTGAAGGAAGTGACCGCGGCGATGGAGTCGCTCAAACAGGCGATGATCAAAAAGGATGGCGCCGCACTCGAGAAACTCTTGGGCGATGAGCTGACCTACACTCATTCCGCGGGACAGGAAGAAACAAAGGCGGAGTTTATCAAGTCGATTGCGTCAGGCAAGTCGATTGTCGAGCGGCTCGACCTGTCGAAGCCGTCCGTCCGTGTCTACGGGAGCACGGCTCTCTATAAGAGCGGTGTCGATCTCTATCACAGCAGCACAAACATCGTGCACATGAACATCCTCCACGTCTGGGTGAAAGGGCCGTCCGGATGGAAACTGGTGGCTCGCCAGGCGACGCGGTTGAATCCGGCGTCACACTAAAGCGGGCGTTTCCACGCTTCTAAAAATTTCTATCTGTTTGATAACGCAATGCTTACCGATGGCTCTCGTCCGGTTACCGCTTGACGGCTTGATATAATAGAAATAGAGAGGGTCAGATTGCTTCGCGCCATCTGGCCCTTTCCGCATTTCAGCGGCGCGAAAGGTCGCCCGGCACATACGGGGGAGGGTCCCGGAATTTGTTGATAGGCAGAGGACTTACCAGTTCACGATATCGAGCGAGGGTCCTGGCGAAAACCCGCGTTCATCTTTGCATTTCAATGGCCACCTCTGCTATCCTGACATAAGCGTTTCCTCCCGGAATGCACACCTTGGGAGGCGTCCGGATACTCCGCTCCCCGCGGCTCGGGTCCAAGTGGCGCCGTTAGGACCAACTCAACTATGGCAAGAAAACCAGGCAAGAAGTATACCGCCGCGTCGAAACTCGTGGAAGCAAAGATGTACCACGTTACCGAAGCGGTTTCGCTGATTAAGAAAATCAAGTTCACCAAGTTCGACGAGACGGTGGAAGTGCACATGCGTCTCGGTGTGGACCCCAAGCATGCCGACCAGATGGTCCGCGGCACGGTCGTCCTGCCGAATGGTTTGGGCAAGACCAAAAAGGTATTGGTGATCGCTTCCGGCGACAAGATCAAAGAAGCACTCGAAGCGGGTGCGGATTTCGCTGGCGGCGAAGAGATGGTAACGAAGATTCAGTCGGAAAACTGGCTGGACTACGACGCCGTGATCGCTACGCCGGACATGATGCGCTCGGTCGGCAAACTCGGTAAGGTGCTCGGTCCGCGCGGCCTGATGCCCAACCCGAAGACCGGCACCGTGACGAACGATGTGAAAACGGCGATCGACGAGACCAAGGCCGGTAAGGTGGAGTTCCGCGTCGACAAGACCGGCGTGATTCACGCGCCCGTCGGCAAGGTGAGCTTCGCGGAGACCAAGCTGGTGGAAAATGCGGCGTCGTTGATTGGCGCGGTGTTGAAAGCCAAGCCGGCGGCAGCTAAGGGCAAGTATGTGAAGAGCGCAACCATGTGCTCCACCATGAGCCCCGGCGTGCCGCTCGACACGACCGAAATGAACGCCGCGAAAGTAGCGGTCTAGCCACCGGAAGGTATACGGAGATACGCAATGAAGAAGCGTTCGGATAAAGAGAAAGATCTCGCGTTCCTGCGCGGTGAGTTCGAAAACATCAACAACATCTTCTTGACCGGTTTCGAAAAGATGACGGTTAGCCAGGACTACCAGCTCCGCAAGACTGTGAAGGAAGCGGGCGGTGAGTACAAGGTCGTGAAAAACAACTTGGCGCAGAAGGCAAGCGAAGGTTTGTCGTCTGAACCGTTGTTCGGCAAACTTGCCGGCATGACCTCGATCGCCTACACCAAGGGCGATGTCGTGGCGCTGGCCAAGGCGCTGACTGGCTATGCGAAGACCAACCCGGTCTTTGTGTTTAAGGCCGGTCTGGTGGAAGGCCGCGTCATCGACATCAAGGCGATCAATGAACTGTCGACGATGCCGTCGAAAGAAGAGATCTACGCCAAGCTGTTGTACGTCATCCAGGCTCCGGCGCAGCAGTTGGTCACCGCAATGAACGGCGTAGGCCGCAATCTGGCCGTTGTCGTCGATCAGGGCGTCAAAGAGAACAAGTTCCAGGGCTGATTCCCCCGAATCGGTTCCATTGCAAAAGTTTCGCTTTCCGTGCCGGGAGTTCGACGGGAAGCCCACCGAAAAAGTTTACGAATCAGGAGTTACCATCACCATGGCCGACATCAACGCAATTGCCGATCAGATTCAGGGGCTGACGCTGCTCGAAGCGTCGCAGCTCGTTAAGCTGCTGGAGGAGAAGCTGGGAGTTTCCGCCGCGGCCGCCGCCGTGGCTGCTGCCCCGGCTGCCGGTGGCGCCGCCGCCGCCGCTCCGGCTGCCGAGGAGAAGACCGAATTCACGGTCATTCTCAACGCCGCGGGCGCTAATAAGATCAACGTTATCAAGGTGGTTCGCGAAATCACCAGCCTGGGTCTGAAGGAAGCCAAGGACCTCGTCGACGGCGCGCCGAAGACCATCAAGGAAGGCGTGTCGAAGGACGAAGCCGAAGCGATGAAGAAGAAGTTCACCGACGCGGGCGCAACCGTCGAAGTGAAGTAAGCTTGCCCTCCGCAAGCTCTTCTTTCCTTTTTTGAAAACGCCGGGCTGCCCACGGCTAAGCCGTGGGCAGCCTTGCCCTGTTTAACAGCTAACGGCATCCCCGTTTGACGAGGCCATTATCCGTTTGTTACGATTGGGATTATCCGGAGTCGGACCGGAAACCTGCCCAGTGACCCGTCTCTTCAGTCTTCCTCGTGTCAGTTCATCGCTGGCTCAAGGGGAGGGATCTCCCTGCCTCTTTGCACATACGTTTCGTGTGCCCACTTTTCGAGCGTCCGGCACCAACTTAAATGGATTCCGTCCTTTGCACCGGATTTCCCATGTCTACTACGCTGTGATGCCTCTGCGGATTAACCTGTTCGTGACTCCCGCGGGTCAGAACAGTTGATGCCGCCACCGTCTTCATCCTATTGGGGTTTCCATCGCGGTCCCGCCCCAGGCCGCCACCTGACTCCAAGGCCCATGCCTTGGCCGCCCTTTCAACCCGCGGTACCTGCCGCGGGCGCTGTCCAACCTAGGAGTGGAACATGAGCAACGCTGCCAACAGTTCGATTCGCGAACGCTTGGATTTTTCGAAAATCAAGACTTCCGTTCCGATCCCTAACCTGATCGAAGTGCAGAAACAGAGCTACGAGCGCTTTCTGCAGATGGATATGCTGCCGCAGGAACGCGACGATGCGGGTCTGCAATCCGTTTTTACGAGCGTTTTTCCCATTACCGATTTCCGCGGCTTGGCCCAGTTGGATTTCGTCGACTACTCCATCGGCTACTGGGAGTGCAAGTGCGGCAACCTCAAGGGCCTGCACAACCTGCGTTCCACCTGCCGCCAATGCGGCGCGATGATCAAGACGGACCCGTTCCATCCCGGCGATATCCTTTGCGGGAAGTGCGGTACGTTCAACAAGAACGTCGTCACCTTCTGCAATCGATGCGGTGACCCGGTTGGCCTCCAGTTGAAGTACGACGTGCCCGAGTGCGAAGAGCGCGGCATGACGTATGCGGCTCCCCTCAAGGTCACTATCCGGTTGACCGTCTACGACAAGGATCCCGACACCGGCGCCAAGACCGTCCGCGACATCAAGGAACAGGAAGTCTTCTTTGGCGAAGTTCCGTTGATGACCCAGAACGGCACGTTCATCATCAATGGCACGGAACGCGTCATTGTGAGCCAGTTGCACCGTTCGCCCGGCGTCTTTTTCGAAAAGGTTCCGGCACAGGGCTACTTCCTCGGTAAGATCATTCCTTACCGCGGTTCGTGGGTCGAGTTTGAATACGACGCCAAAAACCTGCTCTATGTCCGCATCGACCGCAAGCGTAAGTTCTATGGCACCGTATTCCTTCGCGCGATGGGTCTGAAGACCGACGAGCAGATCCTGCGCACGTTCTACACGGACACGCTGACGCGCATCTCGCTCACCAAAGACCACAAGATCATGTGGAACATCGCGCAGCAGGGCGGCCCGGGCCGCGGGGCGCTTCGCGACATGAAGCTGACACAGGCGGTCCAGACCAAGGCTGGCGAAGTCGTCGTCGCATCCGGCAAGAAGATCACTTCGCGCCTGCTGAATGAAATCTACAAGAACAAGATCGAACGCTTTGAAATCGCCGCCAATGACCTCGAAGGCGCGGCGGCCATCGCGGACGTGATCGACATGGAAACGGGCGAAATTCTGCTCGAAGCCAATCGCGAAGTCACGCCCGCGGCGCTCGGCCGGTTCTTCGATTCCGGTATCGAGAACGTCGATGTGTTCTTCCCCGAGCGGGACGAAGCCGGCAACGTGCTCTCGAAGACGCTCGACAAGGACGGCGTGAAGTCGCAGGACGAAGCGCTGCTCGAAATCTACCGCAAGCTGCGCCCCGGCGACCCGCCCACCCGCGACACCGCCACGCAGCTCTTCCAGGGCATGTTCTTCGACCCTCGGAAGTATGACTTCTCGCGCGTCGGGCGCATGAAGTTCAACATCAAGCTCCACGACAAGTCCGACGCCACGCGGCTCGACAAGCGCACGCTTGACGAGAAGGACTTCGTCGACACGATCCTCTACCTGTTCCGCCTGCGCCGCGGTATCGGCGCGGTCGATGACATCGATCACCTCGGTAACCGCCGCGTCCGCGCCGTGGGCGAACTGCTCGAAAACCAGTTCCGCATCGGCCTGGTCCGTATGGAACGGGCGATCAAGGAAAAGATGTCGGTGAGCCAGGAAATCTCGACGGCGATGCCGCACGACCTGGTGAACGCCAAGCCCGTCATGGCTGCCATCCGCGAGTTCTTCGGTTCTTCGCAGCTCTCGCAGTTCATGGATCAGACGAACCCACTTTCGGAAATCACCCACAAGCGCCGTCTCTCGGCCCTTGGACCGGGCGGTTTGTCGCGTGAGCGCGCCGGCTTCGAAGTCCGCGACGTCCATACCACGCACTACGGCCGTATTTGCCCGATTGAGACGCCGGAAGGCCCGAACATCGGTCTCATTTCGTCGCTCTCCTGCTTCGCCCGCATCAACGAGTTCGGCTTCATCGAGAGCCCGTATCGCCGCGTCGTCGACGGCCGCGTGATCGACGAAGTTCGCATCCTGAACCCGGGAGGCACCGACTATAAAGTGGGCCAGGTCATCCTGCGCTCCGACTACGAAAAGTCGGTCTCTTCGCTCGGCAAAGGCAAGCAGCCGGCTGAAGTGGAAGCGCACAGCGACTATCTCTCGGCATGGGAAGAAGACAAGTATGTCATCGCCCAGGCAAACATCGTCCTCGATGAAAAGGGCGCTATCGTTGACGACCTCGTCAACTCCCGTCAGGCGGGTAACTTCTCACTGACGCAGCGCGCGGAAATTCAGTACATGGACGTGAGCCCGAAACAGCTCGTCTCGGTCGCGGCGTCGCTGATTCCGTTCCTGGAAAACGATGACGCCAACCGCGCGCTGATGGGTTCGAACATGCAACGCCAAGCCGTGCCGCTACTGCGCGCCGAAGCGCCGTACGTCGGCACCGGTATGGAGAAGGTTACAGCGCGCGATTCGGGCGCCGTGGTCATCTGCCGCCGGGCTGGAGTGGTTGATTCGGTCGACTCCGAGCGCATCATCGTCCGCGTGGATGGCTCGGGTGCGCACGAAGGGCAGATGTCGCGCGAAGTCGGCGCTGACATCTATACGCTCACCAAGTTCAAGCGCTCCAACCAGAACACCTGCATCACGCAGAAGCCGATCGTACACGTCGGCCAGCGCGTGAAGAAGGGCGACGTGCTCGCCGACGGTCCTTGCACCGATCAGGGCGAACTGGCGCTCGGCCGGAACGTCCTGGTGGCGTTCATGCCGTGGCGCGGGTACAACTTCGAAGACGCCATCATCATCAGCGAGAAGCTGGTGAAGGAAGACTACTACACTTCGGTCCACATCGAAGAGTTTGAAGTCGAAGCGCGCGACACGAAACTGGGACCGGAAGAAATCACGCGCGATATCCCGAACGTGCCGGAAGGCGCTCTGCGCAATCTGGATGAATCGGGTGTCATCCGCATTGGCGCCACCGTGAAGCCGGGCGACATTCTGATCGGCAAAGTGACGCCCAAGGGCGAAACGCAGTTGACGCCGGAAGAAAAGCTCCTCCGCGCGATCTTCGGTGAAAAGGCCGGCGACGTGAAGGACGCCAGCTTCTACTGCCCGCCTGGTATCGAAGGCGTCGTGGTGGATTGCAAAATCTTCTCTCGCAAGGGCACCGAACTCGACGAACGTTCCAAGCAGATTCTCGAAGAGAACATCGCCCGCCTCCACCGCAACCTCGACGACGAAAAGCGCATCCTCGGTGACGAGCGCGCCAAGCGTCTCTCGAAGCTGCTCGACGGCCAGATGGTGCTCGCCGACCTGCACGACGAAAAGACCAACAAAAAGCTCGTTGCGAAAGACACCGTGCTTACCCGCGACATTCTGGAGAAGATGCGTTCCCGCGACCTGAAGCGCATGCGTCTCAAGGATCGCGACCCGCATTTGAACGAGCTGATCGACGAAATCGAGGAGATGACCTCGCGCCAGATCGCCGTCCTCGAGAAGATCACCGAAGAGAAGATCGCCAAGCTCAAGAAGGGCGATGAGCTGCCTCCGGGCGTCATCAAAACCGTGAAGTGCTACGTGGCGATGAAGCGCAAGCTGTCGGTGGGCGACAAGATGGCCGGCCGTCACGGCAACAAGGGTGTCATCTCGCGTATCGTTCCCGAAGAAGATCTGCCATATCTGCCCGACGGGCAGCCGGTGGAGATCATCCTCAATCCGCTCGGCGTTCCCAGCCGTATGAACGTCGGTCAGATTCTCGAAACGCACTTGGGATGGGCCGGCATGAAGCTGGGCCGCCACTTCGCAACGCCTGTCTTTGACGGCGCGCACGAAGGCGACATCAAGACGCAGTTGGCCGAAGCCGGATTGCCGAACTCGGGTAAGGTCACTCTGCTCGACGGCATGACGGGCAACAAGTTCGAGCAGCCGGTCACCGTGGGCTGCATCTACATGCTCAAGCTCTCGCACCTGGTTGACGACAAGATCCACGCGCGCTCCATCGGACCGTACTCGCTGATTACCCAGCAGCCGCTGGGCGGCAAGGCGCAGTTCGGCGGACAGCGTTTCGGCGAAATGGAAGTGTGGGCGCTCGAAGCTTACGGCGCCGCGTACACTCTGCAGGAGCTGCTCACCGCCAAGTCCGACGATGTCTATGGCCGCGCGAAGATCTACGAGGCTATCGTCAAAGGCGAAGCGGCCGCCGAACCCGGTGTGCCCGAATCGTTCAACGTTTTGATCCGTGAATTGCAGGCGCTGTGTCTGGATGTGGAGCTCGACAAATCGCAGTCCGCCCAGGTCCCCGAGACGGCCGCCGCCGCTGACTAATTCTGATTAAGGAGACTAACGCCATGTACCGCTCTTCCCCCTACGAACGCGCGAATCTGAGTGCGGATTTCGATTCGATCCGCATTAGTCTGGCCTCTCCGAATAAGATCCGGAACTGGTCCCACGGTGAAGTAACCAAGCCCGAAACCATTAACTACCGGACCTTCAAGCCGGAACGCGATGGCCTGTTTTGTGCCCGCATTTTCGGACCGATCGCCGACTGGGAGTGCTTGTGCGGCAAGTATAAGCGCATGAAGCACCGCGGCGTGATCTGCGACAAGTGCGGCGTCGAAGTTACGCTGTCCCGTGTGCGCCGTGAGCGCCTCGGCCACATCGAACTGGCCAGCCCTTGCTCGCACGTGTGGTTCTTCAAGGGCCTTCCTTCGCGTATCGGCTATCTGCTCGATATCACGCTCCGAGAACTCGAACGCGTGCTGTACTTTGAAGCCTTTGTCATCGTCGATCCGGGCGATGTGGAAGGCATCAAGGCCGGTGATGTGATCACCGACGAACGCAAACGCCAGCTCGACCAGGAGGCCCACGGCCGCTTCATCGCGATGATGGGCGCCGAAGGCATCAAGGAGCTTCTCAAGAAGGTCGAGTGCGAAAAGCTCTCGCTCGAAATTCGCGAGAAGATGAAGACCGAAGTTTCGCAGCAGAAGAAGCTGAAGTTCGCCAAGCGTCTGCGCGTTGTCGAGAGCTTCCGCAAGTCGGCCAACAATCCCGAGTGGATGATTCTGGACGTCATCCCGGTCATCCCGCCGGAACTCCGCCCGCTCGTTCCGCTCGACGGCGGCCGCTTTGCCACCTCGGATTTGAACGATCTCTATCGCCGCGTCATCAACCGCAACAACCGGTTGAAGAAGCTGATGGAACTGCACGCGCCCGACGTGATCGTCCGCAACGAAAAGCGCATGTTGCAGGAAGCGGTCGATGCCCTGTTCGACAACGGCCGCCGCGGCCGTGTGCTGCGCGGTGCCAACAACCGTCCGCTCAAGTCGCTCTCTGACGCTCTCAAGGGCAAGCAGGGCCGCTTCCGGCAGAACCTGCTCGGTAAGCGCGTCGATTATTCCGGCCGTTCGGTCATCGTCGTCGGCCCGGAACTCAAGCTCCACCAATGCGGCTTGCCGAAGAAGATGGCGCTCGAACTTTTCAAGCCGTTCATCTATCACCGGCTGGAACAGCGCGGCCACTGCACGACGATCAAGCAGGCCAAAGAGCTCGTCGAGCAGCAGGACCCGGTGGTCTGGGACATTCTTGAAGAAGTCATTCGCGATCATCCGATCCTTCTGAACCGCGCGCCAACGCTGCACCGCCTCGGCATCCAGGCCTTTGAACCGGTGCTGGTCGAAGGCAAGGCCATCAAGCTGCATCCGCTAGTCTGCACCGCCTTCAATGCCGACTTCGACGGCGACCAGATGGCCGTCCACATTCCGCTGTCGCCCGAGTCGCAGATCGAAGCGTCGACGCTCATGCTCGCGTCGAATAACATCCTGTCGCCCGCGCACGGCTCGCCGATCGCCATCCCGTCGCAGGACATGGTGCTCGGCCTCTACTACCTCACCAAATCGCGCGTCGGTTCCAAGGGGGAAGGCAAGAAGTTCGCCTCCATGGACGATGTGCTCATCGCGCTCGAAATGGGCGAAGTGGAAACGCTCACCCCCATCAAGTTGCGCTACTCCGGAAAGGTACTCGATCTGACCACGTCGAAAGACGGCCAGAACCTGATGCACTCGGAAGCGGTGGAGTACAACAAGCAGGACATGGAGACGACGGTTGGCCGCGTCATCCTGAACGACGTGCTCCCGGACGATATGCCGTTCGTCAACGGCCTGCTGAAGAAGAAGGGCCTCACGCAGCTCGTGCAGTACTGCTATCTGAAGTTCGGATTGCAGACCACCGTACGAATGCTTGACGACATCAAGGCGCTGGGCTTCCAGTACGCCACGCGCGCCGGTATCTCCATCGGTATCGACGACATGGTGGTGCCCGAGCAGAAAGCGCAAATGGTCAAGGACGCCGAGAAGGCCGTCATTGAAGTCCAGAGCCAGTATCAGTCGGGCGCTATCACGCAGGGCGAACGCTACAACAAGATCATCGAAATCTGGACGCGCGTCACCGAAGACGTGTCCGACAAGATGTTCAAGAAGATGGAAGACGACGACCGCTCCGGCCGTTACTTGAACCCCATCTACATCATGGCCGACTCGGGCGCCCGCGGTTCGAAACAACAGATCCGCCAGCTCTCCGGTATGCGCGGTTTGATGGCCAAGCCGTCGGGCGAGATTATCGAAACCCCGATCACGGCCAACTTCCGCGAAGGCCTCAACGTGTTGCAGTACTTCATCTCGACGCACGGCGCCCGTAAGGGTTTGGCCGATACGGCGCTGAAGACCGCCGACTCCGGTTACCTTACCCGCCGTCTGGTGGACGTGGCGCAGGACGTGATCATCAGCGAACACGACTGCGGCACCACCGAAGGCATCTACGTGGAACCGATCGTCGAAGCCGGCGAAGTCATCGAACCGTTGCGCGACCGCATCGTGGGCCGCGTCGTTCTCGAAGATCAGCTCGACTTCGAAGGTATGCGGATTGTCGGCGTCAATCAGCTCATCACCGAAGACCTGGCCACCGCGATTCAGGCCGCCGGAATTGAGCGCGTCAAGATCCGCTCGGTGCTCACCTGCGAAAGCCGCCGCGGCGTCTGCCAGCTCTGCTATGGCCGTAACCTGGCCACGGGCAGGATGGTGGAGCGCGGTGAGGCTGTCGGCGTCATCGCCGCGCAGTCGATCGGTGAGCCGGGTACCCAGTTGACGATGCGTACGTTCCACATCGGCGGCGCCGCCACGCGCGCGTCCGAGCAGAACACGCAGGAGTCGAAGGGCGCCGGCTTCGTGAAACACATCGGCATCAACACGGTGAAGAACGCGGCGGGCGAGAACATCGTCATGAACCGCAACGGTATCATCGCCGTGGTCGACGAAAAGAGCCGCGAAAAAGAACGCTACCAGGTCGTCTACGGCGCCAAGATCAAGTATCTGGACGGCCAGGCGATCGGTGCGGGCGACGTGATGGTGGAATGGGATCCGTACTCGTTCTCGATCCTCACGGAAATCAGCGGCAAGGTGCACTTCAAGGACATCGACGAAGGCATCACGGTGCAGGAACAGGTGGACGACGTGTCCGGCCTGTCGCAGCTCGTGATTGTCGACTCGCTCGATGGCAAGAAGGTCCCCACGATCATCATCCGGCCGGAAGGCGGAACCAAGCACGATGAGAAGCGTTACCTGATGCCGACCCACGCTCACCTGATGGTGCGCGACGGCGACATCGTCCACGCCGCGGATGTTCTGGCGAAGATTCCGCGCGCTACTTCGAAGACCAAGGACATCACCGGCGGTCTGCCGCGCGTTGTCGAACTCTTTGAAGCCCGCAAGCCGCGCGACCCAGCGCAGATTGCGGAGATCAACGGCCTGGTTCGCTTCGGCGAAATCACGAAGACCAGCCGGAAGATCTACGTCACCAGCGACGACGGGCAGGAGCGCGAATACGCTATCCCGCGCGGCGCGCACATCAACGTGCAGGAGGGTGAGAGAGTGGACGCCGGCGACCAGTTGATGGACGGCCCCATCGACCCGCACGACATCCTGAAAGTCCGCGGCGAGAAAGAGCTGCAGAAGTACCTCGTCAACGAAGTGCAGGAAGTCTACCGGCTGCAGGGTGTGAATATCAACGACAAGCACTTGGAAGTGATCGTGCGCCAGATGCTCCGCTGGTTGAAGATCGAAGATATCGGCGACACCGACTTCCTGCCGGAAGAAGTGGTCGACCGCTTCAAGTTCAAGGAAGAGAACGAAAAGACCAACGACAAGGGCGGACGCCGTTCTCATGCGCGGCCGATCCTGTTGGGTATCACGAAGGCCTCTCTTTCAACCGACTCGTTCATCTCCGCGGCCAGCTTCCAGGAGACGACGCGCGTGCTGACCGAAGCCGCCATCAACTCCAAGCGGGACGGCCTTCGCGGCTTGAAGGAGAACGTCATCATGGGCCGCCTCATCCCGGCCGGCACGGGCATGGATTACTACCGTGGCGTGCGGATCGCTGGAGAGGGAGTGCCGGAAGAGGAACCACAGCAGGAGCCGGAAATCTCGTTCAACGACTCGATGGCGGATTACGAAGACACGGCGAGGACATTCTACGCCGGCGGCCTTTCGGAAACCGAAGGGGCTCCGGACGAGACGATCGTGGAGTAGTTCAAAACCCACTTACAGCAAGACGGCCGGCGGCAACCCCGCCGGCCGTCTTGTGTTTTACGGGCATATATTTGCGGCGAAAACCGGACGACGATATGCGGCAACTTTGTTCAACCTGGTAATCAGTTCGGCCCGACGGTGTCAGAGCAGGAGCTGTGTCTGCACCTGGACTGTTCATCTAGAGCGCGACGAATTTCAGTCCCTCATTCGGCGTTCAGCTCTCGGGAATCATGCCGCCCCTCGCCGTTTTCGCCGGGCCCAACTGAGGTCGATGTTCAACTCCTCTCCGGCTTCGGCGGTAAACCGGGAGGGGCATTGGAGTCGTTCCACCGGACCGGTCTTCCGAGAGTCTCAATACTGGGCGTCGGTGACCGGTGGAACGGTCACCAGCTTTGTAAACTGTGGGCTGATACTGTTTGCGGGTGTCCCGATGGCGTCCGGTCGTAAGCCGGGATAGATAAACTGGTCAGTCGTGGATCAGACCCTGCTATCTTCAGCCGCCAATGCTCGCGTCTATGACCTGGCGCAACCGTACTTCGTCGGCATGCCGCACCATCCGTCGCACCCGCCTTACCTGTTCTCACTCACCAAGAAACACGGCGACATGCACTCGCCCGGGGGACATAGTTCAGCGGCGGATGCGATCGCGATGGGTACCCATGTCGGCACCCATATCGATGGTTTCGGCCATTTTTCCTGTGGCGGCAGATTGCATGGCGGCCACATCGCCGAACAAGTGCAGAGTTACGCGTCCGGCTTGTCCGTTCATACTGCGGAGGGGATCGGACCGATCGTCCGTCGCGGAGTGCTGCTCGATGCGGTAGGCGCCGATGGGCCATTGGCTGCTGATATCGCGCTCACCGGCGAACGCCTGGCCGAAATCGCCGCGAGGCAGGGAACTGTAATCCGCGCGGGCGATGTCGTATTGATTCGCACGGGCTGGGCGCAGTATTGGGAGGACGCGACGCGGTATATCAACGCGGTTCGCGGCACTCCGGCCGGCCCCGGCCCGGACTTGAGCGGCGCGCATTGGCTCAGCGCGCACGGAATCTTCGCGGCCGGGTCGGATACCGTGGCATTCGAGCGTGTTCCCGCGAATGATATGCCCGTTCATATCCACTTACTCTATGAGAGCGGCATTCATATCATCGAGGCGCTCGACCTGGAGTTGCTGGCGAAGGATCGCGTGTTCGAGTTTCTCTTCATGGCCGCCCCGCTGAAACTGCGCGGTGGCACCGGCGCGCCGCTCCGTCCCATCGCCCTGGCATAAAATGGTGAGTCCATGGCAAACGGAATCACCGGCAAGACCGCTATCGTGACGGGCGCATCGCGCGGCATCGGCGCGGCAACCTGCAAGATGCTCGCCAAAGAAGGCGCCGCGAAGATTGTGGTGCACTACCACTCTTATCGCGACGGCGCGGAAGCGCTTGGCAAAGAGTTGGAAGGGATGGGCGCCAAGGTAGAGCTAATCGGCGCCGATCTCGGGACGCAGGAAGGAATCGCGGGGTTTATCCTCGAACTGCATCAAAAGGCCGCTGGGGCCCAGATCCTGATTAACAATGCGGGCCACCTGGTGAAGCGCGCCAAGATGCCCGAGTTCACGAGCGACCTCTGGGATGAAGTCATGAACCTGAACGCCAAGAGTGTCTACTTCATCTCCCAGGCCGTAGCGCCCGGAATGGCCGCGGCGGGCGGTGGCGTAATTATCAATCTGAGCTCGATCGCCGCACGGAACGGCGGCGGGCCGGGCGCTACGATCTACGCCGCATCGAAAGCCGCCGTCGCCTGCATCACGAAGGGTATGGCGAAAGAGCTTGCGCCGCAGGGAATTAGGGTGAATGCCGTAAGTCCCGGCACAGTGGACAACTACTTCCATGAGAAGTACTCGTCGCGGCAGATGCTGGAGGGTGTCATCGCCCAAACGCCCGCGGGCAAGCTCGGAACCAATGAGGAAATTGCCGACTGTATTCAATTCCTGTTATCCGATGGCGCATCCTACGTCATCGGTCAAACCATTGAAATCAACGGTGGGATGTACATGGTCTAAGGTGTTTGCCTGAAGCAAAACAGGTGAACACGACACGCTAGTCAGTATTAGCCCCATGTTGGCTAAGGTCCTCTCCTGATTGGAGTTGATGTCTGGTAACAGTACATTACTACTAGACAAATAATTCCAGGAGTGACAAGATGGCGCAACGTCGACCCCAACAACGCGGTTACGTCTTATTGAGCGTTGGTTCAGCGGCGATTGTCTTGCTCGGCGCAGTAGGCCTGGCGGTCGATCTCGGCCGCATGTATATTACTCGCGGCGAAGCGCAGACGTTCGCCGACTCGGCCGCGCTCTCAGCGGTCTTGGAACTCGATTCGACATCCCAAGGAATCACGCGTGCGCAAAGCGCGGTAACGAACGACCCAAACAGGAACACCTTCGGAACAACGGCCTTCACCGGAACGACGGTTGAGTTTGCCACTTCATCGGCTGGGCCCTGGAGCGCCAACCCCGCCAATGCCAACGGCTATGCCTTCGTACGCGTCAACGCCACGGTCAGCGTGCCCATCTATTTCCTGGCGCTGGCGGTGTCGAGAACATCAACGAACGTGGTGGCCGCCGCTGTTGCTGGACAGGTTCCGAAAACGACGTTCGGGCAGGGCCTTTTCCCGTTCTCGCCCTATGCCCACAACCTCACTCCGCCGGATTTCGGGCTGGAGCTTGGTAAGCTCTATACACTCCGCTGGCCCTCCAACCCGAAGCAGGGCAATGGCAATGGCGCCAATGTTTGCCAGGGCGACAATACACAGGCGATGGTAAACGTAGCACAAGCGGCGGGCGGTTCGGAACGCGGTTACATTGAGGACACGAGCGCATCGCTGATTCGAGCTACGATCGTGGACGACTATCAATCGGTATTTCGAACAGTCGGTGACCTTGTAACGATGACGGGCGGCGCGAAGCAGAGCCAGTTGGATAGCCTGGACACCCGAATCCTCCAGGATTCCGACACAACAGCAACGAACTATGCCAGTTACACGGGGAATGGCCGTCGAATCATTGCCGCCCCGATTAACGACGGCGGTACCCCGGTCGGATCGAACAACAGGATCGTCGGAATCGGCGCCTTCCTGCTGGTTCCCACGGGCGAGTACGGAAACGGCGGTAACCAGGCCTGGTGCGCCGAATACCTCGGCTGCTGGCTGCAGGGTAGTTCGCACCGCTGCGCGGTAGGCGGTGGTACCGCCGCCGCTGGCGCATACGTAGCGAGGTTGGTCATATGATCCGGCCAGTCACCCGTGCGCGCCGGCGGAGGCAGGGCGGCAACGCTTTGATCGAGTTCGCGCTTGCGTTTGGTTTTCTGTTCCCGGCCATAACCGGCACATTTCAGTTCGGCTACGCGTTTTTCGTCTACAACGAATTACAGAACGCAGTTCGTGAGGGGGCCCGCTATGCGGCGTTCAAGACCTACGACTCCGCCAGTTCCACACCGACCACCACCTTCTCCAATTCCGTCAAGAACGCCGTAGTCTACGGAAGCCCCACCGGGGGCCAGACTCCCATCGTACCTTCGCTGACTACCGAAAACGTGAGCTTCACCGTTACTTTCACCAACGGAGTTCCCAAGACGATGACCGTCTCTATCCAGAACTATACTCTCGACGCTTTCCTTCGCACGTTCACCCTGAACAAGCCATCGGCGAGTTTCGCTTACGTAGGTGTCTATGCCCCTCCCGCGTAGTATCGCGCTTCATCGGCGGCGCTTCCAGCGGGGTACGGCGATGCTCGAAGGCGGCCTGACGCTAGTCGCCTTCATGTCGCTTTTCCTAGGCGCGATCGACCTCGCGCAAATCCTCCTAGTGCACCAGGCCATCGTCGAGCGTGTCCGATATGCCGCACGGACCACGGCGGTCAATTGCTGTAATTCGGACACTGTCAAGAACCTCGTCCTCTACGCCCAGACTACGGTACCAGCTTCTCCCAGCGCGTTTTACGGGCTCACGGCCGGCAATATCGCCGTGACGTTTTCCGACCAAAACACGGCCGACCAGCGCGTCACCATCAGAGTCTCCGGTTTCCAATACAAGTCCTTCACGCCAATGATTACGGGCAGCTATAACGGCATCCCCGTCACAGTGACGATTCCTCTCGAACAGCCGTAGCGGCTGCGTGAGCGCTGCGGTACACTCGTAAGGATAAGGAGTTTTCATTGGCTAACGACAGTAATCTGTACAGCGCCGAGTACATCGGCAGCGGCACTTTCATCATCAAAAAGCCCAAGCGCAGCCCCCGCAAACGCCGGCAGTCGAAGTTGAAGGGCCCGAACCGCGGCATGCGGAAGTAGTTCTTTCCTCTCCTTACGCTCTCTTCTCCCGTGAAAATCAAGAAGCTGAAGCTCCACCCGATTGCGGTGGCCGACGGCCCCCTGCGGTCGTCATATGGTTTGCACGCGCCCTACGCGCTGCGGACCATCGTTGAACTGGAGACCACCGACGGCATCACCGGGGTAAGCGAGACTTACGGTGGTGATGGCCCCGTCGCGGCGCTGGAAAGTGTCCGTTCCCGGGTGGAAGGCATGGATCCCTTCCAACTCATGGGCTTCCGCCAATTCATCGACTCGCAAGCGGCCATCGCCGCGAAAGAGTCCGAAGGCGGCCGCTCGCAGACATGGCTTGTGCCCGGCGAGAACCCGCTCGATACACACGCCCGCACCTTTGCCGCCATCGAAGTCGCCTGCCTCGACGCTATAGGCAAAGCGCTCGGCCGTCCTCTCTGCGACCTTGTCGGCGGTAAGTGCCGGGACCGCGTTCCCTTTTCCGCTTATCTGTTCTACAAGCATGCTGGCGGTGGCGGCATGGGTGCCGATGCGCGCGAGGATGAATACGGTGAGATTCTCACCCCCAGCGCCGTCGTCCGCTCCTGCAAACAGATGATGGCGAAGTATGGCTTCGAAGAGATCAAGCTCAAGGGCGGAGTGCTGCCTCCCGAAGAGGAAATCGCCGCGATCAAAGCCCTGCGCGCGGAGTTCGGTCCGAAGCACCCGCTCCGCATCGATCCGAATTGCGCGTGGAGCGTCGACACTTCCATTCATGTCGGCCGCTCGCTGCGCGAAGAACTCACCGATGGCGGTTACCTCGAAGACCCCTGCGCCACAATCGAAGGGATGGCCGAGGTGCGGCGCCGCCTGCTCGCTGAAGGCATCGACACACCACTCGCCTCCAACGTCGCCACCACTTGTTTCGCCCACGTTCCGGTTGCCAAGCAAACCGACGGTGTCCAGGTTATTCTCTCCGATCCCCACTATTGGGGCGGCATCCGCGCGCAGCAGAAACTCTCCGACCTTTGCGAAGTGCTCGGCCTCGGCATGTCGATGCACTCCAACAACCACCTGGGCGTCAGCCTGATGACGATGGCCCACGCCGCCGCTGTCTGCCCGGCGCTAACCTATGCTTGCGACACGCACTACCCGTGGCAGACCGAAATCGATGAAGTCGTTGCCGGCGGCCGCGTTACCTTCGAGAAGGGCTGTGTCGTTATCCCGGATAAGCCCGGCCTGGGTGTCGAACTCGATTACGATCAAGTAGCGCGCGGCGAGGAACGCTACCGCAATTTGCCGTTCCGCAAGCGTGACGACGAGGCCGAAATGCGCAAGCATGTCGACCCGAACTGGAAACGCATCCTCCCCCGTTGGTAAAGGACACTTATGCTCGATCCGAAAAAGGCACTTCATGGCGTGTTCGGCTTCCCGGTGACGCCTTTTCAAAAAGACCTCTCGCTCGACCTTCCTGCGCTCGAACGCAATTGTGACTGGATGGCCGGCTATCCCTTCTGTTCCCAGGTCATCGCGGGCGGAACCGGCGAAGTCTACTCGATGACTCCCGACGAATCGATCGAGTGCGTCCGTGTCGCGGTCAAGGCAATCAACGGGCGCATGCCCGTCGTCGCGGGCGTGGCCTACAACACAACCCTCGCCTGCTACATGGCCCGAGAGATGGAAAAGGCGGGCGCCGAAGCGCTGCTCGTGATGCCGCCCTACTACATCAATGCTCCCGAAGAGGGCATGTTCCAATACTTTGAGGCCATCGGCAATAGCTGCGGCCTGCCGCTCTCTTTCTACACACGCGATTGGGCCGCTTTCAGTCCCAGCCAGGTCAAGCGCCTTCTCGATCGGGTGCCTTCGCTCAAAATGTGGAAGGACGGCCAGGGCGATATGCGCAAGTATCAGCGCATCATCTGCGAAGTCGGTGACCGTATCGCATGGGTCGGTGGCATCGGTGACGATTGCGCTCCCGGCTACTTCGCCGTCGGCTGCCAAGCTTACACGTCCAGCATCTCGAACATCGCGCCGAAACTCTCGCTCGCCATCGCGGAAAAAGGTCTCAAAGGCGACTTCGCCGGCCTTGCCGCCTTGATGAAGAAATACGTCCATCCGCTCTACGCTCTGCGCGACCGCAGCCGTGGCTACGAAGTCTCTATCATGAAAGCTGCCATGGAGGTGCTCGGCCATCCCGCGGGCCCCGTACGTCCTCCGCTCACCAACATCACCGAATCCGAATGGGCCGATGTCCGCGCGTTGATGGAAATTTACACGGACATGTTGTAAATCGCCACTGGTAAGGGATTGCCAGTGTCCCCAGAGTCCCGCTCCTCATGGTACCCTGGCACAACTTAGACATGGCGTATACACTCGACGAGAAAAACACTGAGCGGCAGTTCCTTCTCGCCAGGATTCTCAACCCATTGACGCGTCCGGTTCTTGAACGGGCCAATGTGCGCCCCGGAGGACGTTGTCTCGATCTTGGCTGCGGTCAGGGGAATACCACACGTATGTTGTGGGAAACTTTGCGGCCGTCTGAATGCGTGGGAATGGATTTCGATCCTACGCTGCTGGAGCATGCCGCGGCTCACCCGGATAACGCACCGGGAGTTACATTCCTGCAAGGCGATGCGACGAAACTAAGCTTCGCCGATGCGTCGTTTGACATAGTTTTCTGCCGGTACCTTCTGGTCCATCTGCCCAACCCCATTTCGGTGATCCGGGAAATGCTGCGCGTGGCCGGGCCGAACGGGAAAGTGATTGTTTACGAGCCGGACTGCGCCGTGCAGATGTCCTATCCTCCGAGTTGGGCCTTGGAGAAAATGGGGAGTATCTGGGATGGTTTGTTTCCTGATTCGACGATCGGCCGGAAGTTGTATTCGCACTTCCAGTCGGCCGGCGCGTCGCGGATCGACGCCGGCGCGGTTCAGCACAGCGAGACCGGTTCCAGCGACGTCCGGCGCGTTTATCGTCTATCCATGTATGCCGCCGAAGGTCCCATTAAGGCGCGCGGCCTGTTGAGCGACGGCCAATTTGAGGACCTGGTCCAGGAACTCGAGCGGCTGGAACAGGAACCGCACGCGGCATGCTTCAAGTTTCCGGACATGTGGGTCATTGCTTCCCTGTAAGAGACTCGTGCCGCCGCGGCTCACGCTGGTACAATACGGAGTTACCGCGTGAGTCTCCGTACCGACAGCGTGGTGGCCATCTATCCCGGATCTTTTGATCCTCTTACGAATGGCCACCTGGACCTTATCCATCGTGGCCGCAGGCTCGTTGGCAAGCTGATTGTTTCTGTACTGAACAATCAGGCCAAGCACCCGCTGTTCACTGTCGAAGAGCGCATGGAGATGTTGCGCGAAGCCACCGCCGATATCGACAATGTCGAAGTCGATAGCTTCGACGGACTGCTCACCGACTATGCGGTACGACGTGGCGCCGGCGTCATTATGCGCGGCATCCGCGCCATCTCCGACTACGAATACGAGCTCCAGATGGCGCTAATGAACCGCCGCCTCCGCCCGAACATCGAAACAATGTTCCTGCTCGCCGGAGAAGGGAACTCGTTTCTGAGTTCCCGGATGGTGAAAGAAGTGGCCCGCCTCGGCGGAAACGTCTCCGGACTTGTGCCTGCGGCGGTCGAGCGCCGCCTGGCCGCCCGCTTTAGTGCGGCCGGACCCGAAAGTAAGGTGTAATAAAAACATGAGTTCTCCTGTGCAAGCCGCCCAGTTTCCTGTCGCCGACAGAATGTCGACGATCAGCGTTTCCTCCACGATGAAGGTCGCCGCCGATGCCGATAAAATGCGCCGTGATGGAATCGATGTGGTCGATTTCGGCGCCGGTGAGCCCGATTTTCCTACGCCCGACAACATCAAGCAGGCGGCTTTTGACGCAATCAACAAGAACTTCACCAAGTACACCCCCGCAGGCGGCACCCAGGAACTGAAGGCTGCCATCTGTGAGCGCCATAAGGCCGACTACGGCACCAACTACACCCCAGCAGAAACTGTCATCAGCGTCGGCGGCAAGCACGTCATTTTCAATGCCATGCAAGCCGTCGTTAACCCTGGCGACGAAGTGATCATCCCTGTTCCCTACTGGGTCACGTACAAGGACGTGGTCAACTTCGCCTACGGCAAGTGCGTCTTCGTCGAAACCGACGAATCCAACGGCTTTAACCTCACAGCGGACATGATCGAAAAGGCGATCACGCCGAAAACGAAGATGGTGATCATCAACTCGCCGTCGAACCCCTCCGGCGCCGTGCTCCCCAACGACGAGTTCATCAAGATCTTTCAGCTCACCTCTTCGCGCGGCATCTGGCTGCTGACCGACGAGTGCTACTGCCGCTTCCTCTACGACAGCGAACCCTTCTCCATCGCCGCGCAGCCGGGCGCGAAGGAATCGGTCATCGTTGCCGGGTCGCTCTCGAAGACCTACGCGATGACCGGCTGGCGCATCGGCTTCGCCCTTGCCCCCGTTGCCGTGGCAAGCGCGATGATGAAGCTCCAGAGCCACTCTACGTCGAACCCCACGTCGATCTCCCAGAAGGCCGCTGTCGAAGCCGTGCGCGGGCCGCAGGATGGCGTCGGTGTCATGCTCGCGGAATACCGCAAGCGCCGCGACTACGTCATCGACCGTATCCGCCAGATCCCCGGCGTCACGCTCCAAGTGCCGCAGGGCGCCTTCTACGTCTACCCCGACATCAGCGTCACCTTCGGCAAGGGCGGCATTACCAACACCATGCAGTTCTGCGAAAAGCTTCTCTCGGAAGCCCATGTCGCCGCGGTCCCCGGTGAGGCCTTCGGAACCGAAAAGCACATCCGCATCAGCTACGCTACGTCGATGAATGAGCTGGAACGCGGTCTGGATCGCCTGCACAAGTTCATCACCAGCCTGGCATGAAGCCGGTCCAGCTTCAGCCGCAATTTGTCGAGCGTGTTTGGGGAACCACCGACCTCTCTCCGTGGTTCCCCAACCCCGGCGTCAAAATCGGCGAGGTGTGGTTCACCGCCGACGCGAATCCCACTTCTGAAGGTCTTCCTCTCCGTGTCCTCATGGAGCGCGAGGGTGAAAAGCTTCTCGGCACCGCCGTCCAACCCGCCTTTGGCGGCCGCTTTCCCATCCTCGTCAAGTTCCTCTTCACTCGCGAAAAGCTCAGCGTCCAGGTACACCCCGATGACGGCTATGGCGAGCAAAACGAAGGTTCGCCCGGCAAAACCGAGATGTGGTACGTGCTTCGCGCCGATGTGAACGCAACCATCGGCGCCGGCCTTCGCCAATCTATGCGGCCCGAGCAGATCCGCCAGGCGCTTTACGAAGGCACCATGGAGGGCAAGCTGGAATGGTGGCCTGCCCGCGCCGGCCAGACGTACTTCATCCCCGCCAAGACGATTCACGCTGTCGGCGCCGGAGTCGTCATCTGTGAAATCCAGCAGAACTCCGACATTACCTACCGCCTCTGGGACTACGGCCGTCCGCGCGAACTCCACGTCGAAAGCGCTCTCAACGTCGCCGAGCTGATACCCCATCCCGGTCCCCGCCATGCTGTCCCATTCGGTGGCGGCGTGCTTCTTGCCTCCTGCCCGCACTTCGCCACCGAATGCTTCGACATCAAGGACACTGTCGAATGGCACTCCGACTGGGAGCGCTTCCATCTCCTGGTCGCCACGCGCGGCAGCGGTGTTCTCGAATCCCGCGACAGCAAATTCGATATCCACCAGGGCGAATGCTGGCTCATCCCGGCGCAATGCGGCGCTTATACCATTCACGCGAAGAATCTTGAAATCCTGCGTATCTACGTACCGGCATAAGGTAAAATTGAAAGTGCTCTGGCGCGGCCGGTAGTTTGGCGCATGCGCTATTTTTACGTAACGATTTTGGCGGTCTTAGCCGGGTTGACGCTGGCCTCCTGCTCGGAGGGCCCCGAACCCGCGTCAGCGATTGGTGAGGCGTACGCCGGGCCGATCACGCTCACCATCCGCCAGGAAATCGGCATGAAGTCGCCCGTTGTGGCCACCGTCAAGCACGGCGATCAACTCGAAGTGCTCGCCGTCCGCCGCCGCTTCATGCGGGTGCGCACGCCCTCCGGCAAGGAAGGTTGGTGCGACAGCGAGAAGCTGCTTACCACCGAACAGATGTCGCGCCTGCGAGCCGTCGCCGATGCCGCCGCCAAACTCCCTTCGCAAGCCGAAGCCACCGTCTTCGACGCACGCAACGTCCATACCGAGCCCCACCGCCAATCTCCCAGTTTCCTCATTATCAAGGAGGAGGAGAAATTCCAAGTTCTCGCGCACAAGCTCATCGAGCGGGGGCCCTACGAATCCGAAATCAACAAGAAAATCGAAAAGGCAAGCGCACCGCCGCCGCGCAAGAAACCGGCGCGCGTCGCAAAGTCCAAGGACCGCCGGAGGAAAGATGGCGACATTGAACTGCCGCCCATGCCGCCCCCGCCTCCTGTGCCCGCCAACTGGCGCCAGCTTTCCATGCGCATCTCGCCGGAAGAAGCCGCCGCCGCCGAGCGCAAGGAAAAGGAAAAGTCCCCCCTCGCCATGCTCATCCGCCAGCCGCATGAGCCGCCTAAGTTCGAGGATTGGAGTCTCATCCGCACCAAGGACGGCAAGGCTGGCTGGATACTCACCCGCACCATGACGATGACCATCCCCGACGACGTAGCCCGCTATGCCGAAGGCCACCGCATCACCTCGTGGTTCCCGCTCGGCGAAGTCCACGATGAAGATGTGGTCAAGAAGCACTACCTCTGGACCACCATCGCCAAGGGCGGCGAGGCGTACGAATACGACGGCTTCCGCATTTTCGTCTATAACGCGCGCCGCCACCGTTACGAAACCGGCTACCGCGAAAAGAATGTCAAGGGCTACTTCCCCAGCGCGCTGCACCCCGTCGAGGTTACCGAAGGCCGCAAAACGCATACCGTCCAAGGCTTCTCCCTCATCGTCGAAGAGGAGGACGGCTCGCTGATGCGCCGGGCGTACTCCTTTGAAGGTTACCGCGTCCGTCTTCTTTCGAAGACGCCGTGGACAAAGCTCGACGATCCGCTCGATCTCAAAGCGCTCGCCATCACGCGGCCCGCCAACCAGAAACCGGAGCCGCCGCCGGGCCTTTGGGACAAGGTGAAAAAGAAGCTGCCCTGGAACAAGAAGTCCTAACCGGAAATCTGGGACAATCCAAGCTATATGCGGCGACGGGCATTCCTTACGGCGTTGGCGGCGCCCCTCATTTCGCCGGCGGCGTTGGCGGCAAAACTTATGAAACCGAAGGTTCTCAAAAAGGGCGATACAGTCGGATTCGTCACACCGTCCACCTACGTCTCCTCGCCCGATGAAATCGCCACCGCCGAGCGCACCGCGGAGTACTTCGGCCTTAAAGTAAAAATGGGAGCAAACGTGCGCAAACGCGCCGGCTACCTCGGTGGCACTATCGCCGAACGCGCTGCCGATGTCAACGCCATGTTCGCCGACGCCGAAGTGAAGGCCATCTTCGCCATCCGCGGCGGCTACGGCAGTGCGCAGATCCTCCCTTCTCTCGACTATGCCGCCATCGCTAAAAACCCGAAGATCTTCCAGGGCTACAGCGATATCACCGCTATGCACCTGGCCATCCACCAGAAGACCGGACTCGTCACTTTCCACGGTCCGGTGATGCTCTCCGGCTTCACGCAATACACGATCGACCATTTCAAAAAGGCGCTGTTTGAAACGAGACCTATCGGTTCCGTCACTAACCCGATTGAGCCGAACGCGCTGCGACCCAATCACACCCTCCGCACGGTAAAAGGAGGCAAGGCGCGCGGCCCTCTTATCGCCGGCAATCTCACCCTCATCTCCACTACTATGGGCACGCCCTACGAGATCGATACCCGCGGGAAGATCTTCTGTATCGAAGACGTAGGCGAAGAGCCATACTCCATGGATCGCATGTTGACGCAGCTTCGCCTCTCCGGCAAGCTCGACGCCGCGGCCGGCATCGTCTTCGGCGAGTGTGCCCGCTGCACTCCGCGCGACTACAAACCGGGGTTCGATTCCAATTTCTCCCTTGGTGAAATCGTCGACGATATTCTCGGCGGACTCAAAGTTCCCGTGCTCGCCGGCCTTACTTTCGGCCACACGCCGGACCAGCTCACGCTGCCCCAAGGCTGCATGGCTTCACTCGACGCCGATAAGGGAACCCTCACGATCGAAGAGTCCGGCGTGGAGGCGTAGCTTCATGGCACAGAGCTACGACGCCATCATTGTCGGTGGCGGCCACAACGGCCTCGTCGCGGCCTTTTACCTCGCGCGCGCCGGACGCAAAGTTCTCGTCCTGGAACGCCGCGAACTGGTTGGCGGATGTGCCGTCACCGAGTCGCTCTGGCCCGGCTACCGCGTATCGACAGCCAGCTATCTCGTCAGCCTCCTCCAACAGAAGATCGTCGACGACATGCAGCTCGCCAAACACGGCTATCGTGTCGATGCCAAGGACCCGGCGTTCTTCTCTCCCTTCCCGGACGGCCGCTACTTCTTCACCTGGCAGGATGGCGCAAGAACCCTGGAAGAAGTGGCCAAGTTCTCTCAACGCGACGCCGCGAAAATGCCCGAGTTTGATGGACAATTGGAGCGCCTCGCCAAGCTCGTTGAATCGCTGCTGCTCACCTGTCCGCCGCCATTTCCTCCCAAAGGCATCGGCGAAATCATCGAGTATCTAAAGCTTGCCGGCCGCCTAAGAGGGCTTTCGCCCAAGGATCTCGTAGCGCTCGTGAAAGTATTCACCATGAGCGCGGCGGACTATCTCGACGAATGGTTCGAATCGCCCGAGGTGAAAGTCACGCTCGCCACGGACGGCGTTATTGGCGCCAACGGTGGCCCGCGCTCTCCCGGCACCGCCTACATTCTGTTGCATCACTGCATGGGCGGCGTTGGCGGGAAGCGCGGACTGTGGGGCTTCGTGCGTGGCGGGATGGGGGCCGTTTCGGAAGCGATGGCCAGCGCCGCCAAACAGGTTGGGGCTGAGATCCGCTGCGGAGCCCACGTGGCGCGACTGCAGGTCAAGGACAATCGCGTCACCGGCGTCACGCTGAAAAATGGCGACGAAATCGAAGCGAAGCAAGTGGCGTCCAATCTCGATCCCAAGAGAACGTTTCTCCGCCTGCTGGACGCAACCATGCTTCCGCCCGAGTTCGCCGATACCATCCGCAACTTCCGCTGCGAAGGCATCAGCGCCAAGATCAACCTCGGCGTCAAGTCGCTACCGAACTTCAAAGCCCTCCCAGGCGCCGCCGCGCCGCATCACAAGGCCACTATGCACATCTGCCCATCCATGGACTACGTCGAGAAGGCCTGGGACGACGCCAAGTACGGGAGGCCCAGCGAACGCCCGATGCTCGAAATGACCTGCCCGACGATGTACGATCCTTCTCTCGCGCCGGAAGGGCGCCACATCATCGGCATCTTCCTTCAATACGCGCCATACACACTCCGCGCCGGCACCTGGGACGATCTGCGCGAGCCCTTCTTCAAACGTGTGCTGAAGATCATCGACGAATACGCGCCGGGCTTCTCCAGCACCATCGAGCACGCAGAACTCCTCACGCCCGTTGACCTCGAAAAACGCTACTCCCTCACTGGTGGCAACATCTTCCACGGCGAGATGGCCATCGACCAGATGTTCTCTCTCCGCCCCGCCGCTCGCTACGCCAACTACAAAACGCCCATCGAGAATCTCTACCTATGCGGCAGCGGAACACATCCCGGCGGCGGCGTGATGGGAGCCCCTGGCCACAATGCCGCCATGGCGATGCTCAAGCGTTAATTCCGCTTCGGCCTCGTCCACACCAAATTAAACGCCTCTTTCCCGCTCACGTGAAGCCCGCTCGAAGCCGACCCTGATGGCCCCGGCGTTCGCGATGGCCCCGGCGTGGGCCGCGCCGCCTCACGATTCAGCGGCGTATTGTCCACCGTACTGCTGCGCGTGACCCGCGACGTGCTTGCGAATGGCCGCGACTCGATCTTCACGATCTGATCTTTCGCGAACGAAATCTGTTCCGTTTTCGTAGTCACAATGATGCTCTCATCGGTCACTTCGTAAACGTTGGCGATAACGCCAAATCGCGCGCCAATCTTCGTAACGCGAACTTCCGTCCCATTCGGCACGGCCTTCACTTTGCCCCAGCCATCATCCGCCGCAAACGCGGCGGCAACAAGCGAAACCGACAATAGAATCGACCGATGCCACATGATGCCGCCAGTCTAGCAACAAAATTTGTGTTTCGCTCCAACACCGCCCCCTCCTATGCCGTCTAAACGTTCGAAAGTAGGAGAAACTCATTGGCCGGAGAGGTCCTGACGCCGCCTATCGAAATCACGGCGACCGGAAGCGCGCCATGGCCGGCGTTTGAAGAACTGTTCCACATCCACGGCACCCGCATGAAATCGATCGCGTACAACCTCCTAGGCAATCAGCAGGACGCCGAAGACGCCGTGCAGGAAGCGTTTCTCAAGTCCTGCCGTTCCCAACACAACTATCGCGGCGGCGCCGCCCTCCACACCTGGGTCTACCGCATTCTCATCAACGTATGCCTGGACGAAGGCCGCCGCCGTCAGCGCCGCCCCGCTATGGACACGGTAGTGGAGCCCCGGTCTGGCGATACGCCCGCCGATCTGAAATTCGCCCTGCGCCATGCGCTCACCCAACTGCCCCGGCGGCAGCGCGCCGTGTTCCTGATGGCGGCCGCCGAAGGGCTTCCCCATGTCGAAATCGCCGCCATTCTGGAAATCTCAGAAGCCAACTCCCGGACACTTCTCTTCGACGCGCGCCGCCAATTGCAAGGTCTGTTAAGCAAATGACACCCGACGAACTCGACGCACTCGCCAGGAACCTCCATCACGAATGGGAGTCGCCGGAGCTGTTGCCGCGCATCGCAGCCGCCGCGCAGTCTCGACCCCGCCCGCATCGCTTCGTCTTCTGGGCCGCCGCCGCGGCCGCGGTCATCGCCCTCGGCCTGTACATGCTGCCGAAGGCGGCCCGCCCGGTGGCTCCCGTTTCCGCCAACGCTCCTTTGCTCGATGAGCAGGCGCTTGCGGAGGTCGAAGCTGCCGAGGCCGCTTACCGCAAGTCCATCGACCGCCTGGCCCGGATCGCAGCGCCGAAGCTAAACACCGCAAATTCGCCGCTCATGCTCGCCTACACGGAAAAACTCGCGCTGCTCGACAGCGCCATCGGCGCGTTGCGCGGCGAGATCGACCGCAACGGCTTCAACACGAATCTGCGGCTTCAAATGGCCGCCCTCTATCTCGACAAACAACAAACTCTCGAACAGGTGCTCCACCATGAATAGGATTCTGCTCTTCGCTTGCCTCGGACTCACATTAGCCGCCGAACCCGGCCGGGAGGAGGTATCGAAGGAGTTCTCGAAGAACGTCGCCCTCCGTCCCGGCCAGCGAGTCAACATTGAGAGCCGGAACGGCGACGTTTCCATTCGCGGCGTAACGAGCCCGGAGGCGTCCGTTCGTGCCTTCATCCGGGTCTCGGCCGCGGATCGCGCCGTCGCCGAAAAGTTCGCCAGCGCCATACAGGTGGAAGTCACTAATGGAGCTGTCGAGATGCGCGTGAAAGTATCTTATCCGGAACAGCGCGGCGCGTCCAATTTCTGGGAACGCATCTTCGGCGGCCCCAATATCGGCTATTCCGTTCGCCTGGAACTTCTGGTCCCGGAGGGCTCGCCCATCCAGGTCCGGCACGAATTCGGCCGTGTCGAAATGGATGAGATGAAGGCCGGCGCGACGGTCAATAACTCCAACGGCCACGTCATCGTACGCAAGGGCCGCGGCACATTCCGCCTGGAAACTTCCTTCGGCCGCCTCCAGGCCGACCGTATCGCCGGCGACTTGTCGGCTATTAATAACAACGGCGAAGTCAGCATCTCTGATATCACCGGGAGTGTCACCACACGCAGCAAATTCGGGGCAATGGATGCCGCGCGCATCTCCGGTACGCTCGACGCGCAGAACGGAAACGCTTCGGTAAATGTCTCCGATATCGCGAGCCGCACCAACATCGGCACCTCATTCGGTGCCGTCACAGCCGTCCGCATCAAGGCCGACGTCATCGTCAGGAACGACAACGGCGACATCGAAGTGTCCGACATCACCGGCAGCGCCGACGTCACCACCAAATTCGGCAAAGTCCGTTTCTCCAATATTGGGCGCACGCTGCTTGTGCGCAACGACAACGGCAACGTCGACGGGTACAAAGTAGGCGGTCCGGCCACTATTTCATCGTCTTTCGGGCACATCACCGCATCTGAGATCGGCGGAGACGCCGTCTTGCAGAACGACAATGGCGCCATCACCATCAACACCGTTACGGGCGGTGCGCAGCTTCGCTCCAAGTTCGGAAATATCGAAGCAAACGGCATCCGGAAGACCGTCAACATTACGAACGAGAACGGAGGGATTATCGTCCGCGATGCGGGCGAGTCCGTGTCCGCGAAAACCAAGTTCGGCTCGACTCTGATCGAACGTGCCGCGGGCCGCATCATCGTATCGAGTGACAACGGCTCGATCACGGTCAAAAACGTCCAGTCCGGCGTGACGGCCAGCACCAAGTTCGCTGACGTAAAGCTCGATCAGATCACTGGCCCGCTCGACATTACGAACGAGAACGGCGGCATCACCGCAACCGCGTTGAAGCGAAGCAATCTCAAGACCTGCGAACCTATCCGGATGTCGACCAAGTTCAACGGAATCCGCGTCGCGCTTCCGTCCGATGGCGACTACGACCTCACCGCCAGCACCAAGTTCGGCAAGATCCATACCAGCGTGACGGTCACGATGAACGGACAGGTCAGCACGGAGAACATGACCGGCAAAATTGGCCGCGGCGGGTGTGAACTGCGGCTAATCAACGACAACGGCGGCATCGACATCAGCGGCGGGAAGGGGTGATTGGAATGGAACGTACCTAGAAAGTAGCAACGACGGATAGACCGCTTTGGGGATGTGCTCATTCTGCTGAGAGAGCATTCTGAGGGTGACCTCATTCTGACTCCGAAAGGAATGTTGTTTCCGACAACAATGGCCGTCCGAAGCGCAGTGAAAAGGGATTGCTGACACCCGACAACTGCGTCGTGGCGTTAATCGATTTGCAGCCGCAAATGCGGGTTGATTGCAGTGACGATGACAGCGACGTTGAAGCTCATTGGGCGGGGGCGGCGTATGTGAATCCGGCGGGGCATAGTGGGGAGTCGAGCGCGTTCTATGCGGCGTTGGCTATCTTGCTGTTGGGTCCGGGGCGGTATTCGATCGATGCAAAGATTAAGGTTGGATTAAATTAGTCTTTGACACGGTTTTTATCTGGTGGTTGGCGAATTGGAGATCGGGCGAAGGTTTCACAGGAGCCATGTGGCAATTGACGCAGGGTTGGGGTTGGTTGTGAGGCCTGTGGCAGTCGTTGCAGGCATCGACTCGCGTTGGCCGGGCGCCGTGGGGGTCGTGGCAAGTGAAACAGGTCAGCTTGCCGTTGCTCTTGCGGAAGCAGGCGCTTTGGCTTAGCGTCACCGGTTGATGGCGGGCGTTCCAGGGGTTGGAGAGATCGGTGTCCTGACCTGCCGTTGGGGGCTGGCGGTGGCAGTTGCCGCAAAATTCGTTGATGCTTACGGCGTTGAGCATCTTCGGCTGAAAGATATTCGTTTTGGCCGGTGACTTGGCGTGAGCCGCACCGGGACCGTGACAGCTTTCGCAGGTGACGCCCATTTCGAAGGGCTGGATGCCTTTCTCCGTCGTTAGCGAGAGAGGGCCGGTGGAGTGGCATTGGAAGCAGCGGAGGATCTGCGCGCCGGGGTCGTAGATGCGATAGAGGACGCCCTTTGTGTTTGTGTGGCCAGGGGTGATGGCTTCACGCTTGGTGCGCGTGTATTTTGTCACGCCGTGCTCCTTGTAGAATTCTTCGTTGACTCTTGAGACGGGAGTGACGGCCTGCATTCCGGAGCCGAAGTTCCAGATATCCCCGGAGCGGGAGAGGGCGCGCCGGTGACCCGTTTTGGATTGGGCTTCATACTGCCGTAAATGGCAAGCCCGGCAGGCCGCCGAACCTATATATTCGGCGGCTGCCGGGCTTACGCACAGCAGGAGTGTCGCTACAACCTTAGAAATAGAACCGGCCCGTAAACTGCATCTGGCGTCCGAAAACGCCGGCGCGTTGCGAGAGGATCCTACCGAAGGTTGCGGCATTGTTGGGGTCGGTCGACGGGTTGGCGCCGAAGAAGGTGTTCGCCACATTGTACGCTTCGAGACGCACTTCGAACTTGAGGCGCTCATTGATGGGGAACATCTTGTTCAGAGTTACGTCGGCATTGATGGTGTTGGGGCCTTTCACGCTGTCGTACTGCAATGGGTTCGTACGCCGTGTGAAGGCCGGGAGCGGTTTAATGACGTCGGTATTGAACCAGCGGCCTTGCGTGGGCGAGTCGACGCCGGGGTCGCCGGAGGCGAGCGCGCCGCCGAAGCGGAGGTAGAGGCCGCTGTTATAGGTAAACAGGCCGCTCGCCGCCCAGCCGCCGAGAACGGCATCGACCGGGCGCGGAGCCGCGCCCATGAACTTACGGCCTTTGCCGAAGGGGAGTTCATAGATTGCGGCGCCGGTGAGGCGATGGCGCGCGTTGGTGGCGGGCTGCCAGGTGAAGTTCTGCAGGTAGTTGTCGACGCCGTCGTAGAACTCCAGGTTCCGTTCGCGGTTGTAGTTGTAACCGATGACGAAGTTGAAGCCATTTACGAACGGGCGCTGGAATTGCATCTGGAGCGAGTTGTAGCGGTTCTCGCCGGCGCTGCGAAGCGTTTCCGTGAGGCCCTGATACTGCGGATAGGGACGGAGGAACTGGCTGACAGCGACGTTGGCCTGCGTGCGGAGCGTGCCGGGCATCTTGGTAGCGGGCAGCACATTATAGAACGGATTCGGTACCGAGGCGTTGACCGCGTTCTGAACGGCGAAGCCGATGCGCGGATCGACCTGGTTGACATCCCAGTTATAGGGCAGGCTGCGGCCGAGATTCATGAACCAGGTGATGTCGGCGAGGATGTTGCCGGGCAGTGTTCTCTGCACGCTGACATTGAACCGGTCATTGACACCGGGGTGGAAGTTCTGCTGATACCAGGTGCCGGCGCCACCAAGGTTTGTATAACTGCCGAGCGACTTGCCGACAACGGCGACGAGGCCGTTGGGGAAGGGATTGGAGAGGCGTTGTTGTGGGACGCCCTGGATGGGAGCGATCGCGTCGGTCTGCGCATCGAAGCCGGGGAGCGGTACGCTGCCGAGGATGTTGAGTCCGTCGGTGAGCGTGGACGGTACGATGTAGCGGGCAAAGCCGGCGCGGATGGCCATCTTGTCATTGACGCGATAGGCCACGCCGACGCGAGGCATGAAGAGGCCTTTTGGCGCGCTCCAGGAGTTGCGGTTGCTGCCGTCGGCGAAGACCCAGGAGCCGTTATAGACAGGAGCGCTGGTGCGGAGTGCCGTGGCCGCGGCGGGTAGCGCCGGTGTGCCGGCTCCCTGGAATTCAGAGATGGGCTTGGTGAGATCCAGGAAGCGCGAGAAGCGATTATCCGGATCCGTCATGGCGCCGAAGTATTCGTAGCGCATGCCGAGGTTGAAAGTAAGTTTGGAGGTGACCTTGTAGTCGTCGTGGAAGAAGAAGCCCAGCATGTTGACACGCGGGTGTTGGATGGGAATGGAGGCGACGTTGGAGTTGTTGTCGATAGCGCCGAGGAGGAGAGTGGCCCAGCCGTCACCGGAGGTGCCGAGGTTAGGGCTGTTGAAGGTGGCGTTTGTCAGAGCGCCATTGACATTGAACGTCGCGAAGCGCGGCCGGGCGGCGTTGACGTTTTCACGCCGGTACTCGCCGCCGAACTTGTAGTAATGCTTGCCGGCGTTCTTGGACATCTTGGACTCGATGTTGTAGGAGTTGGGCTCCTGATACCAATAGTTGCCGCGGCCGAGGTTTGTGGTGGAACCCTGCGTGACGTTGATGCCGGGGTAATAGAGATCCGGAAGATCGGCGAGGTAGGGCTTGTACCAGGCGTTGCCGGGCCAGAGGTGTTCGAGGTCCTTTAATGTGGCAGCGGGGACACCGAAGGAGTCGACAATGGAATTATAGGCTCCTCGGATGTTGAGGACGGTAGTCGCATTGAGGGCGTAGACGGCGTCGCCGGAGAAGCTGCGCGAGTGCCGCTTGGAGCCGTCGACCTGCAGGGCGGGAGAGCCGCCGGTGTAGTCGTCCTGTTCGGTGAAGGTGCGGAAGATATTGAAGCGGCCGAAGACCTTCAGCTTGTCGGAAACGTTGTAGTCGACACGGTCGGAGAAATTCCAGTAGCGGAAACGGTTGCCGAAGCCGGCAAGGAAGTTGTTGAGGCCGGTGGGGCCGGTGCCGGGATTGTTCGCTTTCCAGAGATCGCCGATAACCGCTTTGCCGGTTGGGTCGATGCGGGAAGAGGGGATAATGTTGCCGGCGAACGGTGTACGAGTAACGACATTGTTATTGACCTGCGTGGTCCAGGGATCGTAGATGGTGCGGAGGGCGCCAGCAGTGTTGAGGGACCTGGAGAAGTCGCCGGTGCGCTCGGCATCGGTGGGGAGAGTGAACTGCGCGGAACGCGGGTCGATGGTGCGCCAGGCTTCATAGGACGCGAAGGTGAAGAGCTTGTTCTTGACGATGGGCGCGCCGAAGGTGGAGCCCCAGACATGCTGGCGAGTGAGGTTGGAGCGGCGGGTGATGCGATCGGCCAGCGCGTTGAGAGCGGGGTTGCGGCCGAGGTAGTAGGCGGTGCCTTTGTAGTCGTTCGTGCCGGACTTCATGGAGACGCTGAGCACGCCGCCGGCGGAGTGGCCGAACTCGGCGTCAACCGCATTCTGCTGGAGGTTGACTTCGGAGACGGCGTCCATGGGGGGAGTGTAGGAGGACTTTTGCCCGGTCATCGATGGAGAGCCGTCGAGGATGATGTCGTTCTTGGTGGAGGTGTTGCCGCCGACATCGAGCTGGGAGGCGGCCCAGTGGTGGAACGGGCTCTGCTCGGTCGAGGAGCGGACGACGACCGATGGGTTGAGAGCGGCCAGGAGGAAGGGGTTGCGGTGGATGATGGGCAGGTTGTTGGTCATCTTCGTATCGATGGTCAGGCCCATGGTGGAGGTGTTGAACTGGACGGCAACCGCGGAGGCTTCGACGGTGATGGATTCGCGAGTAGAGCCGGTCTGGAGGCGGGCGTCGATGGTTATGTCGGCGCGGGCCTGGACGAGGATGTCCTTGGCGACGAACTTCGAGAAGCCGGACATTTCGACGGTGATGGAATATGTGCCGGGGATGACGAAGTCGAAGAGATATTGGCCGTTCGCGCTGGAGGTGGCATTCACGGAGACGCCGGTATTGGAATTGAGAAGTGTTACGGCGGCGCCGACGATTACGGCGTCGGAGGCGTCGGAAACGCGGCCTTGAATTTTGCCTCGCGTGTCCTGCGACCACGCGGCAGGGACGGCGAGCAACAGGGCGCTCATCAGAAGGACATGTTTGCGATTCATGTTTGGAAACCCCTAGAAAGGATGGCCTTATGGAATCACATCGAAAGGGGGGTCCGCAAGTAAAGAAAAGTCAATTTGGCGGGGCGACGGCATCGAAGCGTGCGAACGCTGAAGGCTGGTACGAAAATTGCAGATGGACCTACCTTTAGGTGGAAAGGAAAGGTCGACCCTTTGAGCGACACGTATTTTGAAAGCCGCTTCACTCCCGATCCGCGAAGGGAGACTCTGTGGCGGGCGCTGATTGAATATCACTTTCAATCGCTTATTGGTCCGTCGGATACCGTGCTGGAACTAGGCGCCGGTTACGGGCACTTTATCAATAACGTTAAAGCCGCGCGGCGCATTGCCCTTGATCAGTGGGACCGGTTTCCCAACTTCCTGCAACCAGGCATCGAGGCGCATGTAGGCGAGGTAAACGATTTGACGTTCATTGAAGACCACTCGCTTGACTTTGTGTTTGCGAGCAACTTGTTTGAACATGTGAGCCAAGAGGATTTTGCTTCCGTTCTGGCGCAGCTTCGCCAAAAGCTGCGTCCCGGGGGCACGTTCAGTGTGCTGCAACCGAACTATCGCTTCGCATACCGCGAGTATTTCGACGACTATACGCACCGAACCGTCTATTCCGATCTCAGCATTTGCGATTTCCTGCAGGCTAACGCTTACGAGGTGCTGGATTGCCATCCGCGCTTCATGCCGTTGACGATCAAGTCGCGGCTGAAGGTCTCGCCGCTCCTCATTCGCTTGTATCTGGCGTTACCGATCAGACCTATGGGGAAGCAGATGTTTGTGCGGGCCCGTCCTCATTCGGATTCAGGGCGTTAGCCGAGTTCGAGACGAACGGCGTTGGGTTTCGGTATGCTTGACGGTTCGGAGCCATATGAGAACGCTTACGGTTTGTATGCTGCTGGGCTCGCTGGGGCTAGCTGCGCAGCATATGCAGGACGAGGATAAGAAGAAACGCAACCCGGCAATTGGAAATCCGGCGGCGATCGCGGCGGGGGAGAAGGCGTTCAACGAAGGCTGCGCGGTTTGCCATGGGCAGGGAGGCATGGGAGGGCGCGGGCCGAACCTGGCGCATGGGCGCGTGATGTGGCACACGCTTTCCGATGAGGCGACGTTCAAGCGGATTCGCGAAGGAGTTCCGGCAGGAGGAATGCCGCCGACGCCGGGGCCGGACGAAAAGCTATGGCAATTAACGGCATACGTGGTGTCGCTGCGTGCGCCGGCATCGGAATCGCCACAACCGGGCGACGCCGAGTTGGGGAACACGCTGTTCTGGGGTAAGGCGGGATGCAACGAGTGTCATTCGATACGCGGGAAGGGCGGCAAGATTGGTCCGGACTTGAGCGACGCGGGCGGTTCGAGGCCGTCCTCGGTGCTGCGCTCGGCAATTGAGGATCCGGGGTCGAACGGGTCGAAGGGATTCGAAAAAGCCAGGGTTACGCTGAAGAACGGCGGGACTGTTGAAGGCGTGCTGAAGAACCGGAGTAACTATTCGCTGCAGTTACTCGACGCGAAGGGGGAGTTGCACCTTCTGCTGATGGGCGACGTAAGAGAGCTGGCCGTGGCGAAGAATTCGATCATGCCGTCTAACTATAAGACGCGGCTAAGCGCCGCGGAGATCGACGGGCTGGTAGCGTATCTCGCGAAGCAGACGGCGCGACCGAACTAAATTGGGGGAAGCGAGTAATCATGCAAAAGACGGGATTAGCTGTATGGATGCTGGCGTCCTGCGCATTCGCGCAGGTGAAGCCGGAGGATATTGCAAAGAGCCCGAATGCGGACTGGCTCACTTACGCGGGCGATTACCGGGGGACGCGGCATAGTCCTCTCAAGCAGATTACGGCGGCGAATGCATCGTCCTTGGTGCCGAAGTGGGTGTATCACGTGCCGAAGGCGTCGAAGCTGGAGATGACGCCGCTGGTGTACAAGGGTGTTATGTACGTGACGGCGCCAAACGAAGTGCGGGCGCTGGACGCGCGGACGGGGCGGTTGATTTGGGAGTGGAAAGACGGACGGGCGACGCGCTCGGATGTGAACAGGGGTGCGGGATTGTTGGGCGATTCGGTGTATGTGGCTACGTCGGATTGTTTTCTGACGGCGTTAAACCGGAACACAGGCGCGCTGCTGTGGCAGAAGCAGTATGCGGATACGAAGAAGGGCGTGTTCTGCTCGTCCGCGCCGTTCGCCGTGAAGGACCGTGTGCTGGTGGGGACGGCGGGCGGCGACACGGGCATGCGCGGATTCGTGGCGGCGATGAACGCCACGACAGGCGAGGAGATGTGGAAGTTCTACACCGTTCCGGCGAAGGGGGAGAAGGGGTCGGAGACGTGGGGCGAGTATGTAGACTACGGCGGGGCGGCGACCTGGTTGTCGGGGACCTATGATCCGGAGTTGAACACGCTGTATTGGACGACAGGGAATCCGTGGCCGGACTTTTATGACGGCGACCGCAAAGGCGACAATTTGTATTCCTGTTCGGTGGTGGCGCTGGACGTAGATACCGGGAAATTGAAATGGTATTTCCAATTCACGCCGGGAGACACGCACGATTGGGACGGGCAGTCGTGGCCGGTGCTCGTTGATCGCGTTGTGCACGGCAAGATGCGGAAGATACTGCTGCATCCGAACCGGAACGGTTTTTACTACGTCATCGATCGTGTGACGGGCGAGTTTCTGCACGCCACGAAGTTGAATGATCTGGTGGACTGGGCAAGCGGGATCGACGATAAGGGACGGCCGATCAAGGTGCCGGGGAAGGATCCGACGCCTGCGGGGAACCGCGTATGCCCGGGCGTGCGCGGCGGAGCGAACTGGATGGCGCCGACCTTCCACCCGGACACGGGGCTGCTGTATGTGATCACGATGGAGCAGTGCGACATTTATACGAGCTCGGCAAAGAAACCGGAGCCGATGGCGGGGTTCTCGGGCGGGGGCGCCGGTCCGAGGCCGCGAGATACGGGAACGTTCTATTTGCGCGCGTTGGACGCGGCGACGGGGAAGCGGGTGTGGCAATATCCGATGCCTGGCCCCGGAGTGGCATGGTCGGGGACTGTGTCAACGGCCGGTGGTGTTGTGTTTGTCGGAGACGACGACGGTCAGTTAGTAGCACTAGACGCGAAGACGGGGAAACACCTGTGGCACTTCCAGATGGGCGAGTATCTGTTCGCGTCACCGATGACTTACGCCGTAGATGGGAAACAGTATGTCGCGATTGCGACAGCTTCGGCTGTATTTTCGTTCGGGTTATTCGAGCCGGCAGTGAGCATAGAGTTAGTAAAGGGCGCTCAGTAGGGAATTTTTGGCATAATCAGGTAAATTTGACACTGTAGACCAGTGCCAAGGGGCCGCTTGCGAGTTTGGCGCGTAACTTGCAACGGGACGCTCGGAATCTGACTGGCGAGAAGTTGTTTTGCGGCTCGAGCCGTAGTGCGTCTTTTTGCCTTTAACTTATGGAGAAGAACATGAAACGAACGATGCGCCTCGTAGTGCCCGCACTTGCGCTGCTCTCTACAGCGATGAGCGGAGCGGCCCAGACGGCCGCGCCTACAGTGACCGAGCTTTCGCTAGAGCGGCAATTGGTGTTGGCGACGACGTTGGCGTCCAGCGACCTGGCGTTGCCGGCGGACAAGGTGCAGGGGATCGAATCGGGCGCGTTCGAAGTGCGTGAGCGGCTGATTTTCAATCCGACCGGCGCGACGGTGACTTCGACGATCTTCGTGGTGCAGACGGGGTCGCCGTTGCCGACGCCGCTGAACGCGAATCTGAGCGGCATGGTCCTCGGCTCGTACTCTCTAGGGATTGAAAAGACGTACATCACGACAACGCCGAAGAACTCGTTGGCATTTGCGGGGACAGTGCAGAGCGCGTCGAACGGCGGTGTGCTCGGAAACGTAACGGGATTGCCGTTCTATCTTTCGTTGGCCTATACGGACGACGCACCGGCGAAGGTGGCGGATGTGACGGAGGTGATTGCCGGACGCGTGGCGGCATACACGAAGGCCGCAAGCGGCACGTTGACTATTCCAAAGCCGCCGCAGCCGCCGACGGCGGGAGAAGGTCCGCAGATTGTGATCAGCGCGCCGGCGATCACAGTCGACCGGCAGATCGCGCTGGACGCGTCGAAGACGACGGACTCCTCGGGAACGACGTTGACGTTCGCCTGGAAGGCGGTGAATAAGACGGCGGTGCTTTTGAATCCAAACACGGCGGTCGCGACCGTTCAGTTCAGCGAGGGCCGCGGCGACTACACGTTCGAGGTTACCGTGACGAACGGGAAGGGCGTGTCGGCGAAGAAGACGGTGACCGTCACTTATTTGGGACGGTAGACGGATCGTTACATCCCGCCGGCTGATCGGGCCGGCGGGATGTGCTAACTTTTCGACATGACGTCCCGGCGCAAGGCGAGCATAGTGGCGGGCTTTGTGCTGGTGGCGGGAGGGGCTTGGGCGTTTCAGAACCGGCGCACGTCGTATATGTACGAGCGCGAGATGCAGAATCCGGCGGCGGATCCGGACGATGCGGATGTGCCGGGCGAGTGGGCGTTTGCGCGGTTGCGATACCGGTCTTATGGCGGGTGGCGGCGTTCGTCGTGGGGGACGGACGCGAACAAGGCGGATCGGGTTTTCACGCAAGGCGTGCGGCGGTTGACGCGTGTTCACGCGCGGTCGGTTGAGGAGATCATCGACGTCGACTCAAACGATATGTTCGACTGGCCCTGGCTGTATGCGGTGGAAGTTGGGCATTGGGTGTTGAGCGATGCGCAGGCGAAGAAGCTGCGGGATTATTTGGATCGCGGCGGATTTTTGATGGTGGATGATTTCCATGGATCGCAGGAATGGGAAGTTTTCATGGAGGGGATGCGGAAGATATTCCCGGACCGCGATGTGATTGACCTGCCGGATGGCGAGCCGATATTTCATGTCTTGTATGACTTGGACAAGCGGTTTCAAGTACCGGGACGGCAGTATAACTGGTCAGGGCGGACGTATGAACGGGATGGCTATGAGGCGCGTTGGCGAGCGGTGCTGGATGAAAAGGGGCGGGTGCAGGTGGGAATCTGCCACAACATGGATTTGGGCGATGCGTGGGAGTGGGCGGACGATCCGCAGTATCCGGAGCCGTATGCGTCACTAGCGTACCGGATCGGGATCAATTACGTCGTGTATTCGATGACACACTAGTCCGGAACCTGCGGCCGAGTGCTGGTGTCTGATCCGGCATGGCGATGCATTTGGGCGGTAATCAACCTTCGGCGATGATCAACGTGACACCGCTTATCGATGTCCTGTTGGTGCTGCTGATCATTTTCATGGTGATTGTGCCGGCGCATTCGGTGGGGCTGCCTGTGCGCGCGCCGATGGAGGATAAGCTGGCCGCGCCGGCGACTGCGCGCACTCTCGTGATTACTGTGCTGAACGATGGCGGTGTAGTGATGAATCGAAACCGGATGGCGGCTGGGGAATGGCCGGACGCATTGAGGCGGATCATGGCGATGCGCGCGGATAAGACCGTGTTTTTTACCGCCGCGCCGGACATGGAGTTCCGGCTGGTGGGAGTGGCGATTGATCAGGCCCGGGCGGCTGGAGCTGGTCAGGTGGGCTTGTTGGGGAAGACCGAGTGATCGCGCGGTCCGCCAGTCGAAACTCCTTGGGCGCAACGCCGACACGTCGTCGAAAGACGTTGGAAAGGTGAGAGTGGTTGGCGAATCCGGCTTCGAGGGCGATGTCGGTGATGTCCCGATTTGTATTCCGGAGCATCCAGCGGACTCGTCCGATTCGCTGCTCGATGAGGTATTGCGCCGGTGTTGCGCCGAATGAGGCGCGGAAGGCCTTGAGCAGGTCATGCACCGTCATGCCGGCCAAGGAAGCGAGGTGGGCCAGGCGAATCGGGGAGTGCAGGTTTTCTTCGATGAACATGCGGAGGCGGCGTTCTTCCCTTTCGCCGAGGCGCAGGGCTGGCGAAGTTCCGGGGGCGGACTGCGTGGGCGACGTGTAGCCGTGCAAGATATGCAGGCAGAGCGTGTGGCTCAACGATTCCGCGACGGCTTCTGACAGGCCGCCGGATTCATGGAGCAGGTGATCCAGGCGTTCGACCGCGCGAAAGAGAAATTCGTCGTAGTAGCCGGCCTTGGCGAGCACCGGTTGAAGCGCAACAGAACCGCCGGCAGACTGTGTGGCGAGGCGCGGGTCGATGAAGAGTTCCGCGTAACGGACGATCTTACCGTGCGCATGGCTGGAATAGCGGGTGCCAGCAGGTATGACCCAGACCTCGCCGGGCATGGGCGGATGGAGAACAGCGCCGGCACCTTCCAATTCGGTTTCGAGGCGATCTATCCGGCCATTCAGGTGAACGACAACGGTGTGGCGGTCACTGGCGATGGACCAAGTCGTTTCCGCGGAGATGTCCTGATCCTTGACGAAGAACTCGATCCCGGGCCAGCGGGCGGCGGAGAGTACTCGCGGCCGCGGCCCGGGGCGTTCTTTGGTCAAGCCTTAGTGCGGAGAATCTGCAAGTCTTTCGGACATTTTGGTAGCGAACTAGCGCTCGAGACCGGATGATAGCAGAACAGATTGGAGGACAAAATCCTATGAATAAGCATTCGCTACAGGACAAAGCGGTCATCGTGGGAGGAGGCGCGAAGAATCTGGGTGGCCTGATCAGCCGGACGTTCGCCGCACAGGGAGCGAGGATTTGTGTTCACTACAACAGCGGGGCCACGCGGGCCGATGCGGAGAAGACAGTTGCCGAAATCGCGGCGGGCGGCGGCGACGCGTTCGCGGTGCAGGGCGACTTCACACGCGTGGCGGATGTGGTTCGAGTTTTTGCCGCCGCCAGGGAGAGGTTCGGCGGCATTGATGTTGCGGTGAATACCGTGGGGAAGGTATTGAAGAAGCCGTTTGCAGATACGACGGAAGAAGAATACGACTCGATGGCCGCGATCAACTCGAAGGCAGCCTACTTCTTTATTCAGGAAGCCGGGAAGCAACTCAACGACCATGGCAAGATCTGTACTATCGTCACGTCGCTATTGGCAGCGTATACGGGTTTGTATTCGACTTATGGAGGGATGAAGGCTCCTGTAGAACACTTCACGAGGGCGGCGTCGAAAGAATTTGGCGCCCGGGGGATTTCTGTTACCGCTGTCGGACCGGGTCCGATGGACACGCCGTTCTTTTATGGCCAGGAGACGCCGGAGGCCGTGACTTATCACAAATCCGCTTCGGCGCTGGGCGGATTGACCAAGATTGAGGACATTGTGCCGTTGATCCAGTTCCTGGTTACGGATGGCTGGTGGATAACAGGGCAGACGATCTTCGCCAATGGCGGCTATACTACACGCTAAGCTATGCACACGCTACTGGTTATCGGCGGCGGCTTTCTGCTGCTCGGGGCGTGCCTGGGGATAGCGAAGATTGCTGGCGGGTCCGCGGCGATGGGGAAAGGGGCCCTTGTCTTCTTGCCGCTGTGGCTGATCGGCGCGGCGATCAATCTGATGAATGGCGTGCGCGCGGGCTATACGATCAGGGAGGAGCTTCCTGTTTTCGTTCTCATATTCGCCGTGCCTGCGGCGGCTGCGATTTTATTCTGGCGCCATTCGTAGCCAGTCAGTTGTTCGCGTTTCGCAGTGACACTCCGCACTGCTTCTGTAGCCACTGCACCATTTCCTGTTTGTACGGTCCGGATTTTGCGGAGGATGACTCCCACCAGCGGATGCCGTGGCCGGCGCCGGGCACGGTAAATAGTTTGCAATCGGCGCCTGCGGCTGTCATGCGTTCGCACATGAGGCGGGATTGCTCGATGGGAACGATCTGATCGTTGTCGCCGTGAATAAGGAGGAAGGGCGGCATGCCTTTGCGGACGCTTGTTATCGGGGATAGCTGGCCGAGGCGGGCGAGAAGTATGCGTTCAAGCGGCGTGCCATTTACTTGTTTGCGAAGCTCTTCCGGAATGAAGCTGCTGGAGCGGGCGAGAGCCACGAGATCGGTCGGCGTATAGAGGGCGACGACCGCCTTCACGCCGTTACCAGATTCGCCGTCGAGAGCGGCCATGGCGGCAAGCTGTCCGCCAGCGGATTCGCCGATGAGGGCGATGCGATCCGGATCGATGTGGTAGTCCGCGGCGTGATTCTTTATGAAGCGTACGGCGGCCTGCACGTCGGCTACGGCAGTTCCGACTTGCAGGGGGTTCGTCGCGAGGCTGTAGCTGATGGAGAACCACGCGAAGCCGGCGTCGGACAAGGGTTTGAAGAGAGGAGCGACGTTAGTGCGGCGGTCGCCGCGGACCCAGGCGCCTCCGTGAACGATGATGGCGGCGGGAGCGGGTGAATCCGTCCCGGGCAGCGAGGCGTCAAATCGCAGGCTGGCTCCTGCCGTGGACTGTGCGTATTCGATATCGCGTAGTTGTTGCGGCATGGCCGCAAAGATAGACTCGGTCATCAAGATAACCAGGGAAGCCCAGGTTGAAAGGGACATCTAGTTATCGTGACGTGCGGCTGACGGGCGCCGTTTCAGCGCAGCAACCAGTTGATGATTCCTTCGTTCATTTCATCGAAGGCGCGGTACCGGTACAGGGGGCCGTTGAGAACGACGATGTTGTTGTTCCAATCGTTGGGCTGCATCCATGTGACTTCGCGGCTTTGGGCGAGGTCGGCTAAATCCCAGCGGGTGTAGAAACCGGGCATCACGGCGTCGTGGAGGCCGAGGTGGCGGGGGGAATCGAAGACCGGGGCGAAGCTATAGGGCGCGCGTTCCAGCCAGAGACGATGGAGACGCGGTTCGAGGCGGGAGGCGAGGAGAAGTGCGACGGAGTGAACGCCGTCGGCGACACCGCGGATGGGGCCGGTTGTGTCGAGCGCGCGGGCGGCGGTGGCGATGTCGATGGCACGCATGGCAGGCAGATTTCGTCCGGCAAGCCAGGCGCGGGTGGCGGCTTCCCAATCGCCGTGTTCGGTGAAGCGCGTTGGGGCGGGAAGGGCGCGCGGCATGATGGCGAAGACCTGCGCGCCGGACTTGGCGATTTCGATGGCGCGGGCGGAGAGTTTGGCGGTCCGCTCGACGTGCACAACACCGGGGAGTTGGGATTGATTATCGGGACGGACGAGCCAGCCGTCGAGCGTGACGCCGGGCTCGGTGGTTATCTTTAGCTTGCGGATGACGAGGCCGTCCGATTTTTGTTCGGACTCAACGGCGGGTTTGGCGGAGGCGGGCTGCACGAGAGCGAGTTTGCGCACGTACTCATCGAGAGTGCCGGAGACGGGTTTGGCGGTGCGCTGTTCGCGCAGGATTTCGGCGAGGTCGCGGGAGTCCGCGGCGAGTTGGCCGGTAGCGGTGACACGGAGATCTTCGTTGGCGAACATCTTCACCTGGCGTTCCTTCCAGTTGGCGCTGCCGTTGTTGAGCCAGCGGTTGAACCACTCGTAGACGCCTTCGCGGATCTCGATCGGCGTTCCGTGGCCGCCGGGGCCGACGATCCACTTGATTCGGTCCTGGGCGCCGAGCAACTCGTAGAAGTTGCGGGCCTCTTCATAAAGGGGCTTGGCGCCGGCGGGTGTGAAGAAATCCTCCTTGGTGGAGCCGATGAACCAGGGTTTGGGCGCGAAGAGCTCGACGTAGTCGGTTTGGTCGAGACCGCGGGCGAGGAAGCCGGGCGGGCTCTGTTCGGAGTCGCCGATGGGGCCGGGGAAGAGGACTTCGAACGACTGCATATAGCAGAGAGGCGCGGCGACTTTGACGCGTGGGTCGAGGGCGGAGATGTAGGTGGATTGCGTGCCGCCGCCGGAGCAGCCGGTGCAGCCGATGCGGTCGGCGTCGACTTCGGCGCGGCTGGTGAGGTAATCGAGGGCGCGGATGCCATCCCAGACGAAAAACGAGGAGAGCGTTTGATTGATGAGGATGGCGGCGGTGCCGGCGGTCCAGTGCTGAGGGACGCCGGGCGCGACTAACGATACTCCGGCACGGGACCAGTATCCTTGGAATCGCTCGCCTTGGCCCATGGGGTCAAAGGCGAGGACGACGAAGCCTTGCATGGCCAGGTTGGCGGCCATGCGCTGGGCGGCGGGCTTGCCCTCGTTCCAGTGGCCGATGGCATAGAGAACCGCGGGGTGTTTGCCGGGCGATTTTGGGAGGTAGAGATTGCCGGTGACCCAGTATTTGGGCAGGCTTTCAAACATCACCTTTTCGATTTTGTATTCGGCGGTGTCGAGGGTACCGGTAGTGCGGGCATTGAGGGGCCCGCGGTATGTGGGAAGACCGCCGTAGACTTCGAGGATTTTCGCATGAACGGTGCGCTGGTGCGCTTCGGCATCGGCGCGGGTTTTGATCTGGCGGATACCGGCTTTGCGCGTGGCGAGCTGGGCCTGCGCGATGTTATTGATCCACTCGTTGTAGGTTTGCGAGCAGGCAGTGCAGGCGAGCAGCGCCAGGCCGGCGAGAAGTTTCATTCCCGGATTTTATCGAGAAACGATTGCAGCAGATCGGTAACTTCGAAGATGCCGCGATTTTGAACGGCGCGGGCATTTTGCCGGAGTTGGGCGAGGCGGCCGGGCGCGATCATCCGCTCGAGAGCGGGGACGATTTCGTGGAAGCCCGCGAGGGACTCGCCGACGTTTTGTTCGACGACCCAATCGGCGTTGAAGCGTTCCTGGGGGAGAGTCCAGGAGTTCTTTTCGACGATGACAGGGAGGCCCATGTGGATCGCTTCGCTGATGGAGCCGGGGCCCGGTTTGCCGATGAGGAAGTCCGCCAATTGCATATAGCGGGGAACTTCGCGGGTGAAGCCTTCGACGAACCTGGCGATGCGCGTGGCGCGTTCGTCGAGGCGTTTGCGAAGTTTTTCGTTTTTGCCGCAGATGAGGATGAGCTGGACGTCGAGGTTCGATTGATCGATGCGTTCCAGGATGCCGTCCATTTTTTCCGAGCCCATGCCACCGAAGAGAACCACGCCGGTCGGCCGGGCGGGGTCGAGGCCAAGTTTTTGGCGTTCGGAGGGAATGTCGACAGGGGGGACGGAGTAGAACCTGGGGTTGAGGATCATGCCCGAAACGCGATGGGCGGAACTTTCGGGGCTGATGTCGCGTACCTGTTGCATGGCGCGATCCGTGCCGCAGATGAAGAGTTGCTTTTGCTTTTCGATCCAGAAGTGTGGTGGATAGTCGGCCATGTCCGTTAAGACCGTAACGAAAGGGATCTTCGGGTTTACCTTTTGCAACGCCTGCCACATCGATCGATCGAAGTTCGGGACAAGGGAGACGACCATGTCCGGGGTGTTACCGCCCCAGAATTTTGTGAGCACACGGACCTGGGCGGGGTGATAGAGGCGGATGATGCCGTGCATGAGCGGCAACAGTTGGGCGGAGCCGAGCGTCCAACCATTTTCGAGGATGCGATTGTAGATGTCCTCGAGACGGAGGCCGGTGAGCTTGCGGAAGATGTCGAGTTCGTCGAGGACGTCCTGGAGGTCGATGAGCCGGATGTCCCAGGGGCGGTCCTGTTGTTTGATGACGGCCTCCAGGGCGGTGGCCGCGGCGCGGTGTCCGCCGCCGGCGTCGAAGAATATGAAGTCAACGGCTGGTCTTTTGGCCACGAGTTAGTCTTTCTGTCATTGTACCGGGGCGCGTTTCCAAACAAATCGATTCACGAATGTCTTTTGGAGAGTTCAACGAGTTGTAACGCAGCGCGGAGTAAAGGAAGGGCATGAGAACTAAGAACATGTTTCCGGCGAATGTTCTCGGGTTCATTGCCGACCGCGATCTGCGGGTGATGCGGCGCTGCAACAATTGGATCGCGCCGAAGTGGATCCGGCTGTGGATGATCTGCGCGACGCGGGGCGGAGACGGGTGGCTGTGGTACGCGATTGGTATCGCCGTGTTGTTTTTTGGGGGCGAGGAGAGGTTTCGCGCGGTAGGCGCGGCGGCTCTGGCCAGTGCGGTTGGGATCTGGTTGTTTTTGATTTTGAAGAAGGCGGCGCACCGGCCGCGGCCATGCGCGATTGCCGGGCACGCCTGGGCGACGCTACTGCCGCCGGACCAGTTTTCGTTTCCGAGCGGGCATACGATGACGGCGTTTGCGGTGGCGACGCCGTTGATGCTGTACTATCCGGATCAGTGGCTGGGGCTGCTGTTCTGTGCCGTTAGCATTGCGTTATCGCGCATTCTCCTGGGCATGCACTTTCTGAGCGATGTGCTGGCCGGGGCAGCGCTGGGTGCGTTGTTAGGCGTCGGAACCGCGGCGATTATTTAAGCTCGACGAAGATCCAATCGGCGGGTTGAGTGGTCTCGTTGGTGACGGCTGGGCCGTTTGCCGGGCGGAAGAGGGTTTCGCCGTCTGAGAGGCGGACGGCGACTATCGGCGTCGCGAAGCCGAGAGACTTTTCGTTCGCATTCAGCGTGGTCCGGAGAATGCGAACCTGCCCATTTTCCATTTCCGCCTTGTAGCGGCTGGCCGGGGCGGGGAGTCTATCCGGGGCTTTGTCCGCGCGAGGCGGGTTGTCATTGAGCTCGATTTCGACGATGCGGATGGCGGTACCACCGGTATTTTCGCTGGTGTGGAGGCCAACTCGCGGGTCCCAGCGGACTTCGCCGGCGCGGAAGGGGATGTCGCGGGCGACACCGGTTTCCTTGTTGTCGATCCGGAGGGCGCCTTTGTCCAGGTGGATCATCACGCGGTTGACGAGATGGACGTGCGGGCGGCTGAGCTGGCCGGGAATGTTGGCGGCGCGGACGACCCGGACCCAGCCATTTTCAACAACGACGGGATTCTGGGCCAGACAGGCGCCGGCGATGAGCGGCAGGGCCCGGGCGAAGAGACGCATGGTGGGAAGGTATCACAGAGTCAGCCACCAAGCGCCAAAGGCGATGGTGAGGATGGTGAGGGGGAGTCCGACGCGCGTGTACTCCCAAAACGAAATGGCAACTTTTTTGCGGGCCTGTTCGACAACGATCAAGTTGGCGACCGAGCCGAGGAGGGTGAGGTTCCCGGCGAGAGTAGAGGACATTGCCAAGGCGAGCCAGCCTGTTTTCGCGTCGGGGAGCCGTTGCACAACCGGTTTCAAGACCATGACCGCGGGGACGTTGGAGATAAGGTTCGAAAGAGCGGCGGAGAGGAGGCTGAGCACGCCAACGTTCTGGAGCCGGAGTGAACTGGCGAGTTGGAGGAAGTGCTCGTTGAGGGAGGTTTTTTCGACGGCTTCAAGAACAACGAAGAGGCCGGAGAACATGACGAGGAGCGACCAGTCGATCTGCTCGTAGATGCGTTCGGGGTGGATGCGGCGGGTGATGAGGAGGAGGGCGCCGGCGACCATGGCGGCTTTAGCGACGGGCACGCCGGCGAAGAAGGCGACGAAGAGCACGGCGGAGGCAGCGATCGATTTGAAGATGAGCAGGCGATCGATTTCCGGGTCGTGCGGTTCGATGTCGAGCGGGCCGGTAGCTTTGAATTCGTTCCGATAGAGCAGGACGATGAGTCCGATGGCGAGGAGAGAGCCGATGACGGCCAGGGGAGCGAGGCTGAAGAAGAAGGTCGCGTACGAGAGGCCGGAGTAGCTGCCGATCATCATGTTCTGCGGGTTGCCGGTGATGGTGGCGACGCTGCCAACATTGGAGGCGACGGCCACGCCGATGAGATAGGGCAGAGGATTGCGGCGGAGAGTGAGGGTGATTTCGAGGACGAGGGGTGTCATGACGAGGCACATGGTGTCGTTGACGAAGAGGGCGCTGAAGATGGCAGTTGTGGCGACGATGGTGGAAAGAAGGGTGATGGGGTGATGGGCGCGGCGGACGATAGTTTGTGCGGCCAGGGTGAAGAAACCGCTGAGACGGAGGTTGGCGATGAGGATCATCATGCCGAAGAGCAGGAAGATCGTGTCGTGATGGATGGCGTTCCAGGCTTCGTCGATCGTGAGGGCGCCTATGGCGAGCATGAAGCCGGCGCCAATGACAGAGGCACCGGTGCGATCGATTTTGAGGCCGGGGAGACGACCGATGCCAAGGACGAGGAAGGTGGCGGCAAAGATCAGAATCGTTTCTATTTGTTTTGGCTGGTCGATAAGGTTCAGTCTGGCATGTTTGGATCGTTTCGTTTCCGTTGGTTTGTTCCTTGGTTAATTCTTGGTTTGTTTCGGCATGTTAAAGACTGTAGAATCAATTAGATAGTAGTTTTTGCCCCCGAAGTTTTTTTCCGAGACGAGAGCAGGGGGTGCAGGGCAGATTTTCGTGGCTATTGTTAGTCACCTTGTTGAACGCGTCCGAGCAGGAGCGGCCGAAGACGACGGAGGCTTTGCAAGTTCGCGCTTGCGGGGTTATTGCAGAGCCGGAATCCCGTGGTGGCGGCGAATGCGCAGTGGGAGGTAATGCGCGAGCAATGACACAATAGAGTTGCTTGGACATTTTATCCACGCCGCGCTCGCGATTTGCAGCTCTCCTTACCGAACGGCAGACGGCGGCCAAGGAGCACGAGCGGCGGCATCATCACTTCGGTTACTTGCGGCTGGCAATGGGCGCGATGCTCGCTTACAGCGGGTGGAAGGCACTGGGCACGCCGGACGATATTCCGTGGCTGTTCCTTCTGTTGCTAGCGCTTTTTTTTGCGGTCATGATGCTTCATGCGAGGGTCATCCGGCGCATGGAGATGGCGGAGCGCGCGGTGCAGCATTATGCACGCGGGCTAGCGCGGTTGCGGGGGGATTACTCGAAGGCCGTTTCGCGGGGGGAGCGGTTTGCGGATGCGCATCATCCGTATTCGGGCGACCTGGATCTGTTTGGCGCGGGCGGGTTGTTTGAACGAATGTGCCATGCGCGGACCCGGGAGGGCGAGGCGATTCTGGCGGGCTGGCTATTGCGGCTGGACGGGCCGCCCGCGGCGCCGCGGAGACTGGCGGCGGCTGAAGAGCTGGCGGACCGGCTGGAGTTGCGGGAGCGGCTGGCGGTGTTGGGCACCGACTTGAAGACGGGATTGCATCCGAAGGCGCTGCGGGCGTGGGCGGTGGATGAATCCCACCTGTTTCCGAAGGCCGCGGCATGGCTGTACTTCGCGAATACGGTTTCCGTGATTTGTGTCGCCGCGGCGCTGTATTTCTGGGTGTGGAGTCCGCTGCTGCTGGCGGCGATGATCTCGTCGGCCGTCTTGCAGTTGCACAAGGGGCGCGTGCGGGAGACGCTGCATTCAACTTCGCAGGCGGGGATGGATTTGCGGGTGTTGGAGGGCGCGCTGCGGCTGCTGGAGGAGTCGGCTTTCGATGATGAGTTGTTGCGCGAGATACAGCAGCGGATTCGGCGGGACGGACCGCCGGCGAGCGCGCGGATCGCGAAGCTCGCGCACCTGGCGGAGTGGATCGACTCGCTGGACAATGAGGCGTTCCGGCTTTTGGATTTGCTGTTCCTGTTCTCGCTGCATTTTTGCCGTGCGACGGACAGGTGGCGCCGGGAGAACGGGCGGATGGTGAATACGTGGTTGATGGCGGCGGGGGAGTTTGAGGCGCTGTGTTCGCTCGCGGCCTGGAACTTTGAGAATCCCGACACGGTAGCGCCGGAGTGGCTGAACGGCGGGCCGGCGTTTCGGGGTAAAGGGCTGCGGCATCCGCTCATTGACCGTGAGAAGGCTGTTGTGAATGACGGGACGCTCGACGAGGCTGCTCGACTGCTGCTGGTGAGTGGGTCGAACATGAGCGGGAAGAGTACATTTCTGCGGACGATCGGGCTGAATGTCGTCCTGGCTCATGCGGGCGCGCGGGTATCGGCCGAAAAACAGTCTTTGACACCATTTTTTTTGGGGGCATCGATTCGGACGGTGGATTCGCTGCAGGAGGGGGCGTCGCGGTTTTATGCGGAGTTGCAGCGGCTGAAGGCGATTGTCGATTTATCCGATGGGGAGAGGGGGTTGCTATTCCTGCTGGATGAATTGCTGAGCGGGACGAACTCGCACGACCGGAAGATTGGCGCGGAGGGGATTATCGCGACCCTGATCCGGCGGGGGGCGGTGGGGCTGGTGACGACGCACGATCTGGCGCTGGCGGCGATTGCCGAGCGGCCTGAGAACCACGCCGTGAACGTCCATTTTGAGGATCAGATCGTCGAAGGACAGATCCGCTTCGACTATCGGATGAAGCCCGGCGTGGTGAAAACCAGCAACGCCCTTGCGCTGATGCGAGCCGTGGGGCTGGACGTACCGTGAAGAACTTCTTCCTGTATCTATCGACGCAAGCGGCGTTGCGGCGGTGGATGGAGAACTCGCCGGCGGCGCGTGTGCTGAGCCGGCGGTTCATTGCGGGTAATCGGCTGGAGGATGGTCTGGCGGTCATCCGCGAGTTGAAAGCCAGGGGAATTCTTACGGCGCTCGATCCGTTGGGTGAAAACGTAACGACGGCGGAAGAGGCCGCGGCGGCGGGGAGGAATGCGTTGGAGGCACTGCGCGGGGCGATTGCGCAGGAGGCCGGGGCGGTGATTTCGATCAAGCTGACGCAGTTCGGATTGGATCTATCGACCCCGGTGACCGTGGAGAACCTGATGCCGGTGGTGAAGCTGGCGAAGGAGGCGGCATCGCGCGTGGAAGTGGACATGGAGTCGGCCGCCTACACGGAGCGGACGCTCGAGATCCTGGAACAGATGGCGGCGGAGGGCCCGGTGCGCGGGGTGATTCAGGCGTATCTCCACAGGACGGCGGGAGATATCGACCGGTTGAATGCGTTGCGAGTGCCGGTGCGCCTGTGCAAGGGGGCGTACAACGAACCTCCGGAGTTGGCGATGGAGGAAAAGGCGGATGTGGATGAGAACTATAAGAGGATGGCGGAGGTGCTACTGGAGCGGGGGAGTTACCCGGCGTTCGCGACGCATGACGCGAAGATGATCGAACATATTCTGTCTATGCGGCCAGGGCGGGACCAGTTTGAGTTTCAGATGCTATACGGGATACGGCGGGATCTGCAAGAGAAGTTGCTTGGGGAAGGTTGGCGGCTGCGGCTCTACGTACCGTACGGAGAGGCCTGGTACCCGTATTTCATGCGGCGACTTGCGGAGCGGCCGGCGAACGTCTGGTTTGTGGTGCGAGGAGTGTTCGGCTGAGTGGGGCTTCTCTAAACCGCGAGGGGGAAGCTGCCGATAGATAGTTATCTAATAGGAGCAACTTAATTGAAGCCGCCGGAGTCTAAGTTCGTATGAGGTACTGGCTCTTCTTTGCAGCCAAGCTGGCCTTTGGCGCGCTCCTCTTTACCGGAATCTGGATGGGTATGGAAGCCTTCCTGCCCGAACCGGCGACGATCCAGGACGTGAAGCTCGGGCGATTCGGGCAGGATTTGACCTGGACGACGGCCATCTTCGTATATTTCCTTGCCGCGGCGGGCGCCCTCTATGTGATCGTTTTGGACCAGCGGTACCGTTGCCGGACGTGTTTGCGCAGGCTGCGTATGCCGGTGAACGTAGGCGCGTGGGACAAAATGCTGCGCATCGGCAAGCCGCAAATGGAATATATCTGCACATTTGGACACGGCACCTTGAACGTAACCCTGGTGAACTTCACCGGCGAAGGCGACAACTGGCGGGAGCACGACGACAATATCTGGCGGGAGTTGGAGAGTCTGTCGGCGGGGGACCGGAAGTAGATCTCTATTGCGATTTGTAAACGATGGTCCGTTCGCGCTGTGTGCGAAAATAGGACCGGCATAGCTATGGCGAAGAGCGATCCGCTCGTAAAGTCCGGGGGGAGCGGCGGACCCCGCAACACAAAAGCGCCAGTTTCCTTTCGCCGGTATCTCCTGTACGGTGCGACGTTTATCGGCGTCACATCGCTAATATTCGGCATTTTCACCTACTTTCACTACTCCCACCTGATTGATGAGAAGTTGAGGGACGGGCCGTTTCCGAACACGTCGATGATTTTCGCGGCGCCGCGGAGTCTGACGGTAGGCGAGGATATCTCAAAAGAAGAGATCCTGCGGGCGCTGCGGAATGCCGGGTATGGCGAATCGAAATCGAACCGGATGGGCTGGTATAACCTGCGATCCGACGCCATTGAGATTCTGCCCGGCCCGGATTCCTATTTCGACAACGAAGGCGGCGTGATCCGGCTGGCGGACGGGAAGATTCAGAGCATTATCTCGCTGCGGGACAACACGACGCGCACGGCGTACTCGCTGGAGCCGGAACTGATCACGCATCTGTTTGATCAGAAGCGGGAGAAGCGGCGTGTACTTTCGTTCGACGACATGCCGAAGACGCTGGTGAACGCGATCGTCGCGGTGGAAGACAAGCGCTTCTTTGAACATGCGGGTTTTGATCCGCTGCGCATTGCGAAGGCCGTTTATGTGAACGTACGGTCCGGCCGGATGGAAGAGGGCGCTTCAACGCTATCGATGCAGTTGTCGCGCAACTTCTGGCTGACGCTGGATAAGAACTGGAAACGCAAGTTCGAGGAGTCGCTGATCACGGCAGTGCTGGAGCAGAAGCTTACCAAGCAGCAGATTTTTGAGTACTACGCAAACATGATTCCGCTCGGTCGCCGGGGCAGCTTTGCGATTTGCGGCGTGGGCGAGGCGGCGCAGGCGTACTTCGGAAAAGATGTGCGGTCATTGACGCTGCCGGAGGCGGCGACCCTGGCCGGGTTGATTCAGCGACCGAGTTACACGAATCCGATCCGCTGGCCGGACCGGGCGAAGGCGCGCCGGAACGTAGTGTTGACGCTGATGCGCGATAACGGGTACATCTCGGACAAGGAATTCGCCGAAGCGTCGGCGTCGCCGATGACGGTAACCAAGGGTGGCGGAGATACGGGCGACGGGCCGTATTTCGTCGACTTGGTGAACGATTTCCTGCATGAATCCCTGGCGGATCACGACTTCACAACGCGGTCGTACCGTGTGTATACGACGCTGGATCCGGATCTGCAGGTTGACGCCGTAGAGGCGGTTCGGGCCGGGATGGCGGAGGTGGACAAGCTCCTTGAGCGGCGGAAGAAGAAGAATCCCGGCGGGGCGCAGGTTGCGCTGATTGCGATGGACCCCACGACCGGGGAGATCCGGGCGCTGGTGGGTGGGCGGAATTACGGGTTGTCGCAGTTGAACCGGGCGGTTGCGCGGCGGCAGCCGGGTTCGAGTTTTAAGCCGTTTGTCTATGCGACGGCGTTGAATACGGCATTGTCGGACGGCGGGAACATCTTTACGCCGACTTCGACGCTGATGGATGAGCCCACGACCTTCTGGTTCGACGGTAAGCCGTATGAGCCGAACAACCACGGGGACCATTACTTCGGCACGGTGTCGCTGCGGACGGCGCTGGCCAAATCGCTGAACATTCCGGCGGTAAAGCTGGCGGAGGCGGTGGGCTACGGGGAAGTGGTGAAGGTGGCGCGGTCGGCCGGGATGAATCTGCAGATCCGTCCGACACCGGCGCTGGCGCTGGGCGCCTACGAGGTAACGCCGATCGAAGTGGCGGGCGGGTATACGGTGTTCGCCAACAAGGGCCAGTACAGTAAGCCGAACTGGGTACGGTCGGTGCGGGACGACGGCGGGAACGAAATCTATGCGCACAAGGCGGTGAAACGCCAGGCGCTGGATCCGCGGATCGCCTATCTGATGACGAACATGATGGAAGAGGTGGTGCGGACGGGGACGGGAGCCGGAGTGCGGGCGCGCGGATTTGGTGTACCGGCGGCGGGGAAGACGGGGACGTCGCACGACGGGTGGTTTGCCGGGTACACGACGAAGTTGATTTGCGTGGTCTGGATTGGATTCGACGACAACGAGGAGTTGAACCTGGAGGGCGCGCAGTCGGCTCTGCCTGTGTGGACCGAGTTCATGAAGCGGGCGCACACGCACCGGACGTATCGCGGCGCGGGGCCGTTCCCGATGCCGGACGGGGTGGTTGCGGTACCGATCGATCCGGCGAACGGGCTGCTGGCGGCGGCGGGGTACGCGAATTCGAAGAGCGAAGTGTTTGTCACGGGAACGCAGCCGACAGGTGTGTCCTCGTCGGGCGGCGGATCGGGGACGCAGGTCGCTAGCTGGGAGACTCCGGCGGAAGCCCCGTCAGCAGCGGCGGCGGGAGGGTCCGGCGAGAACCGGGCGCGGCCGCGGCGGCCGGCAGTGGCGCAGCAACCGCCGAATGGGGAGGCGCAGCCGGCGCCGGCGCAACCTTCGGCGGACGAGAGGAAAGGCGTATTCGGGCGGATCGGCGACTGGTTTAAGCGGCGAAATAGTAACAACTAAGCGGTTGGGTGGATTCAATTTGCCGAGAGTGGAGTTACACTGTTGGCAAAGGAGGTGCATTCATGAAACACCAGTCTGCCTTCCTCTGGTGTGTCACTTTGGGAGCCGCAACACTTTGCCTGTCTGCCCAGCAGGCGAGTAACGATGGGTTGAAACTGCCCTCGCGAGACGGCGCCGCGGCGATGAGCGCGGCGCGTCCGAGCCTGACACACGAACAACGGGGCGATATTTTCATGGCGCGGAAGATGTACCGCGAGGCGGTGGAGGTCTACCAGCAAGGCCCGTCGGATTCCGCTGTGCTGGCGAATAAGATCGGCATTGCCTATCACCAGTTGACGTTCTTGCCGCAGGCAAGAAAGCAGTATGAACGGGCGCAGCGGATCGATGCCGCGTACGCGGAGGCGATCAACAATCTGGGCACCGTTTACTATGCGCAGAAGAATTACCGGAAGGCGATTGCCCAGTACCGGAAGGCGCTGCGGCTGACGCCGAACTCGGCTTCGATCCATTCGAATTTGGGCACGGCGTTTTTCGCGCGCAAGAAATATAAAGAAGCGTCGGATGAATATGAGACGGCGCTGGCGCTGGATCCGGAAGTGTTCGAACATCGCAATTCGCACGGCGTGCTGCTGCAGGAGCGCAGCGTGGAGGAGCGGGCGAAGTTCCACTTCTACCTGGCGAAGACGTATGCGAAGTCCGGGCAAACGGAACGGGCGCTGCTCTATATTCGGAAGGCGATCGAAGAAGGATTTAAGGAGCGGGCGAAGTTCGCCGAGGACTCCGATTTTCAGGCACTGCGGCAGATGCCTGAGTTCCAGGACCTGATGAAGCTGGAGACGCGTGCGCTGTAGCTGGCTGTGGTTAGCGCTGCTGCTCGGCGGCTGCGCGAGGCAGCAGCAGCCGGCGGCTTTCCAGCGCGTGGCGTTGTTGCCGATTGAAAACCTGGCGGCGGACCCAGCATTGGCCGTCGACGCGGCGGCGATGCGGCTGGCGATATGGGAGGCGCTGCAGACACAACCGTCTTTTTTTGCGACGTTGGCGGGTCATCGACGGGATCTGCCTGAATTGCGCGCGGCATTTGTCGTGGACGGATATGTGGCGGCCGGACGATTTCAGCTTCGGCTGAACGATGAGCCGGTGAGTTGTGCCGGTACGCTGGCGGATTGCGTGGGACGGGTCTCCACCGAGATTGCGAAGAAGCTGGGCGTGACGGCTCGGCCGATTCCGTCGGCAGAGACGCTGCGGCAGGTGGGCAAGAGTTCGATAGGCGACGGCGGCGCGGCAGCGTTGGAGCAAGCGGCAACGGCCGATCCGCTGTTTGCAACGGTGTGGCTGGCGTGGGCGGGGCAGAGGCAGGCACTGGGCGGACCGGCGGCGGCGGTCGGAGTGTTGGCGCGCGCACCGCTGGCTGCGATGCCGCCCTACGAAGCGGCGCGGGTGCGGGCGCGTGTGGCGGAGTTGAAGCAGGATCGGCAGGGCTTCGCGAGGGCGGTGATGGAGTTGGCGCGGCTGTCGCCGGGAGATGCCGAAGTGCAGGACCGCGCGGCGCAGGAGGCGACGTTCATCCGGGATTATGCGGCCGCGGCGGAGATCTATGATCGCATTCTGACCGTGTCGCAGACGGCGCCGGTGTTGAACCAGGCGGCCTATACGGCCGCGCTACAGGGAGATCGGGCGAAGGCGGAGAAGTATGCGGACGGAGCAATGAAGGCGGGGGAGAACGATCCGCAGTATGTGGACACGCGCGGAGAGATCGCCTATTTCTTCGGCGACTACGCGAATGCCGCGAAGTACTTCGACCAGGCGGCGGCACTGAATGTGACATTCCTCGGCGGACTGGAGTTATGGAAAGCGGCGGATGCCGCACGGTTGGCGGGGAACAAAACGGCGGCCGGAGCATTTTTTCAGCGCTATCTGGATTTCCGCACGAAGGCGGGCGTACGAAATACACTGCTTTTGCAAGCCATCTGGGAGTGGCGTGGAGATGAGCAGGAAGAGGCGCTGCAGAAGCTGCAGACGGCGGCGAACTCGATGGAGCGGGGGAAGGCGCTGTTCCTGCTTGGCTTGGCGGCGCTGAACAAACGGGACTTCGCGGCGGCCGAGCGGTTCCAGAGAGAGATAGACCGAAGCGCGATCGAGGGGGCGTTCCTTCGCAGCCTGATCGCCGGTTTGCCGCCCCCGCCGGGCGTGCCTGTGCCGCCGGAAGCGATGGCCGCGTTGCACCTGTATTTGCGCGGCGACATGGCGGGCGCGACGAAGTCTTTTGCGGCGGCGCGAGAGAAACTCGACCCGCGAACTGAAGGGCAGTGGCGGAAGTTCGAAGCGCTACTGCGAGGCCAGAAGGCGGACCGGCTAATGCCGGTTTCGCCGGACGACTGGCTGGCCGTGTTGCTGCGGTAGGGGAGGCCTATTCCCAGGGACGCTTTGCTACGCCGTGATCGCGGTCCTGCACGCGGTCGTACAAGTGGCCGGTGCAGACCGTCCCGAGCGCGTTGTTGTACATCGACGTCGCGCCCATGGCTTCGCTGAGGTCTTCGGTGAACTCGTGGAGGGCTTTCAGGTGGTCGGCGAGCGCGGCCATCTTGTTGCCATCGCGGGTGACGAAGAACATCTGATAGCCGCCATGGACGAGGCGCGCGACCTCATTCCCATGAACCAGCAGGCCGGCTTCGCCGATGCCCGCTTGTCCGTCTTCCAGTTCAGTGACGACGCAGCCCAGGCCGCGCCGCGACACCAGCGTTCCATCGACCGTGAAACCGGCGTTACGCGCGGCGTTCAAATGATCGGTAAATGACAGCTTGGCTTCCTTCTGGCGGCGAAAGAACATATAACCTCATTATAATCACGTGGATGCCCTTTATTCTCTCTCTCGACGAAGGAACCACGTCGGCGCGCGCCGCGCTTTATGACTACGAAGCCAAGCGGATCTCGTTAGCCGCCGTTCCAACCGTGTCGCACTTTCCGCATCCGGGCTGGGTGGAACAGGATGCGGCGCTGATCTGGCAATCGCAATTGCAGGCCGCGCGAAACACACTGGGGCTGGCGGATGTGGCACCCGCCGAAGTGCACGCTATCGGCGTTACCAACCAGCGGGAGACGACTGTTGTGTGGGACCGCGCGACAGGAACTCCGGTGGCGCCGGCGATTGTGTGGCAGTGCCGGCGGACGGCGGCGCGCTGCCGGGAGCTGTCGGCACATGCGGCGAAGATTACGCGGAAGTCCGGGCTGGTGGTGGATGCGTATTTTTCAGGAACGAAGATCGAGTGGATTCTCGACAATGTGGACGGAGCGCGGGCAAAGGCGGAGAACGGCGACCTGCTTTTCGGCAATGTCGATACGTGGCTGATCTGGAACCTCACCGCCGGGCGCGTGCATGTCACCGATCCGACGAACGCGTCGCGGACGATGCTGTTTAACCTGGCGGCGGGGGATTGGGACGAAGAACTGCTGGGATTGCTGCGCGTGCCGCGCGCGATGCTGCCGAAGGTGGTATCAAGCTCGGCGGTGATCGGCCACACGGACGCGGCGGTGTTCGGGGCGGAAGTGCCGATTGCGGGGATTGCGGGGGATCAGCAGGCGGCGCTTGCGGGACAGGCGTGCTTCTCGAAGGGGCTGTCGAAGAATACGTATGGAACGGGATGTTTTGCTCTGCTTCATGCAGGCGATACGGAACCGATTTCGGAGAACCGGCTGCTGGCGACGCGGGCGGCGTCGACGACGGCACAAGCGCAATTCGCCGTGGAAGGGAGTATCTTCATCGCCGGCGCGGCGGTGCAGTGGCTGCGCGACAAGGCGGGGCTGATTGCGAGCGCGCCGGAGACCGAGGCGATTGCGGCGTCGATACCGAACACGGGCGGCGTCTACATGGTGCCGGCGTTTGTTGGCCTGGGCGCGCCGCATTGGGATGCCGAGGCGCGGGCGGAGATCACCGGGTTGACGCTGGGGGCCGGGCGCGCGGAGATTGTGCGGGCGACGCTGGAATCGATGGCGTACCAGACGCGCGAGTTGATTCAGGCGATGGAAGCCGACAGCGGCACACGGCTGGCGGAGCTTCGCGTGGACGGCGGAGCGGCGGCGAATAACTTCCTGATGCAGTTCCAGGCCGATATTCTCGACCGGCCGGTAGTGCGTCCGGCCGATCCGGAGACGACGGCGTTGGGTGCGGCGTTCCTGGCGGGGCTGGCGACCGGGTACTGGAAGTCAGTGAGTGAAGTGGAAGCGTTTTGGAAGGTGGAGCGGCGGTTCGAACCGGGGATGGCCGCGTCGGCGCGAGACTCGCTTTGGTCCGGGTGGCAGAGAGCGGTAGCGAAGGCGCGGACGACTTGTTAATTCTGCACTTATGAGATTCTCAACGCGCGGCGAAATGTCGTATGGTTACAATCGGAGAAACAAAACAATATGAAGAAGCTCCTTCTGGCACTAAGTGCGTTCAGCGTCAGCGTATTTGCCCAGTCTGCCGACACAGCGATCTTTGTGGCGGCACTGTCGCCAGCCAACGAGGTTCCCGCTATCACGGGTTACGATGCCACCGGCACGGCGGTGTTGTACGCGCATGCGGTGCGTGATGCGCAGGGGCAGATTGTTTCCGGCTCGGTAGACTTTGTTGTGTTTCACAACTTTCCCGATATGCCGACGGTGACCGGATTGCACGTGCATAACGGTCCGGCCGGCGTGAATGCGGGTGTGGTGATTAACACGGGGTTGTCGGGCGCGTCGCCGTTGGCGGTAACATCGGCACGCGGCGTGATTGAACGGCAGGCGCCAGTGGCGGCGACGGATACGGCCGCGTTGGCGGCGTTGCGCGGTATGTTCGACAACCCGGCCGGATATTATGCCAACCTCCATACGACCGTCTATCCGGGCGGTATCATTCGCGGGCAGTTGTACCGCGCGCAGCGGGCGATGCTGATCGGCCGGATGAATCCGCGAAACGAGATTCCAGCGATCACCGATTTCAACGCGTCGGCGTTAGGCAGCGTGGAGGCGATCCGCGCCTACGATGCGAACTTCCGCTACATCGGCGGCGCGACGACATTCAGCGTGGACTACACCGTGCCGGAGCCCACCACGTTTACCGGTCTGCATATTCACACGGGCAACCGGACAGTGAACGGGCCGGTGATCATTAACACGGGACTTGCGGGCGGTGCGAATTCGGTGGAATCGGCGGCGAGCGGAACCGGCAACATCACGCGGCGCGTGGAAGTAGTCCCGGGGACGCCGTCCGTGCCGGTGCTGGAGGGCCTGTTCGACTTCCCGGATGAATTCTACATCAACATTCACACCACGAAGTATCCGGGCGGCGTGGCGCGTTCGCAGCTTGGACGGACCGAGCCGATCCGGTTCCCGGTGAGCATGCTGACATCGAACGAGGTGCCGCCGATCACAGGACTGGAGGCGAGTGCGATCGGCAATTTCTGGATCGACGCATCGCGGGACAAAACGGGCGCAGTGACGGCGGCGGTCGTCACGTTCGATGTGAATCATCGTTTTCCGGCGGAAACCCGCTTTACCGGACTGCACATCCACGACGCGAAGACGGGCGTGAACGGGGCGGTGACGATCAGTAGCGGTTTGCGGCAGTTTGATAGCGCGACAGGCACCGGCAACATCTGGCTGCCAGTGAACATCGTGGGCGGGCAGGCGCTGACGTCGCTGAACTCCCTCCTGACGAATCCGGAGAATCACTATATCAACCTGCACACTTCGGTGAACGCCGGCGGCGCGGTTCGCATGCAGATGGGCGCGGAGAACACGCGCATGCCAGCGATTGTCGATGTGATCAGCGCCGTTAGCGATACGAGTGTGCGGACCGTGGCGCCGGCGGGACAGTTCACCGTTTTCGGCAACGACCTGGTGAAGGTGCCCTCGAATCTGGGCGGCATTGACGGGCTGACACTGCCGTCGGCGGTGAACGGCACGAGCGTGACGCTTGGCGGAATTACGGCGCCGATTGTCGCGGTGGGAATCGAACCGCGCAACAATCCACCTCACTACATCGTGGCGCAAGTACCGGTGGATGCTCCGGCAGGCGCGCAGCCGGTTGTGGTGAAGTCGGCGAACGGCACTTCGAACTCGCGGCCGCTGACGGTGGCGGCGCAGGCGCCGGCGTTGTTCTTTGACACGCAGGGGGCGATCGTGGTGCGCGCGACGTCGTTCGAATTCGTGCGGCCGAGTTCACCGGCCCGCGCCGGCGAGGCCTTGGCTATCCTATCGACCGGCCTGGGCCAGACCACACCGGCGATGGCAACCGGTGAGATTCCGGTGAATGCGAATGTGGTAACTACCGGCCTGACACTGACGGTTGGCGGGCAAAACGCGGTGGTAGCCGGGTCCGCCGTGATCCCCGGATTCCCGGGCTTCTACGTCACCTTATTCCAGATGCCATCGGGCGTTGCCGCGGGTAACGCGCCGGTGGTGATGAAGATGAGTAGCGCAACATCGAACACGGTGATGATGGCCGTCCGATAAAACCTACTATTTCCCGAACCTGACGGGCGCGAGTACAATCCTCTTGATGGGTACGTACTCGCGCCTTTTTCTTTTTGCAGCGGGCGTTTTGCTCCTGGGCCAGCGTCCGGCCATTGACGTCGACCGGTTGACGGCGATTCGTAATTTAGGCAAGGCCTTTTACGAAAACCCGACGACGCACAAGGAAGCGGCGGCGGAATTCGCGAAGGCCGTGGCGATGAATCCGGGCGAGGCGAAGGACCGTCTGAACTACGGCCTGGCGCTGCTGCGAGCGGGGTCGACCAAGGAAGGGATGGCGGAGTTAGAGCGGGTGCAGAGGCAGACCCCCGCGATGGCACACACCTGGTTCAACCTTGGGATTCAGTGGAAGAAATTCGGAGAGACGGAAAAAGCATTGGCGCAGATCCGGCGGTTTGTGGCGCTGGCTCCGAACGATCCGCCCGGGCACTATAATCTGGGCGTTCTGCTGAAGCAATCCGGAGACAATGCCGGAGCGATAGGTGAGTTTAAGAAGACGATTGCTCTTGACGGACGGCTCTTCGGGCCGCACTTCCAGTTGTTCAATTTGTACCGGCAGAGTGGACAGGCGGAGGAGGGGAAGAAGGAGTTGGAGATCTTTCAGCGCTTGAAGAAAGAGCGCGAAGGCGATCCGATTCCGGAGGATCTGGAGTGGTCGTGGTATTCGGAGATTCTCGATGAACCGGAGCCGGTGGCGGCGGCCTCGGCGGTGAAGGCGACGTTTGTGGATTCGGCCGTGGCATACACGATGGATCCGGCGACGGCGCAGTTGACCGCGATTAAAGATGGCGTGCTGGCCGCATCGAGCGCGGGTGTGGCCATTATCGGGCGGAATGGGCAGGTGCGCTGGAGCGTGGGGCCGCCGGCATATGCGGCCGCCGCTGGCGATGCGAACAACGATGGCTTGGTGGATGTGGCTGTATTATCGAATGCGGGCGTGAGTTTGTATATCGGCGGCGCGGGGGGATTTGGCGCGGCGAAGTTGATCGACAAGGGCGTTTATACGTCGGCGCTGTGGTTGGATTATGACCACGATTACGATCAGGATCTGTTGCTGTTGGGCGCCTCGCCGAAGCTGCTGCGCAATGAGGGGGACAAGGGGTTTCAGGCGCAGTCGTTTCCGTTTGCGGCGGGCGCCGTGCGGGCGTATGCGCTGCGCGTGGAACCGGATTCGAAGGCGCTGGATGTAGCGATCGCATACGCGAATGGGGAGATGATCTTGTATCGCGATCAGCTTGGCGGCGTGTATAAGGCGCAACCGGCTGTGCGCGCACCACTGGCGGCTCCTTTCGACATGAAGAATCGTGGCGCGTACGATTTGCAGGGGCCGATGTACACGGCGGCGGACCTGAACGGGGACGGGATTCTGGAGCCGATTACGAGCGTGGCGGCGGCGGATGATTTCGATGGGGACGGACGGATCGATCTTTGGACTGTCGATGCGAAGGGCGTATTGACGAAACGGCGCAACACGACGACTCCTGCGCCGAATTGGATTACCGCGCAGTTGGAGGGAGTGAAGAACGCGAAGCTGGCGTTCGGGGCGGAAGTGGAAGTAAAGGCGGGGCGGCTGTATCAGAAGCGGTTCTACACCGGTGCGCCACTGACGTTCTCACTAGGGGCGCATACGCATGCGGATACGGTGCGCATCACGTGGCCGAACGGGTTGATACAGAATGAGGTGCGGCAGGCCGGACGGAAAGCGTATGTGTATAAAGAGGCGCAGCGGTTATCGGGGTCGTGCCCGCACATTTGGACGTGGAATGGGAAGGCGTTTCAGTACATCACTGACATCCTGGGCGTGGCGCCGTTGGGGGCGTCGTCAGGGGATGGGCAGTACTTTCCCACCGATCATGACGAGTACATTCAGATACCGGCCTCGGCGCTGGCGGTGAAGGATGGGCATTACGAGATCCGGATTACGGAGGAGCTTGCGGAGGTTGCTTATCTGGACCAGGTGCAGTTGATCGCGGTGGATCACGCGGAGGGTGAAACGCTGTACGTGAACGATAAGTTCAAAGCGCCGCCGTTCCCGGAGTTCCGGCTGTACGCGGCGAGGACTCGGATTGCGCCCAAGCGGGAAGGGAACGTTTTTGACTTCGGTACGAACGTGCCGAAGAATGCCCTGCTGGTACTGACGGGCTGGGTGGATTGGGCGGATGGATCGACGTTTATGCAGGCGGCGCAGACGCGGGATCAACAGTTGCAGTTTCCCCGGCTGGAGGCGCAGGACGTGAATGGCAAGTGGTACACGCTGGTGGAAGATATGGGACTGCCGGCGGGGAAGCCGAAGTCGATTGTCGTTCCGTTGGAGAATCTGCGGTCCGGGCGATTGCGGATTGTGACGAACCTGGCGGTGCATTGGACAGACGTGTTTCTTACGCCCGATACGGCCGTGCCGCCGCACCGCATGCACATGGCCGCCTTGCAATCGGCAGAGCTGCGCTTCCGCGGATTCAGTGCAGTGACGATTGATCCGCGGCGGCAAGAGCCGGAGCGGTTCCACTACGAGAGAGTGTTTGCGTCGTCGATGTGGAACCCCACGCCGGGCCTATATACGCGTTATGGCGGAGTGCGTGAGCTGATTGATACAATTGACGATCGCGTCGTCCTGATGGGTAGCGGTGATGAATTAGCACTTCGTTTCGACGCATCTTTGCCCGCCGTGGCAGCAGGTCAACAGAGAAGTTTTCTGTTGAAAGTGGATGGCTGGGCGAAGGATCGCGATCCGAACACCGCGTATTCACAAACCGTGGAGCCTCTTCCCCATCACCATATGACGATCTACCCATATCCCCCAAGCGAAGCGCATCCGGGCGGCGATTGGATTCGGCAGTACAACACGCGGCCGGCGCTGCGGCTGGTGCGTCCCCTTGTGAGCCAGCGATGAAACTGCGAGCTGCCATCGGATTCGCGTTTGTTCTGCTCCTGCTGAACACCGCGTATATCGGCGCGTTTGCCGAGCCCACCATTTTCTACATGGGCAACGTGTTGCTCCATGTGGGGCTGGGCGCGCTGTTGTTTCTGCTCGGTGTACGGTATCTTTCGCGCACAGGAGCGTTGGTGGCATTGATCGTTTTTGGCACTGGGGCGTTCCTTACTTGGAGAGGCGCGGTAACGCCGAACCAAAAGGTGCTGTGGGCGCATATCGCCGCGGGCCTGGCGGTGATCGCATTGGCGGCTGTGCGGTTCCCGCGATTGCGCACAGCGGCGATGGTATTGACGATCGGCGGTGCGGCGCTGTTCTTCCGGCCACAGCATGAGCCGCGGATCGTGAATCCCACGATTGTGCCTGTGTCGATGGAAGAGGAGGGAGCGGGGCCGAAGAGTCCATTCTGGCCGTCGAGTTCGCGGACAAACGTGGGTGGGACAATTCCGTCCGATTTCTTTATGGACTCGAAGCTTTGTGGGGAGTGCCACAAGGATGCGTATGAACAGTGGAATTCGTCGATGCATCACTTTGCGAGCTTCAACAATCAGTTCTACCGGAAGTCGGTCGAATACATGCAGGATGCAACGGGGACGAAAGGCAGCAAGTGGTGCGCCGGCTGCCACGATCACGCGGTGTTCTTTAATGGAAGGTTCGAACGGCCGATCAAGGAACAGGTGGACACGCCGGAGGCGCAGAATGGGTTGGGCTGCGTGTCGTGCCACTCGATTTCGAACGTCGACTCGTCGATGGGGAACGGCGGATTCACAATCGAGTATCCGCCGCTGCATGAGCTGGCATCGAGCCGCAACCGGTACATTCGCGCTCTCGATAATTTCCTGACGTATTTAGATCCGGAACCGCACCGCAAGACGTTCATGAAGCCGTTCATGCGGAAAGATAGCTCCGAGTTCTGCTCGACGTGTCACAAGGTGCACCTCGACATCCCCGTGAACAATTACCGCTGGCAGCGCGGCTTTAACGATTACGACAATTGGCAGGCGTCCGGCGTGAGCGGTCAGGGAGCGCGGAGTTTCTATTACCCGCCGAAATCGCAGACGTGCACGGATTGCCACATGCCGATTACGGAATCGCACGACCCTGGCAGCCGCGACGGGAAGATTCACAGTCATCGCTTTGCGGCGGCGAACACGGCGGTGGCGCATGTGAATAACGACAAGGTGCAGATGACGGAGACGGAGAAGTTTTTGAAGTCCGGATTCATCACAGTGGACCTCTTCGCTGCGACGCCTATTCGCGAAGGCGCGGCCACGGAAACTCGCCGGAGAGGCGGAGACGCCGCGCCACAGTTATCGACGACGTTCGCGACGGGGGAGGAAGCGGAGAGCGGAGGTCCGGTAATGATCCGCGAAATCAACGACGTGGCCGCGCCGCTCGATCGTGGGGCGGTGACGTTCCAGCCGGGCGACACGATTCGGATGGATGCTGTTGTGCGCACGCGAAAGATCGGACACTTTTTCCCGGGCGGAACCGTGGATGCATTTGATGTTTGGCTGGAGCTAATTGGAACGGACGCAACGGGAAAGGTGGTGTTCTGGAGCGGGAAAGTAGCCGGCGACGGGAAAGGCCCAGTGGATCCGGCGGCGCATTTTTACAGGTCGTATCTGCTGGACGGCGATTCCAACCACATCAACAAGCGGAATGCATGGCAGGCGCGGAGCAGCCTGTACGTGCGTTTGATTCCTCCGGGGGCGGCCGATACGGTTCATTACAAAGTGAGCATTCCGAAAGACGCGAAAGGGCCGATCCAGTTTCAGCTCAAGCTGAATCACCGCAAGTTTTCGCACTTCTACAATGAGTTCGCCTTTACCGCGTTTCCGGATAAGACTCCGGTGCTGCCGATTGTGACGATCGCAGAGGCGAAGGCGAAGCTAAGCCTTGGCGCGGCGCCGACCGTGTGGCAACCCGTTGTGCAGAAGCCGGACCGGGAACGTTGGAACGATTGGGGCATCGGCATGCTGCTGCAGGGTGACATCAAGGGCGCGGAGTTTGCGTTCAAGAAGGTAATCGCGGCTGAGCCCGAGTATGCCGACGGCTACGTGAACGTGGCGCGAGCGTTGAGTCAGGAGGGCGAGACGGAGGCGGCGAAGCCATACCTGAAGAAGGCCCTGGAACTGCAACCGAACCTGGCGCGCGCGCACTTCTTCCTGGCGCTGGTGCAGAAAGCGGACGGCGACTATGACGCGGCGCTGGCGAGCCTTGGCCGCGTTGTGGAACAGTATCCCCGCGATCGCGTCGCGCAGAACCAGGTGGCCCGGATTCAGTTCCTACGCCGCGATTACAAGGCGAGCGTGGAGGCAGGCAAACGCGTATTGGCTATTGACCCGGAAGACGTGCAGGCGCATTACACGCTGATGCTCGCGTATCGCGGGTTGAGCGACAGCGCGAACGCCGATCGCGAGCAGAAACTGTTCCAGCGGTTCAAGGCCGACGAGGCGTCGCAGTCGATCACACAGACGCGCCGGCTGCAAAGCCGCGAAGATAACAACGAACGCCAGATGATTCACGATCACGAGTCCGCCCTGTGAAGACGACACTCCTCTTCTTGACGGCGGTTACCGCGCTGCCGCAAACGGTGCAGTTCACCGACATCACGAAAGCGGCGGGAATCTCGTTCACACACAACTCCGGACGGGCGGGGAAGCGGTGGCTGCCGGAGACGATGGGCAGCGGGTGCGCATTCATTGATGCCGATGGGGACGGCTGGCCCGACATTGTCCTGGTGAATAGTAAGGACTGGACTCCGCGCGGCAGGCGCTCCGTGCAGGCGCTGTACCGCAATAACAGGAATGGGACATTCACCAACGTCACGGCCGGGAGTGGATTGGATGTTGAGCTTTACGGCATGGGTGTGGCGTTTGCCGATGTCGACAACGACGGACGCGACGATCTCTACATTACGGCTCTGGAAGGCGATCGGTTGTTCCGCAACGAAGGGAACTTTAAATTTCGCGATGTGACCGCGGAAAGCGGAATTGTGAACCGGGGCTTTCCATCGAGCGCGGCGTTTCTCGATTACGACAAAGACGGCCGGGCGGACCTGTTTGTCGCCAACTATGTGCAGTGGTCGGCGAAGGGCGATATCTTTTGTTCTCTGGATGGGTCGGCGAAATCGTACTGCACGCCGGAGAGCTACAAGGGCCTGGCGAACAAGCTGTATCGGAATGTTGGCGGCGGGAAGTTTGAGGATGTGACGGCGAAGGCGGGGTTGGCGGAGGCCACAACGAAGTCGTTGGGGATCGCGGTGCTGGACTACAACGGCGACGGGCATGCCGATATCTTTGTGGCCAATGACACGCAGCCGAACAAGCTCTACCGGAACAACCGCAACGGAACGTTCACCGATGTTGCGGTGCAGGCGGGAGTGGCGTTTAGCGAGGATGGCGTAGCGCGCGGGGCGATGGGCGTGGACGCCATCGACTACGACGGGTCTGGCCACATGCACCTGCTGGTCGGCAATTTCTCGAATCAGATGCTGGGGCTGTATCACAACGAAGGGAACGGGCTATTCGTCGATGAAGCGCCACGCAGCGCGGTAGGGAAATCGAGTCTGCTTTCGCTTGCATTCGGCGTGTTTTTCTTCGATTACGATCTGGATGGGCGGCCCGATATCTTCGCGGCCAACGGTCATATCGATGAGGACATCGGCCGTGTGCAGCCGAAGATTCAATTTCGGCAGCCGCCGCTGCTGTTCCGCAACGAGGGGCAGGGGAAGTTTTCCGATGCCAGCAGGGTCGTTGGCGCGGCGTTTCAGCAGGCGCTGGTGGCGCGCGGCGCGGCCTATGCGGATATCGATCGCGATGGCGACCTGGACGTGCTGATCTCCAATAACCACGGGCCCGCGGTGCTGTACCGGAACGATGGCGGGAACAAGAATAACTACTTGTCTGTTCGACTGCACGGGAAGGCATCCGCGCTCGGGGCCGTAGTCCGCGTGACTTCGGCGTCCGGAAGGCAATGGCAGACGGTGCACAGCGGGTCGAGCTACTGCAGCCAGAGTGATTTGGCGCTCGTATTCGGTTTGGGGAAAGAGGCATCGGTGAAGGTGGAGATTGAGTGGCCGAGCGGGAAGAGGCAGACGTTCGAGAATGTGAAGACGCGGCGGCACCTTGAATACAGGGAGCCGTAATTGCGCCGACTGGGATATGTGGCGGCGATTGCCCTGGGGATTGTGCTGATCTTCTGGAAGATCACACTCTCCAGACAATTCACCTGGATGAACGGCGACGATACCGTGCAGCAGGTGCTGCCGTGGTTACAAATGCAGGCGCGGGAATGGCGCCACGGGCAATTTCCGCTCCTCGATCCCTATGTGTGGTGCGGGCAGTCGCTGATCGGACAGACGCAGCCCGGCGCGATGTTTCCCTTGAACTGGCTGCTGTTTTTATCGCCGATGACACACGGGCGGTTGCAGGTGCCGATCCTCAACGCGTACTTCGTACTGATCCATGTTCTGGGCGCGTGGGCCATGTTTGCATTGCTGAGGATGCTGCGGGTTGGACGGCCGGCCGCGGCGGTGGCCGCTGTTGTATTCGGGGGCGGCGGATACATGGCGACTGTGGATTGGCCGCAGATGCTGAATGGCGCGATTTTTCTGCCTGTCGTATTGCTTTTTTGGATTCGTTATTTGCGGGCACCGGGCAAGCTGGTCTACGCGGCGACAGCGGGAGTTGCGGCGGGAGCGGCGGTGCTTGCGGGTCATCACAGCGCGCCGGTGATTATTCTCGCGACGGTAGCGGGGTTGACGTTGTATTCGCTCGTTGCTCGCCGCAGTGTCTGGGTGGCTGGCGGCTTAGCGGTGTTTGGCCTGTTCTTCTTCCTGGTTGGCGCGGCGCAATCATTGCCCGCGATGGAGTACTGGCGGGTCTCCTACCGCTTCGTGAATGCGAAAGAGCCGGTGACGTTCGACCAACAGATCCCATTCGCGGTGCACAGGCACTACTCGCTGGATGCGGCGTCGCTGCCGGGACTCGTTATTAATGGATTTCATCGGGATGCGGCGCTGAATCCATTTCTTGGCGCTGGTGTGATGGCTTTAGCGGTTATGGGTTTTCTGACCTTTCGACGCACGAGAACCGCACGCATATTTCTCTTCCTTGCTGTTTACTCACTCTTTCTGGCGTTTGGTGAGAACTCGATTTTACACGGGCTCTTTTATGCACGATTTCCGATGTTCGACAAGCTGCGCAATCCGTCGATGTTAGTTCTCGGCGTCCATATTTCGTTGATCGTTCTCGCGGCATTCGGGCTGGAGGCGATGCGGAAGGGACGCGACCTGCGGCGGCCGGCGCTTTGGCTGGTGCGGATTGGCGGCGTCGCGTTTGTAGGGCTGGCGGCATTGTACGTACTCGACCCTGCCAAGGCGGCGACCCAGCAAGGCGCCGGGCAGTTTGCACTGTTCTCGATCGCCCTCGGCAGTGTCGTGCTGGCGCCTGTCGCGCCGATGACGCGTATGATCCTGGCGGCGCTCCTGATGGTCGTCGAGACCGGGTCCAACAGCACCAAGGGCTATCCGGACCGCGAAATGGGATTCGCCAATTTTGACCTGCTGAGCCGCCACGATGACGTGGCGGCATTTCTTCCCAAGGGCGAACTATACCGGATTACAATCGACGAATCCGTGGGGCTTAAGAACTTCGGCGATTGGTATGGCATGCGGCAGGTGAACGGCTTCATGGGAATGAGCATCAACATGTTTCGCGAGCAGTGGCGGCCCGAGCTCCCCGCGCTGCTGGGCGCTCGATTTCACCTCGGAGAGAAGCCGCGCCTGCCGGACCAGGTGAAGCGATTCACGGGCCGGAGCGGTGTCAGCGTATGGGAATCGGCGGAGTATGCCCCGCTGGCCTGGACCGCGCACGGGTTTGAGCGAATCGGCGAAGGCGAATTAGCCGAGCGGTATCAGCGAGGATGGCCTGCCGTTCGCGAGCCGCTATTTGCATTGACGGGTGAGGCGCGGCCTGCCGTTTGCGACGCGCCCGATCGATTGCGGTTATCCGATATCCGCGGGCACTACGGACGCATCGAAGCAACGATGGCCTGCGACGGCCTGGTTGTGTTCTCCTCGGCGATGCTGCCGGGTTGGGAGGCGTCGGTCGACGGGCAGCCGCGCCCGATACTCGAAGCGTATGGGAAGCTGATGGCGGTGAGTGTGCCGGCCGGAGAGCATACCGTCGAGTTCCGCTACGCGCCTCGCAGCATCACAATCGGCTGTGTCTTGACGCTTGTTGGGCTGATCGGCGCGGGAGTGTGGTGGTGGATCAGTGGTCGGCCGGGATCGGTATTCCGAGATCCTCGGCGCCGAGCGGCGACATAACCGCGAGCGGGCATAGGCGCGCAATGTGTTCGCACGCGATCTGCGCGCGGCGGACACGTTCCTTGCTCAGTGCGACCACGGTGTTATCCAGGTGCGTTCCGCTTGGGTAGACATCCGGAGAATTGCGCAGCCCGAATTTCAAATAGATAGGCGATGCGATGCGGATCAACTCCGGAATTTCGTAGTAACGCAGGAATCCGCCGATGTTGTCCGGCGCCTCCACGTAGAAATCGATCGGCTTCGTAATGGCCGCCCGGATCGATGCTATCTGCGGCAGTGTGAGGTCCGACGGAATGTTGATGGTGTCGGCGCCGAGCCGCTCGAGAATACGCGCACTGGCGGGGTTTGCCGGCGCCATCATCACTGACGTCTTGATGATCAGCTCCCGCGGCAGGAGGCCCTTCGCACGCATCTCCGCCACCATCTCCAGCGACCCCAAATCACTCACCAACACGCTGCGAATTCCCAACTCCACTGCGCGCTCCACATCGGCAAGGCCCTGGCCCAATTGGTTGGAACCGCGCATCGACAGTGCCAGCGCGCGGCCCGCCGCGGAGAACGCCTGCGCGCCGATATCGAAACTCGCGCGCGGACCGAGGAACAGGTTGACTTCAATGCTGTGCTTCACGCCGATCGCCGCCATTTCGCGGATCTCTTCGTCGGTCAACAACATGATGCCGCTGCCCTGGCTGACGCGGTGCACCGGTACCTGGCGAGCCTCCGCTTCATCCAGCACCGCGGTGAGCGAACGCGGGCCTTCGGTAGAGGGGATCTCGATCCGATACTCGCCGCCATCCGGGAAACGAAGCGGGGAATCCGGCGAGACCGGCGCGTCCTCTCCGGGGAGGCCGGCGCTCTTCAGAAAGCTGCGGATGTTTTCCATGGCAATTATCCGATCGTGGTGACTTCGTATCCCGTGGGCCAAATCTGTGCGTGCAGGATCTCCGATGCGTGTCCATGATATTCGAAGATCTGCGATACCAGATCGGCCACGTTCTCCGATCCGCGCTCATAGAGCACCAGAACTGATGGTCCTGCGCCGGAAAGCGCGCAGCCCAGCAGGCCGGGCGCGCGAAGCTTCAGGATCTCTTCCAGTCCCGGAACCAGGCGGGCGCGATAGGGCTGGTGGAAACGATCTTCCAGCGCCGTCGGAAATGCGGAGACGGTTCCTGTGGAGAGGGCCGCGATCAACAGGGCACTGCGTTGCACATTGAATATCGCGTCGGCCTTGGAGAAAGTCAGCGGAATCACCGTCCGCGCCTCATGCGTCAACAATACGAAGTCCGGCACAACAACGGCGACGCCGAACTTTTCCGGCAGTTCCAACCGTACGGCGCGAGCTATGCCGTGCCCATCAATGGCGCTGGCGACAATCGACCCCAACACGCACGCGGCCACGTTGTCCGGATGACCTTCGATACGGGCGGCCTCATCGAGGATGCGGTGCGCGGACCAGCCCAGCTCCAGGAGTTGGTCGGCGATGACGACGCCCGCTGTCAGCGCCGCCGCGCTCGAACCGAGTCCCTTGCCGATCGGGATATCGTTATGAACTTCGAGATAGATCGGCGGCAATGTGCGGCCGGCGACCGTTGCGACGTTCAGGGCGGTCTGCCAGATGAGGTTGTTCTCCCCTGGCGAGATCAAAGAGGCATCACGGCCAAAACCATGGATCTCCAGTTTCTCCGCCATGCGAAAACGGCATGTCAGATGAATGCCAAGCGCCATTCCGAGCGCGTCGAAACCAGGACCAAGGTTGGCGCTGGAAGCCGGAACTCTAACCTGGTGTAGCACTCGGCTATCCGATCGAAATGCGGCGCTCTTCGCGGCACGACTGATACACGCCGGCGACGACTTCCAGGGCATGCAGGCCGGATTCGCCGGAGACAAGGGGCGTCGTGCCATTCTTGCAGGCCTCGCCAAAATCGAGGAACTGGCGCTCGAATGGCGTCAACGGAATCGCCATCGGGTCCGACGCGCCGGACATCACCTGCTTCTCGACAGGCGCCGGTTCGCCTTCGTCGTCCTGCACATCCCACGCGGTCAGCTTGTCACCCGTGATGATGGCGGTGCCCTTCGTACCGTGAATCTCCACGCGCTCCGAATAGCCGGGCCAGAATGCGGTGGCGGCCTGGATCACGCCGGTGGCGCCGCTCTCGTAGCGCAGCATCGCGTTGACGATATCTTCCGACTCAATCTTGTGCATCGCTCCCAACTGCCAATAACCGGTCACTTCCTTTACCCGGCCGATCAGGTAGAGCAGAATGTCCACCTGGTGCACGGCCTGATTGATCAAAGCGCCGCCGCCCTCTGTGGTCCAACTGCCCTTGATCGGACGCGAATAGTATTGCGCGCTGCGGTACCACTTCACGTAGGCGTCGGCCTGGAGAATCTTGCCCAGGCGTCCATCGGCGATCGCCTTCTTCAGGAACCGAGTAGAGTCGTCGAAGCGGTGCTGGCTGACAACGCCGAAGACGATCCCCGCGCGCTTGGCCGTCGCCACCATCTCTCGCGCCGTCTCCACGCTGGTCGCGATCGGCTTCTGCACCTGAATGTGCTTCTTCGTTTCGGCGCAGAGCGCCAGCGGCTGGAGCCGGAAATCCGGGAAAGTGCAGACGTCGACGTAATCGACCTTCGGATGCCGGCAGACCTCCTCGTAGGTCCGAACAAATTCGCAACCATTTGCTTCGGCGAATTTACGGCCGAATTCCTCATTCACATCGGTGCAGACAGTCAGTTCATAGCCGATGTTCTTCAACGCGCGGGCGTGCATATTCGAAATAGCGCCCGTGCCGATCATTCCTACGCGCAATGGATTCTCCTCAAAATAGTTGAGTATATCGCAGGGCGTATGTTACCCATCGAATTGGAGACCAGAAGATGCGGCTTACTCGCGGCGGTCCGTTGCAACTCGGCGTGAACTATCGCCTGGCGTATGGATGGGATTTTGGCGACAACGATCTGAGCCTTGCCAACCCCGCCCGGCTCGCGACGGTGAACGCGGACTTTGCCGCCATCGCCACGCACAACGCGACGATTCTTCGCTGGTTTGTGCTGAACGACGGCCGCGGCGTAATGGACCGCAGCGGTCCCAAGCACTGGAACTCCGCCGCGTTGCGAGCCGGACTGGACGCAGCGCAGCAACACGGGCTCTCCGTATTGCTCGTGTTGCTGGACCACACGTTCTGCTTCCGCGAGGAGCAGGCTGGCGACAGCGTGAAACAGGGTCACGGGCTGTGGTTTAAGGACGCCTCGCTGTTCGATCGGCTGCTTGGCCAGTTGTTAGAGCCTTTGATTATGGAAGTTGGGACGCACCCGGCGGTGCTCGGATTCGAGCTGCTGAACGAGCCCGAGATGGCGATGCGGCGAAGAGCGTGGTGGTTCGGTAAAGTCACGGGGGTTGGCAGTTCCCTTGTTCCGAAGGAGTGGCAGTTAAGCGTCGGCGAAATGCGCGCGCGGATGTCGCTGGTAGCGGACGCCGCTCATCGCACGGGCAAGCAATTCTCCGTCGGCAGCATGAGCAGCCGCTGGGTAGGGCAATGGGAGCCTGTTGTCGATCCGGATCGCGATTTCCTCAACTTTCACTACTACGGCGAGAACCACGAGCGCGATCTCGACGCGATGATCGAGTCGAGGATTCTACCTATTGCGGAGCGGGTCGCCATTGGCTTTGGTGAGTTCTATCCGCGCGGGTGCGACTGCATTCCGCCGGGCCGCACGGCGACGCCCTGGCCGGATCACCGGCTGATGGATTTCTTTTCCGCCGCCAGGCGCTACGGCCTGCAACTTGCCATGCCGTGGGTGTGGAATCCGGGTGAGAACGATCCGGGCGAAATTCCGCTGGACGAGTGGGAGCGGTATTTGCGCGCGGATTGAACTATCCTGTGGGCATGATGCCTCGCCTATGCATGCACCGCCGACGCTTTTTGCAAAGCTTGCCCGCCGGTTCGCTGGCGCTCGCTTCCCAGTTTCAATCGAACGCAGCCGTGCTCAAGGGTCTTGGAATGCCGGGGCCGTACAAGGGACGCGTTGTCGATGTCACGCACCCTGGGGCGATCGTTAGCGGCGTCTATCAGGCTGCCGCCGTTACGACGATGATGCGGCGCGGCATGCAGGAGTTAACAGGCGCCGATGGGTGGGAGGATGCGTGGAAGCGTTTCTTTGAGCCAGGCGACGTGGTTGGAATCAAGGTGAATCCTGTTGGCCAGCCGCATGTGATTTCCGCGCCGGAAGTGCTCCGCGAGATCATCGCGGGCGTGATGTCGGCAGGCGTGAAGCCGCAGGACATCATTGTCTACGACCGCTACCGCCGCCAGTTCCTTTCGGCGGGTTTCGACAAGTGGCTCCCGGAGAAAGTGCGCTGGATGCATGCCGTAGAAGACTACGAGGGGATTCAACTCGGCATCGACGGCTATGATTCCGACCATTACATGGAGATGGCGCTGGTGCAGCCCGGGCAGGACTTGAGCAATTTGACCATGCGCCGTTCGTTCGCGTCGAAATTTATCACTAAGTCGGTCAACAAGCTGATTAATCTCTGCGTGCTGAAGGATCACCAGTCGGCCGGCGTGACGCTCGCGTTGAAGAATCTTTCGCATGGACTTGTGAACAACGTCGCGCGCAGCCACTCGAGTTACACTCTGAATGCCTGTGGCGCCTTTATCCCGGCCGTGGTGCAGTTGCCGGTGATCCGCAATAAAGCGGTACTGCATATCCTGGATGGCATCAAAGGCCTTTACCACGGCGGTCCCGGCGCCAAACCGCAGTTCGTGTGGGAGCACAAGCATCTTTATTTCGCCACAGACCCTGTGGCGCTGGACCATGTCGGCTGGCGTGTGATTGATGAGAAGCGCATGGCCGTTGGGAAGCCGAAGCTTGTGGATGATAAGCCGGACAACTTCAGCCATTTCGTCCACCGGCAGCCGGAGCATATTGAAATTGCCGGCGCGATGGGGCTGGGCGAGTGGAACTGGGACAAGATTGATATACGGCGTGTTGGCTACTAAACCCCCGATTTACGGGCCTTTTGTGCTATCCTGAGTGAAACGGGCGGCGAATGGCGTGGTGAACGCCGCCGAAGGATGAGCCGGTAGCTCAGTTGGTAGAGCATCGCACTTTTAATGCGGTGGTCCCGGGTTCGAGCCCCGGCCGGCTCACCATTGTTGTGTGCGGGTAAAATGGACGGAGAGATATGAGCGGGAATCCATCGCCGCGCCTCACTGAAGAGGAGTATCTCGCGCTCGACCGCGTCGCCGAGTGGAAGAGCGAGTTTCACGATGGTGAGATGTTTCCGATCGAGGCAGTGAGCCTACGGCATTCATTGATTCTCGATCACTTTGCCGGCGCTGTAAGGTCGAAACTTCGCGCTGAGGGATGTCAAGGCTTGCCGGGACCGCTTCGAGTTCGCGCTTCGGCATCGAGATTTTTTTATCCCGGCTACCAAATACTCTGTGGTAAAGCACAATTGGCCGACGAAAACCAAGACACCGTCGTCAATCCCAAGGTGATAGTAGAGGTACTCTCGCGGTCGACTGCCGATTACGATCATGGCGCGAAATTCAGTTTCTACAGGCAGCTTTCGTCGCTTGAAGAATACGTCCTCATCTCGCAATTCGAGCGAAAAGTCGAGGTGTTCACGAAACAATCAGACCATTATTGGGCACTATCGATCTTCGACCCGGAAAACAGCATAGTTCAATTGGCATCTATCGGAATCGATTTTGCGCTCGCCGACCTCTATGACGGAATAGATGGACTAGAATAGGGCACGGTCCACATCCCTGAATGCGGCGATCCAATACACTCTTCCTCCGCATTGTCTGCGGATTCTTCGCGGTCATCAGCCTTCTCTGCGTTTACGGGGCCGCGACGAACCTCTGGACATACTTACGCATGCGTAGCGTTCCTGTCGAGGTAGTGCGTAGTGCTTTGCTCATCGACTGCCCCGTCAACAAAGACGGCGCTCCGCTCGAACCCGAGTTCACCTTGAGCCTCGATCTCGTCACACGCGACGGCAGCGAACGTCCGATCCATTGGGAAGATTCCCCCGCCAATGCCGCTTACGCGGAGGAAGCGATCGACGAAGTTGCGCGTTGGGCTCCAGGCTCCCGCCACGTTATCCACCAGATCCGTGGAGAGGGCCGTGCCATCCGCCTTCCCGGTTCCGGGGAATCGCCCGAACGCACTGCCGCCATAGGCTTCGCCATAGCGGCAGTGTTCATGGGCTTCATTGCCCTCGTTGTTTTGGGCGTTGACGCAGAGACCGAATCCTGGTTCCGGCGCTCGGCGCTCAGCCGGATGCTCGGCGTATGGGTCGTTTTCTTTCTTGTCGGAATCGGTGCGCTCACCGCGTCCATTCTCTTTGCGGCGACACAGATGCGGAAGATCGTTTCCTGGCCCGCGGTCACGGCCACGGTCGAAGACTCGCCCGCGATCTACGGGACACCCAAACTCCCGGCGAACGTCACCATTACTCCCGCGGCACTCAAATGGTCTGAGAGCAACCGCCATTCCGTCATCACGTTTCCCTGGAATGGCGCGACGATCCACGGGGGCATCGGCCGCGCCGAGGGTAGATACGATGCCCTTCACGCAACCTGTTGGTCTTCCGGCACTACCTGCCATTTCCGCATCAGCCCGACGGACCGCTGGAGCGTTGCGGTGAGCGCCGGCTGGAATTCCGACTTCTTCGTCCCCACAGGGATGTTTCTATTGTTCGGCGTCGCCTTTACCGGTGCCGGGTTGGTCATCCGGCGGCGCTCCTTCTAACGCGGCGAGTTGTCCGTCCAGGTGCCGCAAGGCAGCCTCTAACTGTTCCCTATGGCGAGGGTTCGTCGCGCGCTGCAGATCGTTCCACACTCCCTTGCGCGACAACTCCAATCCATACCGCTTCTTGTCGAGCGCGATTTGTTCCGGCGTCCGCTCGGGTTCGCGGTGCTTGGGACGATTGTCATGATCGTCCATCATCGATTCAACGGCCTTGTTCTCCCAGCCGCGAGCCATCGCTACCTCTTCTCCCGCACCACCCGAAACCCAAGAAACTGCGCCTTCGTCTTCGGATCGTCTGCCAGGCGCCAGGCATAACTGGCGATCATGTCTCCCGTTCCCACCTGGCCTCCACGGACAATGCGCGATGTCCCTGTCGCCGGGCCTTTGGGGTCCTTCCCTGGGCTTTTCGAGTAGTATTCTTCGTCCAACCAATCGCCGGTCCACTCGCTGACATTTCCCAGCATGTCGTAGAGTCCCCACAGATTGCTCATCTTCGCTGTAGCCACGTCCCGGACAGTTTCCGGGCTGTTGCTCGATGTCCATGCCACGTCTGACAAGTTGCTGGCATATTCGCGCGAGTCACTCGCGCGCGCGCAATATTCCCATTCCGCCTCGGTCGGCAGGCGATAGTGAAAGCCATCGCCACGAGCGTTCAACTTGGCAAGGAACGGCTGGATATCGTTCCAGCTCACTTTCACCTGCGGTTTATTGCTGCCTGTTGCTTTGCCCGTCATCACGGCAGACCATTGCTTCTCGGTCACCTCGGTCCGGCCCATTTGAAAACTCTTGGAGATCTCCACCATATGCGCGGGCTTCTGTTCTCGATCGCACGAGTCGCATCCCATCACGAAGCGTCCGGGCTGGATCTTCGCGAATTCCATCGGAATCCCATCCAGAACCAACGCCAGGGACTCTTCACCGCCGCCCGCCGGCGCGGGAGTCACAGTTGGCGCTACAGCTTGCGTTGATGGCGGCGTCGCCGGTGCCGGAGCAACAGCCGCGGCCGTTCCGTTGTCACCTTGCGGAGCCGGGTTTTCCAGTGTTCTCATCGCGCGATACCCTACAAACAGCATGGCGCCGATTGCGATGACAACAATCGGAATCACAATCGGAAGCGCGCTCGATGCAGGCTTTGCCACCGCCACGGCATTACCCATCAACGCATCCACGAACGCCGTACACGTCGGAAAGCGCCGTGATGGATCCTTCTGCAACGCTGTGCCTAACGCGAACTCCACGCTGGGTGGCAGACTCGGATTAATCGAGCGAGCCGGCATATGCGGTTCATTCAATATCTTGAACGACTGTGCGATCCACGTCTCGGCCTGAAATGGCAATTGACCAGTCAGCAACTGATACGCCACCACCGCTAGCGCGAATTGATCGGAGCGCCCGTCTAATTTATCTCCGCGCACCTGCTCTGGTGACATGTAGCTCAGCGTGCCCGCCGTAGCGCCCATTGCGGGTGCCGTCTGCGTGGCTCCGCCGGTAGTGATACGCGCGATGCCGAAGTCGGCGATTTTCACGCGGCCGGATTCATCGAGCAAAATATTGCCCGGCTTCACGTCGCGATGGATGATTCCCGCCATGTGCGCCGCATCCAGCGCCGATGCCGCTTCCTTCAAAATCCGCAGTGTTTGCGTCAGGTTGCTCGTGTCGCCGGTCGCCAGCAGCGCTTCCAGGTTGGCGCCGCGGATGAACTCCATCACGATGAACGCGCGGTCGCCCGAGCTGAAAAAGTCGTGAACCGCAACGGCGTTCGGATGTTGCAGCCGGGCTGCGGCGCGCGCCTCCCGCGCCAGGTACTGCTCGTTCATCGCGAGCTGTTCCGGCGTAACGCCCTCCAGCTTCACGCTCTTTAGAGCCACCTCGCGGTCGAGTTCCGGATCATAGGCACGGTAAACGACTCCCATCCCTCCGCGCCCCAGTTCCTGTCGAATCTGATAACGGCCAATGGTCTCCATGACTGCAACGATTATAATAAGGCCACCTGCATGAGAATCTTATCCGCCATGCTTGCCGTAGCCGCGGTACTCTACGGCGCTGAAGGCGATGAGTTCTTTGAGAGCCGTATCAGGCCCGTCCTAACCGAACAATGCTACGGCTGCCATAGCGCTAAGTTGCGTGAGCCGAAGGCGAATCTGCATCTTGATTCCCGCTCCGGGCTGCGTAAGGGCGGCGACTCCGGAGCCGTGGTTGTGCCCGGTAAGCCGGCGGAGAGCCGTCTGTTTAAGGCGGTCAGTTACACCGACTTTCACCTCCGCATGCCGCCCACAGGCAAACTGCCGGATGCCGTGATTGAAGACTTCAAGACCTGGATAGGAATGGGCGCGCCGGACCCGCGAGTGGATACGCCGGACGCGCGCAAAGGCCCCGCTGGTATCGACCTCGAGCGGGGCCGCAAATACTGGGCATTTCAACCCCTTGCGCCAATGCGGCCCCCACCGGTGAAAAACTCCGCCTGGCCGCGGGCGGCCATCGACAATTTCATTCTTGCCAAGCTCGAAGAGAAGGGCCTTGCGCCTGCTCCGGAGGCTTCGCGTCGCGCCTGGCTTCGCCGCGTTACTTTTGACCTCACTGGGCTTCCGCCTACACCGGCCGACGTCGACGCCTTCGAAAGCGACAACTCCAATGACGCCTATACCCACGTCGTTGACCGCCTGCTGGCATCTCCGCACTACGGCGAACGATGGGCTCGCCATTGGCTAGATTTGGTTCGCTTCGCCGAAACCAATGGCCACGAATACGACAACAACAAATTGGACGCGTGGCAATATCGCGACTACGTCATACGGGCCTTCAACGAAGACATTCCATTCAACGTCTTCGCTCGCGAGCACATCGCCGGCGATCTTCTCCCCAACCCGCGCCTCTCGAAAGATGGCTCCAAAGTTGACTCTCCGCTCGGTACGAATTTCCTCTGGTTTGGCGAAGTCCTCAACAGCGCTACGGATTCTCTGAAATCGCGTGCCGATACCGTGGACAATCAGCTCGACGTCATCGGCAAAACATTCCTCGGTCTCACCGTTGCCTGCGCCCGATGCCACGACCACAAGTTCGATCCCATTCCGACACTCGACTACTACGGCATGGCTGGCATCTTCCACTCCACGGGAATGCGCGAAGCCGTCATCGACTCGCCTGCGCGAGCCGCCGCCATTCAAGCCGCGCACCGGAAGGCCGCGCCCGTCACACGCAATCCGGGTAAATCGAAGATCGTTCTCCGTCCTGGCGATGAGATCTGGGAAGATTTCAATGGCGCAACATGGAGCGGCTGGTTCGCCAGCGGAGAGGCCTTCGCCGGCGGTCCACACGATGGTGTCGCCGATTCGGCCGGCCGCGGCGCCAATGAACTCGTCGGCTCGCTTACCAGCCCGAAATTCCGCATGCCCAAGCGTTGGGTTCATGTCCGGATGGCCGCCAAGAAGGGCGACAAGAGTCTTATTGAAAACGAGCCGGTGCGCCTCACGCTCGTCGCCGACGATTACAAGAGCCTGCACTATCTCGGCTCCGGCAGCGGGCAGTTTGAATGGGTCAGTTTCCGCATGACGCTGCCCTATCAGCGCCTCTGCTACTTCGAAATCGTCGACCGCTCCCGCACGGGCAACATCGCCGTCGATGCGATCGTTTTCTCCGACGAATCGAAACCTCCCGCGGTTGAAGTCATCGAGAAGGCCGATTGGCGCGAACCCGCGCCGTTGCCGGTCGCATTGCCGGAATCGAACTTCGGCATGATCGCCTGGGATGAATCATCGAACGATATCCGCCTCCATATTCGCGGCAACCATCAGAACCTCGGCGATAGTGTTCCGCGCCACTTTTTGCAGGTCATGTGGCGTTCACCGGAATCGCCGGCTGTCACTGGCTCCGGCCGGCTGCAGTTCGCCGATTGGCTGACAACGGATAGTGCCCCGCTCCTCGCGCGCGTTTACGTGAATCGCGTTTGGAAGCATCACTTCGGACAAGGAATCGTACGCACCGCCGATAACTTCGGCCTCACCGGCGAACGCCCTTCCCACCGCGATCTGCTCGACTATCTGACGGCCAAATTCATTGATGAGGGCTGGAGCACCAAGAAGCTCCATCGTGAAATCGTCCTCTCCGCCGCCTACCGCATGGGCAGCCGCGCCGCATCGCAAGCTGCCGCGGCCGATCCGCGCAACGATCTGCTCCACCACTTCCCGGTCCAGCGCCTGCAAGCCGAGGCTGTCCGCGATGCCATGTTAAGCATCTCCGGCGCCTTGAAGCCGAGGCTGTTCGGCCCGAGCGTCGTCCCTTACATCAGTAAGTATCAGGACGGCCGCGGCAAGCCAAAATCCGGCCCCCTCGATGGCGACGGCCGCCGCAGCCTCTATGTACAGGTTCGCCGCAACTTCCTGACGCCCCTGTTCCTCGCTTTTGATTACCCTCTTCCGATCTCCACGACAGGCGCGCGCGGAACGTCCACCGTCCCCTCCCAGGCGCTCATCCTCATGAACAACGAGTTCGTGCTCCAACAGGCGGCGGAATATGCCAGCCGCATTACGCGCGAAGCGGGGTCGGACAAGGCCGCGCAGGTCAATCTCGCCTTCCGCCTTGCCTTCGCCCGTAAACCGGAAAAATGGGAGGCGGACGAATCGCTCCGGTTCTTGGAGAGTGGCCGCCCGCTTGCCGATCTCACCCACGTACTTTTCAACTCGGCGGAGTTCCTCTATGTCGAATAAGCCGCGCACACGCCGCGAAATGCTCTGCCGCTGCGCCAATGGTTTCGGCGCTCTGGCGATGATGCGGATGCTGGCCCAGGGTGCCGCGCGTAACGGCATGCACCATGCGGCCAGGGCCAAAGCTGTCATCTTCCTTTTCATGGACGGCGGCCCGTCGCAGATGGACACCTTCGACCCAAAGCCGCGTCTCCGCCAGGACCACGGCAAAAAGCTACCCTTTCAGCCGCCAACGACTGTCTTCAATATCAGCGATCAGATATTCGGCTCCCCGTTCAGCTTCAAGCAATACGGCCAAAGCGGCGCCACGGTGAGCGAGCTCTTCCCGCATGTCGCATCGTGCGTAGACGATCTTTGCATCATCCGCTCCATGGTGGCCGACCATTCCGAACACACCGCCGCGAACTATTTCATGCACTCCGGCTCCGGTTTCCAGGGCCGCCCCAGCATGGGTGCCTGGGTGAACTATGGCCTCGGCAGCGAGAGCGACAACCTTCCCGGCTTCATTGTTCTCGAAAGCGGACTCATCCCGCCGGGCGGTCTGGACTGCTTCGCCAGCGGATTCCTCCCGGCTAGCTATCAGGGCACGTTGTTCCGCCGCGGCGAGCATCCGGTGGCGGATCTTCAGCCGCCGTCGGAACAGGCCGCCTCACAGCGCGACAAGCTTGGTCTACTGGCCAAACTCAACAAGGGCGTCGTCGAACGTTTCGGCGAAGTCAGCGAGATCGACGCGACGATCAAGAACTACGAGCTCGCCTTTCGCATGCAGTCCGCGGTGCCCGAACTGCTCGATATCTCCAACGAATCCGCCGCGACGAAAGAACTCTACGGCCTGAATGAAAAGCTCACCGAAGAGTTCGGCCGAGAGTGCCTGATGGCTCGCCGCCTCGTCGAGCGCGGTGTCCGTTTCATCGAACTGCTAACGCCTTCCCGCCCCGGACTTGACCGCTGGGATCAACACTCCGGTCTTGAAAAGGGTCATCGCATCAACGCGCAATCGACCGACAAACCGATCGCGGGCCTGCTCAAGGACCTGAAGGCCCGCGGCCTGCTCGATTCCACGCTTGTCGTCTGGGGCGGGGAATTCGGCCGCACTCCGTGCGCCCAATTCGGCGACAACGCTCCCACCGTCAACGTCGGCCGTGACCACAACCCGTTCGGATTCACCATGTGGATGGCCGGCGGCGGGGCCAAACCCGGCCTGGTGCACGGCGCCACCGACGACTTCGGTTACTTCGCCGTCGAAAACAAAGTGCACGTTCACGACCTTCACGCGACCATGCTTCATCTGCTCGGGATCGATCACAAGCGCCTCACCTACCGCTACAGCGGCCGCGACATGCGCCTTACCGACGTCCACGGCAACGTGATCCGGGAACTGCTGGCGTAGCGGGCTACTTCATCGCTGCGAGCGCCGCTGCTCCCGCCGCCGCGATCTGTCCATCCTGCGCCGAAGTCACGCCGCTCACTCCGATCGCACCCACAATCTGGCCTTCGACAATCAGCGGCACGCCCCCTTCCACCGGGAGAATATCCGGCAGCTTCAGCACAACGGTCCGTCCGCTCAGCACGCCGTCTTCCAGCACTTTCGACGGCCGCTTCATCTTCACCGCCGTCCGCGCCTTCATCTGCGCTATCTCGATCGAGCCGATCTGCGTACCATCCAGCCGCTGCAGATAGAGCAGGTTCGCCCCGTCGTCCACAATGCAGATCACCACCGTCCAATTGTTCTTCTTCGCTTCCGCCTCCGCGGCCGCCGCCAGTTTCCTGGCCGCGTCCAGCGTCAGCGCCTTCTTGGTCGCTAGTTGTGAGAAGCCGGGCAGCGACGCTGCCAGTAAAGTAAGTGCCGCAACGATCATTCGCATGGAACTTACACTACCAGAATGCGGCTAGTGCACAGGAATATTGGGCCCGCCCGGCGAGCTTCCGTCCGTTGTTCGACGGCGTGTCACCGTGGGCAGTGGCTTCGGTTCCGGCCGCATCGGTACTGTCTCCAGCACTTCTTCCGCCGGTGCACCGCTGCCGGAAGAGATCGACGCATTGTACGTCTTCCGGTAGCGCAACTCGGCGTCCGGGTATTGGCGGCGCACGCTCGCTTCCAAAGTGATGTTCAGGTTCCGTGTGTCGCCGGCCGTAACGCCCGCCGGCAGGTTGAAGTACAGCGCATACCTTTGCCGCAGCCGGTTCAGCGTTGTCTCGAGAGCGTACGCCGCGTCGGCCTGCATCGAATCGCCGCCGGACTCACGCGCAATCTCCGCGCTTCCGGCTGATCGTGTTCTCGACCCTCCGCCTCCGCCCGGATAACCGCCTACCGGTCCACGCCGGCCGCCGCCCGGATAGCCACCGATTCCCGGTCCACCGATAATCACTCCACCCCAGCCGCCTCCACGCTGCGTGCCGCCCGGATATCCGCCGCCCGTTCGAGGATATCCGCCGCCGCGATGAACCACATTGGGCACCAGCAACGCGCTCATCACCGTGTCCGCGTTATATAGCGCCCGTAACACGCCATCCTCATCGGCCTCGAACTCCGTCTCATCGTCGGTCAACAGTACGATCGCCCGCCGCGCTTCCTTCCGCGCCTGTCTCTTCATGTACTGCGCCGCATCGTATAGCGCCCGCGTAATATCGGTCCCGCCGTTGAACGTTTCGGTGCGTAACAGATGGTCGAACTCCCTGGTTGCTTCCGAAGACGGCCGGAACGGCATGCGCGTGCGGCTATGCCGGTCGAACACCATGATCGACACGCGGTCGTCTTTCCGTAACGAAGGTAACGCCTGGTGTGCCGCCGAAGCCACCCGCTCCACATGCGGCCGCATGCTGCCGCTCACGTCAATCAGAAACAGCAAGTCAATGGGCATCTCTTCCCGCACGAAGTTCTTGATCGCCCGCTGTTGCCCTTGCTCTTTCAGGACAAATGCCTCCCGCCCCAGCCCTTGCACCGGCCGGTTGTCCCTGTCCAGAACCTGCACGTCGACACGCACCAGGGTCGTGTCCGAGCGGAACACTACCTCGTCCTCAGCCGCCATCAGGCCCGCGCACGCCGTTATGATCAGAACCCCAGCTCTCATACTCGCGTCTCCAAATGCAAAACCCGCGTCCCATTTGGTGGGACGCGGGCCGCGAGTAACAAGCGACAGCGCGTCGAGTTAAATTTCTGTAATCCTAGAACGTGATCGAGACGATCGCCTCAAATTGATTCTTCCGGCTCATCGTCGACAACGCGTCGAACGACGGCTGCAGCCAGCGCGTGTATCGGAATTCCGGCACCAGTTTTACGCCAAAGTCGTCCACAAATTGCGCGCCGACGCCACCCACCAGGCCCCGCGCCACCTTGTTTGCCGGCACCACCGGAACCGAATCAGCCACAGTTTCGGTAATCGTTGTCTCCCGCGTGCTCCGTACGGACTTCACATTCCGCATATTCAACCCGCCTTCGAAGAACGCGCGGTGGCCGGGCGCGGTGTGATCCTTGGTATAGCGCCGCAGTACGAACGTGTAGTCCCAATACTTCACAATCGAGCTTTCTTCAATCGTCGTATGCTTCCTGTCGTCGAGCGGCGTATTCGGATTATCCACGCCGTCGTATTGATCCAGCGTCGATGAATGGCCCGACTTATGCTGCGCAACACTCACCGAAAACGCGAACTTCCGGGGCAGCCGGACCTGACCCGTCACGCCATACCCGATCCGGTAGCCGCGCGCCGTCGTCGAGGCGTCCCGCGTCTGGTTCGTCAACGCGTCAGAGAACCCTCCGTCTTGAATCGGAATCTGCCCTAGGACGGACAGCATCACGCCGGCCGAGAACGGCCGCACGTAACTCTTCCTCTTCAGCATGGTGTCGTCCACGGCTTGCGTCGCCGGCTTGGCCGGAGCCGGCGTCTGGCCGGTGGAGGCGGGCGGGGCGGTAGGGGCCGGAATCTGGGGAACTGCCTGCCCATAAAGTCCAGCCGCAAGAATCGCTTGCACGGGGAGCGAGGTGAGCCCTCGGCGGAAAGAAGACATAATTGCTATTCGACTAGTGTAAGCCGTCCCGGGTGTACGCTGCTCGGAGATTGTTTACATCACCGCCATGAAAGATTACGAAATCTCTTTTGAAGACTCCCGGCTCGACATCGAGGCGATCCATGCCGCCCTCCGGCGCATGTACTGGTGCGAAGACATCCCCCGCGATACGCTTGCAAAAGCCATCGCCAATTCCCTGAACTTTGCCGCCTATACTCAGGGCGGCGCCCTGGTTGCCTTTGCCCGCGTCGTCACGGACAAATCCACTTTCGCCTATCTCTGCGATGTCTACGTCCTCGAAGAACACCGTGGCCGTGGCCTCTCGAAACGCTTGATGGAGTCCGTCATGACGCACCCCGATCTGCAAGGCCTCCGGCGCTTCTTCCTGGTAACCCGCGATGCCCACGGCCTTTATGAGCAATTTGGCTTCGCCCGCGCTACCCACCCTGACCGGGCCATGGAAATCGTTCGCCCCGGTCTCTACAAACGGCCCGTATAATCGAAGTGATGGCCACGCTAGTCCAACTTGCGCGCACGGGAACGGTGATCGATCCCGCCGATCTCCACCGCAAGCAGGAAAAACTCCTCGCCCTCCTAAAAGATATGGGCGAAGTAATCATCGCTTATTCCGGCGGCACCGATTCCGCCTATCTGGCCTGGGCCGCCGTGAAGGCGCTCGGCGGCAAGGCCGTCGCCATCACCGCCGATTCCGCCTCTATCCCCGAATCCCACAAGCGCGACGCCGAAGCTTTCGCCGCACAATTCGGAATTCGCCACGAGTACATCGAAACCTTCGAATTCGAAAATCCGGATTACGTCAAGAACGACAAGAACCGCTGCTTTCACTGCAAGGACGAACTCTTCACTCGCCTCGACCAGGTCTGCGCCGAGCGCGGCATCGCCAACGTCGTTTACGGCGTTAACGTCGATGACCTCGGCGATTGGCGGCCCGGCCAAGGTGCCGCCAAGGTGCATAGCGTGAAAGCGCCCCTCGTCGACGCCGCGCTCACCAAGGCGGAAATCCGCGAGCTCAGCCGCTTGGCCGGCCTTCCCACTTGGGATCGCCCCGCCGCCGCCTGCCTCAGCTCCCGCATCCCCTACGGCACCGAAGTGACGAAGGAACGCATCAAGACTGTCGAAACCGGCGAAGAGGCGCTGAAGGCCCTTGGCTTCCGCCAGTTCCGTACGCGTTTCCACGGCGACCTTGTCCGAATCGAAGTCGCCGTTGACGAACTTCCGAAAGCCCTCCATCCAGACATGGCCGCGAAGCTTGTCGAAATCTTCAAACCGCTCGGCTTCCACTACGTCACTCTGGACCTCCAAGGGTACCGCCAAGGCTCCCTCAACGAGGCTATTACTCGCTAAAATTCCGCCAGTCGAAATATACTGGCTGAACGATGCGAATTTTGCGCCGAACGTTTCTTCAGGTGCCGGCCTCCGCGTGGGCCGCCAGTGGCACCAGTCCCCAGCACCGGATCGTCTTCCAGGAAAAAGGCCGCTTCGGCGGCTGGCCCGCCAACCACGGTATGTGGGCGTGGGGTAATGAGCTCGTCGCCGGCTTCGAAGCCGGCTACTTCCGCGATAACGACTCCACCACCCGTGAACACGCCATCGACTACAGCCGCCCCGCCGCTCATGTGCTGGCTCGCTCGCTCGACGGCGGAGAATCGTGGAAGATCGAAGAGCCCGAAACGCTCAAAGCGCCTCCCGGCCTGAAACAGGCCGGGGTCTCCGTCATGGCTGGCGGCAAGAAAACGGAGGACAGCCCCGGCGGTTTCGACTTCACCAAACCCGGCTTCGCTCTTACGGCGCGGATGGCTTCCATCCACACCGGCCCGTCGCGCTTCTACATTACCTTCGACAAGGGCCATACCTGGCAAGGCCCCTTCACCGTCCCTGATCTCGGTACGCCCGGCATCGCTGCCCGCACCGACTACTTAATCGACGGCAAGCACGAGATGACCATTTTCCTCACGGCCGCCAAGTCGAATCAAAAGGAAGGCCGTGTCCTCTGTGCCCGCACCACCGACGGCGCCAAGACCTGGAAAATGATCAACTGGGTCTGCCCGGAACCGGAGGGCAACGACTTCGCGATCATGCCCTCCAGCGTGCGCCTGGGCGGCAAGTCCATCCTCACCACCATCCGCCACCGTAAATTCATCGCCGCGTGGCGCAGCGATGATAACGGAGCCAACTGGTCCATGGTCGGTCAACCCGTCGACGACACTGGCGGAGGCAACCCGCCCGCATTGCTCAAACTCCCCGATGGCAAGCTTGTCCTCACTTACGGCTTCCGCAACCCGCCCTTCTCCATCCGTGCCCGCACGTCAACGGACGAAGGCAAAACCTGGTCCAAGGACATCATGCTGCGCGACGACGGCGGTACATGGGACCTTGGCTACACGCGCACTGTCCGCCGCGCCGACGGCAACCTTGTCACCGTCTACTACTACAACACCGCAAAAAACAGCGAACGCTTCATTGGAGCCACCATTTGGAAACCCTAAGACTCTTCGTTCTCACCGCCGCCGCGGTCTCGGCTCAGCCCTTCCTCAAGAGCGAGCTCATCTTCCCGCCCGAACACTGGCACAACCACTCGTCTTCCATCGTCGAGCTCCCCAACGGCGACTTCTTTGTAAGCTGGTTCCACGGTTCCGGCGAACGCCAATCGGACGACGTGAAAATCGAAGGCGCGCGCTGGCGTAAGGCTACAAAATCGTGGTCGCCTCGCTTCGAACTCGCTGATACCCCGGGCTTCCCGGACACCAACTGCGTTGTCTGGCTCGACTCCAAAAAGCGCCTGTGGCTTTTTTGGCCCACCATCCTCGCCAACACCTGGGAATCCGCACTGATGAAATACCGCATCTCGACGGACTACCAGCAGCAGGAAGGACCTCCGAAATGGGACTGGCAAGATAATCTGTTGCTCATCCCAAAGCGGATGCAGGAGCGCACGCAGGAGGTCTTCGAGAAGGAGCTGAAGCGTGTCGGCCCCCTCCGCGATTGGGCCGCGCGCTCGGTCGCGCTTGCTGGAGACAAGCAGTTCTCCCGCCTCGGCTGGTTCACGCGCACCCACCCCATTGAACTCCCCAACGGCCGCATCATCGTACCGCTCTATTCCGACGGGTTCTCCTTCGGCCTCATGGCCATATCTGACGACGCCGGCAAGACCTGGCACGCCAGCGAACCCATCGTCGGCTTCGGCAACATCCAGCCCAGCGTCGTCCGCAGGAAGAACGGCGACCTCGTCGCCTACATGCGCGACAATGGTCCGCCCCCGAAGCGCATCATGAAGAGCATCTCCAAGGACAACGGCGAAACATGGACCGCCGCGGAAGACACGGAGCTCTTCAACCCCGGCACCAGCGTCGAAGCCATCGCACTGAAGGACGGCCGCTGGGTCATTGCCTATAACGATCTGGAGAAGGGCCGCAATTCACTCGCTATTTCGATGTCCGACGATGAAGGCCAAACCTGGAAGTGGAAGCGCAACATGGACAAAGGCGCCGGCAGGTATCACTATCCGTCTCTCATCCAGGCCTCCGATGGCTCGCTTCACCTCACCTACAGCATCTTTGAACCGGTTGATAGCAAGGAGTCCAAGTCCATCAAACACGCCCGGTTCAACACTGCCTGGATCGAACAAGGAGACAAATAAATGCGCATAGCCGTCCTTGCCGCCGCCTTCACGCTTGCCGCCAGCGCCGCGGAGTACAAGGACGGCTACGCCGATTCCAACGGCGTCAAAATCCACTACGTCACCACTGGCTCCGGGCCGTTAGTCGTCATGATCCACGGGTTCCCGGACTTCTGGTACACGTGGCGCGATCAGATGGAAGCGCTGTCCGGCCAGTATCAGGTTGCCGCCATCGATCTCCGCGGCTATAACCTGAGCGACAAACCGGCTGGGGAAGAGAACTACGATATGCGTCTTCTCCTGGGCGATGTGGCCGCGGTGATCAAACACCTCGGCCGGGAGAAGGCCATCATCGTCGGCCACGATTGGGGCGGCGCTATCTCCTGGCAATTCACGTTTAACATGCCGCAGATGGTGGAGAAGCTGATCATCCTCAACCTCCCTCACCCGAATGGACTCTCCCGCGAACTCGCCACCAGCGAGAAACAGAAGGCCAACAGCGCCTACGCCCGCCGCTTCCAGCAGCCCGACTCCCACACAAAGCTCGCCGCCGAAGGCCTGGCCGGTTGGGTGAAGGATCCCGCGGCGAAGGAAAAGTACATCGAAGCCTTTAAGCGTTCCGACTTCAACGCCATGATGTCCTACTACCGGCGCAACTATCCCAAGGAGCCTTACGAAGCCCGTATCACGCCGCAGCGCGTGAAGGTGCCGGTGCTGATGATTCACGGACTCAACGACACCGCGCTTCTCGCCCCCGCGCTCAACAATACCTGGGAATGGCTCGACGCCGACCTCACCCTCGTCACCATTCCCGGTGCCGGCCATTTCGTCCAGCAAGACGCCTCAAAATTGGTGTCAAAGACCATTTTTTCCTGGCTCAATCGATGAAAACCTACGACGTAGTCATAGTCGGATCCGGCGCCGCCGGAGGCACCCTTGCCGCTCATCTCGCCCGAACCGGTGTCGATGTCGCCGTCGTCGAAGGCGGCCCCAAAATCAACACCCGCTCCGATTTCAATACCCACGCGATGCCGTGGGAATTCGCCAATCGCCAGATCCCCCGCATGAAGGCCGGCAAGCAGGGAATGGACAGCGAACGCGCCCGCGGTCTCGGCGGCAAATCGCTCACCTGGAACGCGGTTGCCTGGCGCCAGAGTCACCGCGATTTCAAAGGCAAGTCTATCGAAGGCGCCGGGGAAGATTGGCCCATCGATTATCCCGACCTCGCCCCCTACTACGAAAAAATCGAACGCGAAGTCGGCGTCTGCGGCAACTATGACGGTCTCCGCGATCTCCCGGACGGCATCTTTCTCCCGCCCGTTCCCTACAAGTGCTCGGACAAGCTCATCGATAACGGCGCCCGCAAACTCGGCCTCCGCACCATTCACGTCCGCAAAGCGACGCTCAGCCGTCCAAGTTTCGGCCGCCCCGCTTGCCACTTCTGCGGTAACTGCATGGCCGGCTGCGATGTCGTGGCCAAGTACAACTCCTACGACGTGCACATGGTGCCCGCGCTGAAGACTGGCAAGCTCGAACTCATCCCCAACGCTGTCGTCCGCGAAGTCGTCGTCAACAGCGACAACAGGGTCACCGGCGTCAAGTTCCTCCATCGCGAAACGAAGGCCGAAGGCGAAGTCAGCGGACGCGCCGTCGTCGTGAGCTGCGCCTGCGTGCAATCCGTCGCGCTGCTCCGGATGTCGAAGTCGCGCCTCTATCCCGGCGGCCTCGCGAACTCGAGCGGCCACCTCGGCAAACACTTCATTCCGCACTTCACCGGCGGCGTCGAAGCGTTTCTCCACGGACTCAAAGGTACTCCCCTCAAGGACGACGAAGGCTTCCTGGACCACGCCTATCTCCCCAGCTTCATGCATGAGCGCAAACGCGACTACGCCCGCAGCTTCGGCGCTCAATTCGGTTATCAAAATCGTCGCGGCGTCGGCTGGGCGCGCGACATACCCGGTATGGGAGACAGCTACAAACAGGTGGTAAAAGCCAACTACCCGGCGTTCGTAGTCTTTAGCCCTTATGGCGAAATGATCCCCAACCCGAAGTCGTTCATCGATCTCGATGAGAACCGCAAGGACGAATTCGGGCTGCCGGCCGCTCGACGCCACGTCTGGTGGAGCGATAACGACAAGAAGATCTTCGCCGACATGCAGCACTGGTCCGAGGAGATTCTCCGCGCGGCCGGCGCCGACATCCTGCAGGTCTACAAAGAACCGCGCACGAACCACGAACTCGGCGGCGCCAGAATGGGTAGTGATCCAAAGACCAGTGTCGTCAACGCCCAATGCCAAACGCACGACGTGAAGAATCTCTACGTCGTCGACGGCTCTGTCTTTCCGTCCGCTTCGGAAAAGAATCCGACCCATACGATCATGGCGCTCGCGGCGCGAGTCGCCGAAAACATAGCGGACCGCATGAAGAAAGGCGAACTATGAGCAGCGAACGCCGTGCGTCTCTGAAAATCATCGGCACCATCGGCGCCACCTGCGCCTTCCCATTCGCCGCCGACGAACTCTATGCGCAGCAGGAGCACACGCACACCGAAGGCGTCGCCGCGCAACTCCCCGAGCCGAAGTATTTTTCAAAGGAAGACTTTGCCTTGATCGCGAAGATCGCCGAAGCGATCATCCCAACGACAGACACCCCCGGCGCCATCGCCGCCGGCGTACCGGCCTACATCGACTTCGTCGTCAGCCGCAGCGAGCCACAGCAGAAGCTGTTCAAAGACGGCCTCGCCTGGATGAAAAAGCACGACAGCAAGGCACTAACAAAACTCTGCGCCGCGGTTGACAAAGGCCATCTCAAAAGGCCCGAACAGCGCTGGTTCAAGGCGATGAAAAACCTTACCGCCGACGGGTATTGGACCTCAAAGGCCGGCATGGCGCAAACGCTCGGCTACAAAGGGGCGGCGATACTGGCCGAATATCCGGAGTGCAGGGAGCACTAATACCGGTCGAATCCCTCATCCACTTCGGCGGCCGGGAACTCTCCGCCCCGTCACTGCGATATCGGCGCAAAGACGGTGTCGAGAGTCGCCGCGGTAGCGGCGTGTTCGAGCCAGACGGACAACTCTTCGTTGCTGGCGCTGGCGATTCGCTGGCTCGCCCAAGCGGGCAGCGGGGCGAAACGGCTTTTCAGGACGCGGTCGAGCGAATCTCGATGACCTTCGAGATGGCCTTTGAGAAGCCCCTCATTGAGCCGGGCTTCCATGTCCTGGTTCCACTTCGCCACCAGCTTCTGGTAGAAGCTCGATTCCTGCAATACTTCATCCATCGGCATGTGGTTTATCTCCTGAACGAAGGGGTTGTCCTCCCCATATTGTAAACCGCAGAGCGTGCACAACTGGAGGAAGTAATCTTCGTAATGACCGCGCCGGAGGCGTATTGCGGCCTCCGCAATTTCGTCTACCTTGGCGTTTGCGAGTACAGTCCATGGATAGAGCACGGCTCTGCCTAGCGCGAGTAGCCGGCGTGCTGGAAGCCTCCATACTCGAACCGTCCGGATCCGCGTACGGCTGCGATGATCGGTGAAATCCTCGCTGTACCATCGGTCTAGGCTGGCCGGGACGCCATCCTTGCGGAGCAGAAGGAGATAGCTTCGTACCGGCAAGTGGTGTTTGGAAACGATGCATCGGATGTAGCGCGCTTGGTTGGGAATCGTTCTTGTGCGGAAGCTGGCGACAACCTCGAAATGGACCAGGAATGGCGGTTCGTCTGGCTTGGCGCATTGATAAAGCTTATCGACGCGGAGTGCCGGGAAATTCAATTCGCTATCGAGCGGCGTGACGGCAAGCGGGGCCTCAAGCGGAATTCCGGCGAATGCCGCCAGGAGGGCGCGTGGGTCGTCGTCGGAGATGAGTTTGAATGACTGATCGAACGGAATCGGCACGGTACATATAGATAGTGGCGAACCGGGCGCGGAATTCTCAAGACTGCGTGTCAATACCGCTCGATATCGAAATAGATCTCGTCGACAGGCAAGCTACACCCAATCGACTCAAATCGGATCGAGTCAGTCATTGCCTCGTGAACAATAACCTGCCAAGTACCATCCGGAAGCCTGCGATTATGCTCGACAAACACTGGCTCTTGCCGCACCAGCAGGAATTCACGTAGCGAAGGCATCATCCGATACAATGTCGCCTTCTCTCCGCGGTCATAGTTTTGCGTCGAAGGCGAAAGGACTTCCACCAGAACGATCGGATTTTTGATTACGTCCCGTCTGCCATCCAGGAACTCCGGATCGCCGCACACGACAGTGACGTCCGGATAGGCGACCATGCGGTTTCGGGCGATACTGACCTTGATATCGGGACTGAACGTAGTGCACCCGCGCCCGCGAACGGAATTACCGATTGTTCGGCCGATATTTGCGGTTATGATCGAATGCCGCGGCGACGACCCATCGCAACCATTTCGCCGTCGACAAATTCGTGCCTCTCGACGGCCGTACGCTCAAGCTCCAAATACTCCTGAAGTGTCACCCCACCACCTCTTTCACCGCCCTCCAAACCCGTTCCATCAACCCTTCCCCCGGAAACAGCACCCGCGAAAACCCCGCCCCATCCGGCCTCCACCGCGCCGCAAACGTCTCCCCTGAATGCCCGTTAAACACAGTAATCCGCGGCACACCGCAAGCCGCGGCCACATGCTGTCCCGCCGAGTCATACCCCACATACAACCGGCTCCGCCCAATCGCCGCTGCAAATGGCGCAAAACTTCCCTGCCAAATAAACAATGCCCCCTGGCACGACGACTCTAACCGAGCCGCCCGTTCCGCCTCCGCCGTCCCTGGTGCCCCTGAATCCAGCAGCACGCTCAAACCCCTGTCCAGCAGCCCCTGCACAAGGTAGAACTCAAACGAATCCGAAACGCGCTTTGCCGGGTTCTCTCCCACTCCAAAGCTCACCGCCACATCCGCCCGCGGCACCCACTCCGGCGACGGCGGCGCAATCCATGGTGCGGCATCGACGCCCAAGGCCTCAGCGACAAACCCTCTCGCCAAACCAACCAAGGAATCGGACGCACCTCCCACGCCCCGGCTCTCAAAAAACAACGTCCGCGAAACATCCGCCAACGGCAACACGCCCAACTGCGACAGCCGCGAATCCGGGTCCAACACCAACGTCGACACATCCGTCAGAAAGGGCGCTAATTCCATCCCTGCTCGCACCCGTTCCTCCAGCGTCGCCCCTCGCCCATACCGTACTTCCAAAAACGATACTCGCGGCTCACCGGCGAACAACTCAAAATTCTTCGCGGGTCCCGCAAACACTACCGATGCCGCCGGCCACCGCATCATCGCTGCCTTCAAAAATGTCGAAGTAATTGCCACATCCGCGCCCAACGTCACGCGCGACAACACCACCACTCGCGACGGCTCCAACGAAGGCCGCGAAGCCCGCAACGCCGAATAGCGCTCCACCAGCGCCGCGGCCGAAAACGAAGGCGCCACCCGCTCCAACAACCGCGCAAACAGATCCACATACGCCGGAATCAACGCCGGATCAAACGAATCCGCCAACGGCTCAATCACCGATCCGAAAAGCTCGGAAGCGGGCAGGGAAGCCAGCGCGTCCACCGACGCCGGCCGCCCCCCGGCCCGCAGCAGCGCCAGAACCTCAGCCGAGGTACTTGCCAACGATCAACTCCAGCTTCTTCCGCGTTTCCGCCGGTACCGTCGCGCGATCTGTCATTATCGCGTTCTTCAGCGCCGAATGGCACTTGCACGACGCACCCTCCGGTACGGCCGCCACCGCCTCCGCCACCAGTGCCGCCGCGTTCGCCGCGTTGGTATGCAGCACGTGAATGATCTGCTCCACCGTCACATGGTCATGGTCCGGGTGCCAGCAGTCGTAATCGGTTACCATCGCCACCGTCGTGTAGCAAATCTCCGCCTCTCGCGCGAGCTTCGCCTCCTGCAGATTGGTCATCCCGATCACATCCATGCCCCACGAACGGTAAACATTGCTCTCGGCCACCGTCGAGAATGCCGGTCCCTCCATGCACAAATACGTGCCGCCCAGCTTGGCCGTAATCCCCGCCTTCTGCGCTGCTGATTTCACTACCCTCGCCAATTCGCCGCACACCGGATGCGCCATGCTTACGTGCGACACCAGCCCGTCGCCGAAGAACGTCGAAACCCGCCCCATCGTGCGGTCAAAAAACTGATCCGCAATGACAAATTCCGTCGGCCGGTGTTCTTCTTTCAATGAACCTACGGCGCTCAGGGAAATGATCCGCTCCACGCCTAGCATCTTCATGCCGTAGATATTCGCGCGGAAGTTCAGCTCGCTCGGCAAAATGCGGTGTCCGCGTCCATGCCGGGGCAAAAACGCAACGTCGCGTCCGGACAACTTCCCAACAATATACGCATCCGACGGCGCACCAAATGGCGTCTCCAGCCGGACCTCGTTCTTCTCGGTAAAGCCCGGCATGTTGTACAGGCCGCTGCCGCCAATAATTCCAATCTTCGCTTTAAGGGTGCTCATGGGCAATCAGTTCCAGCAGCACGCCGCCCGCGGATGCCGGATGTATAAATACATACCGATGGCCGCCTGCGCCTATGCGCGGCTCGCTCAGCAGCCGTGCGCCGGAACTTTTCAGTGTAGCAATCGTGGCCGCGAAATCCGGTACCCGCAGCGCCACATGATGAATCCCTGGGCCCCGCTTCGCTATAAACTTTCCAACTGCCGACTCCGCCGACATTGCCTCCAGCAGTTCCACGCGCGATCCACCGGCGTCAAGCATCGCCACATGCACACCCTCATGCGCAACAGTTTCCCGATGCGCCACGCGCATCCCAAGCACACCCTCATAAAACAGCAAGGACTCCGCGAGCGAAACGACCGCAATCCCCAAATGGTCAATCGCAAACCCGGCCAGCACCCCCGGCCGTCCGCGCCGCGAAACTGTCCGAATCAGCTCCAGCGCCTCCCGCGCGCCAATCCCATCTTTCGCCACCATGCGCGCCACCGGCAGCCCCGTCGCCTCATGCAACTCCTGCTCAACACGGTCCGCGCCAGCCAGGTCCGCCTTATTCAAAATCAAAACATCCGCCGCTTCCAACAGACCCGCCTTCTCGGCCTGCACCGAATCTCCGCCCGCCGGTGTCAATACAACCGCCGTTACATCGGCCAGCGATGTGACGTCCATCTCTTCCTGCCCAACGCCCACAGTCTCCACCAGTACCGTCTCGTAGCCGTGCGCCGATAGCAAACTCAGCACATCCCGCATCCGCGGCGCCAGCCCTCCCCCATGTCCTCGGCTCGCCAGCGAACGGATGAAAACGTCAGGCCCGGCGTTGTTCATCCGCACCCGGTCTCCCAACAACGCGCCCCCTGTAAATGGCGACGAGGGGTCCACTGCCAACACCGCCACCCGTCCCTCCAGCACCCCCAACATCGCGTCGATCACCGTCGACTTCCCCGCGCCCGGTGGTCCCGTGATTCCAATCACCAACGAAGGCCTTGCCGCAGCCGGTACGGCCCCGCCGCTCTCCAACGCCGTAATCGCCCGTGCCAGATCCCGGCTCATGGATTCTTCAATAACTGCCGCGCGATCACCAGCTTCTGTATCTCGCTGGTGCCTTCCCCAATCGTCATCAGTTTCACGTCGCGATAAAACTTCTCCACCGGATAGTCTTTCGTAAATCCGTACCCGCCGTGAATCTGCACCGCCTCATTGCACACGCGCACCGCGATCTCGGAAGCATACAGCTTCGCCATCGCCGACTCTCTGTTCACCGGCCTGCCCTGATTCTTCATCCAGCAGGCCCGCTGCACCAGCAGCCGCGCGGCATCAATCTCCGTCGCCATATCCGCCAGCTTGAATTGAATCGCCTGAAACTCCGAGATAAACCGCCCAAATTGCTTCCGCTGTTTGGAGTACTTCAACGCCGCGTCAAAGGCCCCCTGCGCAATCCCCACCGAAAGAGCGGCAATCGAAATGCGCCCGCCATCCAGCACGCGCAAAGCATCGATGAACCCCTCACCCGCCTGTCCCAGCAACGCCGACGCCGGCAACCGGCAATTGGAAAAAATCACTTCCCCCGTATCCGATGCCCGCATTCCCAGCTTGTCTTCTTTCTTGCCCGCCCGGAATCCAGTCGTGCCCGACTCCACTAGAAATGCCGAAATTCCGTGATGCGACTTGCTCCGGTCCGTCGCCGCCATCGCCACGCAGAGCTGTGCATAATGCGCGTTTGTCGTGAACGTTTTTGCCCCGTTGATCACCCACCCATCGCTGTTGTGCACCGCCACCGTCCGTGTCCCGCCCGCGTCGCTGCCGGCCTCAGGTTCCGTCAACGACCAGCTCCCAATCCATTCACCCGACGCAAGCTTCGGCAGATACTTCTTTTTCTGCTCCTCGTTCCCGGCAATGTAAAGGTGATTACTGCACAACGAAGTGTGCGCCGCCACGATCAACGCCACCGACGGATCCACACGCGCCAGCTCTTCGATGATTAACGCGTACTCGATATACCCGTACCCGGTTCCGCCGTACTCCTCCGGAAAGATCGAGCCCATCAGTCCCATCTCCCCGCACTTCTTCACTACCGCCGATGGAAACTCGGACGCCTCATCCCACACTCGCACGTGCGGCTGTATCTCGGCTTCCGCGAACTCCCGTACCGCCCGCCGCAACTGCCGCTGTTCGTCCGTATACGAGAAGTCCATGAAGACCGATCCCTATACGATCTCTTCTTTCGCCGTGTCCCAGCGCATAGTCCGGCCCTGCCGGTAGCTCTCCACGGCCATACGGCACGCAATGGAAATGCGGAAGCCGATCTCAAAGGGACAATTCGGTTCCTTCCCGCTCCGCACACAATCGATGAAGTTCTGCATGTGCCCGTTCGGATTGGTCTTGGTCGTGCCCACTCGCTCGGTGCCCTGCGGCCGGTTCACCTTTTGTGGCCAATACCGCACCTGGTTTGCCCTGGTAATCGAGCCCTCCGTGCCCAGCACATCTTCCGCAAATCCGCGCCGGTCATTACCGAACCCGGACACCCACGAGAACAGAATATCTTCCGGGTGCTCCATCGTCACTGTCATCGTGTCCGGCACTTCCCGTCCGTCTTTCCAGATGTACAGCCCGCCGGCCATGTTCACTTGCTTCGGAATCTGTAAATCAAGCGCCTTATACCAGATACTCAGCGTATGGCACATGTTCTCGTAAACATTGCCGCCGGAGTAATCCCAATAGAACCGCCAATTGATGTACCGGTTCGGGTCAAAATCCCGCTTCGGCGCGTCGCCCAGGAACTTATTCCACAGAATGTTCTCCGGCGTCATGTCCGGATACACCGGCCGCGACCACTGCGGCTTGCCGGCGGGCGTGTTCCGCCAATGATCGGCGACAATGGCCGTGATTTTGCCCATCCCTCCTTCCTTCAGCCACGCTCGCGCATCTTCCACCATCCCCGTCGAAACGTGCTGATGCCCGATCCCGACCACTAACTTACGGTTCTTGTTATACGCCGCGCGCATCGCTTTGGCATGTTCCGGATTGAACGCCATGGTCTTTTCCTGGTAGATATGCTTCCCGGCTTCCACTGACGCCACAAAATGTTCCTTGTGTAAGTGCTGCGGTGTCGCAATCAGCACGGCGTCGATGGACTTATCGTCGAGCATGTACCGGTAGTCCATGTAAGTCTTCGCGCCCGGTGCGATCTTCTTCCCGGCTTCCAATCGAGCCGTGTAAACATCGCAAAACGCGGCCATCTCGACGTTCGGGCACAACATCGCCTGGTGGACTAACTCGGTGCCTCTCGCCCCGGGTCCGATGATGCCGGCACGAATCCGGTCATTCGCGCCCAGGACGCGTCCGGAGGGCTGCGCCGCCGCGGCCAATCCGGTCGCCACGTTGCCCAAAAAGTTTCTACGGGAATGCATGTGCTTCTGCAACCTTTATACACCGAAAGCCGCTTCCAACGCCCGCCGCATCGCCTGTTCATCGGGGTTCCGGCCCGTCCACAACTGGAACCCGGCCACCCCTTGATAAACCAGCATCGACAACCCGTCGAGCACGCGCAAACCGCGCTCCCGCGCCGTCCGTAACAGACGTGTCTCCGGCGGATTGAACACGGCATCGCAAACCAGGCATCGCGGTCCGGCCGTAGCCAGGTTCACTTCCGGCATCGCCTCCACATCGGGATACAACCCGATGCTCGTCGCGTTTACAAGCAGATCCGCCCATTCCGGTACATCGAATACACCCTCCCAGGGCGCAAACCGGATTGGTCCATTCACCTTCCCGGTCAGGTCCGCCACCATCGCTTCCCCCCGCGCCACGCCGCGGTTCACCACCAGCAAGTCGGCCACGCCGGCCAACAGGAGTTCGGTCGCAATCGCCCGCGACGCCCCGCCCGCGCCCAACACCACCACCCGCTTCCCCTTCGGTTCCACACCCGCGTCCTGCGTCACTCCCCGTAGAAATCCCTTCCCATCGGTATTCTCGCCAATGAAACGGTCCCCGCTTCGCCGCACCGTGTTCACCGCGCCAATAACAGCCGCCTCCCGCGAAATCTCATCGAGCAGCGGAATCACAGCCACCTTGTGCGGAATGGTAAGGTTTAGCCCCTGAAATCCCATCGCCCGCGCGCCCGCAACGGCTGCTGCCAATCCCTCGGCCGGCACCTCCACGGTGAGGTACCGCCACTGCAAACCGGCGTGCCGGAAAGCCGCCTCCTGCATCTCTCCCGTCGGGTTCTCCGCCACCGGCTGCCCGAAACAGGCCACTAGCTCCGCTTTGAAATTCTTCCCCATGTACCTGGCGATTCTAGCAAGCTGGAATTCGCTAACCCTTAACCACAGTTAAGAACAGCCGCCCTCTTGCTTTCAGCGGCACACCACTCGACAATGACCGCAGTACGGGTAACCTGCCTCAGCGGCGGTGCGCCCCCTCTGTGTCGGCTCTCAATGCCATCAATGAAAAAAACAATCCTCAGCGCCTCCCGAGCCGCCGCGCTCCTCGCTTCTCTTTCTTTATTAACCGTTGGTTGTGGCAAAAATGAATCAGACGGTCCCCCCGCGGCTGGGGGAGGCGGTGGCAAGGGAGGAGAGAAAAAGGGCGGGGAAGTCCCGGTTACTGTTGCCAAAGCCGTCGCCCGCGAGGTCCCCATCGAGTTGGAGGTCATCGGCAATGTCGAGGCTTCTTCCATGGTGATGATCAAGCCCCAGGTCAGCGGAGAACTCACAAAGGCTTTCTTTAAGGAAGGTGACTTCGTCAAAGCTGGCGCACCCCTATTTGAAATCGATCGCCGCGCCCTCGACGCCCAACTCGCTCAGGCCCAGGCCAACCTCCTCCGCTCCGAAGCCATGAATCGTCAGGCCCAGGCCACCGTCGCCAAAAGCCGGGCCCAATTGGCATATCTTCGCGATCAAGCTACCCGCTACGCCCAACTCGCCAAGGAAGGTATCTTCTCCAAGGAACAGAATCAACAGGCCGAATCTACCGCCCAGGCCCAACAGGAAGCCGTCGCCGCCGACCTCGCCGCCATCGAAAGCACCAAGGCGGACATCGCCGCCCAGCGCGCCGTAATCGATAGCCTCAAGGTCCAACTCGGCTTCACCCAGATTCGCTCGCCGTTGAGCGGCCGCACCGGTACACTCCTCGTTAAGGTCGGCAACATCGTCTCTGCGAACACCACCGAACTTGTACAGATCAACCAGGTCGATCCGCTCTTCGTCTCCTACGCTATCCCCGAGTCGCAGCTCAACATGGTGGAATCCCGCTTCGGGAAATCGAAGATCCCCGTCTTTGCAATCTCACAGGATGGCAGTGACTCCGCCGAAGGCGTCCTCAACTTTTACGACAACACCGTCGACCCTTCCACCGGCACCATCCGCCTCCGCGCGACCTTCGCCAACCCAGGCCGTAAGCTATGGCCGGGGCAATTCGTTCGCGTCCGTACCCGCCTCGGTTCGGACCCCAACGCCATCGTTGTTCCCAATCAAGCCGTGCAGACCGGTCCCGATGGTCAGTTCATTTTTGTTGTTAAGGAAGATCGCCGGGTCGAGATGCGTACGGTCACTACCGGTGCACGCAGCGGCAACGACCTGGTAATCGCAACTGGCCTGCAGGCTGGAGAGACCGTCGTCAGCGAAGGGCAGATGCGCCTCGCCCCCGGTATGCGCGTTGGCGCACGCGACGGCAGTAAGAAAGGCGGCAAAAAGGGCGGCGGTGAAAAGAAGGAAGCGCCCAAAGAAGGGACGCCGAAGTCATGAACTTCTCCGAGATCTTTATCCGCCGTCCAGTAGCCACCATCCTCATGATGGCGGGCGTCGCTATGTTCGGCATCCTTGCCTACTTGGCGCTGCCGGTGAGCGATCTCCCCAATGTCGATTTTCCGACTCTTTCCGTCTCTGCAAGTCTCCCCGGTGCTGACCCCCAGACGATGTCTTCCTCAGTCGCCACGCCGCTCGAACGGCAGTTCACCACCATTGCCGGTATCGACTCGATGACCTCCACGTCGTCCTTGGGCAACACCAACATCACCATTCAGTTCGACCTCGATCGTGAGCTCGACGGCGCCGCCGTCGACGTGCAAACGGCCATCTCCGCGGCCATGCCCCTTCTCCCTCCGGGCATGCCCTCGCCACCTTCTTTCCGCAAGCAGAACCCGTCGGACTCGCCCATCATGTTCATGGTCCTGCGCTCGGATACGGCGCCTATCTCCGATGTGAACGAATACGCCGACCGCACCCTCGGTCAGCGTATTTCCATGATCAACGGCGTCGCCCAGGTCAACATCATGGGCCAGCAGAAATACGCCGTGCGCGTTCAGCTTGACCTCGACAAACTCGCCGCCCTCAAAATCGGAATCAACGAAGTTTCCGCCGCCATCTCCGCCTGGAACGCCAACCTGCCCACCGGCACGCTTTGGGGCGATCACCAGGCCTTCAACGTCGTCGCCAACGGCCAGCTTCCCAAAGCCAGGGACTACAAGGACCTCATCGTTACATGGCGCAATGGCGCCCCCGTTCGCTTGATCGACGTCGCCAATGTTCGCGACGGCACCGAAGACGAGCGCACCATCGCCTGGACCTATGCGGGAAATGACGGTGGAAGAGCCATCAACCTCATGGTGATGCGGCAACCCGGCAGCAATGTCATTGAGGTCAACAACGCCATCAAGAAGGTACTGCCCGAACTGAACAAGCTGGTGCCGCCGAATATGCAGCTCAGCATGAGAAGTGACCGTTCGGCGAACATCCGGGAAGCCTTCGTGGACGTCAAATTTACTCTTATGCTGACCCTTGGCCTGGTCATCATGGTGATCGCCATATTCCTCCGCCGCGGCTCGGCCACGCTCATTCCCTCCCTTGCTCTCCCGCTTTCCCTCCTCGGCACTTTCGCCGTCATGTGGACTCTCAACTATTCGCTCGACAACCTCTCCATGATGGCCATCATCCTCTGCGTATGCTTCGTTGTCGACGACGCTATCGTCATGCTCGAAAACGTCGTCCGCTACATGGAGAAAGGTCTCTCGCCGTTCGAAGCCGCCATCAAAGGCTCCCGCGAAATCTGGTTCACCATCGTCTCGATGACCATTTCTCTCGCCGCCGTTTTCATTCCCATTCTTTTCATGGGAGGTATTCTCGGCCGCCTGTTTCGCGAATTTGCCGTCACCATCTGTGCCGCCGTCCTCATCTCCGGCTTCGTCTCCGTCTCCCTCACGCCCATGCTCTGCAGCCGGCTGCTTACCCACCGCCCGCCGGATGTGAAAATCAATTTCGTTTCACGCCTCGTCGAGCGCGTTCTCAACGCCATTACACGCCTCTACGAGAAATCGCTCGATTGGACGCTCGCCCATCGTCCCGTGATGCTGGTCGCTTTCTTTGCCGTTCTCGGCGCAACCGTCTACCTCTACATCCTCGTGCCCAAAGGCTTCATCCCGGAAACCGATTCCGACCAGATCTACGGCAATACCGAAATGCAGGTTGGAACATCCTTCGAGATGATGAAGACGCTGCAGCAGCGCGTCATCGAAGTCATTCGCCAGGATTCCGATGTCGACGGCTTCATGACCTCGGTCGGCGGCAGCATGTTCGGCTCCGCATCCAACACCGCGCGCCTATTTATCCAGCTCAAGCCCCGCCGCCAGCGCAAGGCCTCGGCCGCCGAGATCGTCGCCCGCTTGCGCCCCAAGGTGGCCCCTATCGTCGGTGTCCGCACCACCTTTACGCTCCCACCGTCCATTCGCATCGGCGGGCGTGGTTCCCGCAGCTCCTATGAGCTCACACTGCAAAGCGCCGATACGGCCAACCTGTATCGCGAAGCCTCCAGGTTCGAAAAGGAGATCGCCAAACTCCCCTCAGTCCTCGACGTGAACAGCGATACCCAGATGCGCACCCCTCGCGTCCGCATCGAGGTCGATCGCGACAAAGCCGCCGTCTACGGGCTGAACGCCCAGGAAATCCAGCAGAGCCTCTACCAGGGCTACGGCCAAAGCTGGGCCTCCACCATCTACGCTCCCACGAACCAATACCGCGTCATGATGGAGGTGCTCCCCAGGTATCAGACCTTCGCCGACATGCTCTCCAAGGTCTATCTGAAAGGAAGCGGCGATCAGGTCGTCCCGCTCGAAGCCGTCACCAGGCGTGTCGAAGATGTTGGCCCGCAGTCCATCGCGCATACCGGCCAACTCCCCTCCGTCACCGTGTCCTTCAACCTCAAGCCCGGCGTCGCGCTCAGCCAGGCTGTCGAAGAGGTCGCCGAGCTCGCTGCGGAAAAGCTGCCCAGTAACATCAACACCAACTTCACCGGTACCGCCAAAGTCTTCCAGGATTCGATGCGCAATCTCGGCTTGCTGCTCGCCGTCGCCGTCCTCGTCGTCTACATCGTCCTCGGCGTGCTCTATGAGAGCTTCGTCCACCCCATCACCATTCTCTCCGGCCTCCCCTCCGCCGCCTTTGGCGCCCTCCTGACGCTGCTCGTCTTCCGCATGGAGCTCAATCTCTACGCCTTCGTTGGCCTGATCCTGCTCATCGGCCTCGTCAAGAAAAACGGCATCATGCAGGTCGATTTCGCCCTGGAGCGCCAGCGCCACGGGCTCTCCGCGCGTGACGCTATCCACGAGGGCTGCATTGCCCGCTTCCGGCCCATCACGATGACCACCATGGCCGCGCTGCTTGGCACGCTCCCGATTGCGTCCGGCTACGGCGCCGGCGGCGAAGCCCGCAAACCGCTCGGCCTGGCCGTTGTCGGCGGGCTGCTTTTCTCGCAAGCCATCACTCTCTATCTCACCCCTGTGATCTACACCTATCTCGACGGATTCTTAAACCGCCGCCGCGCCACCAAGGTGGCCCAGCCCCTCCCCGAGCCCGCCGGCGCTGAGGGCCGCGGATGAGCGTTTCCAAAACATTCATCGAGCGTCCCATCGCCACCACGCTCCTGATGTTCGCGATCGCCCTCTTCGGCACCATCGCCTATCAGCAGCTCCCCGTCAGTGACCTCCCCAACGTCGACCTCCCCACGCTCCTCGTCACTGCCCAGCTCCCCGGCGCCAGCCCGGAGACCATGGCCTCGGCCGTCGCCACGCCGCTCGAAAATAACTTCGCCATGATCGCAGGCATCTCCTCCATGACCTCGGTCAATACGCTCGGCTCCACCCAGGTCACCCTTGAATTCGACCTCAGCCGCAACCTCGATGGCGCCGCCGTCGATGTCCAGGCCGCAATCACGCAGTCCTCGCGCCTGCTCCCGCCAGGCATGCCGACACCGCCAACGTTCGCCAAGGTCAACCCCGCCGATCAGCCGATCATTTTCCTCGCCCTTAAATCCTCCACTCTGCCCCTATACACTCTCAACGAGTACGCCGAGACCCGCGTTGCCCAGCGCATCTCCCAGGTCACCGGCGTCGCCCAGGTCCAGATCCTCGGCGCCCAACGCTACGCCATGCACGCGCAGATGGACCCGTACGCCATGGCCTCCCGCCAAATCGGCATCAATGAGGTGGAGACCGCTCTCCGCCAGTGGAACGTCAATCTTCCCACGGGCACGATTAACGGCCCCCAGCGTGCCTTCACGCTGCAGGCCAGTGGTCAATTGATGAACGCGGACCAATACAAGTCCATCATCGTCGCCTACCGCAAGGGCAATCCCGTTCGCCTCGAAGAACTCGGCAAACTTTCCGACAGCGTCGAAGATGAACGCACGGCATCCTGGTTTTGCAAGGAAGCCGGTTGCGGACGTGCCATCGTCCTTGGCATTCAGCGACAGCCCGGCACCAACACGATGGCCGTCGCCGACGGCATCATGAAGCTTCTTCCCGTCTTCAAGACGGAACTCCCGCCATCGGTGCAGCTCGACGTTTTCTACGACCGTTCCGATACCATCCGCGAGTCCTTCCAGGACGTGAAGTTCACTATGGTGCTGACGCTCTTCCTCATTATCGGCGTCATCTTCGTCTTCCTCCGCAATCTCTCCGCCACGCTTATTCCGTCCCTCGCCCTGCCGTTCTCCATCGTCGGCACGTTCGCCGTGATGTACCTCTGCAGCTACTCGCTGGACAACCTCTCCATGATGGCGCTCATCCTGGCCATCGGCTTCGTGGTTGACGACGCCATCGTCATGCTCGAAAACATCGTGCGCCACCTCGAGATGGGCAAGCCCCCCATGCAGGCCGCTCTCGATGGTTCCAGGGAGATCGGCTTCACCATCGTCTCGATGACGCTCTCGCTGGCCGCCGTCTTCATCCCTGTGCTCTTCATGGGCGGCGTCCTCGGGCGGCTCTTCAACGAATTCGCCGTCACCATCTGCGTGTCGATTCTCATCTCCGGAGTAGTCTCGGTCACCCTTACTCCCATGCTTTGCAGCCGGTTCCTGAAGGCCGGCCACGGACACTCCGGCGGCAAGGGTATGTTCCATTTCATCGAACGCTTTCTCGATGGCATGCTCAACGCATATGAACGGTCTCTCGCATGGGTGCTCCGCTACCGCTTTGCGACGATGCTCGCCTCCATCCTCATCCTTGCCGGAACGGTCCACCTCTTTGTCATCGTTCCCAAAGGCTTCATTCCCGATCAGGACACCGACCAGCTCCTCATCAACACGGAGGCGGCCGAGGGCACGTCGTTCAAGCAGATGGTGGTCTACCAGCAACAGATCGCCGGCGTCGTCCGCATGGATCCCGCCGTCGACTCCCTCGTTTCCAGTGTCGGCGGTCCCACCGCCACCACACTCGGCGGAACCAATGTCGGCCAGTTGGTGGTGCATCTCAAGCCCAGGTCAGAACGGGATGTTCTCGTGAACGGCGTCATCGCCCGACTCCGCCCGCAATTGAACGACTTCCCCGGCATGAAGGTCTATCCGCAAAACCCGCCCGTCGTGCGCATCGGCGGCCTGGTTTCCAAGAGCCAGTATCAGTACACGCTTTACTCGCCCGATAAGGCAGCTCTCTATGACGCGGCCCGCGCGCTGCGCCACGAATTCGAGCAACAACCCGCCCTCACCGACATTTCCAGCGATCTGCAAATCAAGAGCCCGCAGGCCGAAGTGCATGTCGATCGCGATAAGGTCGCCTCGCTCGGCCTGAATGTGAACCAGATCGAAAACGCGCTTTATGACGCTTATGGACCGCGTTGGGCTTCAACCATCTATTCGCCCGTTAACCAGTACAAGGTACTCCTCGAACTACTGCCTCAGTACCAGCAGGATCCGAAATACCTTTCGATGTTGTACTTCAAGACCGGAGGCAGCAAGCTGATTCCGCTCGATTCGTTGGCGAACGTGGAGCTCTCGACAGGGCCCCTCTCCATCAGCCATTTCGGCCAGCTTCCAGCGGTGACGGTCGCCTTCAACATCGTTCCCGGTTACGCCCTCGGTGAGGCGCTCGAACAAGCCGGCGAGGCCGCTAAGCGCGCCGTCCCGCCTGAGGTCAGCTCCGCCTTCCAAGGCGCCGCCAAGGCATTCCATGGATCTCTCGCGAACCTCTGGATCCTCCTCGCCATCGCCATCGCTGTCGTCTACATTGTGCTCGGCATTCTGTATGAAAGCTTCATCCACCCGATCACGATCTTGAGCGGCCTCCCCTCCGCGGGATTCGGCGCACTGATGACGCTCTGGCTATTCAAGATGGATCTGAGCATCTATGCCTTCGTCGGCCTCATCATGCTGATCGGCATCGTGAAGAAGAACGCCATCATGCAAATTGACTTTGCGCTGCAAGCCGAGCAGGAAGGCCTCAACCCCCGCGACGCGATCTATCAGGGCTGCCTGGTTCGCTTCCGTCCGATCATGATGACCACGATGGCGGCGCTGTTGGGCGCCGTGCCGATCGCGGTGGGTTATGGAGCGGGCGGCGAAGCCCGCCAGCCCCTCGGCCTGGTCGTCGTCGGCGGCCTGCTCTTCTCGCAGTTAGTCACGCTCTACCTCACCCCCTGTTACTACACCTACCTCTCGCAGATGCAGCACTGGTGGCTCCGCAAACGGCGGAAGAAGAGCCCCGTCGCTCCCGTGCCGGATCCGATAGCGCCGCAAGTGTGAGGTTTAAGGCTGGATGATGCAGATAATTGCCTCGGTGTGATGCATTAACTGATACACTGGAAGCGTGACGATCTCTCTGCGCAACATTCCGCCCGAGCTCGAACGCGCGATTGTGGATAAAAGCAAACGTGACGGGATCAGTCTGAACAAAGCTGCGATACGGTTGCTGGAGGGGGCGATTCGGCCCCGGCGGAGAAATACGGATTTCGATGAGTTTATCGGAAGCTGGACTACCGAAGAGGCGTCAGAGTTTGATGCCGTGCTCGCGGAAATGCGCAAATTGGATCCGGAAGACTGAAGGCCGTGACCGTTCTGTTGGACACTTCGGCCTACTCAGGTCTGATGCGCGGAGATTTTGAGATCATTGAGCTAGTCGCACAAGCCGTTCGAATCGTGATCCCATCCATCGTGCTAGGTGAGTTGCACAGCGGATTCCGGAGGGGAAATCGAACTGCGGAGAATGAACGCCAGTTGCAAGTGTTTCTTCTCAAGCCGTCCGTTTCGGTCGCTGACGTCACTGCCGAAACAGCCCACTATTACGCTGAAATTGACGTTTTTCTCGCTTCCAAGGGACGCCCGATTCCGCGAAACGATATCTGGATCGCGGCACTCGCGTTGGAGCACGGGTGCACGCTTATCACCCTGGATGCTCATTTCAGGGAACTGCCGCTGCTCCTGATTCGCCCTTGATTGGATGATTCGCGTCGTCGCGTGTTGACGTGCAGCTCGCATAAGCCCGCACGTGTAATGGTTCACCCCAACAACACAAGGAACTCATCGACAGATAGCCCCGCCCCTCTGACAATGGCTCGCAGTGTTCCACGATCCAATTCCTTGTGATCCGAAACCCCTTCTTCTCAAGCACTCTCACACATTCACGCCCGCTGATGCATGGGAGCTTGCTCACACCGCAACCAGCAAGGTGTCAAACCTCTCTTCCGGTATCGGCAGATTATCCTCCTCAAGCACGGCGATGTAAAGCCGAATGGCCTCTCGAATATGATTCACAGCCTCTTCGCGAGTCTCCCCTTGACTCACGCAACCCGGAAGGCTCAAGCATTCCGCCACCCAGTGCCCGTCTTCGCCCTTGTACACAACAGCTTGTCTCATTCGCTCCTGCTATAACTCCCGGAACGCCGGTCCGAAACCCGCGCGCGCCTCGAAGTAGCATGGAAGGATCTGCTCGTGAGGTAACTTTGCATGAATGTTTCTCAGTACGAAAAGGCCGCCTGTTTTCAGGCCCTTCATGCTGGTCCCGGCGCCTTCATAATCCCGAATCCTTGGGACATTGGCTCCGCCCGCATTCTCGCCGGGCTCGGCTTTCAGGCGTTAGCCACATCGAGTGCCGCTTCCGCCGCTGCCCTCGGCCGGAGAGACGGAGGTCTCACGCGGGACGAGGCATTGGCTCACGCTCGCCAAATCGTCGATGCGACGGATTTGCCTGTCTCGGCCGACCTCGAGAAGGGTTTTGGCGACGCACCCGAAATCGTGGCGGAAACAATCCGGCTTGCCGCGGGCGCTGGACTCGTTGGCTGCACAATCGAGGATACGACCGGCAACCCGGACGCCCCCCTCTATGACTTTCAATTGGCCGTCGAACGGATTGCGGCGGCCGCGCAGGCGGCGCGCGCATTAACGTTTCCATTTGCCCTGGCCGCGCGAACGCATAATCTCCTATTCGCCGACCCAAGCCTCGACGAAACCATAACCCGCCTGCAAGCCTTCGAAAGAGCCGGGGCCGATGTGCTTTTTGCGCCTGGCCTGCCCGGCCTTGCCGCGGTGCGCGTCGTGTGTGCGGCGGTGTCGAAGCCGGTCAATTTCATGGTCGGGATCAAAGGAAAGTCATTTTCCGTCGCCGGCCTCGCGGCAGCCGGAGTCCGGCGCATCAGCCTGGCCACTTCACTCTATCGCGCCGCGATGACCGGCTTTCTCGACGCTGTTTATGAAGTGAGAGACACCGGCCAGTTCAGCTTTCTCGATCGATCTGTGACCACGCCGGAACTGATTAGACTCATGGGAAATTGATCGCGAAGCCTGCGAATCCTGATCATGGTGGAGTCGCAATCGATCCGCTAGACCGGCCGATTGCGCCCTGAGTATGATCTGGCGAAGTTGCTCAAGACTGGTGTCAGCGGCAAGTACGCTCCGCCTCAAAATTCAACTCCGTAAAATCGCCCCTACGCCGCGCCGCTCCCGCTCACCCCGCTATACTCAAATAAATGCAGGAGATGAGCCTCTTCTGGCTGCGCGTCGCCGCGGCGCTCTACTCCGCCGGGATTCTATACGTACTGGATTACCTGTTGCGCCGCAGCAGCATTCTCTACCGCCCGGCTCTCGCCGCATTCTCCGTCGCCGCTGTCTTCCACTTCGTCGCCATCGTCGAACAGTCTATGGTCAACGGCCACCTCGCCGCTCAGGATTTCCACCAAACCATCACCCTCCTCGCCCTCGCGCTCGCCATCGTCTTCCTCGTCGTCGCCTGGATCTATGACTTTTCCAGCCTCGGTCTCGTCGCCTTTCCCCTCGTCGCCCTCCTCACCACGATCGGCACCACTTCGGCCCCGCTTGGTCCCTGGCCTAACTCCGGCTTCCGTGACGCGTGGCTTCTCGTCCACGTCCTGCTCAACATCGGCGGCTTCACATCGACACTGTTCATGGCCCTCGCCTCCGTCTTCTACCTCATCCAGGAGAAGCACCTGAAAACCAAGCAGCCCGCGCGCTTTTTCCATCGCCTCCCGCCGCTCCATTCACTCGATCAACTCGCCAATCGGGCCATGATCGCCGGATTTGTCTTCACAACACTGGGCGTCATTGCAGGCAGCGGCTGGGCCTACATGGAGTCCGGTAATCGCTGGATCGGCGAAGGCAAAGTTCACATCTCGCTCTTCACCTGGTGCTTCTATCTCGCCGTTGTATTCCTCCGCACCAACGCCGGCTGGCGCGGCCGCCGGGCTGCCTTCCTTGCTTTCTACATGTTGTTGTTCTCAACACTCACCTGGGTCTCGCACGTCGGACTAAGGCCGCTGCTGGCGAAATAGATGAAGCTCCACGTCACAGGCCTCAATCACCGTACCGCTCCGGTAGAAATCCGCGAGCGCTTTGCCTTTGACGCGGCCGCTCTCCCCGGCGCCCTTCACCATCTCCGTAACGCCCGCGGCGTCCACGAAAGCCTCATCCTGTCCACTTGCAACCGCGTCGAAATCGTCGTCGCCACCGACGAACAGACCGACGCCGGCCTCGCCAATTTCCTCGAACACACCAAACCCGGCCACCGTCTCGATTACGACCGCCACCTCTACCACTTCGAAGATCGCGACGCCATCCGCCATCTCTTCCGCGTCGCTTCTTCTCTCGACTCCATGATTGTCGGCGAGCCCCAGATTCTCGGTCAACTCAAAGAAGCCTGGTCGCTCGCAAAGGAACAGGGCGTCCTCGGGCAATACCTCGACACCGTCCTCACCCGCGCCTTCAATGTAGCCAAACGTGTCCGCACCGAAACCACCATCGGCGAAAGCGCTGTCTCCGTCTCCTTCGCCGCCGTCGAGCTCGCCCGCGAAATCTTCGGCTCACTCGAAGGCTGCAGCGTTCTCCTGGTCGGCGCCGGCAAGATGAGTGAACTCGCCGCGCGCCACCTCCACCGCTCCGGCGCCGACCGTATCTTCGTCACTAACCGCACCCTCTCCCGCGCCGAGGAAATGGCCTCCCTCTTCGATGGCACTATCATCGACTACGACAAGTTCCTCGCCGCGATGCCCGGCATCGACATCGTCATCGCCTCCTCCGGCGCTCCCCACTACATCCTTACCGAAGCGCAGATGCGCCAGATCCGCGCCAAGCGCAAAGGCAAGCCCATCTTCCTGATCGATATCGCCGTCCCGCGCAACATCGAGCCCTCCGTCAACACCCTCGAAAACGTCTTTCTCTACGACATCGACGACCTTGGCCGCGTCGTCGAACAAAACCGCAAAGGCAGGGAAGCCGAAGCTGCCGCCGCCGAACAAATCGTCGCCGAAGAGGTCGACAAACTCGTCGCTCGCCTCAAGGAGCGCGAGGCCGTCCCGATGATCGTCGCGCTGCAGGATCAGCTCGAACAGGTGCGTCAGGCCGAAGTACAGCGCCTCCGCGGCAAACTGGGCATCCTCACGACACAGCAGGAGGAAGCCATTGATGCGCTCACGAAATCCCTCATGGCGAAAGTGGCTCACGGCCCGATCACCGAAATCCGCCGAAATGCCGCGCGTGAAGATGGATGGCAGATCATAGAAGGAATACGGCGCATGTTCAAATTGGAGAACCCCGAATAATGAGCGAACTCGTCATCGGCTCGCGCGGCTCGAAGCTGGCGCTCTGGCAGGCCGGACATATCGCGGCCAAACTAACCGCGCTCGGTCACTCGGTCCGCATCGAAGTCATTCACACCACGGGCGACAAGATTACCGATGTGGCCCTCAGCAAAGTCGGCACGAAAGGCATCTTCACCAAAGAAATCGAAGAGGCGCTCCTCGCCAAGACGATCGATCTCGCCGTCCACTCCGCCAAGGACATGCCCACGGAACTCCCCGCCGGCCTTACGCTCGCCGCCTTCCCGGAGCGCGAAGATGCTCGTGACGTTCTCGTAGGTTCTACATTCGCCGGCCTCCCGAAGGGAGCCGTCGTCGGCACCAGTTCCCTCCGCCGCGCCGCGCAATTGCGCGGCTTCCGCTCCGACCTCGACATCCAGGATCTCCGCGGCAACGTCGATACCCGGCTCCGCAAACAGGCCGAAGGTCAGTACGCCGCCATCGTCCTCGCCGCTGCCGGGCTCATCCGTCTCGGCTTGCAGGATCGCGTTACGGAATACTTCGACCCCATGAAAATCCTCCCCGCAGTCGGCCAAGGGGCGCTCGCTATCGAAACCCGGGACGACAATGGCCCCGGCCACCAGGCCGCGCTGGCGCTTGACGACCCTGCCACCCGCGCCTGCGTCACCGCCGAGCGCGCCACTCTTCGCACCTTCGGCGGAGGATGCACGGCCCCGCTCGGCGCATACGCCGTCATCGGTGAGGACGGCGTGCTCCGTATCCGCGGTGTGCTCATCGCGCCAAGCGGCCGCATGGAAATCAAATCGCGCGCCGAAGGCCCGCCAAGCGAAGCCGATGCAATCGGCACCGAAATGGGCGAAAACTTCATCGAAGCCGGCGGCCGCGAAATGATCCTTGAAATAAACACGTGAACGGCAAGGTCTACCTCGTCGGCGCCGGACCGGGCGATCCTGAGCTCATCACCGTCAGAGGCCACGAAATCCTCGCCGCGGCCGACGTGATTCTCTATGACAACCTCGCCGCGCCCGAACTGTTGACGGTCGCGAAGCCTTCCGCCACTCGCATCTACGTCGGCAAGAAGAAGTCGGATCACGCTATGCCGCAGGCGGAGATCTGCCGCCTGCTCATTGACCACGCGAACTCCGGTTCGATTGTGGTTCGCTTGAAGGGCGGCGACCCCTACGTCTTCGGCCGCGGGGGCGAAGAAGTCGAGGCTCTCGCCGATGCCGGCATCCCCTTCGAGGTCGTGCCTGGCGTGACGGCGGCTCTCGGCCTCGCCGCCTATACTGGCGTTCCCCTCACCCACCGCGAGCACACCTCGTCTGTCACCTTCGTAACCGGTCACGACCCCGACCGTATCGACTGGACCCGAGTAGGCCACGCCGAGACCCTGGTCATCTACATGGGGCTCACGACGATTGGCGCCATCGCCAATCGTCTCATCGCCGCCGGCCGCGCGCCGGATACACCGGCCGTCGTTGTCCAGCGCGCAACCACGCCGCGCCAGCACACCGTCTTCGCCACGCTCGCCACTCTTGCCGAGGTTGTCGAGCAGGGCCATTTTAAACCTCCCGCGACGATCGTCATCGGCGAAGTCGCCGCGCTCCGGGGCAAGCTCGACTGGTTCGAAAAACTACCCATGTTCGGCCAAACGGTCTTGGTCACAAGAGCCGAAGGACAAAGCGAGGAAACCGCCCGCCACTACCGCCATCTCGGCGCCCACGTCATCGAAATTCCATTGATCGAAATCCAACCCCCCGGCGGCCCCGTGACCATCCCGGACCTTGCCGGCTACGACTGGCTGATCTTCACCAGCGCCAATGCCGTCGCCCGTTTCTTCGACGCGCTCTACGAGTGCGGCCGGGACACGCGAGCCATCCGCGCGCGAGTCGCGGTGGTTGGCGGCAAAACGGCCAAGGCGCTCGAAGCGCACGGTATCCGCCCTGACGTCGTGCCGGAACTGTGGACCGCGGAGGGCGTAGTCGAAGCCCTCAAACCCGAACCGATGGAAGGCGCGCGGGTTCTATTCCCGAGAGCCGCCGCGGGCCGCGAGGTAATCCCCGAGGAACTGGCCAAACGCGGTGCCCGTGTCGACGTACTGATCGTCTACAAAACCGGCATCCCCCAAGAAGCCGCCGCCCGCCTCGCAGCCATCGACCATGCCGACTGGGTGACCTGCACCAGTGAAAGCACCCGCAAGCACTTCCTAGCCCTGGGCGGCCAACGCCTCCTCGACGCCGGCGCAAAATTCCTGACACTCCCCTGACACTCCTCCCTCTCGGCGCGCGTAAAATCAGTACACCCCAATGCTCCCTGCCGGACGCCAAACTCTCTGGCTCGCAGCCGCTGTCCTCGCGCCGTGTCTCGTCCTCACTGCGCTCTTCCTCCGGCTTCTCGATCAGGAACAACAACTCCTGACTCGTGTCAATCAGGAAGCGCAAGCGCAGCGCCTGGCCAATGCTCGCCAATCTCTCCTATCGAGGCTCGATCAGCCACCGGCCTTCCGCGGCATGATTCAAAACGGACGCGTCCATCTCCCCTGGGAGAACCGCGCTTCTACAACGCACCTCGCCCGCCTCGAAAGGGCCGTCCAATCGAATGACTTCGTGACGCTAAGTGCACTCGCCGCGCTCCCTCTCGAAATCACCGACGAACACGGCGTGCCCGTCGCCGCATACGCAGCCCCGCGTATCAACGCGAAACTCCGCAAACTGGAGTCGCCCCATCTACTTTCTCCGATGGGCCTGCGTCTCATCAATACGGATCCCGCCCTCATCGCACACGCCGAAGCCGCCGCACGCTTCCAAAAGGAGGAGATCCATCCCATCGCCGGCCAGTGGCTCGCATGGGGCGAGCCCTTGTACCTCATCGGCCTCAAACCGGATCGATCCTTCCACGCAATGCGCGCACCGCCAGAAACATCTCTCACCGCCGGCCAGCCCCTCGGCGATCCCTTTCCCAACCTCCGCATCACGCTTCCTGTGACACACCCGGCGGACCGAACACTAACCCGCCAAATCCTCATCGCGATGTTCGCCGTAACAATTGCCGTCGCCCTCCTCGGCGGCTTCCTCCTCTGGCGCGACAAACAGCGCGAGAAGCAGCTCGCCGGATTGCGCACCCAATTTATCGCCGGCGTATCTCACGAACTGCGCACTCCGCTAACGGCCCTCCGCATTTTCATCGAAAGCATGAGGATGAGTCCCGATCTAACGGCCGCCAAGCGCGACGAATATCTCGAAACGATGCAGCACGAAACAGAACGCCTCAGCCGCCTCGTCAACAACGTTCTCGAGTTCTCCCGCATCGAGCGCCAACGCCGGCCATATGCCCTCGCGCCCACACGGCTAACGGATCTGGTTGAATCCATCGCCGCATCGACACGCCCGATGATGGCGCGCGCCGGCTATAAACTCGAAACCACGATGGACAATCCGCCCGAAACCATCAACGCCGATCGCGACGCCATCGAACAGGCCGTGCTGAACCTCCTAACCAACGCTATGAAATACTCCGGCGAATCCCGCGATATCCAACTGCGAGTCGAAGCCGCCGGCCCGCAAGCCGCCATCGAAGTGCGTGACTTCGGCATCGGCATCCCCGCCGCCGAACAGCAGCGCATCTTTGACAGCTTTTACCGCGTTCCGTCTAATGAAAACCGCAACATTCAAGGCGCTGGCTTAGGTCTCACCCTCGTGCGCCATGTCATGGAAGGCCACGGCGGCAAAGTCACCGTCGACAGCCAGCCCGGAAAGGGCAGCACGTTCCGCCTGCTGCTGCCGGTATGAGCCGAATTCTCATCGTCGAAGACGAACCCGCCATTTTACTCGGCCTTTCCGGCCAGCTCCGCCGTGAGGGCTATGAAGTGACGACGGCAATCACCGGGGACGACGGCCTCTCATCTGCGCAAACCAACCCGCCGGATCTCATCGTCCTCGACCTCATGCTCCCCGGCCTCAGCGGCTACGAGATCTGTCGCACTCTGCGAAGCCAGGGCCGGCAAATGCCCATCCTCATGCTCACCGCGCGCGGAGAAGAGACCGACCGCGTTCTTGGCCTCGACATCGGCGCGGACGACTACCTGACCAAACCCTTCTCCCTCCGCGAACTCCTCGCCCGCATCCGCGCCCTCCTCCGCCGGACGCAATCGAACGACAAACTCCAAATCGGCGACGTCGAAATCGACTTCGCCGCCTACACGGCAACCAGGGCGGGCCGGCCCATCGAGATCAGCCGCCGCGAGCTGCTGCTTCTCCGCGCCCTCACTGCAAAACCGAACCGCGTCCTGTCTCGCGACGAACTCCTCGACTCTGTCGTCGGCGAGGATGTCTATGTCTCCAATCGAGTAATTGATAACTACATAGTTACTCTCCGCGCCAAACTTCCCGAAGGCCACTTAGTAACTATCCGCGGAGCCGGATACAAATGGATTCCCTGACAAACCCCTGACGCAGCAATGACAATCGCCGCCAGGATCGCCGCTAATCTGCCAATACGTATGAAACTACTTCTCCAGACAATCTTCCTCGCCGGCGGACTGGTAATTGCGCAGAAAACCGGAGAAACGCTCTTCCAGCAGGCGCTCATGAAGGAGCGCAGCCAAGGCGACCTGAAAGGCGCCATCGAGCTCTACCAGCGCATTGCCAAGGACTTCTCAGGCGACCGCAAACTCGCTGCAAAAGCCCTTCTCGAAATGGCGAGGTGCCAGGAAAAGCAGGGTGGCGAACAAGCCCGCCGCACCTACGAACGCCTGGTAAAGGACTACGCCGACCAATCCGAAACCGTCGCCACCGCCCGAGGCCGCATCGCCGCGTTAACTGCGTCTGCTCCCATCGGCTCCGGCCCTCGTGTGCGCCAACTCTGGTCGGGACCCGATGCTGACGATGAAGGTTCGATCTCGCCGGACGGCCGCTATCTCACGTACGCACACTGGGACACCGGCGACCTTGGTCTGCGCGATCTCGCTACCAACACGACCAAGCTCCTCACGAACACGGGCGGCTGGGCGAAGTCCAATGGAGAATTCGCACAGGATTCCCGGTTTTCTCCCGATGGCAAGAAGATTGCCTACAACTGGTTCCTGAAGAATCCAGCGGGCCAGGGCGGCTACGAGCTTCGCCTCATGAACTCCGACGGATCCGGAGTTCGCACCATCGGTTGGGCGGGTGGTGAAGGATATCCTGTGCCACTGGCATGGTCTCCCGACGGAATTACCCTGGCTACCGCGTTCTATGGTGCCGACGGCCTGTTCTCCCTCTATCTCATTTCGCTTTCCACCGGCGAAAGGAAGGAACTCGTGGCGCCGGGCCAATTCCGGAACGCGCAGCTCGCCAGTTTTTCCCCGGATGGCAAATGGCTCTCCATATCTGGCCCTTCGCGGGGACCTTCTGACATCTACGTTGTCTCCACTTCCGGTGGGAGCCCGGTTCCCATCGTTACTCACTCGGCTAACGACTCATATCCGCACTGGTCGGCGGATGGCCGCGGCGTGCTGTTCCTCAGCAATCGCACCGGCGCCTACGGACTCTGGTATGTGCCCGTTGAAGATGGACGCCCCAATGGACCAATACGGTCGATCCGCGAGGACTTGGCACAAGGAGTCAATGGCATTGGATTCACAAATTCCGGAGCCATGATATTCGCGCGGCGTGTTGGCGGATCCGATATCTATTCGGCAACGGTCGATCCCGCTACCGGCAGGCTCGATGGCCAGATCGAACTCATCTCCAGCCGCCGTCCTGGAGGTCATCTAGCGCCTGTTCTCAGCCCCGACGCAAGGCGGCTCCTATACCGGACAATCGTCCTCGCGGAGAACGGTGTATCCGCGACGATACGGGAAATCTCGACCGGAGTTGAACGCAGCGTCGCCCTTCCCGGGCCTCCAATCTCTGCCATCTGGGCGCCTGATGGGGAAAGGCTCCTTCTCGAGACAAATCACCGGCCTAATTCCAAGGAGTTGCTTTGGTTCGATCCGGCCTCCGGCAATACGACTCCATTCCTTACCATCTCGCCTGCCCGGAATCCACTCTGTCCGGTGTTTTCCAAAGACGGCAAGACTCTTTATCTCCTGTTCCGCGAATGGCCGGAAGAAGCTGTTGCTGTCGAAGCGATAGACGTGGCCAGCAAAGAAAAGCGGACCCTTCATAAGGCCTCTTACAAGGATGGAGGGAACTTGCGTGGCCTGGCAATCTCACCGGATGGCTCTTTGTTGGCTTCGATACGGCGCCTGGAAGGCGAACGAAGGGAACTTGTTGTTATCCCTGTGACCGGGGGACAACCGAGAGTTGTCGCGGCCTACGAGGCTACCGATTCCTTCATCAATCACTCTGCGTTCTCACACGACGGCCGGGCTGTTTATGCCTGGATTGGCAAAGGACGATCCTCCGTCGGAACCGGCCAGTTGTTACGCGTCGATCTTAACAGTGGCGCCATGCAACCCACCGGCATCCACAAGAAGGCCATCCACTCCCCTGTCGTCGATCCCTCCGGCCGAAAAATCTACTTCCAGGCTGGCACCACGGATGCTGAAATCTGGATCGCCGAAAACATCATCCCTTCGCAACCGAAGTAAAATTCTGAAACGCTGCGGCGTAGCGAGGGCGAACGGCGTCCAATGGTGTGATAGCCTAGCCACTTCCCCCATATGATCACCCGTCGCTCGATGTTACATGGAGCGGCGCTGGCCCTCGCTGCGCCTATGATTCGTGCGAAAGACGCAAAAGCGTATTCGACACGAACTATCGATCTCGTTCAACGCGCAACGGTGATCGATATGTTGGGCTTGCTCACTCTGAACTACCGCAAGCTCGCTGCCTGGGAGCGGGACCCCGCGAACTTCCGCGATGTCGATTTTCTGCGGCTTCAAAACTCCGGAATCACTGCCTTCCATCCAGCGGTTGGATTCATTGAAGGCGATATTTATGCGCAGACCTACAGGGACGTCACTGGCTGGAACTCTTTCATCGAGCGCCACCCCAAGCAATTCCTGCGCATCGAAAAGGCTCGCCATTTCCGTCAGGCCAAGGAGTCCGGCGCTATCGGGATCCTCATTGGCCAACAGAACTCGGCGCACTTCCGCACCATTGACGATGTCGATCATTTCTACAAACTCGGCCAGCGCGTTTCGCAGTTGACCTATCACTCAAACCGCCTCGGCGGTAACGCGGGCATCAGCCCGTACGGCGTGGAGATCCTGCAGCGCATGAACACTGTCGGCATGACCGTCGATATCTCGCACTGCGGCGACAAGACCACGCTCGATGCCATCGAAGCCTCCTGCAAACCTGTCGTCGTCACCCACTCCAACTGCCGCGCACTTGTCCCCGGCATGCCGCGCTGCAAGACTGACGACGCCATCCGCCGCATGGCAAAGCGCGGCGGCGTGATGGGCGTGACGATGGTCCGTGGCTTCGTCCGTTCCGGCGGCAGCGTCACGGTCGAGCATGTTCTCGATCACATCGATCACGTCGTCAAAATCGCGGGTATCGAGCACGCCGGCATCGGCAGCGATGTCGATCTCGACGGCCGCGATGTCGTCCTCAGGCCCGAGCGCCGATTCGATCTCGACGGCATCGACTACGCGAAAAAGATCTACGACATCACCGAAGGCCTCGTGAAGCGGAAGTACTCGGATCGCAACATCGAGCTCATCCTTGGCGGCAATTTCGAGCGCGTCCTCGCCCAGACCTGGATCGCATAAGCTATGGAATGATGCTGTGGCTGCTCCTGTTCGCCTTGCGAGTGCCTCTCGGCCTGGACACCCACATCCCTGTTCCCGACGACAATCCGCTCCGCGCGGAGACCGTTGCCCTCGGGCGCAAGCTCTTCTTTGAAAAGCAACTCTCCCGCGATGGCACCGTTGCCTGTGCCACTTGTCATGATCCCAACCGTGCCTTCACCGACGAGCACCCGCGCGCGAAAGGCATCGGCGGGCAGATCGGGCCACGGCGTTCGCCGCGCATACTGAATCGCGCCTGGGGCAAATCGTTCTTCTGGGACGGCCGTGCCGCGACGCTCGAAGACCAGGTCGTGCAGCCCATTACCAACCCGCTCGAAATGGCCATGCCACTCGACGATGCCGTGAGCCGTCTGGCCGCCATGCCGGCATACAACCAGCTCGATGTTCTCACCCTCCGCCGCGCGCTCGCGTCCTATGTCCGCACGATCCTCGCGGGCGATTCGCCGTACGACCGCTACATTGCGGGCGACCGGACGGCCCTCGACGCGCAACAACAAAAAGGCCTGAATTTGTTTCGGGGCAAAGCCGGCTGCATCTCCTGCCACCTCGGTCCCAATCTCACCGACGAAGACTTCCATGTCACCGATGCCGGCAAGAGTATCGACAAGGGCCGCAACGGCGCGTTCAAGACGCCGAGCCTTCGTCAGGTCGCCGAAGCCGCGCCCTATTTCCACGACGGCAGCGCCCCCACACTCGAAGCGGTCATCGACCATTACGACAAGGGCGGCACGGATCCCGAGATGCGGCCGCTGCGGTTGGCCCCCGACGAGAAACAGGCCATCGTTGCGTTCCTGAAGTCCCTCACCGGCGTTGTTCGTGAGGGTATGTGACCCCCCTCTTTCTACTTTTCCAGCTCTTCTCTCCCGTCGATCCGTTGCCGCTCGCCGCGTTCCACGAGCAGCGCATCGCGAGGCTGGAGGCCGGTACACCGGAAGCCCGCGCCGCGCATCGCGACCTCGGCCTTTTCTGGCTTCGGATCAACCGTTTCCCCGATGCCGAGGCCCAACTCCGCCAGGCGCTCCCGGACCCCGAAGTCGCACCCTTCCTTGCCGAAGCCGTCGCCGCACAAGGCCGCTCACATGAGGCCGAAGAGCTGTTTGGAACCTGCCGGAAGAAGGCGCGCTGCCTCTCGCGGCTGGCTCAGTTCGCCGAACGCCGCGGCGATGCGCACGCCGTGATAGCGCTGCTACAACAAGCGCTCGCTATAGAGCCGACGAATGCGCGGCGCAACGATCTCGCGCAAGCGCTGCAATCGGCCGGCGATATGAAAGAGGCCGAGACGCTCTTCCGAACCGCTGCCCGCGATACTGCCGCCAACCCCGAGAACGCTACCACCTGGAACAACCTCGCCTCGCTCCTGCTCGCCACAGACCGGGCGGCCGAAGCGGAGACCTGGCAGCGCAAGGCGCTGCAGGTCTTTCAACGCCACCTCGGCGCGCGGCACGTGCGCACCGGACTGAGCGCCAGCAACCTGGCCGACATCCTCCGCGCCCGCGGCCGCGAAGCTGAGGCCATACCGCTCTACCGGCAGGCGCTCGAGATCTTTCAGGAGCAACTCCCGGCGGGCCATCCCTGGATCCGCGAAGCGCGCGAGGCGCTACGGCCGCAGGGCCGCTAGCTGATTCGTCGCGTTGCGCACGTAGAGCATGCCATTTGCGATCGCCGGGTATGCGCGAATTGTGCCCTCGATGGAGCGATGCGTTGCCACACCCTTGAACGCCGCGGGAGTTGCTTCGGCGAGTACGATCTGCCCGTTCTCCCGCACCATCAAGATCCGATTGCGAACCAGCAGAATACTGCCGGCGCCAAACTTGTCGTTCGTCCACTTCACTTTGCCCGACTTCCACTCCACACACCGTAGCTCCGCGCCCGTCTCCTGGCGGCCGTGATAGCCGTACAGGTAGCCGTCCTTCAACACCGGCGTCGCATAGTGAGCGGAGAGTGAGTCATCGCCGGACCAGATCTCTTTCGGCTGTCCGGAGCTCATGTCGAGCAGCACGGCCCCAGTCCCGTAGCTTGCGGTGAGGAAGATCTGATTGCCGCTGATCAAAGGCGTCGCCGCGTTGACCGATGCCGCCGACCTCGAACGCCAACGCATCTGCGCGTGCACCTTGCCATCGCGAGGATCGAGCACGGCGAGCCCGGCCCTTGTGAAGAAGACCGCGCGCGGCTGGCCGTTCAACGGCGCAATGACAGGAGAAGAATAGCCGGCCTCATCGTTCAGCGCCTGCCACGCCGTCTTGCCATCGCCCGAATCGAAGGCGACGATGCCGCCTCCATGCGAACCGCCCACGCCCACGAGAACTTTGTTTTCAAAGGTCACGGGCGCGCACACGGCGCCGAAGTAGCCTTTGGGCGAATGAAAATCCTTCATTGCATTGCGCTGCCATAGGCGCTTGCCAGTCGCGACATCGGTTGCCGTCAGCGTGCCTTCGGCGCCGTATGTGTAAACGCGGCCATCGGCGACGCATGGCGCGCCGCGCGGTCCTTCATCGAACCCGAAGTCGTCACGATAAGTGGTGGAATACTCCGATTTCCAGAGCGTTTTGCCCGTCTTCGCGTCGAGCGCCTCGATCACCTCGTTGCTAGCCAAACGGTGAAATACGAGCAGCTTGCCGCCAGCGGCGGAGGGCGCCGCGAACCCGGCCCCGACCTCGCGCGTCCACACCGTCTGCAAACCGCCGCCGCTCCAGTTGAAGTCGGCGTCGGGATAGAAGCCGTTCCGCGCCGGTCCGAGATGCTGCGGCCAGTCGCCCGCTGCCGCCGCGCCCGGTCCCAAAATCGACAGGAAGGTACGGCGACTAGATATAGTAATTTTCATGGTGTCTCGCTTTCTTATTGTTATGCTCCTGGCTCTCGGTTTGGGCACCCACGCTCAGAGTCTACGCGGAACACTCGGTGTCACTGTGCGCGATGGCTCGCGCGCGGTCGTCAGTCAAGCGAAGCTGCTACTTGTCGACAAAGCCACTGGTAAGGAGTGGTCCGCCGAGACGGACCGCAACGGCGCGTTCGTCTTCGCCGCGCTTCCGCCGGGCGAATACCGGCTGGTGATCGATGGACCCGGTTTCCGAAAGTATGCGCAGGAGTTCACGCTGAGCGTGAATCAGGAGCAGCGCGCCGATATCCAGATGCAGCCCGGCGACCGCACCGAGACTGTCGAAGTACTCGGCACGCGCGAACTGCTGAAGACCGAGAGCGCAGCGCTCGGCGTGGTCATCGACAACAAACAGATCACTACGCTGCCGCTTGACGGCCGCAACTTTGCTGAGCTTGCGTTGCTTGCCCCTGGCGCGGCCGCGCCGGCGCAGGGCTCGGCGGGAACCGCGCGCGGCGAATTTACCTTTCACTCGAACGGCGGGCGCGAAGACGCGAACGGTTTCCTGCTCGACGGCGTCTACAACGCGGACCCCAAATTGAACGGCGTGGGCGTGACGCCTGCCGTCGACGCGATCCGCGAATTCGAAGTACTGACCGGTAATTATGATGCCTCCTTCGCCCGCAACAGCGGCGGGCAGGTGAACGTTGTGGTTAAGTCCGGCACGAACCCGGTGCACGGCACGTTGTATGAGTTCTTCCGCAACCAGACGATGGACGCGCGCAACTACTTCGCGCCCGCCGGTGTCGACCCGGTGTATCGCCGCAATCAGTTTGGCGGAGCGATTGGCGGACCGATCGTCAAGAACAAGACCTTTTTCTTCGCCGACTACGAGGGCCGGCGATCGAATGAAAGCATTACTCGATCGACGCGCGTGCCAACCGCGCTCGAAAAGAGCGGGGACTTCACACGCAGCGACCCGCGCACTCCGCCGATCGACATCTTTACGCAGATGCCGTTTCCGGGCGGTGTTATTCCAGCGGCCCGCATTCATCCGATCGCGCGCGGCATCCTGAACTTCTATCCGGGCGCCAATCGCTCCGACGCGGGGCAGAACTTCACCGGCGCGCCGGAGGGCAACGATCGCAACGACTCGACCGACGTGCGAATCGATCATCAGATTGCACGCAACTCCGACCTCGCCGTTCGCTACAGCCTCGGTGACCGCGACTACTTTGAACCTTATGCGGGTCCGACCTTTGCGGCGGTTCCCGGATTCGGCAACAACGTGTCCCGCCGTGCGCAGAACCTGATGGTTGCCGAGACGCACGCCTTCAAACCGACGCTGCTGAACGAGCTGCGCTTCGGCTTCAACCGCGTACGGTTTGGCGTGGCGCATCAGAATTCGGGCACGAGCCTGAACAAACAGATCGGCCTGCCGGAAGTTTCGTCGAACCCTCGCGACTTCGGTTTGAGCTTCATCAATGTAGCCGGCTACGGATCGCTTGGCGATGAGTACAACAACCCGCAGAACGGCATTACGAGCACCTTCCAGATTCTCGACCATGTCACGTGGGCACGGGCGCGTCATTTGTTTAGGTTTGGCGGCGACGTTCGCATTGCGCGCCAGGAGGCCTTTCGCGATGTGCTGTCGCGCGGCCTGATCAGCTTCACCGGATTTACCGGCAACGGCCTCGCGGAGTTGCTGCAAGGCATTCCGACGGTGACGAGCGTGTCGAAGCTCGACAACCCGCAGAACCTGCGGACACAGAGCTACAACCTGTTCGCGCAGGACCAGTGGAAGGTGACCCCGCGCGTGACGCTGACGCTCGGTGCGCGGTATGAGTACAACCGCCCGGCCTACGACGCCAACGACCGCGCTTCGGTTTACGATCCCACGACGCACGCGCTGGTGCAGCTGGGTAAGATCGGCGGTACCCGCGGCGCGTTCCTTCCGGACCGCAACAACTTTGCGCCTCGCTTCGGCCTGGCCTTCGCCGCGCGGCAAGGCACGGTGGTGCGCGCCGGCTACGGTATTTACTACGATCAGGCGCCGCTGGCTCCGGGCGAGGGCATCTACTTCAATGCGCCGTACTTCCAATTGAACACCTACTTCATCGGTCAGACCTATCTGCTGTTCCTGCACAACCCCTATCCCTCCGACTTCCCGATCTTCATTCCTCCTTCAGCGGTGACCTTCCAGCGCGACTACCGCACCGCGTACTCGCAGCACTGGAGCTTCAATATTCAGCAGAGCCTGGGCAAGGGCCGCGTGGCCGAGATCGGCTATACCGGCACCAAGGGTTCCAAGCTGATGGCGGGCCGTGACGGCAACCAGGCCGGACCGAGCACCGCGCCGTTGAACCTGCGTCCCGACCCGCGCTGGGGCGACATCACCTACATCGAAAGCCGCGGCAACTCGAACTACCACGCGCTGCAGGCGCGGTTCGAGCAGCGCATGGCGCGGGGCCTGTCGCTGCTCGCTTCGTATTCAGCGGGCAAGTCGATTGACGATTCGTCGAACTTCTTCTCCAGCGCCGGCGATCCGAACTTTCCGATGGACTCGAACAAGGTTTCGCTGGAACGGGCGCGGTCGAGCTTCGACATCCGGCACCGCATGACCGCGGCCTACGTGTTCGACCTGCCCTTCGGCCGCAACCGCTGGTATGGCGGATGGCAGACCAACGGCGTGTGGACGTTCCAGACGGGCCGTCCGTTCACGGTGTCGCTGTTGAGCGATCTCGACCAGTCGAACACCGGGCGCACGAGCTACGGCTTCGGCGCGAACGACCGTCCGAACCGTGTGGCGGATGGCGCCTTGAGCAATCCGAGTCCGGAGCGCTGGTTTGATACGAGTGCCTTCCGGCTGCAGCCGTTTGGCACCTTCGGCAATTCCGGGCGAAACATTCTCGACGGACCGGGATTAGCAACTGTGAACCTTTCGATCGTGAAGAACACGAGCCTCTCCGAGCGCGCGACGCTTCAGTTCCGCGCGGAGGCGTTCAACGCTTTGAACCGCACGAACTTCGATCTGCCGGACGCCGTTCTCGGATCGGGCACGTTTGGCCGCGCGCTCACGGCAGGCGCCCCGAGACACATGCAACTTGGACTGAAACTGCTGTTCTAGCGGGCACGTCCCAATTATGTTGAAATAGTGCGCAAGCGAGGAGTGTCGATGCGTAAACGGAATTTTGTTGCTTTGCTGTTGGCCGGGTCCCTGATGGGTGGTTTCTCAGCGATGATGGCTTGGCAGGGCCCCGCGCCGAAGTCCTCGGAGACCGTGGCGAAGCCGCGTAAGAAGAGCGGCGATCCCGATGCGCCGGCGGAAGAGAAGGCGCCGCCGAAGCAGGAAGACAAGGTCGAATCCAAGTTCAAGAAGAAGCCGGGCGAAGAGCTGCCGATCGGGCTGCCCACATTTAAGAGCGATGTGTCGACGGTGCAGGTCGACGTTGCCGTGCTCGACAAGAACGGCCGCTTTATTCCGAACATTCCGCGCGGCAATTTCCGCGTCCTCGAGGACGGCGTGCCGCAGCAGGTGAGCGGGTACAATCTCGGCGAAGCGCCGATGACGGTGTGCATGGTCATTGAGTTCTCCAATCTTTATCAACAGTACTGGTCGAGCGGCTGGTACGAGACGCTGCAGGCGTCCTATGGATTCCTGCAGACGTTGAAGCCGGAAGATTACGTGGCCATCGTGGCGTATGATTTGCGGCCGGAGATTCTCTCCGACTTCTCCACCGACAAGCGCAAGGCGATGGAGGGAATGCAGCGGCTGCGGATCGCGGCGTACTCCGAATCGAATTTGTATGACGCGCTGACTGACACGGCGGATCGCATGAGCGAGATCGAAGGCCGCAAGGCGATCGTGTTGATCGCGAGCGGCATCGACACGTTCAGCAAGCTGACGTTCGACCAGACACGGAAGAAGATCCAGCAGGCCGGTGTGCCGATCTACGCGATCGGCATTATGCAGGCGCTGCGCGAATGGCTGGACGCGCGCGGCTACATGGGCGGCATTCAGCGGCTGGATTTCTTGCAAGCCGATAACCAGATGCGGACGTTCGCGAGAGAGAGCGGCGGGCAGGCATTCTTCCCGCGCTTCTTCGGCGAGTTCCCCAACATATATCGTGGTATCCACCAGGCGTTACGCAACCAGTACTCCCTGACTTACCAACCTACGAACTTAACGAAGGATGGAAAGTTCCGGAAGATCACGGTGCAGCTTGTGAATCCGGCGACGAACGAGCCCTTAAGAATTGTCGATGAAAAGGGCAAGCCGATGAAGTACACAGTCGTCGCGAAGCAAGGTTACAACGCGCCACGCGAAGTGGAATAAGTTCGGCGATTGTCAAGCAAAACATCTCACGGCGAATGAGGCCGATAGAAGAGCATTGACAGTCATGTGACGGTCCTGTTACCTTCGCATTCGGTCCTCGTACCCAAAGACTGATTCTTGCAATGAATTTGGCAACTGAACGTCCCATTGCGGCGGCTCAACGGCTGCTGCTCGTAGATGATCATCCGGCGGGTTTGGCAGCCCGCTCCTCGGTTCTGAACGAGTTGGGTTTTTGCATTACTTCCGCCTCATCGGCGGAGTCCGCACTCGAAAAATTTCGCGCGGAGCCCTTCCCGCTCGTTGTCACAGACTATAAGCTGCCCGGCAAGACAGGCGTCGACCTGATTGCCGGCATCCGGGCCGTTGCGCCCGAGACGCGGATCGTCCTGATATCCGGGTTTGTGGATGCGCTAGGGTTGACGGAACAATCAACCGGCGCGGACGCGGTGCTCTCGAAAAGCGCGAATGAAGTGTCGCAGTTAATTCGCGCGGTAAACCGGCTGTTGCGGCGCACGGTGGCGAAGAAGCCAACGAGCGCGAAGAAGGTGACGATAAAGAGGGCCGGCGCGGCGGGTTGATGCGCCGTTCGGCCCCATGGCTGACGCTCTGCGCCGCGGTAGTTGTTGCCGCGGCGCCCCCGGAAAACGTAGTGGCGGAGCGGTGGCTGCAGTCGATGACGCTGCGGCAGCGCGTGGCGCAGTTGATTGTGATCCGCACGCATGGGAATGTTGGGAATCCGCGCGGGCGCGAATGGCGGGACATTCTGCGCTGGGTGCGCGATTCGCAAGTAGGCGGCATCATCGTGGTGAACCGTGTGCGGCGCGGCGCGGTGGTGAAGGCGGAGCCGTATGAGACGGCGCAGTTCATCAACCGGCTGCAGCGATTGGCGCGTGTGCCGCTGCTGGTGGGCGGCGATTTCGAGAGAAGCGTGTCGATGCGGTTCGATGGCACGGTCCCGTTTCCGCACGCGATGGCGTACGGCGCGGCGGGGAAGCCGGAGTGGACGGCGGAGTTGGGCCGGATCACGGTACGCGAGGCACGCGCGCTGGGGTTCCAGTGGGTGTTCGCGCCGGACGCCGACGTGAACAACAATCCGGACAATCCGATCATCGGTATACGCGCGTTTGGGGTGGATCCGGCGACGGTGTCGACGCATGTGAAGGCGTTTCTGCAGGGAGCGAAGAGCGCCACGCCGCACGCTTTGGTGACGGTGAAGCATTTCCCCGGGCATGGAGACACCGACACCGATAGCCATTCGGGCGTGCCGGTGATCCACAGCGACAAGGCGCGGCTGGAGGCGTTGGAACTGGCGCCGTTTAAGGCGGCGATCGCGAATGGCGTGGACTCAGTGATGACGGCGCACATCACGCTGCCGCAGGTGGATGCCTCCGGTTTGCCGTCGACGATATCCCCGGCGATCATCGGCGATTTGCTGCGGAAAGAGCTTGGGTTCACGGGCCTTATAACGACGGACGCGATGGACATGGAGGGGCTGGCGAAGGAGTACGGCAGCGCGGAGTCCTCGGTGCTCGCATTGGAGGCAGGCGTGGATGTGCTGCTGATGCCGCGCGATCCGGACCAGGCGATTGATGCCGTGATGAAGGCTATCGTGTCGAAGCGGCTGACGGCGGCGCGGATTGCGGAGTCGGCACGGAAGGTGCTGCGCGCGAAGGCGCGGTTGGGATTGCAGCGCTCGCGGATGGTGGATGGCGACGCGATTCCGGATGTGATGGAAGACCCGGAGTCAAAGGCGCACGCGCAGAAGGTAGCGGATGGCGCAGTGGCGATATTGCGCGGCGACAGGCCGGCGATTCCCGTGGCGAATAGCGCGGGGACTTGCGTACTGGCGCTGACCGAGCGTCGAGGCAACGGGCAGGCGCTGCAGTTGACTGACGAGTTGCGCGCCAGGGCGGCGAAAGTGCGCGTGACGGTGTTGGACCCGCAGATGCCGGAGACCGCGCTGGCGGAGCCGCCGTCCGGATGCGAGACGACGGTAGTGGCGGCGTTCCTGGCGTTTGGCGGGACAGGCAAGTTGAGCACGGCGTACGCACCACTGCTGGAGAAATTGATGGGGGCGGGGAAGCGCGTTATTCTGGCGGCGATGGGCAACCCATTTCTGGTGCGATCGTATCCGGACGCGGCGCTGGCGCTGACGACGTATTCGACGGTGCCGGTTTCGGAGACAGCACTGGTAAAGGTGTTGCTGGGCGAGATGCCGGCGAACGGCAAATCCTTTTTGGAGAAATGACGATGGTCAAGATCACATGGCTGGGACATACGAGCTTCTCCTTTCAGTTGGAGTCCGGGGAAGTAATTCTGCTGGATCCGTGGATTGACGGCAATCCGAAGTATCCGGCGAGTTACAGGATCGACCGGGTTGAAGCGATTCTGTTGACCCACGGCCATTTCGACCACGTGGGCGGCGTGAGAAAGCTGGCGGCGCAGTTTTCTCCACAGATCTTCGCGAATTATGAGATTTGCACCTGGCTCGGGGCCAAGGGCGTCAGCAACTGCAACGGCATGAACAAGGGCGGCCGCGTGGCGGTGGCGGGCGGCCTTTCGGCGACGATGACCCATGCGCTGCATTCGAGCGGCATCACGGACGACGACGGTTCGATGGTGTACGGCGGGGAGGCGGGCGGCTATATCCTGCACTTCCCGGACGGGCGGAACGCTTACTTTGCCGGCGACACCGACGTGTTTGCTGAGATGTCGTACCTGGCGGAGCTGCATGCGCCTCAGTTAGCGTTTCTGCCGATCGGCGACCTATTCACGATGTCCCCGCGCGGCGCGGCGATTGCGTGCCGGCTGGTGGGGTGCGCGGAAGTGATTCCGATGCACTATGGGACGTTTCCGCCGTTGACCGGCAAGCCGTCCGAGCTGGCGGCGTTGACGCCTGCCAAGGTGACGGAGTTGACGCCGGGCGTTGTTCATCACTGGTAGCTCACGCGGCGCGCTGCGGCCGGAGCAGCTCCGGGTAGATGTTGAACGCCTGGTATGTCGTGAGCGCGGCGGCGATGACGAGATCGTCGTGCTCGTATTGGCCGCCGCGCGGTTTGACGGCCGCCACCTCGCGTTCGAGAACGGCTCCGTGGCGCAAGTTGCGATGGATGTGCAGCAGCTTCACCTCCAGCAAGTAGCGTAAGTTCGCGATCAAATCGCGGCGTGGAATGGTGGTCTTTCCGGATTGCGATTGACCGATGTCGTGTCCGCCGGTGAGCAGCGTTTGCACGAGATTGATTCCCAAATACTGGGAGCGGATGAGCTCGATGGCGACCTGGCCGGGACCGGCGGCGTCGATGACGACGTGGACCTTCGGCTCCGGCGCGCCCCAGCCGCCGGCGTTGCGGAGCGTGAGCACGAGTTTGCGCAACTCCTTGATGACGTCGAGGTACTGGGTGCCGAGCGGGATGCGCCGGAGGGCCCCGAGCTGCATGACGACACGTTTCGGCTGTACCAGGTTGAAGTGGTCATAGGGACCGGCGTCCTCCTCGCGCAGTGCGACGACGGCGAAGGCGGAGTGGTCGCGATCGCGTCCGAGATCGCAGCCGATGACGTAGTGCTTGATTGGATAGGTTCTCATTTATTCTTCTCCGAGGTCGTATTCCGGCATGAAGAGAGGGAAGTCATCGCGGAGGCAGGCGCGGAAGACTTCGCGGCTGATGAACTGGCCGCCGGCGGCGATGAATTTGCACTCGAACTCCTGCGCGAAGTCGTCCTTGGACATCGTCTGGCGCATCTGGTCGATGGTTTCTTTGCTCACGCGCGGGCAGTCTTTGAGAGAGCCTTGGAGCCTGGTCCATGGGCTGTTGTCGTTGTGCCACTGCTCGTAGAAGTAGCCGGTCTGGCCGTTGGGCGTGCTGAGCAGCATGATGGTGCCGGCTGAGACGGTGAGCATCGGTACGAGCGCTTTGAAGACGTCTTCAGAAGCGAAGGCGGCTTCGTCGACGACGATCAAGCGCGGCGCGGAGAAGCCGCGGATGGTTTCTTCGCTGTCGGGCAGAGCGATCACTTGCGCGCCGTTGGCGAGGGTGAAGCCGTCGCACTTGGAGGGCGGCGGGAAGAGCTCGACATCGATCTTTTT
>JACPNQ010000046.1 GCA_016185425.1 Acidobacteriota bacterium | reverse complement strand
GGACATCCAGACCGACAAAGCGTAATTTAGACATGTGCGACCAGCTCCTTTCGTATGCGGCTCTGCGCCGCTGGCTTCACCTACTCGCAGCGTAACCCGCGCTACTGCGATTCGGCGGTTGGTCGCTCCATAGTGACTAGAGTCGAAGCTCTTCCGCGCGGAAAACTGAACCTACTCCCCAAACAGCCGATCAAAAACCTCCCTCGTCTTTCCCCGAATAACATCCCACTCCTCGGTCAACGGACCACGCAAGTCCACCCACCGCCCTACTAACTCAGATAGCACTTCCAACTCTAACTGCGACTTAGGCAATCCCCCTTGCGCATGGCCATGAATCAACCGCAACCCATGATCCACCGCACGGTAATACGTCGCCGCTTCGCGCAAAAACGACGCATCTGTCCGCTCCAAATGCCCCATCTTTTCAACAACATCGATTCGGCGCGGCGTGTTGAGCTGCTTGAAGAAAATCCCCGCGCTCCGAAGCCGCAGATACATCAACACAAAGTCGATGTCGTAATACCCGCCAACCCCCGCCTTTAATGGATTCGAGCCCCCTAACTCCTTCTCCAGACGCAGCCGCATCTTCCGCAAATCCCCACGCGACCGCCCGCTCTGCCCATAACGCCGCCAATCAATCTCCTGCAATCCATTCAAAAACTCTGTCGCTTCCTCCAAATCGCCCGCGACCGCATGGGACTTCATGTACGCCATCCCCTCCCACGCCTCCGCCGTGCGCTCGAAATAGTCCCGGAACGCCTTCTCCGTCTGCACCAGCGAACCCTCTCGCCCGTTCGGCCGCAGCCGCGTGTCCACCGCGAAAATTACGCCCTCGCCCGTGTAGGCGGAGATCACGTCAATCATCCGCTCCGCTACCCGCGTCCAAAACTCCAGCTCCGGCGCATCCCGGTTCGGCAGCACGAAAAACAGGTCCGCGTCCGACCCCAGGTCGAACTCGCGCATTCCCATCCGGCCCAACGCCACAACCATCATCTGCTTCCGCGGCCGGTAATGGATCGCCGACGGAGGGTGCGTCGCCAGTACGGTTCGCAGCGCCACGCCGTATGCGGCCGCCATCGCCTGCTCGCCCAACTGCGACGTCTGCTCCAGCGTGTCAAATACCGGCCGCCGCAGGCACACGCTCTCGCACTGCGTCCGGAACATCTCGCGGCGGAACCAGCGGCGCAATCCGCCGGCGTCGGCGTCCACCGGCGGCTCCCCGGGGCCGCTGCCGAAGAGTGCAAACTCGGCCAGCAGATCCGGTGTCCGCAGCAACTCCTCGCTCAGAAAAGGACTCGCGTCGAAAAGATCGATTACCTGCGCCGCCAGCGTCTCGTCCTGGTCCATCAGCCGCAGCCACTCCGGCGTCTGGCGCACCTTTTCGAGGAAATGCTCAAAGCGTGCGGATCCGCGTCCAGGCGGACGCCGCCCGATCGTAGCCGCTAACCCGGGGGCTATCTGAGTCAAAAAACGCACTAAATTAGATATCGGCTGACTGCCGGATTCCTCCATACCCGCACCGGAGGGTTGCTGGGCATGAATCACTCGCTCGTAAATCTCCGCGACCTCTTCCAGGTGCTGTTCTAACTCTATCAGCAGCTCCCGCCCCCCCAGTTGCCCTGGCATCCGCCGGCCGGTGAGTTCCAACTCTATCGGGTCGAGCGGCAGCGCGTGCGTCTGCCGGTCGTCGGCAAACTGAAGCCGGTGTTCCAACCTCCGCAGGAACTGATAGGCCGAGGCCAGCCGCGCATATTCCGTCGCGGACAACAAATCCTTGTCCCGCAGCCTGGCCAGGGCTAGCAGCGTTCCCCCGTGACGCACCCAGCGCTCCCGCCCGCCATGCAACCGCTGGAGACACTGAACCAGAAACTCCACGTCGCGAATCCCGCCTTCGCAGAGCTTCACGTCGATCTCCTGCGGCCCCCGTCGCTGCTTCTGCGCTAACCGCTCGTGCTGCCGGACCCGCGCGGCCGACACCGCCTCAATCGCCGAAAAGTCCAGCGAAGTGGCATAAATCAAGGGCTCGACATACTGGAGCAGATCCCGCCCGGGACCCGGATCGCCCGCGGCCACCCGCGCCTTGATCAGCATCTGCAGTTCCCAGTCGCGCCCTCTCGTCCCGTAGTATTTCTTTGCCGCCGCCAGCGGTAGGCAGATCTCGCCAATCCGTCCATCCGGCCGCAGCCGCAGGTCGACGCGGTAGGACATCGACAACACATCGACGCACTGATTGGCCAGCCTCCGAAAAAACTCTGTGTTCGACACTGGCTCAGCTCCGGCAGTCTCACCGTTGGCGGAATACACGAACATCAGGTCGATATCGGACGAATAGTTCAGCTCCTCCCCGCCCAGCTTGCCCATCGCCAGCACGCTGAATCCGCACGTCCTCCCCAATGCGTCTTTCGGGGTTCCATATCGCGTTTCCATCGCGGCCCGCACGCGCCGGTACGTCACATCGAGCACCGCGTCCGCCAGGGTCGATAGCTCCCCGGCGACTTCAGGCAACGGCGCCAGCCCGCGCACGTCTCGCAGCAGGATCCGCAAGATCTCCCTCCTTCGGAACCGCGCCAGGGCTTCGGGCTCCGGAACCCCCGCTGGTAGAAATCGTTCCAGCCGTTCCGTCATCGTCTCCGTGGACAGGGCTCGGTAAAGGTCCCCGGATGCGCAGATTTCCTCCAGCCACTCCGGCCGATGGAGGATCTCCTCCGAGAGAAACAGGCTCTGGCAGAACACCGCGACCAGCGACTGCAGCCCCGCCGCGGTCCTCGTCAGGCGCGCGAACATCTCGGGCGACCTCTCCCAAAATCTCACCAGGTAGTCGAGCGCACGGTCCGGGTCCGGCGCTCCTTCCAGCAGATAGCGGATGCGGCCCAACGTATCGTCTGGCACACCGGACATCAGAACCTGCGCGTGTACCCGTGCCCGGTCTGGCCGGCGGAACGCGATCTCATTGACCCACGCGACCATACGCCCCGCTATGCTACGTCCGTCAATAGTGTTACCGGATCTCCCGGCGCAAACAAGCCCAGCTTGACGATCGCCAGGTAGAATCCGGCCAGTCCCCAGCGCGATGAGGTGAAGTCGCCTGATTTGACCTGTGTATCGAACACGGCCTTCTGAATCCCCGGGCCGTAGGGATCCAGTTTGTAGCAAGGTTCCCTCATCTTGGTGACCTCGACGATCACTTCCCCCATTCGCCACTGCTGTCCCAGGCGAACGGTGCGGCGGTTGATGCCCGTCGTCGTCACATTTTCGCCGAGAGCTCCCGGATATACCGGGAACCCCTCGGCCTTTAACTCCTCCAACCCCTCAGCCGTGATCCACAACAGGGCTTGCCGGGGCCCGCCGTGATACTTCGTGTTCTGCTGCACGTCGCCGACGATCCCCACCGGCCCAACTTCGCCGCTGAGTACCGGCAGCTTAGGGACGCCGCCTTTCGAAATACTGAGTTGTAGGATCTGTCCTTCCATACGCTCCCGCCTTACAACCGGCAGATAAGGAGCTCGCGCTCATACACCAGCTCCGGAGGCAGGTGGTCGTGAAGGTCGATGAACAACTCCTCTTGCCCGATCACCTCCTGCCGCCATTGCGCCCGGTCGAACGCCTGCAACTCATCGAACTGTTCCTTGGTGAACGGAAGGCCCTTCCATTCCAGGTCCTCATAGCGCGGCATCCAGCCGATCGGCGTCTCGCGGCCCGCGGCCCGGCCATGCGCCCGATCCACGATCCACTTGAGAACCCGCATATTCTCGCCATAGCCCGGCCACAGGAACGACCCGTCGGGCCCGCGCCGGAACCAGTTCACGTGGAAGATGCGCGGCGTCGTCGAAAGGTGGCGCTGCATCTTGATCCAGTGCCGGAAATAGTCGCCCATGTGATAGCCGCAAAAGGGCAGCATCGCCATGGGATCGCGGCGCACTTTACCGATCGTGCCCGCCGCCGCCGCCGTCATCTCGGACCCCATTGTCGCGCCGGCGTAGACGCCGGTCGACCAGTTGAACGCCTGGAACACCAACGGCATCGTGGTCGGGCGGCGGCCGCCGAAGATGATCGCGTTGATCGGGACTCCCTCCGGGTCTTCCCACGCCGGGTCGATGGTTGGGCATTGCGAAGCGGGTGCCGTGAACCGGGCATTCGGGTGAGCGGCTTTCGCGCCCGTCTCCTTCGCGATTGCGGGTGTCCACTTGCGGCCCTGCCAGTCGATACACTCGGCGGGCGGATCATCGGTCATGCCTTCCCACCAGACTCCGCCGTCGGGTGTCAGGGCTACATTAGTGAAGATCGAGTTCTTCGCCAGAGTCGCCATCGCGTTTGGATTCGTCTTCGCCGACGTTCCCGGCGCCACGCCGAAGAATCCTGCCTCCGGGTTGATGGCGCGCAGTTCGCCGTTCGCGTCCGGCCTGATCCAGGCGATGTCATCGCCGACAGTCCAAATCTTCCATCCCTTGAAGCTCTTCGGCGGGATGAGCATGGCGAAGTTGGTCTTGCCGCACGCGCTGGGAAACGCCGCGGCTACGTACGTCTTCTCGCCTTTCGGATCCTCAACCCCGAGAATGAGCATATGCTCGGCCATCCAGCCCTCGTCACGCGCGATGTTGGACGCGATACGAAGCGCGAAGCACTTCTTTCCGAGCAGCGCATTGCCGCCATAGCCTGAGCCGTAGCTCCAGATCTCGCGGGTCTCGGGGAAGTGGACGATATATTTCTCGGAGTTACAAGGCCACGGCACGTCCTTTTTGCCGCGCGCGAGCGGCATGCCGACGGAGTGAACGCAGGGCACGACACGCTTTTCGTCTTTGTCGATCTCCGCGAATACCCGCAGGCCGATCCGGGCCATGATCCGCATGTTGACTACCACGTATGGCGAGTCGGTCAACTGAACGCCGATCCGCGCCATGGGCGACTCGATCGGACCCATGCTGAACGCCAGAACATACATGGTCCGGCCCTGCATCGACCCCTGGAACAGCTCTTTCAGCCTGCGCCGCATCTTGAACGGATCTTCCCAGTTATTCGTCGGCCCGGCGTTGTCCTTGGACAGTGAGCAGATGTACGTCCGGTCCTCGACGCGCGCGACATCGCTTGCGTCCGACCGGGCATAGTAGCAGCCCGGCCATAGATCCTGGTTAAGCTTGGTCACAGTGCCGCCTGCGACCATCTGGTCGAGTAGCGTCTGGTTCTCTTCCTCGGATCCGCTCACCCAGTGAATCCGCGCCGGCTTGGTTAGCCGCGCCATCTTCTCGACCCATCGTAGGAGGTGTTTATTGGTGCTCAGCGGAGTGGAGGGGTTACTCCGGTTCGATTTGGTTGCCAAAGTGGTTTCCTGTGTAAGTCTCTAGTGTAGTGCTTTGGAGACGGCCTCCCGCCATTCCCTCCAGGTCCAGCCCAGCTTTCGCCGCTCATAGTAGAGTTCACCCTCGTGCGGCGGCCGCGTGAAATCGTAGGCGCGCGCGGGACGGAATAGCTCGCGTTCGAGCGGGAACATGTCGATGACTCGTTTCTGCGAAGGGTAACAATCGAGCCAGGAGTGTTTGACGGCGCGCCGGTCATCGTCCAGCTCGATTGCGATCTCGGCCTCGCCGTCGAGAAACGAGTGCGTGACGAACTCGGCGCGGCGGCCGTGATATAGAGGGAACTCCCAAACGTTGGGCAGGCCGGAAAGGGCGAGTGCCACGGCGTCGTGGTCGGGGTGACCGCCTTCGTAAGCGTGCGTGTAGACGCGGTCGGCCTCGAAGGATTCCACCCAGGCGCGGATCTGCGGCCAGTAGACCGGCGCCTCCTGATCGGCAAGACCAAGGCAGTGATAGCGCTCCGCCGGGATGCCGGCCTTGGCGAGGAGGTTGCGCAACTCCTTTTGGCGCGCTTCGAGGTAGGCTCCGCGCGTCGCATAACCCGACCGCCAGGCATACTTCAGGTCGCGAGGCGCCGAGTCGGTGGCATGTAGAATGGACACTTCGGCGGCGCGCTCCTGCAGGACCGAAAAGCAACCGAGGGTTTCGTCATCGGCGTGGGCGGCGGCGATCAGAATGCGCATTCCAGCCATTATCGAACTGCTACGCTAGCCTCGTGCGCATAGGCATCACCTGTTACCCGACTTACGGCGGCAGCGGTATCGTCGCGACGGAGCTTGGACTGGAGTTGGCCAACCGCGGCCATCAGATTCACTTCATCACCTACGCCAACCCGATCCGTCTCGGGGAACGGCCGGACATCTTCTACCACGAAGTCGAGGTTTCGAATTACCCGCTGTTCCAATACCCGCCGTACTGCCTGGCGCTGGCGTCGCGAATGGCGGAGGTGGCGGTGCAGTACGAGCTCGACCTGCTTCACGTTCACTACGCGATCCCGCACTCCGTATCGGCGCTGCTGGCGCGGGGGATACTCGCCGGATCGCGGCGGTTGCCGTTCGTGACCACGCTGCACGGTACGGATATCACGCTGGTAGGCATGGACCGGTCGTATTACCCGATCACACGCTATTCGATCGAGCAGTCGGACGCCGTGACCTCCATCTCGGAGGACCTGCGGCGGCACACAGTGGAGGTCTTTGATGTCGCAAAACCGATCGAGACCATCCACAACTTCGTGAACACCGGCCTCTACCACCCGGCGAAAGACCGCAAGCCTCGGCCGCCGCGGATGATCCATATGTCGAACTTCCGTCCGGTGAAGCGCGTGACTGACTGCATTCGCGTGTTGGCCGAGGTGCGAAAGTCCGTCGACGCGGAGTTGTGGATGGTGGGCGATGGCCCGGACCGGGGCGCGGCGGAGCGCCTGGCGCACGATCTGGGACTGATCGGTTCGGTGCGGTTTCTGGGGAAGCGGAACGACGTGCCGGCGCTGCTGCGCGACGCCGATGTGCTGCTGATGCCGAGCGAAATGGAGAGCTTCGGACTGGCGGCGCTGGAGGCGATGTCGTCCGGCGTCGTGCCATTGGGGACGCGCGTGGGCGGTGTGCCGGAGCTGATCACGGATGGAGTAGATGGGTATTTGAGCAATACAGGGGACACCATCGCCATGGCGGCGAACGCGGCGACTCTGTTGACGGACACGGCTGGGTGTGCGGCCATGGCCACGGCGGCGCGGCAGGCGGCGGTGGAGCGGTTCTCGACCGACCTGATCATCCCGAAATATGAGGCGATGTACAGGCGAGTAGTGGAGGCGGTTTGAAACCGTTCCTGGGCATCGCGCTGTTGGCGGGGCTGATAGCCGGCGCAGAGCCGGCGGCGGTGAAGGGAGAGCGGCTGGTCTTCCGCTTCGTCGCGTCGGAGCTGGCGAATCTGACCTTCGAGTTGGACGCGATGGCTGGTTTGTCCGGGGCCGATGGCAAGGCATACCGGGCGCTCTGGGAAAAGGAGCTGCGCTGGGACCGCGAGGATGACAGGCAGCTTGACCGTTGGAAAAGTCTGCGGATGCAACAGCGGGACGGCGGACAGCGCGAGCTGGACAGGCCGAACGTGCCCTGGCCTCCGAACTATGCCGGATTTTATGGTCAGGAGTTGGGACTGGATCAGAGCGTCCGGATCGCCGGGTTTCAGGCGCGCTCGATGGGGGACTACGCAAAGCGGCTGCAGCGCGTGGTGGAGCGGAGGGAGGCGGATGCTTTGGTCTCTGTGGTCAAGCACTTCGGGCCGCGGTTCGGAGAGTTTTGGACAAGGGAGGGGAAGGGGCTTGTCGCGCCGAAGGCTGAGGGGTTTGCGCGCCTGGTGCGGGAACGGGGCATCCTGGCGTTGGCGGAGCGATTCGTGGTGTTTACCGAGGCGCAGTTGCCGCGGCGGCATGGGGTTTGGTTTTACCTTATGGCGCGGCCAACCCGGTTCGGGAAGGATACGATGGCAACCCAGGTACAAAGCCACGCGCCTGTGGAGATGCTGGACGAGGAGCGGCCGGAGGACAAGCTCGGCGTCATCGTCCATGAGTTGGTCCACCACTTCTACGACCGGGCGCCGCTGGGACGGCACATGGCGCTGATCGAGGAGTTCCGCGGGTTGGGGCAGCCTTGGCGGATGCCGGCCTATTCGTATCTGAACGAGGCGGTGGCGACGGCGGCGGGCGTGCTGGTAGAGCGGCGGCTGCGGACCGGCGCGGACTTCGTGCGGTGGGCCGCGCATCCGCGGAACGTTTATGGGCAGCCGTGGATCGCGGCATTGGGAGTAGCGGCGTACCCCCTGGTGGAGCGGTGTTTGGAGGGTGGATGCGGGTTGTTCACCGGGTTCGCGGCGCGATATGTGGAGGCCGTGGGAACGGCGTTAGGACCGCGGGTGGAACATCCCCATTTCCGGCTGGCGAGCCGGATCCTTGTGCTGGACAACCGGGCGCTGCGAACGGCGTCGAGGCTGTTCCGGGAACGCGTGCCGTCGATTATGCACGCGACAGGGTGGGACCAGTTGGCGCGGTTCCCGGATGTGCCTGTGGTGATGCTGGCGGTGGAGGGGGAACAGGCAAATATGCTGGAGCGGATCGGACCGGGACGGGACGTGACGATCCTGATCGGGGCGACCGCCGAGGCGGTGGAACGGGAAGTGGAGCGGTTCGCGACGCGCCCGTTCTAGTTGCCGACTTCCTTGCTGGAGACCGTGGCGGGTTCGGGACCCCAGTTTTCGCGTATGACCATCGACTGATCGGAGAAGAAGCTGCGGCGGCCGCTACTGTTGTAGGTTTCGGGGATCACAGTCAGGGTATATCCCCCTGGTGTGCCCTGCATCTGGAAGACAAAACCGGACTTCTTGCCCTTCGCGAGCTCGCCGGGGATGAGGTCGGCGGCTGCGGGGCCAGGTTGGCCGCTTGGGGGCGGTCCGAGTTCCTGAAGCGTGACGGCGTACTTGCCGAATTGGCTCTGGTATTGCGCTTGGGTCGTGTGGATCGTGCCGACCATCCGGATGGCCGACAGTTCATTGGCCTGCATCCGGGCGTTGTTGTACTTCGGAACGGCGATGGCCAGAATGATGAAAATGATCGCCACGACGATCATCAATTCCATAAGGGTGAACCCGCGGCGGCTGAGTTGGCGGGTTACCCGGTGCTTGGGCGCAGTCATAGCTAGTCGTACTCTATTCTAGTTGACGCGGGCGCCCGCTAGATCGTTGAGTGATTCTTTGCGCCCCGGATTACGAGCGTCTGGTCGGAGACGAACGTCCTGGCGTCTTTCAGCCAGGCGATTCGGGCGCGGCGATGACGATGTAACCGTCTTCGGTGCCCTCGAGTAAGAAGTAGTAATCGCTCTGCCTACCCGCCGCGAGCTTCGGCGGGATGAGCCGTTGCTGAACCGGACGACGGCGTTGAAGTAGGCGCGTGGTGGGATCCAATACCGCCAACTTCGGTTCCGGTAACGGTCCATGCACTCGTCAAAGGTGTATCTCCTCGATTTCTGTTGGACGAGGTGCCACTCCATTGAGCCCGCTCCTTGCGCTACTCATTGCTCTGCTGCGAACATCATCCGATCGCTTGCTAAGGATTAGAAGGGGTTTCCACCAATGTCTCTGCCCCGAGAGCCTCTGGCTCAACCCTTCAGCGTTTCTGCGGAGCCAAGCCGGGTGCAGCTCAATTGCCCGCATCTTTGGACAGAGCCATGTAGTCCGGCCCCTCACGTCCGCAAAGCAGTTCTGTGTGCGCAATGCTCGCCACGCGCATATCCGCAAGGGCTGCTAAAGCTGGATCGGCGCGGTAGCTGTGAAACGCCTCTGAATCGGGGAAGGTGACGACGTGTACCTCACGGATCGGTTTCTCGGGGGCGGAAGGTTCCTCGATGACGGTTCGCTCGATCACGCCGCCGTGGCCCGCGATTATAACTGCGGCCTTCGTTTCGTATTCGCGAAAGGACTCCATCGAACCGGTGCGCGGCGTCAAGATCGCGACTATCACAAAGGGGCGTTGCCCCGCGGCTTGGCCCATCGAACTTCGATTGTATCGCGAGTCTAAGAGCCCGCGGCTCCCCGATCTTACAGTGAACGTGCTCGTTCAGTCACCGAAAAGCGTCAGTGTTGGGCGACATTGCCGCCAAACGGCAGTCACCCTGCGCGTCGCGAATCGGATGTGAGAGGGATGCGAACTGTTGTGCTGGATTCGATATGCTGAATCCCACTGCGAACCCTTTCGGACAATCTATGATCCTGACGATTAGACCCTCATCCCATCCGAACATTCTCCTGCTGGCGTGTACTGGTCTCTTCTGCGCCGCGCCGGGAACAGCCCAAACTGTGCCCGCTCCAAAGAGCTGGACCACCGTCGAAGACCATCGCAACATGATGGAGCAACTGGGCATCAAAGCTCTTCGTCCGGGCCCCAGCGGCAATGAAGCGGCTCCCAATCACGCCAACTACGACGAGTCTGCCGCCAACCCGTTTCCCGATTACCCGGAGATCCTCAGATTGAGGGATGGCCGGCCCGTCACCACTCCGGAGTTATGGTGGAATCGTCGGCGGCCTGAGATCGTCGAAGATTTCGAACGCGAAGTGCTGGGCCGTGTTCCACCGAACCCGCCCGGGATCACGTGGACTGTCAATAAGACGGTGAACGACAAAGTCGGCCCATATCCCGTCGTCGCCAGGGAACTCACTGGACACGCCGATAACACGGCCTACCCCGGGATCAATGTCGACATCCAGATGATTGTGGTGACGCCGGCTTGGGTGCAAAAGCCCGTTCCTCTCATGATGATGTTTGGACGCACCGCCCTGCCGTCCGCTCCGGTGCCGGAAGCCTTCGCGCGATTTGCGGCGCTGGCAGGAACCGATCCGCCGGCACCCCTGCAACTCGTCGCCGCCGGGTGGGGTTACGCCCTGCTCAATCCCGGCAGCATTCAGGCCGACAACGGCGCGGGACTCACCAAAGGCATCATCGGCCTCTCGAACAAAGGACAGCCGCGCAAGCCGGAGGATTGGGGCGCCTTGCGCGCTTGGGCGTGGGGCGCATCCCGCGCTCTCGACTACCTCGAGACCGATCCCACCGTTGATGCGAAACACGTCGGCATAGAAGGCGTCTCGCGATTCGGAAAGGCCGCCCTGGTCACGATGGCCTTCGATACCCGCTTCGCGCTCGTGCTTGTCGGTTCCTCAGGTGAAGGTGGCGCCAAACCGCATCGCCGGAACTTCGGCGAGGCGGTCGAAAACCTGACTGGCTCTGGTGAGTATCACTGGATGGCTGGAAACTTCCTGAAATACGGGGCCTCCGAAGCCTCCTTTGGCAGCAGGAACGCCGGCGACATTCCAGTGGATTCGCACCAATTGATCGCGTTGTGCGCGCCGCGCCCCACCTTCATCAGCTACGGCATACCGGAAAAGGGGGATGCCAAATGGCTCGACCAGCAAGGCAGCTTTATGGCCGCCGTCGCCGCCGGATCCGTGTTCCGGCTCCTGGCCGTCAAGGATGTCGGTGTGGCTGACGACTATCGCAACGCAAAGATGCCGCCCGTCAACACCAGCCTCCTCGATGGCCTCCTCGCGTGGCGCCAGCATGACGGTGGTCACACCGACGGCCCCAATTGGAAATACTTCATCCCATGGGCCGCGCGATCCATCCGATACACCGCATCCCCGCCTCCGCCCATTAGTGCCGATCTTGCCATTCCCAGGACGGACGCGAACTCATTAATCGCCCACGCTCAGCTAATGCAAAAGGCGAAAAAGGGCCGCATCGACATCTACTTCGAGGGCGATTCTATCACCAGGCGATGGGGCGCCACCGACTACCCTCAACTGCTCGCCAATTGGAATCGGAATTTCTTCGGCTGGAATGCAGCCGATTTCGGTTGGGGGGCGGATCGAATTCAGAATATCCTCTGGCGCCTGAACAACGGCGAGTTGGATAATGTAAATCCAAGAATCGTGGTTCTGCAGGCAGGCACAAACAACATCGGCAGTGTCATTCCCGCAGGCACGGAGGATGCCCTGGTCGCGGACGTCACCAAAGGAATGCAGGCTCTGGTAACAGCGATTCGAAACAAAGCGCCCGAGGCCACCGTGATCGTCACCGCCATTTTTCCACGCAACGATAATCTGGCCGTCCTGCCCCTCATCAGCCAAATCAATGGCAATCTCGCGAAGATGGCGGACGAACGGAAGGTGCGCTATCTCAACATCAACGACAAACTGGCCGACGCGCGAGGCCGGCTCTTCGATGGCATGATGACCGCCGACAAACTCCATCCGGCCGAAAAGGCGTATCAGGTGTGGGCGGACGCTCTGAAGCCGATCTTCCGGGAATTGCTCGGTCCGCCCGGCGCGGAGGACCACGCGCCGCCCCCCACCGGAGATCCCAGCGCGCAGCGCTAACGAGAAACCGGCCATTGAACAACTCGGGATCGCCTGGCGGTGTCACCGGCGAGCTGTTTCCAGGAGAATCAGGTCACGGAACGGAGGCGTCACACGCATGGCAATCGCAAACTTGCCGCCGGCGGAAACCAAAATTCCGCGCCCCGGCGTCTTCGTGTATTCGTGCAGCAAGCTCACCGCCCCGCCATGCGACTGGAGGTACGCGCTACCGGAGCAAGCGGCTCTCCGCCAGGCGGTCCAGATAATAGATGCCCTCCGGACGGACTAAGGCATCATTGGCAAAGTTGACATTCGCCGGATGGACTTCCGGCTCCGATGGCAAAGGTACAAAGGGCAATTCACTCTGGCTGCGGTGATCGCTCCGTGTCACATAGAGTCCTTTGCCTGAAGGCTCCACTCCCGCCGCGAGCCGGTAGCCCGGAAACACGAGTTCCGCCGCGCCTCCCGTGCATGGCAGCCGGATGATTCCATAGACGCTCTTGTCGGATGCGCCGCATAAATACTGCGGAAGTCTGCCCACGGGCAAGCGAGCGGACTTCTCCCCACGTTGAACCGTCCGCACATCGCGGTTCAAATACGCCGCGATTTCCTTCCAGGAATCGAGCCGAACCCCTCGTTGAGCGCGTTCGCCGGAGGGCGAAGAGATTGAGTCGGGCGGACCAATCATCCGGCCTGTGGTAGCGCTTCCGTCGAGTCCCTTGGTCTGCGGTAACGACAGGAATTGCACGCTTCACTACTTGCGGCGGGTGACGACATAACACGGCAAGCCATTGAAAACGCGTTACTGCCGCTTCTCGCAAGGGCCTAACGCCATTACGCTCGACGGTGCGGCAGTTAAGCCGGGAGTGCGACCTTTGCTGGTCGTCGCCGCGATCTGCGTATCGTTGCCTTCGGTCTGGGCCCAGGCGCCGGGAACGATCACGACGGTCGCGGGAAACGGAACGGGAACGTTTCCGGGAGATGGCGGTCTCGCCACCAGGGCGGGCATTGGAGGCGGCGGCCAATCGTTGACGATTGCTACCGGCTCGGCCGGCAACCTCTACATCGCCGACCAAGCCAATAATCGAATTCGGAGGGTGAACAGCGCTGGGATCATCAGCACCTTTGCCGGAGGCGGAGCTGGGCCTGGCCTGGGAGACGGTGGGCCCGCTACCAGCGCGCAGGTATTTCCGAACGGGATCGCAGTCGATAGCAACCGAAATGTATACATCGCGAGCGGCGCGCAGGTTCGCAAAGTTTCGAGTAACGGCGTCATCACCACCATCGCCGGCACAGGCTTGCTCGGGAACTCCGGCGATGGAGGCCCTGCGATCGGCGCACAGTTCATGGCGACGGGCGTGGCGGTGGATGCCGCGGGCAACCTCTACATCACGGACTCGCTTGCGAATCGTGTTCGCAAGATAAACCCGGCGGGGACGATCAGTGCCTTTGCCCGCCACCGGGATGACGCCGGCCAATGTCGTTGTAGATGGCGCCGGCAATCTTTTCTATGCCGACACGGACACCAATCGAGTTCGGCGCATCTCGCCGGCCGGCCTCGTCTCTACCGTCGCCGGGACAGGTCTGCCCGGTTATACGGGAGATGGCGGTCCGGCCACGAGTGCCACGCTTTTCTCACCGCGATCGTTGGCCCTGGATGAAGAGGGCAACCTCTATGTCGCGGATACTTTCAATTACCGGATTCGCAAGATCTGGGGAGTCGCCGCGTCTGCGGGGCCAGCGATCGCGCCGAACGGTATAGTGAGCGGCGCGAGTTTCGAGCCGGGCATCGTACCGAATGGATGGGCAACGATCTTGGGTTCCGGATTGGCGGGAACGGCGGCCACCTGGGATCGCTCCATTGTGAACGGGAGGCTACCCACTTCGCTCGAAGGACTGTCCGTGACGATCGATGGAGTGAGTGCATACATCGCCTTCGTGAGCCCCACACAACCCAATATTCTCGTTCCCGGCGGGGGCGTCGGGCCGAAGGAAGTTGTCGTTACTACTGCCTCGGGAGCACGGCTGTCTCGCGCCTCTACGGTCCCGCCTTTTCACTTGGCCCAATAACCAGCCGGTCGCAAGCCGGCAGGACTTCACCTTCGTTGCCCGCGCCGGCACCTTCCCCGCTCTGCCCACCGTCGCGGCCAAGCCCGGCGAAGTGCTGATCCTGTGGGGCCTCGGGATTCGGCCCGGCCTTGCCTCCCATACCGTACGGAGTGCAAGTTCCGGCCGATGCCACTTACTCGACGGCGATTGCGCCGCTGGTGACGGTGAATGGAATTAGCGCCACAGTCCACGGCGCGGCCCTGGCCCCGGGATACGCGGGACTCTACCAGATCGCGATTCAGGTGCCGCCATCGCTGGCGGACGGAGACTGGCCCATCATTGCGACAATTGGCGGCGCTTCGTCGCCATCGGGTGTGATGCTATCCGTGCGGAGATAGGGGGCCGCGCCGCGAGTACGGATCTTAGTTTCCTGGCGAGCGCGTCTTCAGGAACGCTTGCAGCCACTCATCGACTTGAGCGACTTGCTCGGGGACGTTGTTGTGCCCTGTTTCGAGCGCCAATAGCAATTTCTTTTGTGCGGAAATTACGTTGTAAGCCGAGTACATGGAGGTCGGCGGGCACGTCTCGTCGTTAAAACCCCACGAGTAGAAGCCCGGTACTTTGATGCGGCGTGCGAAGTTGACCACGTCGTAATAACGCGTTGTGTCAATCTTGTCCGGCGAGCGGTGCGCCAGCGGGCCATCGGCGGCACGAAACATGTGCGGCCAGCCCCCGGCACGATTCTGCAGGTATCCCGTGACATCGGAAAGCGCCGGGTAATACGCGGCCAAGCCTTTGACGCGGGAATCAAGCGCGGCAGTGACGATGGAGAGTGCTCCGCCCTGACTGCCCCCGGTGACCGCGAGATGGGTTCCATCCCACTTGGGATGGCTGGTCAGAAAATCGTTGGCGCGAACGCAGCCGAGATAGACGCGGCGATAGTAGTAGCGGTCCCGGTTGTCGAGTCCGAAGGTGTTGTAGTTTGCGAGTGCGCCCGCGCCGAGGGAGTCGTAGACGGATTGGTCCATCGTGACCGGAATGCCGTGAATCCCCACCTGCAAGGTAATGATGCCGCGCGCGGCCATCGTGGCAAGACCACGATAGGGACGGACGCCGGCGCCGGGTACGCTGAGGAGCGCAGGATACTTGCCAGGCGCCTTCGGCTCGCAAAGAACTCCATAGAAGCGCGAAGGAGCGGAACCCATGCCGACGTTCTGGAGATTGACGTGATAGCAGTCGACAGAGGAGTTTCCGTATTCGGGCAGCGGCGTGACCTTCGCGTCTATAGGAACCTTGGCGAGAGCTGCTTTACCGGCGGCCCAGAACGGATCGAAGTCGGGAGGGTCCTGCTGCGTAGGTTGGATGGCTTCCGGCCGAAACGCGGCTGTGGCGAGTCCGCGGTAGACCTTCCCGTTTCGCTCGATCGTAACAATGCATCGGAGAAACCCGGGTTCGTTCAGTGTGCCGCCATCGACAGTCAGACCGCCGGCGCTGAGAGTCGCGGTCTGGTCGATCCTCGGTGGCATCATCTCGGGGCCGATCCGGTAGGACACCTGGATGCCGCTTAGAGGATGGCCATCCTGTACGGCGACAATGCGGAAGCGGACGGGTTGGCCGGGCTCATAGCGCCAATCGGACCGGTCGGTGGAGACGCGAACCTGGACGGTGCCGGCACGGTCCTGCGAGAACAGGCTGATGGCAAGAAAGGAGAGGATGGCGAATCGAAGCATGGCGTGACTTAACAACATATCGCGCCCGGCTCTGCGTTGTGTTGCCCGCCGTCAAGGAGTCAACCTAAGAAGGCGATTGTGACCGCGAGACATGCTCGATGCGCTGCGTGGAACCGCAATAGGGGTTGTGATCGTGGCAGAGGCGGGTGATCGGTGGTCGAACCGGCGCCATTCCTCGACGCCGGCGATGTTGCGGCGGCGGGACTCCGGCTTACTGACCGCTAGTGCTGCGCGTCAGCGCTCTTGCCGTGGCCCTCGTGGCCGCTCGCGGAGGGTGACTTCTCGGCCCGCATGGCTGGCGATGCGTTTGGAACCGAAGCCGTCTCCCAGCCGCTAACACGATCGATAATCCCGCAGGCAAGACGCGCCCCACCCGCGCCACCCGCAGTACCGGTGGTCCCTTGATCCTCATTGACGTGCAGGATCACGGCGCTGTCGGTGTCGTCGAACGCGGTAGTAGGATCGTCTGGATCGAAGATAGTCAACGGGCCCGGCGAGAGCGTTACGCGGCTGGTAGTGTGCCGGAGATATCCGACGCCGAACTCGTTCACCTGGATATTCGGAAGATCTCCCATGTGGAAGGGATGGTTCGCGTCGGGATTGGAATCGCTTTTCGGGCCTGGATCGAAATGTCCGCCGGCGCCGACAAAAGCGCCCGCCGCGCCGGTCACGGGGTTGGTGTCGGAGCAATTGCCGCGCTCGTGAATGTGAAATCCGTGACGGGCTCCTGGCTGCAGTCCGATAATCTCGGCTTCTACTAATACCGTCGGCAAAATGCCGCCATCCACCTGGGTAAAGCGCACCACTCCGGAGACTCCCGAACCGGCCGCGCCGCGAATCGTCGCTTTCGCGCGGTAGATCCGCGCTTCAGGTTGGCCCTGGGCGCCTAACATCAGCGCACCCGCGGCCGCGAGACTTACGAGGCTTATAAGACGAGTTATGCCCATGAGCCCAACAGTATACCTCACGGATGATCGAACCACTCCGGAAATCCGGCAAATCCTCAATGCCTGGCCGGATCTTTGGGCGCCTCACGCGTTCGATATCATTGCAAGCAGTTACGCGGAGCTAAGACGGCGCAGAGCTTCGGCTAGCACCTCCACTCCTTGCGCAATGTGCTGGCTGGAAGCGAACTCGTCCGGGCGATGGCTGTAGCCGCCGCGGCAGGGGATGAACAACATCGCAACCGGCGCGATACGAGCCATGAACAGTGAGTCATGGTAGGCGCGGCTCACCATTTCGCGGTGTAGAAGGTTGCGAGAGAGCGCGGCTTCCCGGAGGGCTTCAATGGCGGCGGGGCCGCAGGACGCGGGGTCATCCGCATTAATGAGTTCGGTGGCAATGCGGACGCCGCGGCGGGCGGCGATCCCGGCGATTGACGCATCGACTGAGCGCAGCACCGAATCGCGGCGCATACCATCGATATCGCGAATGTCGAGCATCAGCGACGCTCGGCTGGGGATGCTATTGACGGCGCCGGGAAACACCTCGCAAACACCAGCCGTGGCAACAGTGTCAATGGCGCCCGTGGCTTTCGCGGCGGCCTCGGCGGCAAGTGCGATTTCTGCCGCCGCGAGAAACGCGTCGTGCCGCTGAGGCATCAAAACCGCGCCCGCGTGGCCGCCTTCGCCATCAATGGTGATACGCAAACTCGCCGGCGCGGCGATGGCGGTGACGATGCCGATTGGGATCTCTTCGCGCTCCAACAACGGACCTTGCTCAATGTGCAATTCAACAAATGCGCTGTAGGCGCCGGCAGCCATACGGACAGTCTCCAGCGGGCCCGTGAACCCGGCGGCGCTGCGCACTTCATCCAACGTGCTGCCCGCTTGGTCGCGCAGGCGCGAACCGCTTGAGGCGTCAAGCGAGCCCGACATCAATCGGCTGCCCAGGCACCCGATGCCGAAGCGCGTGGGCTCCTCCGACGTGAAAAGGATTAGCTCGATGGCGCGGCGCGGCACGAATCCATCGGCCTGCAACGCGCGGATCGCCTCAATTCCTCCGAGCACGCCCACGGTTCCGTCGTAGGCGCCGGCGTTAGGAATGGCGTCGATATGCGAACCTGTGGCGACGGCGGACAGACCCGGTTCGGAGCCCGGCCACCGGGCGAACGTGTTGCCCACGGCATCTTCGCGAAGCGCCAGACCGGCCGAGTGCGCCAGCTCTTTGAAGTAAGCGCGGGCTCGCAGATCACATGCGGAGAAAACGATTCGCGTGACTGCGGGTGCCGCCGCTTCAGAGATCGCGGCAAGCGTTGCAATCTCCCCGTCCAGACGCGCACGATTCGCGGTTAACATGCCGGGTCCAATGGGTGCCGGTTGAAATCTTTGTAGATGAGATACTTCGCCGGCGTTTTGCCAAGGGCGCCGAACCACTGCGGACAATAAGGTCCCATCCAGATAAAATCGCCCGCGGTCACGGGATACCAGCAGTCGCCCAGCCGATAGATGCCGCCGCCTTCCAGCATCAGCAGGCCGTGCTCCATGACGTGAATTTCAACCATGGAAAGCGCGGCCCCTGGCTCGTAGATCATCGTATTCACGGCGAAGTCGAAACGCGGACCCTCGGGAATAAGTTGGCGGACTTGCAGGGTTTCGTCTCCGCCCAGGGCGACGGAAGCGACGGAGGTTTCATCGCCGGAAAGGATTTCCGGAGCGGCGACGCCGGCCAGCGGTTGGAAGGGCTTTTCGATCACGGCTGCCCGCGCCTTCGTGGCGGCGCGGATCTCCAGCGCGGTTCCCGCGGGAATGTAGAGATACGCGTTGGGGCCAAGCGTACACTCGCCCGCCGTCAGAACGCCTTCGAGCACGTAGATAAAGCGCTGCGCGGAGGTAGGCCCGAAGGCTCCCCCAGCTTCCAGCTCAGCCGTATACTGTGTGAATTTCGCGCCGCCCGCGGGCGAGGCATGCACCACCGCGGTGGCGTTGGTCATGCCCGGCATGGGAGTTCGAACGAAAGTATCGGGCGTGAGTAGATAATGATCGGTGCGGCGTGCGCTGCGCGTATGTCCCAGGTTGTGCATGGCTATGTCCTTTGAGCTGGGCGAATCAAGCGGCCCGCGCCCGGAAAATGTTGGCCGTCATGAAAAATGGTCCGCCCACGCAGGATCGTTCGGCGCACACAGCCGCGGAAAGATTGTCCCAGATAGGGTGTGATCTTGTGCCGTTGAAAGAGGCTCGCCGCATCCACGCTGATAGATTCGTTGAGATTAATCAGCGCGAGATCGGCATCATGGCCCACGGCGATCTCACCCCTGTTAGGCAACTGAAAACGGCGAGCGGCAAACGCCGAAGTGAGCAAGGCGATGCGTTCCACCGGCAGATCGGCGCGCTGCAAAAGCACCGCCAGCGTAAATTGCACGCCGGCAATTCCGCCCCAGATAGCGAAGAAGTCGCCGCCTGTTTTCATTTCGGGAGGCGCTGGCGAATGATCGGAGGCAACCGCATCGATATCCCCGCGGGTCAACCGATCCCATAATGATTCGCGTTCAGCCGCGCTGCGCAGAGGCGGCGCGCACTTGGCGGCGGCGCCGATACGAACCATGTCGTCTTCCGTGAAGTGCAGATAGTGCGCGCAGGTCTCGATGGAAATATCCGTCCCTTGCGCGCGGGATTCCAGCGCGGCGGCCACAGACGAGCCGCAACTGACGTGCACGATGTGGAGCTTCGCGCCGGTCTCGCGCGCAATGCGACCGGCGCGTTCGATCGCCTCCACCTCGGCGGCGATGGGGCGAGACGCCAGATAGTCGCGAGCCCCGGTGCGTCCTTCGGCCTGTGCGTGGCGGGCCAGGCCGCCGGTGATCGCATCGTTCTCAGCATGGACCGCGACGGGCAGCCCTAAACGCGCGGCTTCGCGCATTCCCTGATAGAGCGTGTCGTCATCGGCGGCTGGAAACTCCGCAAGGCCCGAGTTACACAGAAAGGCTTTGAAGCCGATCACTCCGCGCTCTGCAAGCTCAGCCATCTGGCGGACGCGGCCCGGAACCAAGCCACCCCACATCGCGAAATCGGTGGTCGACGCCGCTTCCAAAGCCGCGCGCTTGGCGTCAAAATCAACCGCCGAGATCGTGCAAGGCGACGAGTTCAACGGCATGTCGAAGTAGAGGACGCCCCCGCCGGCGGCAAGCGCGCGGCTACCCGTTGCGGCGCCCTCCCACTCGGTGCGCCCCGGTTCGTTGAAGTGCACGTGAATGTCGATAAGACCCGGAAGAATGGTGAGACCGGTGGCGTCGATCTCTTCCCCTGGCGCATACAGCTCCGTGCCGATGGCGGATATGGCGCCATCTTCAATCGCGATGTCCGCGTTGACCATGCCACTGGCGGTAACCACAGAGCCGTTGCGGATCAACAGATCAGGCATGCGGCAATCCCTCGCGCGAGCTCCGCATCATGAATTCAAAACCGCACGCCAGGGCCGCGGCCACGTCCCTCTCGCGGACGGATTCCTCGGGGCAATGGCTGCCACCGGAACTGCGAACGAAGAGCATGGTGGACGGCACGTGCGGAGCCAGAATCATTGCATCGTGTCCAGCGCCGCTAACCATTCGGAGTGCCGGTGTTCCTGATGCCGCCGCTGCCGCGGCCAGGACATCTGTGAGCGCGGAATCCATGGCAGTGGCGGGTGCGGCCGATTGGATTTCGACGCTGACGTCCAGACCTCGACGCAACGCGATGGCGTGCGCGCAGTCCGTGAGCCGCTCAAGAGCTTCGGTGCGCACATCGCCCGATGCGTGGCGAATATCCAGCGTGGCTGTGGCCCGGCCGGCAATCACGTTGCGTGCGCCTGGTTCGGCGGTGATTCGTCCGGCGGTGGCCATCAGACCGGGCGTCTCCACCATTGCGCGTTCCACTGCCCCCACCCATTCGCACGCAGCCGCCAGCGCATCTTTGCGATGTGCGGCGGGCGTGGTTCCGGCATGAGCCGCGCTGCCCTGGAAGACGATCTCGGCGCGGCTCTGCGCGGCGATGGCGGTGACCACCCCTAGTGGCAGGTCGAGATTTTCAAGCACCGGCCCCTGCTCTATATGGACCTCCAGGAACGCGGCTGCCTTCGGGCTGATGCGGGCCGCGGGCATTTCCGCCGGGTCCAGGCCAAAGTCGCGAATGGCGGCGGAAATGGTCGCTATGGTTCCCTGGTCAAGCAAGCCAACCGCCGCGCGGCTGCCGATAAATGGAATGCCGTAGCGCACGCCCTCCTCCTCGGAGAAGCCGACAACTTCGACGTCGAAGGTCAACTCGCCCGCTGCTTCCAACATTGCCACACCCAGCACCACTCCTAGAATTCCATCGAAAGCTCCGGCATTGGGCACGGTGTCCAGGTGCGAGCCGATTAAAAGACGCGGCCGGTTGCCTGGGCCCAGAAGCGCGCGCAGATTGCCTGCGGCGTCAATGGAGACAGCGGCGCCGCACCGCTGCAACCAACCTCGAAGCGCGCGGTGCACGTGATGCATCGGCGGCGAAAGGTAGGTGCGTGTAATGCGCCCGGGCTCTTCGGTGAACGATGCGAGCTCACGGCAACGGGCGATGCACAACCGCGCGGCACTGCTCCAATCGCGACTCATGAGCCTCTGTAGGTGGTGTACCCGTGCGCGGAGAGCAGCAAGGGCACGTGGTAATTGCCAGCCTCATCGGCGATGCCGAAGCGTATGACCACGTCATCGAGAAATGGCGGATCCGTAAGCGCGGCGCCCGATTTTTCCAAATACGAACCGGCGGCGAAGATCAGCTCATACACGCCGGCCGGGATGCGATCACCGGAGAGCAGCGGCGCGTCAGTGCGGCCGTCACGGTTGGTGATGGTCTCGGCGCACTTCTCGCGCGCGGCGCCGGTCACGCGGTATAAAGCGATGGCAATCCCTTCAGCCGGGCGGCCGCTTGCGGTATCGAGCACGTGAGTAGAGAGGCGGGCCATATCAGCGCTTAAGGGATAGGCCCAGGCAACCGTACGGTGGCCGCGCGTCGGTGTAGATGCCGATGGAAGCGGCATTTCCTGCGACTGCATCCCAGGTGCGATTGTTGGCCTCGAGATCGATCTGCGCGACGGCGGGAATCTGTTCCAGCACGCGCGCGCCAATCTGATAGATGATTTGCTGAATGCTGCCCGATTCGAAGCCGCAGAAAATCTCTTTGACGATGGCGCGTACAGCCGCCGTCACCACGCCGTTGTTCAGCGCATCGGCGTCACTGGTGTAACTCCACTCTAGATCGAGCCACATGTGGAGCGGGCGATCCTGAATGTCAGGCAACGTGGTGTACTGATCGCGAATGAATCCGAAGAATGCGCTGCCGCCTAAGCGCAACAACCGGAAGCCGCGAATGCCAGAGCGGATTTCCACAGTACCGTTGGCACCGCCCTCGCGCGCGATTTCCAGGCGCGAATAGGCGCGATCCGGGCCGGCCGGCGCATAGGACGATTCACCCACTGCGCCATACGGAATCTCGGTCGCAGTGATTTGCGCGCCGGCCGCGTGCGGGTAAGTGTCCAAAAACTTAGTCGCAAGGAATTGGCAGAACTCCTCCAGGTGCGATCCGGGAAAGTTCGCGGTCTCGCGCTGGACGAAGTTCTTCATGGAGTCCGTTGCAACCAGGCCGGCATTGTCGCCGGTGGTGTAGGTTGGCCAGAAGGCATCGCCATAAATCAGCAACAGCACGTTGGCGCCGAAGAACGGGGCAGGCCCGGTTGCCGCGTTGCGGTTCAGGCGGTAGACAATCACGTCGCCCTTACCGTAATAGTTGCGCTTCCAGCCGCTCGCGAACCGGTGTGGCGAATTGTCAGGCGGCGTCAATCGTCTCCTCCAGACGGAATTCGGCGATCCGAAAAACTTGCGCGAGCGCTTCCCGGAACTCCTCGGCCGGCAACGATTGGATGCGTTTGCGCAGAGCCTCCATGATATCCAGCTTGCCACTGCCCTTAACTGCAAAGAGGAACGGAAATCCAAACTTGTCGCGGTAGGCGTTGTTCAGCGCCGTCAACTCAGCGTGCTCGGCCGCGGTGAGTTGGTCCAGCCCTGCGCCGCTTTGCTCGCCGGCCGATGCGGCGCTCATGCGGGCGCGCTTTCCCAGATCGGGATGAGCTCGCAGCAGCGCCAGTTGGTCCGCCGCCGGCGCCCTCTTCACCGCGTCACACATCGCTGCGTGCAGCGCCTCGCGCGTAGCGAACGGACGCGATGCCCACGCGCGCTCGGCCACCCACGGCGAATCTTCAAAGACCCAGCCAAGCACGCCGATAAATTCCTCAGGAAGCATCGTGTTCACCGCTGAAAGACGCACTCGCCCTCCACCCAGGTCTCGCGAATACTCTCGGCATCCCCTAAAGTGTGCACTGCCGCCAGCAGGCCTTCGGCATCCGGCGCATTGCGCATAACGGCCGCCAGCGGACTGCGCTCGGGCGGACGCAGGTAAACGAAGTCGGCCGCTTTGCCGGGTGTGAAATCGCCAGTCTCGTTTTCGAGCCCCATGGCGCGCGCCCCGGCCAGCGTGCAGAGATACAACAGTTGGGGTGCGGTCAGTAAGAAACCGCCGGGCGCAAGCCGCTGCCCCAAATAAGCCTGTAAACTCTCCTTCAAAATGCCGAAGCCGGTGCCGCCGCCCACATCCGTGCCCAGTGCGATCCGCACATTAGCGCGCAAGTGCCGCTCAAACGGAAAGAAGCCGCTGCCCAACGCGGCGTTGCTGGCGGGACAATAGGCAACGGAGCAGGAGTGCGCGGCCATGCGTGTGATTTCGCTGTCCGTGGTGTGGACGCTATGCGCGAAAACCGAGCGGCGCGTAACCAGACCGAAATGTTCGTAGGCGCCCAGATAATCCGGAGCGCCGCGAAACAGATGCGCCACTGATTGGATCTCGTCCGGATTTTCGTTCAGGTGTGTTTGAAAGCGCACGCTGGAATGTTCCTGCATCAGCGTGCGGCACACATCCAGAATGGCCTCCGATGCGGAAAGCGCAAAGCGCGGTGTCACTGCGTAAAGCAGCCTCCCTGCGCCATGAAAGCGGCGGATGAGTTCGGTGCTTTCCAGGTAAGCGCGTTCCGGCGTGTGGTGCAGTTCCGGGCGGAGGTTGCGGTCGGAAAGCACCAGCCCGCTGGCAATGCGCAATCCCGAGGCGCGCGCCTTTTCGAATAGGATGGCGGTGGCTCCCGCGAAATGAGCGCCGAAAACCATGGCTGTCGTGGTCCCATGTGACGCCAGCAAATAGAGGAATTCATCGGCTACATCCGCGGCGTACCGGTTGTCGCGGAAGCGCGACTCTTCGGGAAGCGTGTGCTGTTCCAGCCAATCCAACAGCGTATGCCCGATACCACCGAGGGCTCGCACCTGCGGATAGTGAATGTGCGTGTCGATCAATCCTGGCAGAATGATGCCGCCGCGCATATCGCGCACCGGCTCGCCCGGATGAGCGGCGCGGATATCGCTGTAATCGCCGGAGGCGATGATGCGGCCTCGGTCAACGAACAACGCACCGTCGTCGAATGACGCGAGCGCTTGGTCGTTGGAAAACGGATTCAACGGAACGTGAAATACTGCGGCGCGGAAGATCACGGACGGGCGACCCCAGCCGCCGCCTCGTTAAGAACGCTGGTGGACGGCACGGCGCGCGCGCGTTCAATCGCCCAGTAGACGCGCTCCGGCGTCGCAGGACTATCGAGTTCCACCAAGCCGCCTTTGCCGAATGCGGCGATGGCGTCGCGCAGCGCTTCACGCACAGAGATGGCCAGCATCAGAGGCGGCTCACCAACGGCCTTGCTGCCAAACACTACGCCCGGCTCAGCGGCGCGAGTCAAAAACTTCACGCGAAAATCTTCCGGCAACTCCGCCCACGAAGGCAACTTGTAAGTGGAAGCGCCATTCGTCGCCAGACGGCCCTCATCGTTCCATACCAACTCCTCTAGCGTGAGCCAACCCACGCCTTGAATGAACCCGCCTTCCACCTGACCCATATCGATGATGGGCGAAGAGGACTCACCCACATCGTGCAGCAGATCGGCGCGCAGCACCCGGTAGTCGCCGGTGAAGCCATCGACTTCAACCTCGCTTACGGCGGCGCCATACGCAAAGTAGTGGAACGGTTTGCCTTGGCCGGTACGGGCGTCGTAACTCAAACCAGGCGTGCGGTAGTAACCTTGCGCGAACAGCGGAATGCGCTGGCGGTAGGCGGCCTCAACGGTCTGTGCGAAGCCCGCGGGCCTGCCTTCGGCGGCCAGTGCGGCGGCTACCGGCGCCAGCCGCGCCTTCAGTTGTTCGCAAGCGTCCAGTACCGCCGCGCCGTTCAGATCGGTGCCGGCGGACGCGGCAGTCGCCGACGTATTGGGAACCTTATCCGTACGCGTCGGCATGATGCGCACCGTTTCAAGCGGCACGCCCAGCGACTCGGCCGCAATCTGGCGGATCTTCGTATGCAGCCCCTGGCCCATCTCCGTTCCGCCGTGATTAATCTGCACCGTGCCATCGCGATAGATCAGCGCAAGCGCTCCGGCCTGGTTGAACATGGTGGCCGTAAACGATATCCCGAACTTCACGGGCGTGATGGCGATGCCGCGCTTTCGATTCGATTCGCCGGCGTTGATTTCATCGATGGCAATGCGGCGCGTGTCGAAGCTGGATGATTCCCTCAGCTCATCCCAAATACGTGTGATCCGCGATGCGTCTTTGACCGCCATGCCGTAGTGCGTGGAATCCCCTTCGCGATAAAAATTGCGCTCGCGCACCACGTGCGGCGGAAGGCCGAGTGCGCGCGCGATACGGTCCAGCGCATCTTCAATCACCACCATGCCCTGGGGTCCGCCAAAGCCGCGAAATGCCGTTTGCGACGTCTTGTGCGTGCGGCAGATGTATCCGGTAACGGCGGCCGCGGGCAGCAGGTACGCATTGTCCAAATGAAAAATGGCCCGCCACAGAACCGGTTCGGAAAGATCCAGGCTCCATCCGCCATCGGAGTAGAGTTCCGCTTCGATTCCCAACAGCTTCCCGCGCTCGTCATGCCCGGCGGTGTAACGCGCGAAGAAAGGATGACGCTTGCCGGTGAGCGCCATATCAAGCGCGCGCGGCAGGCGCACGCGCACCGGACGCCGGGTCTTCCATGCGCCCAGCGCGGCAATGGCGGCCCAGGCATTCGCTTGCACCTCTTTGCCGCCGAAAGCCCCGCCCATGCGGAGGCATTCGACGGTGACGCGGTTCTCGCCGATGCCGAGCACGCGCGCCACAATCGCCTGTGTTTCCGTCGGGTGTTGCGTGGAACAGTGCACCAATACGCCGCCGGATTCGTCAATCGCGGCCAGCGCGCATTGCGTCTCCAGGTAAAAATGCTCCTGCCCGCCGATCGCAAGTTCGCCCGAAGTCCGCAGCGGGCTGGCATCAATCGCGGCGCGTGCGTCGCCGCGATGCAAGCGCGCGGGAGCGGAATGGAAGCTGCTCTCGCGAATTGCGTGATCGATGGTGAGAATCGCCGGCAGCTTTTCGTAAAGCACGCGCGCGTGCGCGGCGCCGTCCTGCGCCGCGTCCAGGGTCTCTCCCAAAACCCATGCGACGGGTTGCTGGTGATAGAGCACCTCTTTAGGGAAGAGCGGCTCATCATGGCGATTGGCGCCGGAGTCGGCTTCGCCCGGCGCATCGGCGGCATTGAGCGTCGTTACTACGCCGGGACGTGCGCAAGCGGCGGAGAGATCGCATTCCAATACGCGGGCATGGGCGTGTGGCGCCAGCACGGGCCACGCATGTAGCACACCAGGGAAGCGCTCAAGCAGATCGTCCGTATAGAGCGCGCCGCCGGTGACGTGGCCTTCGGCGCTTTCGTGAGGGTGGGGATTCCCGACGAACTTCATCGCGGCGTCTCCTCATGAAATTTGCCGATGAGCGATTGCGCCATGGCAAGGCGGTACGCCGCGGACGCACGGTGATCGCCAATCGGTGAGAGCGCTCGCGCAACCGCTGCCTGGGCACGTTCCGCGGCCGCGGCGTCCCAAGGGAACCCTGCCACTGCATCCTCCGCCGTAGTCGCGCGAATAGGCGTCGCGGCGACGCCTCCGTACGCAAACCGCGCTTTCGCCACGCGGCTGGCCCTTTCGAAATCGAGAGCGAAGCACGCCGCAACCGAGGAGATGTCATCCAGCCGCCGCTTCGCCACCTTATAGAAACGCACGCGCTCAGGCAGCGGCTTGGGAATGCGGATAGAGTGAATCACCTCGCCAGGCTGAAGCGCGGTCTTGCGATAGCCCGTGAAGAATGCGTGCAGCGGAACGCCACGAATCGACGCCGTCCCCGCGATGCGGATTTCGGCATCAAGCGCCAGCAGCATCGGCGCCGCATCCCCGATGGGCGATGCCGTTGCCAGATTGCCGCCCAGCGTAGCGCGATTGCGAATCGGCGGCGAGGCGAACAGTTCCAGCCACTCGTGAAAGAACGTGGGCGCCGCCGTCCACCGTGAGGCGATTTCATCCAGCGAGAGCGCCGCTCCAATATCGACATGTGCCGCGGCGTCGTCAAACCCGCGCAGCTCAGGCACCGCCTCCACGCTGATCAGCCGTCGAAACCGGACGCCCTTTAAGTTCGTATCCACCGCAAGATCGGTCGCTCCGGCGACAATGCGCGCGCCGGGATCGGCCGCCAGCAACCCCAGGCACTCGGAGAGACTTGCGGGCCGTGCGAAGCCATTGCAGGCAAACTCGTCCAGCGTAGGTGCGGGCCGCGCAAGGCGCGCGCGGAAGTCGTCGGCTGACGCGGGCCCAAGTGACAGAGCCGCGTCGCGAATCGGCCGGTAGCCCGTGCAACGGCAAAGATTTCCAGCCATCGCCGCGGTCTCGCAAGCGCCGTTGCGTCCTGGCCGGTAGTGTTCGGCAAAGAGGCTCATCACAAAGCCTGGAGTGCAGTAGCCGCACTGGGACCCGCCGCCTGAGGCCATCGCGCGCTGCACCGGATGAAGTTCACCGTCATGCGCCAGCGCTTCCACGGTTAGGACTTCATGCCCGGCGGCCTGAGCAAGAAATACCAGGCAACTGTTGACCGGCTTATATACGCTACCCGCTTCGCCTGGCCTGACCATGACCACAGTGCATGCTCCGCATTCCCCTTCCGCGCACCCTTCCTTGGCGCCGGTGAGCCCGCGCGCTCGAAGGTAGTCGAGCAGCGTGGTGTGGGAGGGGGCGGACGGCGCGTGAACCGTTTCGCCATTCAACCGAAACGAAATGTTCGCCGCGACTGGAGATGCAACCGCCATTTTCAGTTTTGCCGCCGGAATGGCCAACCCACAACCGCGTAAGGCCGGCGCGAGCGATCGGGTCTAGTTCGATGATAACAGTGGGAGACACTGTACTAGATGGAAGGAGTAGCCATGCTTGCCTTTGACCAATACCTCGCGGACGCAGCCAACTCGGCATGGCCAGTCTGGGCGCCCAGGCTGGACCCATCGAAGCCGTCTCCTTGCCACCAACGCGATCGATAATCCCGTTGCAGTCTCCGAAAAACCCTGGAACTTTTGAATCGTAAATCTGCGCTCGATCCCAGACAACGGCGCCCGTGCACTGCGTTGCGGGCGTGGGAGAAGTATGTTCTCGCTCTAGTTTGCCAGTGGTGGTCCGCCGGGAATTAAGATGGCTCCGCGCCGGTCCGGATACTGGTGGCGCTTTGCGGAAAACTTCGCGTCTAGATATTCACCCATGTAAACCGGGCCGGAAAACGTGTCGCCCGACAGCGATCCCGAGAACGTGAATGTGATCGTGTCGCCGGGTCTTGAATCCGTGCTCTGCAGGGTGATCTTGTCGCCTTCGATTGTGCCGAATACATCCCGCACGGAGAAATCGCCTTTGTGCGAACCGCGCAATCGGTTTCCGGTCTGTTCGAGTGTCAGAGTGTGTTGACTCCTGCTGCTGAAGAACTCGACATCAATGTCCCACCGCCCGCTGACGTCCGCGGCGGGAGCCGCGGCCGCTGGCTTTGGACTGCGTTTTCGCGACAGCACTTCGAACAGCCGCTCGGCCACGACCTTGTCGTCGCCTGGTTGCATCATCCACGCTGTGATGCTGATCGATGTGGTCGAGGGGTCGGCTCCGGCGGCGTCGCGCCGCAAGCCGCCCGCTCCAAGCGCAATCCGCGGCTTGCTGCGCGCCACCTCTTCGGCTATTTCTTCGCCGGAAACGTGGAGTTTCGCCGGGTCCCACGATAGGATCAGCGCCGGACTTTTGTTCGAAAGCCCGCTCGGCTCGCGAACAGCCGCGTTAATTCCGCTTATCTCTGATAGCCGCTTGGCGATCGTATCGAGGTAGGAGAGCCACTTCCTCCACTCAGCGGCATGATCGCGCTTCACCCACGCCTCCACCGCCGCCAGCATCCCGAGCGTCTCTTCGCGCCCCACCTTGTTGTCTCGCCCCGGCCCATGATGCGGCGAGCTTGCCTGCCAGGCCGAAAGCAGAATATCTTTCCGGCCGAGCAGGAGACCTGCGCATTGCGGTCCACAGATGGCCTTGCCGCCGCTGTAGGCGACCACAGTTGCGCCGCGCTGCAAGTGAACGTTCGGGATCGTAAGTACTTCGGCCGCCGCGTCGACAAGAATCGGAATGTCGTGCGGCTTGGCCATTCTCGCCACATTTTCCAGCGCAAGAGGACCGGAGCCGCCGGCGGACAAATAGATCATGGCGGTGCGGGGGCTTAGGGCGCGTTCCAGTTCTTCCGCCGTTTCCACGGTGATCATCTTCACACCGATATTGCGGATGGCGTGATCGTAAACGCTGCGTGCGGATCTTGCCGCGACCACTTCGTTCTTGTCGATCCCTGTCAAGTCCGGTATGCGCAGGAGCTTCTCCGGATTTCCTCCGGCGACGCAGGCGGCCGTGACGTGTTTCAGGCCGGCCGCGCAGCCCGCGGAAACCATGCCCCATTCGGCGCTCGTCAACTCCGCAAGGCGCCGGCCGACCGCTTCGGCAAGCTCGTCGAGTTGCACGAACTGTTGTGCGGCGGCGTCCATGGCGGCCCGCACTTCGGGCAGCTCAACCGATGCGCCGATGATGGTAAACGTACCCCGGCAATTGATCACGGGTTCGACACCAATTGAGCGGTAGATATCTTTACCGGGCCGCAGTGGTCCTGTCGCCGCCATCGCTTGCGAGCCGGCGAGCAGCGCCGGCATCAGTAGCGAGTTCCCGGCGTAGAGCATTTCGCGCCGTGTGGCGCCTGGTTCCGGAATATCCTTGGAGGCTAGCCGCTTCTTCGACATGATTCCCAAGTTTAGCGGAGGAATTCTTCAATGGAAGGGGCACGTCAGTCCTCGGCTGATAATCCTCGGACCGCGCCTACCTTTCGCGATGCTCCGGCCGGCCACACGGATAGAATCTCCCAATCCGGGGCGCGCAGGCGCTGTCCGTTGACTTACCGTCATCCAGGTTCTGTCCATTTCTTGTTTGGCTAAACTGAACCCTATGCCGCTTTCTATCGGCGACCGGCTCGGTCCCTATCAGATCCTTGCTCCCATTGGCGCGGGCGGCATGGGGGAAGTGTACCGCGCGCACGATCCGCGGCTGGGGCGCGATGTGGCCATCAAGGTCTCCGCCCAGCAGTTTACCGATCGCTTCGAGCGCGAGGCTCGCGCGATTGCCGCACTAAACCATTCCAATATTTGCCAGGTCTACGACGTCGGACCGAACTACCTGGTCATGGAGTTTATTGAAGGCGCGCCGCTTGCGCCTGCGGAATCGACGCGTAAGCTGCTCGACATCGCGGTCCAGATTTCCGACGGCCTCGCAACCGCTCATGCCGCGGGAATTGTGCATCGCGATCTGAAACCGGACAACATTCTGATCACCCGCGATGGCAAAGTCAAGATTCTGGATTTCGGTCTCGCAAAGCCAGTGGCTTCGAACAATACACCCAAGGACGCCACCCTCACAGCAGGGCTCACCAGCGCCGGTAGCCTGGTCGGAACCATTGCATATATGAGTCCGGAGCAGGCGCGCGGCAACACGGACCTCACCGCGCAATCGGACCAGTTTTCCTTAGGCCTGGTTTTGTATGAGCTCTCGACCGGCAGGCGCGCGTTCAAGCGTGACAGCGCGGCTGAACTCATGACGGCCATCATCCGTGAGGAGATCGACCCCCTGCCGCCGGCTGTGCCTGCGCCCTTGCGATGGATCATAGAACGGCTTCTCGCCAAGGAGCCTGCCGGCCGCTACGATTCGACACGCGATCTGTATCGGGAACTGCGGCAGGTTCGCGACCGGCTCTCGGAGACCGCGACGAGCGGTGTGCAAGCAGCCGGTACGGCGCAGATAAAGACGCCAAATCAAGTTCGGTCGAGAAGGCCGATGTTATTGGCGGGCCTCATCGCCTTATTTTTAGGCGGGGCGGCCGCGTGGTGGATGCACCCGGCCGGCGGCATCGGAGCCTACAGCTTCACGCCGATCGAAGTTTCGTGGGAGAACCCTTCGATCGCCATTTGGTCTCCCGACGGCAAAGCATTCACATATGCTGCCGGAGTGACTGGCAACCGCCGCGTGTTCCTGCGCTACTTGAATTCGCCGACCGCCGTCCCCCTGACGGGTGCAGCGGAGGACTGGCACCCCGCGGGATGGTCCCCGGACAGCAAGCGAGTTCTGATGCGAGGAACGAACCCGCGGGGCGCCAAGCCGCAATACGCACTATTCTCGGTGCCGGTGTTTGGCGGCGACCCTGAACTGATCATGCCGATGGACATCCGCCTCCCCCGGGTGTCCCCGGATGGGAAGGCGATCGCCGGCATCGGCTACGAGGCGGGGAAACTCTCGGTCTATACGGCATCGCCTGTAGGATCGGAGTTCAAGCGTTACACGCCCGCGCCGTTTGAAACCAGTTCATTCTCGAATCTTCCGCAGCTTCAATTCGCACCTGATGGCCGCTGGCTCATGCTTCTGGTCGATGTCGTGGGCGGAAGGCAGGCGTGGAAGTTGCCATATCCGCCGGAAAGCGGCGCTCCGCGGCGGATCATGAAAAGCCTGAACGGACAGGGTCCAACGCCCGGCTGGTCATGGTTTCCGGACGGCCGCAACGCCGTTTTGTCATCCACGGACAAACAGGGTGGCCATCTCTGGACTGCGGGTATTCATTCCGGAATTCGGCAGAGGGTTACGGCCGGTACATTAGCGCTATCCGAATCGCAGCCCGCGCTATCGCCCGACGGGAAGAAACTGCTCTTCGTACAGTCGAAGGCCGACTTCATGATTGTGTCGGCTTCGCTCAGCGATGCAACCATCCAGCGGGTTATTTCGTCGGAAATGGCGACCGGCATGCCGTCATGGGCACGGCAGCAGCCGAAGTTTGTATACGCCAGCGATCGCAATGGATCGCCGGCCATCTGGATGCGCAGCGATGGCGCGGACCGCCCTGTCGTTACAGAAGAGTCATTTCCGCCGGCGAACACCGCGGCCTTCGGCACACCGGCGCTTTCACCGGGAGCTGACCGGGTCGTTTATCTGCGCGCCGACCAGGACCAGCAATCCTCAATCTGGATCTCTTCCGTTTCTGGCGGGCCTCCGGTTCGTCTTACAAACAATACAAAAGATGTTGTCGAGCGCGTCGGATCCTGGTCTCCGGACGGAGGAAAAATCGTGTATTGGCAATACAAAAATGCCGAAATCGCATTGATGGTGGTCAAAAGTAGTGGGGAAGCGGCTCCCACGCCTGTCCGTAAGAACATAGGAGTTGCGTTGCCGGAATGGTCACCGGACGGGCAATGGATCCTCTTCTACGATCGCCAGGACGACGCCGGATGGAGCATCATCTCCCCGGATGGCAAAAGCTTAAAGAGTTTCGGACAGCGGAAAACGGTTCAGATGACTTTCTCCGCCGACTCCAAACAGCTCTACGGAATCCGCGTAGGTTCAGATCGTTGCTCGTTGTTTTCGCTCGATATCGCGACGCAAGCAGAGAAAGTCATCGGCGAGTTCAGCAAGGATTATGCCCCCTCCAGCTACAGCAATCCGGGCATTCGCCTTAGCCTGTCTCCGGACGGAAAGAGCATTCTCTTTCCTGCCACAAGACGAAGCAGCAGTCTGTGGATGCTGGAGGGATTTGACTCGCCCGGCTGGCTGGACAAATTGCGGGAAATGATCCCGTAGGAGTCAGCCCCGCGAGCTCGTCCATCGCCGAGCGTGCGCGGCGACGATCAAGGCCACCGAAATCCTCGTCCCGCAGGAGGTGCCGCCCTTCAGGCGAATGGGCGGAGCCAAGGGTTTTCTTAGTTTTCCCTATGCGGAAGCTCTCTCTGCCGGGCAAAAGGGCTGAATGTCGCCACCCGATCCGCTTCGCCAGGCTCGGAACAGGGCTCGGCCGGAAGCTGTGCGCGAATCGTCGGCCATCTGTCCGCGGCGGGAATACAGCGGCCAGGGAACGCCGGCGTGGAAGGCAGCAGTATACTTTCATCGGAGTCGGCAAGGAACGAAAACGTCCTCCAAACCGAACTCATGTGAGGAGATACGGGGCCATGAAGAGAAGAGAGTTTGTTTCCACCCCACTGCTGGGGACTGCGATGTCAGCCTCATCTGCCTTGGCACAGGAAACTCCGCGATACGAAATGGTCCTCAAGGGTGGGCACGTGATCGATTTGGCCAACCAAATTAATCGGCAAATGGATGTTGCCCTGCTAGATGGGAAAGTCGCTCGGGTGGACCGCAATATTCCGGACTCCGCGGGGAAGAAGTCGATCAATGTTGCGGGCTACTATGTGACGCCTGGCTTGATCGATCTACACATCTGTTGTTATTACACCCGCCTTGATCTCACTCCGTCCGTGATTGCCGATCATCATTGCTTGCCTTCGGGCGTCACCACATGTTGCGACGGCGGAACGGCGGGCGCCGATAGCTTCGAAGATTTCAAAAAGATCGTGGACCGCTCGAAAATGAGGATCCTTTCCTTTCTCAATATTGCCGCCCCCGGCGCGCAGTCTAGCGGGGCGGAACAGGATCCGGCTCAGTTCAAGGTGCAGCTTGCGGTTGACACCGCCAGGAAATACCCCAACCTCATCGTCGGATTCAAGACCGGCCACTATGGAGGAACGTTTTCTGAAGCGCGCCTCCCCTGGGCGTCGGTCGACGCAGTTGTCGAGGCTGGCCGCCAGACCCGGCTGCCGGTACTGGCGGACTTCACTCCGATGCCGCCCCAGGGGACGTTTCCCGCAACAAGCTATCGTGAGTTCCTCCTGGAGAAAATGCGTCCCGGCGACATTGTGACTCACTGTCTGGCGGATCGCTATCCCTTCCTCACGCAGGACGGCAAACTGAATCCGGACGTGACCAAAGCGAGAGCGCGGGGCGTAATGTTCGATCTTGGACATGCCGCCGGGAGTTTCTCATTGAGGCGGGTGACGCCTGCGATTCAGCACGGATTTATACCCGATTCCATTAGCGCAGACCTGTTTTCGGATACACCTTACACGGTGGGAATCAATCTGGCCAATGTGATGTCGAAGTTGCTCTGTATGGGAGTGCCGTTTGAGGAAATCATCCGGCGCACAACAGTAAGTCCCGCTCAGATGATTCACCGGCCCGAACTCGGCAACCTGAGTGTTGGGTCGACGGCTGACATCGCCGTCTTGGAAATCGTCAAAGGGAAGTTCGCCTACCTCGGATCCGGCGGCGGCAAGATCGTAGGAAATCAAAAAATTCAGTGTGTGATGACGATGTTCGGCGGCAGGATTCTGTATGACCATCCCTATGGTCTGAGCCTCCCTCTATGGCAGGAAATCCCGAAAGACTCGCGGTATTGGGCCGACACGACGAGACAGAAATTCTGACCGGGATATTCGACTCGAGCCCGAAATCAAAGGACTAAGCTGTCGCGGCTTCTTGGTAGCTCACTGTTCTCAAAAGGTTGACGTTTTGGCTCCATCTAGAACTGCCCTGCCAAGTCCACTTTCGAAGGCTACAATTGGACTCCGGCACGGATTCGAACTCGCGGGCTTTCGCCGGTCGAAATAACGAAGGCGCAACTTTCGCGGATCGACGCCGTGAACACGAAGCTGAACGCATATCGGGAAGTGATCGCAGACCATGCACTGGCTCAAGCGCGAAAGGCGGAGTCCGGGATCCTGGCAGGGCGGTATTTAGGGCCGCTCCATGGGATTCCGATTGCGGTCAAGGATGTGACGTGTTCTATACGAAGGGCGTTGCGGCAATGGGAGGCTGCAAAGTTCTCGAACACCATATACCCACGTACGATGCCACCGTGGTGACACGCCTCGTGCAGGCCCTGAGCGGGTACGCAGGCGCCACGGCCGCCGGTTTGCTGCTACGCTTCTCTGGGAACTGGCACCGGATGGTCGATCCGTGATCGCCGATGAAGACTGGACCGGTCGAGACCGGAGAGACTACGGTGGAAGGCTTGGTGGTAAAGGGAATGCGTGAATTCGTAATGAGCGGAAGGGACACCGTTCGGGGTCCTGAGTATTCCAATCGATCGAATGAATTGCTGCCGGTTTGCAAGCCTGTCGCACACTTCTTCGATTGAGGCCGGGGAGAGGTTAAGCATCGAAGCGGCTGCCAAACTCGAAAACCGTTCTCCAGCGATGCTCCCGCTTTGCAGAATGCGCTGTTCCTCCGCGCTCAAATGCTGGAACTGGATTTCCAACATTCCCTGAAGAGTCTCCGGGATACCAGGGCAGATCTCCCGGCAAGGCGCGGCGACCCGCCACCTTCCCTCGTCCCGCGCAATCAAGCCCCTGTTCACGATGTCTCTGATGACGGCCGCCATGAACAGAGGATTCCCATCCGAGTTGTCGTATATCAGTTGCGCAAAACAGGAAGGAAAGAGGTTATCCGGAAACGCCTTTGTCAGATACTCCGCGATGTCGGGCTCGTTCAGCCGGTCTATGGTGATTTCGTGGCACAGATGGTGGACGAGCAGATCCTGTTTCAGGGTCTTTAGCGGACTTTGGGAAAAGGCGGCATCGGCGGACCGGTACGTGCAGATCAGGAGAACTCGCGCCGGCTCCCTGCGCCGGGCGAAGGCGGAGATCAGGTCCAACGTCGAAGCGTCAACCCAATGGAGATCTTCCAGGATTACGATCCACGGACCGTGCGCCGCCATCGCTTCCAGCGCTTCGCAGATCTCCCGCACCATCCGCCCGTGAGTGCTTCGCAGGACCTCCCGTTGGAGCCAGTCTCTCTGTTCGGGTTTCACGAGGGATGGGAATTGGGCCAGCCACGTGGGCGCGTGTTTCGCTAGCGTGTGCACCAACGAACCGTGTTTCGCATCGAGAAACAACGAGCCCAGCGCGTCGAGCATCGGGTAGTACGCTTCCTTTCCCCCGAAGCCCTCGATGCATTGGCCCCTCGCAATCCGCGGATCCCGATGACCAGCGGCCTGCTGGAACATATCAACGAGCGTCGTCTTGCCGATGCCGGCTTCACCCGATACGAAGACCACTTGCCGTTGGCCGGCCGATGCCTTTTCAAAGGAGTCGTGGAGTTGGGCGAGTGCCGCCCCGCGGCCGACCATATTTCCGCATGCGGTGGCCCGCGGCGGGAGTCTGCGCTCGTCGGTCACCTTCGCTATAAACTGATAGCCCCGTTTCGGAAATGTTTGGATAAAAAGAGGCTCGCTGAGCCGGTCGCCCAACACCTTCCGGATTTCCAGGATGTACTTCCGGATGCCTTCGGGGTTCACGTAGGTCTCGGGCCATAGCGCCTCCAGAATCTCTTCCGGAGTCACCAGCCGGTCGGCCCGCTCGACAAGGTAGCGCAATACGTCGAACGCTCTCGGAGTGAGGGGCATACGCTCTTCCGCACGCAACAAACAATGGTTCACGGTGTCAAGCCGGAACGGTTCGAATACTTTCATTGCTGGACCGCACAATATCTAACCTCAACTGCTTCTTCGGATTATAGCTGCGGCTGTTCGCCTCCCGGCCCACTCGCGGACCAATTTACACTTTCTCTCTATCTACCGGCAAAAATCGGATCGAAATGTCTCCTCAATGTCGCGAGTAAGTTTCCCGGCCGCATTACTCTGGTGCTGCGGGGGCTGGCCTGTTGGCGCATTATCCAGGACTTCGCTGCGGCCGCGTCCTCGATCCCAACTTAGCTCGGCCTCTATCGCGAAGCAGCTACCATAATCAATGTACGCGAGCGCGGAACATTTTCATCCTTCGTTGTCCGACGGACCATGTCTTACTCCTGCCGCAGCGCCGCCAGCGGATCAATGCGGGACGCCCGCCTTGCCGGCGCATAGCCAGCGAGAATCGCGGCGATTAGGAGGACGGCGCCGGCCAGCGCCAGGGTTACCGGATCATTGGGCTGGGTACCGAACAGCAGCGATTTGAGAAGCCGGGACGCGCCCAACGCGGCAGGCACGCTGATCGCCAGTCCCACCCCCGCCAGTAGGAGAACGCGGCGCAGAACCATCCATACTACGGCGCCGCGTTGCGCGCCCAGAGCCATCCGGATGCCAATCTCGCCCACCTGCCGCGCGACGCCGTAGGACATCGTCCCGTAGAGCCCGACGCATGCGGTCAGGAGAGCCAGAATCGCGAAACCCGTGCATAGTTTCGCGAATGTCAGTTCCCGGCTGATCGTCCGATCGATTTCCGCAGCCTGTGTAACCACGTTCGTGACGGGTATGCGGGAATCTGCCCCTCGCACGATCTCATGCACAGTGTTGACATATCGCAGCGGATCACCCGCCGTGCGCAGCGCGTAAGTCGCCCGGTCCGAAGAAAACTGGCTGACCGCCACGAACACGGTCATTGCACTCTCATCTTCGTTTTTCAGACTACCGTACCGCACGTTAGCCGACACGCCGGCGATTTCGAGATCGCGCTTCTCTTCCGGGAGCGTGATGCGCCGGCCCACCGGGTTCTCGTTCTCGAAGTAAGTCCGCGCCAGCCGCTCGCTGATCACGGCAACCGGAGTGGAGCCCGGTTGATCGCGGTCGTCGATCTCGCGCCCGGCCACGATCGGAATCTGCATCGTCGTGAGGTAACGCGATCCGGCGCCCATGACGCGGGCGCCCTCGATGGTAACAGGGCCGATCTTCATTGGCCCCCTGACTGCCTGCCCGGCGCGGGCGGCGTTGATGATCGAGGATTGCGAAAGCGTCGCGGCGCTCACGCCGGGGATCGATTCGAAGCGCTTGCGCAGGTCCGCATAAAAAGTGGCGATCTCCGGGTCGCGGTGCCCGGCCTGGCGCGCATTCAGCGAGAACAGAAGGATGTTCTCGCGAGCGTATCCCAGTTGGACGGAGTGCAGGTTGTTGAGTGTCCGGACAAACAGACCGGCGGCGACTAGGATGAGAAAAGAGATCGCGATTTGGGCGACCACCAGAACGTGCTGCGCGCGGCGGCGCGGTCCGCCCCCGCCGCCGTTCTTTAGCGCGGGCATGACGTCCGAACGCGTCGACTGAATCGCTGGAGCGAGGCCAAATAACAGGCCGCAAATCACGGAGAGCGCCGCCGTCACGCCCAGCACGTTCCAGTTCAGTTCCGCGTGCAGCGTAAAGTTCTGCTGCCCGTTGGAGAGCAGAAGCGTCAGCGATTGCATGCCCCAGATTGCAAACAAGACCCCGAATGCTCCGCCGAGCAACGCCAGCATCACACTCTCGGTAAGCAACTGCCGCACGACGCGGAACCGTCCCGCCCCCAGGCTCAGCCGGACAGCCATTTCGCGGCTTCGCGCGGCGGCCCTTGCCAGCAGCAGACTCGCGATGTTTGCGCACGTAATCGCCAGGATTAATCCCACCATCGCCAGGAGCACGAACAGAGGCTTGGAATACTCCCGGCGCAAACGGCCGAGACCGGCGGCGCCGGGATTCAGCAGCAGCGCCGGGAGTTTGGCGCGCTCACCGTCGGTCGTCGCGGTTGTCGCAACCCATTGATGGAAACGGGGAGCCAGCGCTGCCTGCGCCTGGGCCATGCTCACACCGGGACGCAGGCGGCCCATCATTTCAATCCAGTAGAAGTTTCCGTCGGGATACATACGAGCCGCCTGGGCACCGTCCACGAGCAGATTCGCGTGCAACGGAAGGTAGAGGTCCGGCGCCGCCGCAGGATCGACTCCGAAGAATTCCGGCGGCGCGACGCCGATCACCGTGAAGGGAACGTTATCGACGAGAATCGGCTGGCCAACAGCATGCGGCGCTCCTCCGAAGCGATTCTGGCTTGTAGCAAAACTGATGACGGCCACAGGCGCCGCGCCCGGACGGTCGTCTTCGGAGTCGATCAGACGTCCCGCGGCCGGCGCCACGGCCAGGCCGCGAAAATACTCGCCGGTGACGTACTCCGTGCTGGCGCTCATGGCCTGCCCGCGGACGGCCAGGGTACGGTTTAATCCGTTGAAGTATCCGAAAAGCGTGGAAAAGACGGGATTCTCCTCGCGAAGCGTCTCGAACGCGCCGTATGGGAACATGCCGCTGACCATGGAGCCTTTATCGCCCGGCCACGCCATGCCTTGTACCCCGTGCATGACGTGGACGGACTCCTTGCTGCCGCCGTCCCGGGGCGGACGGCTACGCCAATACACGACCACCAGCGACTCGGGATCGGCCACCGGCAGCGAGCGCATCAGAATCGACTCCATGAAGCTGTAGATTGTAGTGTTGGCGCCGATGCCGAGCGCCAGCGACAAGACCGCCAGGGCGGTGAATGCCTTGTTGGCGGCCATGGTGCGAAAGCCATAGCGGACATCCTGGACAAGTTCCGGCAATAACCGTGTCATCCAAACCTCCCGTGACTCTTCGTGCTTCAGTCCGGCGTTTCCAAATCGCCGGTGCGCCTCAGTGCGGGCGCGCTCCGCCGTCATACCGTCTGCTTGCAGTTCCGCGGCTTTTTCCGCGAGGTGGAGT
>JACPNQ010000043.1 GCA_016185425.1 Acidobacteriota bacterium | reverse complement strand
TCAACCTCAAATCGGGGCGGTCCCGCCGGCGCAGGTCCGCGAAATAGCTCGCGGTGATTCATTACAAAAGTCGACACCGTGTACATCAAGATCCACGGTGAAAGGAACAAGGCGAGGTAGAGGTGAATGCGGCGCAGCAGTTTAGACATTACCGGACAGTCTATACCGGTACGGGCTCCTGCTACGGCTTCTGCGAACTCTGCGTATTTTGCGGTTCCTTCCGCCGGAACAACTTCGGTACCCGTCCCAATCCGCGGCGCATCCAGTTCGCGGGTTTTTCGGCGGGCAACGCCGGGGCGGCCACAGCCGGAACCTGCTCATCGGGAGCCGGTTCCGCAATGACTATCTTCGGCGACGAGGGCAGCGTGTGCGGCTGAGCCTCGGCGGGTGCCCCTTTCGTCGCCGGCGGGTCAATCGACGCTACGGTTTCCGCTCTCTGTACCCGTGTCGCTGGGAACGGTGCATGTTTCCGAGGGGGCGTCTGCGCTGGCTCCTGCCGCGGAGGAGGAGCCGGTGCCGCCGCGGCCGCCGGCACTACCGACGCTCGAACCGGCGAAGGCGCCGGAGGCTGGCTCAGCGTTGGCTGCACTTGCCATGCACCCGCAGGCACCTCCGGCGTCGCCGGCATCGAAATGGATATCGTTTCAAGCTCCGGTTCCCACCAGACTGGCGGAACCGCAAACGCCGCCAGCAGCAGCGAGGCCAAGCCGGCCGCATACGTCGCATATTGCCATCGTTCCCGGCGCGGCTTCGGTGCCGACAGCGGCAACTCCTGCAGCGCCGCTAGGAAACCGCTCGCCGATTGAAACCGTTTCGCCGGATCTTTCTGCAGCGCCCGCGCGATCAGGGCGTCATACTCTTTCGGTACATGCGGCGCCCAATGCGAAACCGGTGCCGGCACGAGTTCGATTTGCTGCCGCATGATCGCATACTGCTCCGTGCCGTCAAACGGTTTCCGTCCGGTGAGCATCTCATACAACAGCACGCCGACCGCGTACAAATCCGCGCGCCAATCGGTCGCCGCCAATCCCCGCACCTGCTCCGGGGCCATGTAGAACACCGTCCCAACCGCCAGTCCCTGCGCGGTCTGCCCAGGGTCGCCATACTGCTTCGCCAGTCCGAAATCGGTCAGCTTTACCACGCCCTGCCGGTCCACCAGAATATTGGCCGGCTTTACGTCCCGATGCACGACACCGTGATGATGCGCCATGATCAGCGCGTTCAGCACCTGTTCCGCTACTCGGATTGCCCCGTCCACCGTTAAGGAGCCTCGCTGCAAAATCGACCCTAGCGACTCTCCCGCGACCAGTTCCATCACAAGGACAATGGTCGCCCCCTCGCAGAACGCCGTGCGCACCTGGGCGATATTGGGATGATCCAGTTTGGCCTGCAACTGAATCTCGCGCAAAAAACGCTGCGCCTGATCCAGATCATGGGTCAACGTGTCCGCCAGGATCTTCATCGCTTCCAGGCGGCCCGTCACCGAATTCACGACCTGATAGACGACTCCCGTCGCGCCCTCGCCGATGACCCCGGTGACGCGATAAGGACCAACGGTATCTCCAGACTGATATTTCATGAGCCCTACGCACCGCTACGCAACAGAACCCAAACTCCGATCAGCAGCAACAACGCTCCTATTCCCAGCGCGATCCACGCCGGTGAAACCGCCGGTTCCGTCAGAACCGGCGGCGCCGGCAACTCCGCTGCCGGTTCAACCACCGGCACTACCGGCGGAGGCGGTATATAGACAGTGCCCGGATTCAGAATCGAATGGTAGAACTCCCGCACCGACTGATACCGCGCATTCGGATCCTTCTCAAGCGCTTTCAAAATAACCGCGTCCAAAACGCCGTTGATCGCGGGATTGTACCGGCTCGGCGGCTCGGGCGGTGCCTGTACATGCGCGAGCATCACTTCGTATTCCGAGGTCTGGGTAAACGGAGGCCGCCCCGTGACCAGCGCATAGAACACGCAGCCGATCGAGTACACGTCAATCCGCGGGTCCAAGGCCGTTACGCCGTGAAAGACTTCAGGCGCTGTGTACGTCGCGCTGCCGACGAGTGTTCCCGCCCGCGTTACGCTCGGGTCCGTCGCTGTCTTCGCCGCGGAAAATCCCGTCAGCTTCACCAGCTTCTCCGGCGTGATCAGGATATTGGCCGGTGAGATCTCGCGGTGGATCACTCCCGACGTGTGGGCCGCGTCGGCCGCCGCCAGCACCTGCAAAATCGACTGGACCGCCTCTTCCGTTTCCATCGGGCCCAGTTCCAACCGGTCCGACAGTGTGACGGCCTCAATCGCCTCTACTGAAATAGCCAGACGGCCGCCCAACTCGACCACGCCGTAGCAGGTCAGAATGTTCGGATGCTGCAACGACGCCAGAATGCGGCTCTCCCGGAAGAACCTCGCGGAACGCTCCGGATCGTGCTGCACTCCATCGGGCAGGATCAGCAATTGCTCAATCCGTTGGTTGGCTACATTTCGCGCGCGAAATGCAATCCGCTTGCTGGAGCTATCGAGGTAGTCCAACAGTTCGTATCCATTCACTGTTTGGCCGATGGTTAGAGGCACGCTCGGTTCTCTTCCGTTGATCGGCCATTTAGGCGCTTCGCTTTAGACTTTTATTAAAGTCGGTACTTTAGGGCGCAGAGTACCCCCAGAACGTCAAATACGGCTTTTCCTCTGCCTGCCGCTGGATGTAAAGCGCCAGCTCTCTCAGGTGGTAGTCCCCCCACATGCACGATTCCCCGCAAGGTACCTTCCGCCCCTCAGGTACATGATCCCAGCCATTCGGACGGTGGTATACCGAGTGCAGCAGCAATCCCTGGTGGGACCGGTCTGTACTGAGATACGGTTCGTCGAACAGCGTCCCCGCCACGGTCAATCCCGCGTCCCGGTAACGTGCCTCACCCGTGATCTGCCCCAGCCGCAACAGGCCTTGCGCCGCAATTGCCGCTGCCGACGAATCCACCGGCTCCCAATCGTTAAACGGCTCCGCCGCGCGGTCCAGGTAATTTCCCATCCGCGCCAGCCCCGGAGCGCCTGTATCCCAGTACGGCACCCCGCACACCGGCGATTGCGCAATGTAGAAGTCGCATGTCGCCCGCGCTGCCCGCATCATAAAGGCCGGCGCTGCAATGCCGTGTGCTGCGAAGAACTCCAACTGTTCCGAGAACCCCAGCATCGCCCACGCCAACCCCCGCGTCCACGTCGTAAACGGGGAATATCCCTGCTGTGAGCTCGGGCAGCGCGCATTGCCGTCATTCCGGTTAAACACCACCTCATGTACGGTCCGCCCCGGCAAGGAATCGTACGAATCCCGCCCTTCGCCATAAAAAACGTTGTAATCCGCGGTCGCCCGCGCATGATCAATCAACCGGTCAAGCAGTGAGACCTTCTGATCGTTCTCGGCCATGAGTACATGGCCCAACTTGTGGCTCACCGCTAACGCCCGCAAACTCCGGATCGTATCCACAAACAGCGAATGCGGGCCGTTGAACGAATAGATATACCCACCCCCGCCGCGGATCGTCGACCACCTCGACGCCTGCACCGCGCCCGTACATTGCAGGGCGAGGACATAAAAATTCCGCTCCCACTCGTTCCCGGCAATCCGCCCCTCGCCCATCAACCGCAGCAGATTCCCATAGGTTGATACATTATTGAACCCGTGATCATGCACACCCACATGGGTAATGTGCGGTGCCATCAGTTCCACCGTCCGCTTCCGCCCCTGCTCCAGGAACCACTTCTCTCCCGTCGCGTCGAACTGCAGGATCGACGCTCCGAACTGAAACCCCTGCGTCCACTCCGTCCATCCGCGCGAAGTGTATTTTCCTTGCACGGTAAACACCGGCGCGCCTGACGCCGGCTCCCATGCCGTCTCCAGTGCTTTTATCTTCACCGCCGACGCGGCCCACAGCTTCTCAATCCGCGGCATCAGCGCCGCCGGCGTAACATCGCTCTTTATCTGAATCATTTCTCTGTAAGTGCCTGTAAGATCATCGCGGCCCACTGCGGGCCCTTGTAGGAATCTGCGGTATCCTCATACCACTCGTCAATCGAGTGCGCTCCTTGCGCCCCGCCGCCACCGCCAATCGTAATCGCCGGTATCCCCAAGCTCATCGGGATATTCGAGTCCGTCGACCCCGCCCGCGTCGCAAACACCGTAACTCCTACTTTTTTGCCTGCCGCAATCGCTTTCTGCACGATCGGCAACGAGTCCGGTGGTTCCGCCGCCGGCCGCAACCCCATGGTCTTGATCTCCAGATCCAACGGTGCCTTCGACGCCGGCCAACGCTGCTTCTCGCCATCCAGCCCCGCCTGCAGCGCCGCCCGCAGCCGCTCATCCAGCGCCGCGAGTTCCTTCGCTGATTCGCTTCGAATATCCACTTCCATGCTCACCGAAATCGGAATCGAGTTCACGCTCGTGCCGCCCTCCACTCGCCCGATATTGAACGTCGTTTTGGGGCTCACCGGCACCTGTATGTCCGCGATTCTCGCCATCGCCCGTCCCATCGCATGCGCCGGGTTCGGCATTCCGAACGCTCCATAACTATGCCCGCCGCGGCCCTTGTAGGTCACCAAATACCGGTTGCTCCCCACCGCCCGCGATGCCAGCGACGTTCCCGTTCCATCCACGGAGAGGAATGCGTCGATCTGCCCCTTCAGCTCCTTCCCGAACAAATGCCGCACGCCCCGCAAATCGCCCTGGCCCTCTTCTCCCACCGTCGCCACAAAGAGAATGGTCCCGTTAAACTCCGCTTTGTGCTTTTGAAACGCCCGCGCCACAGTCAATACTGAAGCCAGCCCCCGGCAATCGTCGCCAATCCCCAGCCCCTTATGCTTCGGCCCATCCTTCGTTACCCGGACGTCCATCCCCTCCGGAAACACCGTGTCCAAATGCGCGCTAAACACGATCAGCGGCTTCGGCGCCTTTGATCCCGGCCACCGGCTGATTACATTCCCCTCGCTGTCAGTGTGAATGTCTACCAGTCCCAGCTCCCCCAGCCGTCGCGCATACTCCTTCCCACGCTCGGTCTCCTTGAACGGCGGCGCCGGAATCTGGCATATGCTTATCTGCTGCTCCAACGTCCAGGCCTGATCGGCCTTGATCGCCGCCAGAATCGCGTCCATTCCTTGTCCATGCGCCGCCACCGCGGCCAATATCCAATACCAGCGTCGAGACATTCTCTCTATTGTGATATAGAACATCACATATGAATCGACGCACTCTCCTCTCTCTCCCTCTCGCGCTCCCGCTCTCTGCACAGTCGACTAAGCCTAAACGCATCAACAAAGCCATCGATCTCCTCGAGCAAGGCCAGCCAATCTATTACACCGGCGCCCCCGGCGGCGCGGGCTATGAGGAGGGGAAGCGCCTGGCCCAAACCTGGGCCGATTACATCAATTACGAAATGGAGCACGGCCAGCTCGATTTCTCCGCCCTCAAAAACTTCATGCGCGGACTCATCGACGGCGGCCCTACCAAGTCCGGCCATCGCACACCCGCCGTCATCGCCACGCTGCCCGTCCTCGGTGTCAGCAAAGCCCACATGGAAGCCAATTTCTGGGTCGTCCAACAGGCGCTCCTTACCGGCATTCACGGCATCCTCCTCTGCCACGCCCGTGAACCTGAGGCCATTCGCACCTTTGTATCCGCCTGCCGTTATGTCGATTCCAAACCTGTCCCCGGCCTTCCCGAAGGCATGATGGGCAACGGCAGCCAGGGTTCCCCATCCGCCATCTGGGGAATCTCCGCCGCCGAATACAAAAAGCGTGCCGACCCATGGCCACTCAACCCCGAGGGCGAATTCCTCCTCGGCCTCAAAATTGAGGATCGCTTCGCCCTCGCCAATGCAGAGAAAGTGGCCGCCGTTCCCGGCATCGGCTTCGCCGAATGGGGCCCGGGCGATATGGGGCTCTCGCTGAAGCTTCCCGACGGCCACCTCGCCAACGATAAGCTGCACCCCGATATGGCCGGCGCCCGAAGCCGCGTCCTCAAAGCCTGCAAAGCCAACAAACTCGCCTTCCTCAACACCGTCCGTCCCAACGATGTCGAAGCCATGATCAAGGAAGGCGTCATGATCGGCTCCGGCGGCAAGGAGGCCGCGGAAATCGGCCGCAAGTTCACCAAGCGGACGATGCCGTGGTAGCCCGCCACGCACTCTTTCTCACTGCCCTCGCCTGCAATGCACAGCCCGGCTGGCGCTCCTGGTCCGGCGGCAACGACGGAAATCGATACTCCTCGCTCACCCAGATCAATAAGGCCAACGTCAAGCAGCTTCGCGTCGCCTGGGAGTTTCACTCGGGCGACGCCGACGCGCGCGGCCGCACCATGATCCAGTGCACGCCAACGGTGATCGACGGCGTCCTTTACGGCACCACGCCGACGCTCATGGCCATTGCGCTCAACGCCGCCACCGGCAAGGAGCTCTGGCGTTTTGATCCAACCGGCGTCAAAACCCGCGGCGTCAACCGGGGTGTCATGTATTGGGAAGATAGCGGCGAAAAGCGAATCTTCTTCTCAGCCGGTACTCTTCTCTACGCGCTCGACGCAAAGTCTGGTAAGCCCATTGAATCGTTCGGCGTCAGCGGCCGTCTCGACATGACTAAGGATCTCGATCGCGACCCGCCCGGCGCGTTCAGCGGAGCTACCAGCCCCGGCATTGTCTATAAGGACCTCATCATCATGGGCTCGAGTGTCGGCGAAGGTCCACGCCCCGCTGCCCCCGGCCACATCCGCGCCTACGACGCCCGCAGCGGCAAACGCCGCTGGATCTTCCATACGATTCCTCACCCCGGCGAATTCGGCTACGACACGTGGCCGAAGGACGCCTGGAAAACTATCGGCGGCGCGAACAACTGGGGCGGCATGAGCCTCGATGAAAAACGCGGTGTCGTCTACGTCAGCCTCGGCTCGCCCGCCTTCGATTTCTATGGCGGCGATCGCGTGGGCGACAACCTCTTCGGCAATGCAATCGTAGCCCTTGACGCCGCGACCGGCAAGCGCATCTGGCACTACCAGACGCTCCACCATGACATCTGGGATCTCGATCTTCCCGTCAACCCCAACCTCATCAAGTGGAACGGCCGCGACGCCCTCGCGCAGATCACCAAACAAGGCTTCGTCTTCGTCCTCGATCGCGAGACCGGCAAGCCGCTGCTTCCCGTTGAAGAACGCCCCTTCCCAGGCTCTGACATGCCCGGCGAAGTCACCTCGAAAACCCAGCCCATCCCGCTCAAGCCGCCGGCGTTCTCCGCGCAGAAGTTCGAACCCAGTGACCTCACGCCGGAGATCAAAGCGCAAATTGCGAAACAGACCGCCGGCATGCGCAACGGCGGTCTCTTCATTCCGCCAAGCCGTCAGGGCACGGTTGTTCTGCCAGGTACGCTAGGAGGCGGACTCTGGGGCGGCGCCGCGGCCGATCCCAACGGCAATCTCTACGTCAATTCGCAAAACGTCGCCTCCGTTCACCAACTCGTCGATGCCGCCCCAGGCGCGCCGTATCCTTATGCGCTCAAAGGCTACACCAAAATCCGCGACGAGATCGGCAACTCCGGCGCAAAACCGCCGTGGGGACTCCTCACCGCCATCAACCTCAACAAAGGCGACTTCACCTGGCAGAAAATCTTCGGCAAGAACGACACCACAACGAAGGAGGTCGGCACCGAAAACATGGGCGGCCCATCAGTTACGGCCGCGGGCCTCGTCTTCATCGGCGCCACGCGCGACGAGATGTTCCGCGCCTACGACGCATCCAGTGGCCAGGTGCTCTTTGAGTACAAACTTCCCGCCGGCGGTTATGCCACACCGGCTGTCTATAGTGTCAACGGCAAGCAATACGTCGTCATCGCCTGTGGTGGCGGCGGTCGCATGACGACAAAATCGGGAGATGCCTACGTTGCGTTTGCTCTGCCTTAGTCTGTTTCTCCTCAGCGCGGCCGAGCAGCCCATTCCCTATAGCCACAAGAAGCATCTCGCCCTTGGCCTGGAATGCACCGGCTGTCACACAATGCCCGGCAAAGGCGAAGCCGCCACCTTCCCCGCCGAGTCAAAATGCATGACCTGCCACGTCTCTGTGAAGAAGGAAAGCGCGGCGATTCAGAAACTCGCCGAATTCGCCAGGAAAAAGGAGGCCGTGCCCTGGGTCCGCGTCTACAAGCTTCCCGCCTACGTCTGGTTCTCACACAAAATCCATGGCTCGGCGGCAAAGTGCGGCCGTTGCCATGGCGATGTCGCCGCCAAGGACGTGATGATCAAGGAAAAACCCATCGACATGAACTCCTGCATGACCTGCCACGACGAACATAAGGCCTCCAATGAATGCAATCTCTGCCACAATCCTGCTTAGTCTCGCGGCCGCGGCTCAGCCGCAAACCAACTTCCGCAGCCACATCACTATTTACGACTTCAAAACCCACAAGTCCCGCGAAGTCCATCGGGGTGATGGAATCATCGAAGCCCCCAACTGGACCCGCGATGGAAAGTTCCTCCTCGTCAACACCGGCGGCAATCTCTACAAACTCCCCATTGCCGGCGGTGCTCTCGAAAAGATCAACGTCGGCGACTACCGTTGCAACAACGATCACGACCTCTCGAAAGACGGCGCCAGACTCGCCTTCAGCGCCTCCAGTCCGCAGTCCCGCCAATCGCAGGTCTTCGTCGCCGGGGCCGACGGCGCCGATGTGCAGCTCCGTACACCTCTCGCCCCCAGCTACTTCCACGGTTGGTCGCCCGACGGCAAGTGGCTCGCCTTCGTCGGCCAGCGGGAAGGGAAGTATGAGCTCTTCCGTGTCGCAGCCGCCGGCGGCCCGGAAGAGCGCCTGACCTCGAAAGGCGCTTACGACGACGGACCCGAATACACTCCCGACGGCAAGTGGATCTATTTCAACTCGAACCGTTCCGGCGGCTGGGATATCTGGCGCATGCCCGCCGAAGGCGCCGGCCCTGCCGACGCCAAAGCCGAGCGGATTACGAACGACGAGTGGGAAGACTGGTTCCCGCATTTCTCTCCCAACGGCAAGCGGATGATCTTTCTCTCGTTCCCCAAAGGAACTCCCGGCCACAACGGCCGCATGCCCGGCATGGCGCTCCGGCTCTGCAAAAAGAACGGCAAGCACAAAATCCTCACCACATTCTTCGGTGGCCAGGGCACGATTAACGTCAACTCCTGGTCGCCGGATTCCAGCCAGTTCGCCTACGTCGTCTACGAACCGGTGACTCGATGATTGTTCCCGATACTTCGCATTGGAGGGGTATCTTCACTTGGGATCCAGTTACCCACGCGGCGCTCAATGGAACGCCAGCCATGCCAGCCGCAACATCGCCTCGACCCGCAAAGTCAGCTCGCTCATATGTTCCTCGACTGGGAGCATGAGGCCGTGGGCCGTTTCGACGATGCGACGGAAGCGGGCAGCCCGCCAACGCCAATCCCCCGGGCCAGCCGGCTATTGGCGCGCGCGCCGGGAAAGCGCTTTCGAGCCCCAGGAACCGGAGTTGATCTACGTCAAACGCGATGCCGCATTCGACCGAATTCTGGATGAGCCGAGGCTCCTTCGACTCACGGCGGCGATGAAGTTGCCCCGGTTCAGAATGGCAGATGGCGAAGAGATCTTAACATCCGCACATTGTTCGCCTCGCGCCGCTCAAGTATGATGAGTTCCCGTGCAGGCTCCGAATCCCCCAGCCCTCTACCGCTTCGGTGTCTTCGAGGTTGACCTCGCCGCCCGCCAAATCCGTAAGGCAGGCCGCGAAATCCACCTCCAGGAGCAACCCCTCCGCCTCCTCACCCTGCTCCTCGAGCGCCCTAACGAACTCCGCACCCGCGAAGAACTGCAGCAGCTCCTCTGGCCCAACGAAACCTTCGTCGAATTCGACGACGGCCTCAACACCGCCATTCAAAAAATCCGCCAGGTCCTCGGCGACGAAGCCCGCAATCCCCGCTTCGTCGAAACGGTCCCCCGCCAGGGCTACCGATTCATTGCTCCGGTCCATCACACTCCCCTGGAACTCCAACCGGCGGAAGTTCCGCAACCCAAAAACCGGAAGCCCATCGTTGTTATGGCCCTCCTCGCTGGCGCCGCTCTCGGCTGGTTCGCGCCCCACTTCACAAATCCATCGCCAGCCCCCCCAATGCGCCTCAGCATCACTCCGCCAGCCGGCGTAGAACTCCGCCCCGGCATCCGTGGCGGCAGCGCCATCTCCCCTGACGGGCGCATGATCGTCTTCGCGGGCAGTCGTGACGGTAAACAAATGCTCTGGGTCCGTGGCATCAACTCTTCCGGCGCGCGCGAACTTCCCGGCACCGAAAACGCCATCCTTCCCTTTTGGTCCCCCGATGGCCACGCCATCGGATTTCTTGCGGCCGGTCAACTCCATCGAATCGATCTTTCCGGCGGCCTCCCCGCCGACCTCGCCTCCGTCGTCCGTCCCACACGCGGCGCCTGGATGGAGAACGGTGACATTCTCTTCGCCAACGGCACCGGCAACCCTATCCAGCGAGTCAAGGCCACCGGCGGTGCCGTCTCCTCCGCGGCTCCTGCCGGGCCCCGCGGGAGCGCTTGGCCCTACCCGATCCCCGGCACCGATCGTTTTCTCTACTACAACAACACCGCACGCGGCATAGAAATCTCTAATGGCGGCGCTTCATCCCTTGTCAACAACGCCAACAGCGGCGGTCTCTATGCGCCTCCACACAACGGACATCCCGGCTACCTTCTCTGGCTCAAAGGGACCACACTAGTCGCCCAGCCTTTCGATCCCGCCGCCGCCAAACTCACTGGCGAGGCCGCACCGGTCGCGGAAGACGTCGGCTTCACCGACGGTTGGCGCTACGCCGATCTCTCGCTCTCCGCAAACGGCACACTCCTCTATGGCCCCGGCACCACTGTCAAATCTCGTCTCGCCTGGGTACGCCGCGATGGAACTATCGCAGGCTTCGTCGCCGAGCCTGACTGGATCCGCTCCGTCCGTCTCTCCGCCGATGGCCGCCGCGCTCTCATTGAGCGGGGCATGGTTCGCGCGCTCTGGGTTTACGGCTTCGAGCGCAACGTCCAAACTCGTGCAACCTTTGAGAAGGACGGAAGCGGCTGGCCCGTCTGGTCGCCCGACGGCACACAGTTCGCCTACAGTGGTGACCGCGATGGGAAGATCGGGCTCTATTCCCGCAAAGCCTCCGGCGGTCCGGAACAGCGGCTCGTCGATGCCGAATTCGACCAGTACCCCTACGATTGGTCCCGCGACGGCAAGTTCCTCATCTATTGCGAAGTCAATCCCCAATCCAAGCTAGACCTCTGGCTCCTCCCGCTCGCCGGCGAATCGAAGCCCCGGGTGTTCCTCCGAACGCCTTTCAGCGAAGACTCCCCGCGCTTCTCCCCCGATGGCCACTGGGTTGTCTACGTCTCCGACGAGTCCGGAAAAAACGAGGTTTACGTCACTAGTTTCCCCGCAGCCGAAGGCAAATGGCAGATCTCCACTGCCGGGGGCGCCTACCCCCGATGGAGCAACGATGGACGGGAGATCTTCTACGAGTCCAGTGACGGGCAAATGATGGCGGTTCCCGTTCTCGGAAGACCTGGCAAATTCGAATCGTCCAAACCGAAAAGACTCTTCCCGCATCCACTTCCTGGCCGCCATTTCGAAGTCGGGCCGCAAGGGGATCGCTTCCTGATGATGGTGACTGCGGAGGGTCACGGCCGCAACGAGCTAACTGTTTTCCTCAACTGGCAGTCTGCCCTTCGCCACTAGCGGGAAAACAGATCTGTACAGCAGTACAGAACAACAAAGATTCTATTTATAATCAATGTCTTATCAGGTTATACGAAGAATTGGTCCCGATTCATGGACGCGCCGGGTCAATCGGGCCATTATCTTCCTTCGGGCCGTTGATTCACCATAGCTCCCGGCAACTTGCGGGGGGGACTGGCTGTGGTGGCGGCGACCCGAAAAGTTCTCAAGGAAAGCGTTCGCGGACACTGTTCTCGCTTTGGGGTGTTCGGGAGCGCAGACGGACCTCGGAAGCAGTCCCGTGCTTGGCGCTGGGGCTGCCCCGAGGTAGCCGGTTACTCTTTCCGCTTTCCACCGCCATCACAATAATTCCTCATTGGCCGTGCGGATGGAAACAGCACAAACCCGTCCACCGCCATGCTCGACACATCCTGGCTCGGCAGCCGCACGCGTTCTCTCTCCCGATCCACCCAGAAGTACCGCGCTTCCACCGCCGCCGCAACCACCCGTTCCAGCCCTTCTCCCAACGCCAGCCTTCCATCCGCCGCGGTCCACGGAAATTCGTCGGCCTGTCCGCGCCACAGCGACCGCCCCTGTAACGGAAACGTCACCACCGAATAGGCCTTCACACCCGCCTCCTGTAGGCGCAGCGCCGCTGGCCGAAAAGGTTGATCCCGGTCCGGCCCGCCATCCCTCCGCGCACGCCGCGACACATGGTCCGCTCCATACAGCACCAGTAGCGATCGCACATCCTGTGTGCGCAACAGAGCCAGGATGTTCCCGGCGATCGCCTCCTCTCGGCTGTCGAGATACGGGCTCCCCTTGGGCGGACCAACATCCACTTCCAGGCCATCGCGCAGTGCCTGAATCGACAACGCAATCGTGCGCAATTCCGCCAGCACCGCCCCATCCCTCGTCAGACGCCGCAACCGCGCAACAGCTTGCAAGCCCGCCTTTTGGATCTTTCCCTCAGTCGGAACCTTCACCCGGTCCGCCTGCAATTTCTGCTGAATCGCCATCAGGTGCTGCCGGATCGCCACAGCCGGCGAGTCGATGTCGGTGAGGTGTACTCGCACTCGCTCCCCATCGCCGAGCGTCGAATTCAGATCCCGAATTCCCTGCAAAATCCCGGCCCGCAGACAAAGCTGCTGGGGCAGCGCACCCGAACGGCCGCTGACAAACGCCTGCGCAGCCTCTTCATAGACGCCATCTTCCTCAATCGCCACATCCCGCAACCCTGCCGCGCGCAGCCGCTTTAAATAGGCGAGCTGAAACTCCTCATTCTCCGCAATCCCATGTAATTCCCCTATGAAATACACCGTGTATCCCCGCAGCGGCAGCGGTAGCTCGTCCACCACACGCCCCCCAAATACCCCCGGCCGCAACTCCGCCGCCAAAATCGCCAACCCGCTCATCAGCCACAGAGCCATTTGGCAATCTAGAAAGCTCATAGCAGTCAGCTATTGGGCCCCCTGAACGGCAATAGTTACACCACTCTGAATCTTGTTGTTCCCCACAGCGACCTCAAGCGAAACCGCATCTCCCGCTGGAGTCGACCGATTCAGAATCAAGTTAATCTGTTGCAGCCCGTTCGTTGCCCCCGGTGCCTGTCCTGCAAAGCTTACCCGCGCCGGCACACCGCCCACAGCCGCACGTACTTCTCCTCTCAGCCGGACAAGTCCGTCGTCTCCCGGTGACTCATATTCCCCAAACCCGCTGCCGAATAACTGAATCACACCGCCGGCAGACGCCGCGCTCGCGGGCCCGTTAAGCGATCCATCGTCGTTGATCGCAGCGGCCTGTCCACGCCCTGAACTGTTAGCCGTAAATAGCGCCGGCGCCGCGGAGCCGCTGCCAAAAGTCAGTTGCGCCGATTCGGAGTTCGCACAATTGTACACAATCAATTGGGCGCCCCCGGCAAGCTGCTGTGGCGTGGAAAAATTCACTTGTCCTGCTGTCACCGCCAGAACCGTTGCCGGTAGTCCACCGACCGAGACTGTTGGCGTGCTAGCACACTGTAGCGCGCTGCCGAACAGACTCAGAATCTGGTTAGGAACGATAGTCGTCGCTTCCAACGCCGCCGCGCTCACTAGCCCCGCCCGCGTGATAAGCGGACCGCTCGGCGCCACAGTTAATGCCACAGAAATAGCTAATTCATTGACGGTCGACTCGCTGCGGACGATGAGCTGCCCTCGATACAACCCGTCCTGCAAACCATTTGGTGTTGCCCGAATGGAGATGTTCCCCGGAGTCTGGCCGGTTTTCGTCTGTACATCCAGCCAACTTTCGCTGGAAGCAGCCTCGATCTCCACCGATGCTTCCCCGCTCGTTACCGCAACGCTCTGCGTTAGGGTACGCGGGAGGTCCCGATCCAGGCGGAATCCCAACTCCCTGGCTGGCGTACTTAATTGCAACGGTCCGGCCTGTGCGATAGGAACCACTACGGATCCCGCACGTAGCGTAGCTGTGCGATCCCTCCCCGTAGTGTTTTCCGCTATTCTCAGTTGGATCACGCCCGGACCACTGCCGGCTGCGCCCGACAAGATCGATACCCAGGACTCATCCACCAAGGCCGTCCACGCCAAACCGGCGGCAAACGTCACCTCGACGTTAACATCCTTTCGGTTCGCGCTCGCTCTTACGGTCGCGGGATTTGCGGTGGCCGCGACAATCCGCAGCCGGACGGGCACGGTTGCTGCGACGGCCGTTCCACTCCGCAATGTAACGGTTCCGGTGTATGTGCCAACTGCCAGCGAATTCGGGGATGCCGAAACCGTCAGCGTTCCCGGCGTGGCGAACTGGGCCGGTGATATCCGCAACCAGGACCCGCCGCCGTCCATCGTCGCTGTAGCACTCAATTGCGTCGCAGTCACGCCCGAGCTTACTGCAACAGTTAGTTCCTGCGGCATGCTTGCGCCGAACCCGGCGGTGATCTCAATGCGCTCTGGCGTAAACTTTAACTGCGCTGGAATCTCAATTGTCACCGGTATTCGCAGCACGCCGCCTTCGCCCGTATGAACAATCACTGTTCCGCGATAAACGCCCGTGGCGAGCTGTTCCACCGCGTCGGCGCGCGTGCTCACAGTCAGAGTCGTGGCACTCGTCGTCGTCCCGTTGGTGGGCGTAACTTTCAGCCATCCACCACCCTCGGTGGTCGTTACAGTTGCCGAATACGCTTGCCCGGTCTTTGTGTCCAGCACCACGGTCTGTGAATCCGCGCCTCGGCTCAGCGCAACTTGAGCGGGCCTTGCAGTAATCGGTGTTCGAAGGCGGAGCAGGACGACATCGGTACTCGGGTCCACCTGCGAAGCAGCGTCGATTCCTGTAATGTCCGTTGAACCAGTCAACATCGCCATCGCCACCGAGCCATCCTCAGAGGCCGCGGCCTTAGTGGCGTAATCGTAGCCACTTCCGCCGATATAAGTCGAGAACAGAAGTTGACTTCCATCGCTTGATACGCGCGAGTAAAAGGCCTCTCCCTGTTGTGGTGTTGCACGGATGGCATTGCGCAGCGGGAATCGCAAAGACTCCGTATCCCCAGCGGCGCTAATGCCGCCGGCGAAGGCCATTAAAGACGTAACAATATCGTACTGCTCGCCTCCGATATACGTGGCAAATTCCACCTGTCCGAATGTATTTAGCTTAGTCAGAAATCCATCGGCTCGTCCACCGCCAAATTTCGGCTGGAACGCATTCTTGACCGGAAAGTCGACGGACGCCGTTGTTCCACCCAGGTAAACATTCTTTTCAGAATCAACGGCGAGCGCGTACCCATAATCTCCACTATTGCCTCCCACGTAGGTCGTCCACAAAACGCGTTTGCCCGACGGATCCAGCTTTGCCGCAAAGGCCTCCGCCGCGGGAGGACTTCCGAGGGGTCCCTCGCCTCCAATAATCTGAACGAACGATTCCGTTACAATGTACCCGCCTACATAAATCTCTCCGTCCTTGTCCATCGCAATGCTCGTCGCGTTTCTGATCTTGGTATTCAGGAACAGCGGGCTCGTCGCTGGCGGCGGCTGCAGTTTCGCCGCGAACAGGGTCGAGAACATCAACTGTCCGCCGGCGCTATATTTGGCCAGAAACAGATCCAGGTCAGGCATAAAGGTGCTCCCATTCCCGGCTACAGATGGAAACGCAGTTGAGCTCGTGTAGCCGGTAACCACAATCTCACCCGCTGGCCCAATTGCTACAGCATGCGCCTCATCGGATCCGATGCCCCCTAAATAGGTCGAAAAAATCACGTCGCTCCCGTTACTGTTTAGTTTCATCAGAAATCCGTCTCGCGAGCCGCCGTGCCTCGGCTGTGCGGCGTTGCTCAATGGCATTTCACTCGTTTCCTCAATCCCGCCGGCTATCACTAACTGTCCATCTGGCGTCGCCGCCATGGAGTAAATTATGTTTGTCGAGCCCGGCGGGTTCGGCACGCCCGCGATATATGTCGTATATAACTTCCGCCCGGCCGGATCGAACTTTGTAACGAAGATCTGCCCCGTTTCTGCAATCAGGCGTGAACTTGTTTGCAGGGAATTGGGCAGAGTGACTACTGTTCCACCGGTATAGCTATTGCCCTGATCGTCCACTGCGGTTGCCAGGAAGTTGTGCCGGCCTTTTCCGCCGGTGTACCTGGCGAATGTCACCAATGGGTCGATAACAAGCCGAAGCGTCTGCTCGTAGGCGTCCAATTGTAGCCGAACGTAGCGTCCATCTTGTACGAACCGCGCCCCTACTTGCCTTGTACGCTCACCCGCGCTCTGGTGGGCAATCGGCACACCAACTCGAATGCCTCCCCCCTCTATTCCGCCATCGCTGGGCAACTGCCACCTCCTGTTGCTGCTCAGTGCAATGTGGATCGCATCGGGATTTGCGCCCGGAGCCACTTCGAAGTCGAATTCGAACTGATCGCCCTGAAAATAAACTACAGCGTCGATTCCCGGGTAGATTCTCGCCATTCTGATCCGCTCAAATGTACCCGCGTGAATGCCCTTCGTCAGGTAATGAACTAGTCCCGCGCGGCGCGCTTCACCCGCGGCCACAAATCCCGGAGCGGTATCGGCAAACTCTAATCGAAGCCAATCCTGTGCCCTCTGAAAAAACATTCCATGGCTTTCGATCAGGATGGCGTTTTCCCCGGAGCGGGCGCTAAATCGAACGTTGGGGGGAAATTGCCCTCGATTCTCTTCGAATTCCAATGCCGCAACCGGCGCCAGGACGCATAGTAGTAAACAAGTAAGCCGGACCATATCGTCTATAATAGCGAGAGAATTCGAGCTCCGCTCTCCTGGTTATACTCCCTACTGTCCCCGCGCAACGCTTCCTCCACGAAGCGTCTTCCCCCCTTCAAATCACACCGCCAAAGCGATAAGATGTCCCTGAATGGCAGTTGTTCGTCCTCTCCCCGTGGTGCTCCTCGCGGCCGCCGCTGTAGTGTGTGCGCAGTCCCCGCCTTACACCTTCGACGACGCGCAGAAGTTTCTCACCCAGTACTGCGAAAAATGCCATCAGGACAAAGGCGGTGCCGGCGGCTTCAAACTCAGCCGCATCGCTGCGAAAGAGTCCCTCCTCACCGGCGCCAACAGATGGCTCTCCCTTACCAACCGCGTGAAAAACGGCGAGATGCCCCCCAAGGGCGCCCCCGTACCGCCGCTCGATGAACGCGAGTCGTTCGGCAACTGGGTGCACGAATCCGTCCACGACGCGGCGTGTGCCGGCGGAATAACACCCGGCCGCTCTCTTATCCGCCGGCTCAACCGTACCGAGTACGCTGGCACCGTCCGCGACCTCCTCGATATGCACATGGACATCGCGCGCACTCTTCCCGCCGATGGCGCAGGCGGTGAAGGCTTCGACAACGCGGCCGAAACGCTCTTTCTGAGCCCCCTCCACTCCGAAAAATATCTCGAAGCCGCCAGGTTCGCCATGGACTTCGCCTCCAAGGAATTCAAGTCCCGCAATCGCATCTTCGTCGCCGGGCCGGGCCCCAGCACTACGCCGGACCGTGCCGCCCGCAAAATCATCAACGCGTTCCTCCCGCGCGCCTTCCGCCGCCCCACCACGGAAGCCGAAGCCCAGCCCTATCTCGACCTCTTCCGCGCCGCCCAGAAACAAGGCGAATCTTTCAACAACTCCATCCTCTTCGCCCTCCGTGGCGTCCTCGTCTCACCCAACTTCCTCTTCCACGTCGAGCCTCCCAATCCCAACACTGCCCCGCGCCCGCTGGATCAATACTCGCTCGCCTCGCGTCTCTCTTATTTCCTCTGGGGCAGCATGCCGGACGAGCTCTTGTTCGATCTCGCCTCCCGCAACAGACTCCAGGACCCCGAAGTCCTCCGCCAGCTAGTCGGCATCATGATGCGCAACGACCGCTCCGTCGAATTCGCCCAAAGCTTTGTCGAGCAGTGGCTCCACACCCGCGAGCTCAGCGGCGACAAAGCCCCCGACGCCAGGCTCTTTCCGGATTTCACAAAGGACGAAGACCTTCGCTCCGACATTCGCTATCAACCGATCCTCTTCTTCCGCGAAGTCTTCCTGCAGAACCTCCCGCTAACGTACTTCCTCGATTCCAAACACACAATCGGCACCCGCAAACTCGCCACTCTTTTCGATCTCAAGCTCGAGCTCCGTCCGAACCAGGCCTCGCAGCCGCACTGGATCCCGCTGCCGGAAAACTCCAAGCGCGGCGGCCTGCTCGGTATGCCCGCCGTCCTTTCGGTTTCCTCATACCCGTACCGCACCAGCCCCGTCCTCCGCGGCGCGTGGATACTGGAATCCATCCTCGGCACGCCGCCGCCTCCTCCTCCCGCCAACGTCCCCGCGCTCGAAGAAGTCCATGCCGGCGCCGCGCCAAGGACAATGCGGGAGCGCCTCGCCCAACACCGCAACAACGCCGTTTGCGCAAGCTGCCATAGCCGCATCGATCCATTCGGGTTCGCGCTCGAAAACTACGACGTCACCGGCCGCTGGCGTACCGACGACGCGGGCAAACCCATCGATGCGCGCGGCGAGCTCATCGACGGTACAAAATTCAATGGCCCCGAAGAACTGCGCAACGCTCTCCTTGAGCGCAAAGACCTCTTCGTTCGCCATCTCACCAACAAACTCCTCGGCTATGCCCTTGGCCGCGGCCTCACCATCCAGGACTCTTGTACCGTGGATGCAATCGTCGCAAAAGTGAAGCAGAATAACTACAGCGCCCAAACGCTGCTGGAAGAAATCGTACTTAGCGTTCCGTTCCGCCAACAAACGGGTTTCGTGCCCCCGAAGGAGCCTGGAAAGAAATGAAGACTTCTCTCTCCCGCCGTACGTTGCTGCGTGGTGCCGGTGTCGGCCTCGGCCTCCCCTGGCTGGAGGCGATGGCCGCAACATCCCCAACTGCCAGGCCGCCCGTCCGCCTCGCCGCGCTCTATATGCCGAACGGCGTCAATGTCGACGCTTGGAACCCCGTCGGCACAGGTCGCGATTTCCAGCTCTCTCCCACGCTGGAACCGCTCGGCCCGGTGAAGGACAAGATCACCGTCGTCAGCAACCTCTGGAACGCCAACTCCAAAGGCGGCGACGGTCACTACGTGAAGGAAGCGGCCATCCTCACCTGCACGACGATCAAAAAAACGTGGGGTGCCGACATCGGCAACGGCGTCTCCGTCGATCAGCTCTGCGCGCAAAGCTGTGCCGACCAGACTCCGCTCCCATCGTTGGAGCTTGGCGTTACTCCCGTCGCCATTGGCGTCGACGCCGTTGTTGGCTACACTCGCGTCTACGGCTCCCACATCGCCTGGAGCAACGCCACCACGCCCCTCGCGCGAGAAATCAACCCCCGCGCCGTCTACGAGCGCCTCTTCCGCGCCGCCTCCGGGCAGTCGACCAACTCCGCCAAACTGGACACGCTCCTCCTCGACCGTGTTCTCGGCGACGCCAACAAGCTCCGTAGCCAGGTCGGCGCCGCGGACCGTATCCGCATCGACGAGTACATGTCCCTCATGCGCTCGCTCGAACAGCGTGTCCAACGCGCCTCCGCCGGTACACAGCGCACCTGGAAGGCGCGCGCCCCGATCGACCCCAAGGCGGCTCCCCCCGAAAAGCCCGCCGACCACGCAGCGCACTGCCGCCTCATGATGGACATGATCGCCACGGCATTCCAGACCGACACCACGCGCGTTTCGACATTCATGTTCGGCAACGCCGTCAGCAACGTCAGCTTCCGTTTCCTCGAAGGAGTAACGGCCGGCCATCACGACGTCTCCCACCATGCCAAGGAAGCCGACAAGCTCCGCCAGTACCAGATCATCAACAAATGGCACATCGAGCAGTACGCCTACCTTCTTCGCCGCCTTAACGAAATGAAGGAAGGTGAGTCGACCGTGCTCGACAACTCTATGGTGATCTTCGCCAGTGCCCTCAGCGACGGCAACAGCCACAATCCCCACAGGCTTCCCATCGTTGTCGGCGGACTCGGCGGCGGCCGCATCGACGCCGGCCAGCATCTGAAGTACACCGAAGACGATCCGCTCGCGAATCTTTATGTGTCGATGCTCGACGCCTTCGGCGCGCCCGTCGAACGCTTCGCCGACTCCACCGGCCCGCTGCCCGGCTTCCTGAAAGGCTAATCATGACGTTCCTCGCGGCAGTCTTACTGAGCGGCATCTGGGTCGGCCAAGTGCCGGCGCGCAACGGCGAATCGGTCGACATCGCTTTCGAGTTCAAGCAGGAAGGCACGAAGCTAACAGGCAAACTTTACGGCGACTACAAAAGCAGCCCGATCGTCGAGGGGATAGTCGCCGGCGACCTGGTCACGTTTGTAGTAGCGGCGACGGAACAGGCAGGCAACCAGATCAACGAAAGCCGTCTGCGTTTCACTGGCAGCATGAAGGATGGCCAGTTGGAACTGACACGCGAGCGCGAGAGTGTCTACAATGCCGGCAACGGCGGCGGTGCCCAAACGCGCAACGGACTCGGCGCCAAAGCCACCTTCCGCCTAAAAAAACTCGCCTGAAATAAAACCGTGTCAAAGACCAATTTAATCTAACCTTAATCTTTCGACTCTCCTAGATCCCCATGCGCACACTGGCGCTCGTCTTCCTTGCACTCGCCGTCCTCCTCACCGCCGGCCTTATCCCCATGACCTACTCAATCGCTGCCCACAACGGCCGCGATGGCAATCCGGCCGGCTTCGGCATCCTCGTCCTCTGCCTTCTCCGCGCCGCCGTGCTGATCACGGCGCTCCTCCTGATCAACTCCCGCGCCATCCACGCACTGTTTGTCATCGCGGGCGTAGTCGTCCTCGAAACCGCTTGCGGCGCCATGCTTTTCCTGTCAATCGACAAACAGGTCAGCCTTCCATGGCCCCATATCTTCGGTATCCTCGCCACCGCGCTCCCGATCTGTATCATCGCCAGCGGTTTCTTTTCGAATCGCCTCCTCTTCACGGGCGCTGTTGGCATCGCCGCCGCCTTCGGCATATCCGGAGTCGCCGCCTATGACTCACTAACCGTCGAATGGCGCAACGCCCGTCAAACCGAACAACAGACTCTCGAGCAAACAAGCGCGCGCCGAGCCGCCGAACTGGCCAAACTACCCGCCGGCGCAAAGATCGAGGAGCTTCTCCAATTCACGGGACCGGACGAATCCGGCGAAGTCCGCCAAAACGCCCTGGCACGCATCGACACCGCGCAACTCCTCCCAATGCTCGATGGCCCCAACTCCGCCGATGCCCTCTACGCACTCCAGGAGCGCGTCGCTACGCTGCCGGCTGATGTTCAGGAGCACTGCTGGACGGCCGCCGGCCGGCTCGCCCGCGAAATGTCCGCGCGAATCGCACAAGGCCAAGTCCCCACCCAAGCCGAATTGCGCAAGGTATATGCGCCGGCAAAAATGCTCGGCGGAATACCCGGTTCCATCAGGGCCCGCCACCAATCTGATCTAACCGCCGTCCGCGACATGATCCGCGCCGCCGAAGCGAAAGGCGTAATTTACGAAGGCACCGCCTGGCTCGATTCCTACCTCGCCGAAGCTGCCAGGTAGTACGCGCCAAGCCGGGCCGGGGACTGGTACTTCACTTTCCCACGGCGCTAATGACCTCCGCGGCCGCGCGTTCCCCGGTTTCAACGGCCCCATTCAAATACCCCTGGAAGTCGAGCGACGTGTGCTCGCCGCAGAAATGGCACGCGCCTTCCACCTCACCCTCGACCCCAACAAAGCTCGTATATTGACCGGGTTTCCAGTACGAATACGACCCGCGAGTCAACGGATTCGATGGCCAGTGTTGCAACTGCCACTTTCCATTCCACTGCGCGCTCAATCCCGGCATCACCGGCTCGATGCGGGTCAATACAGTTTGAGGTGAAGTCTTGTCCGCAATGCGGGCCGCATTCCCGCCCGTATAGTCGACGAGTATCCCGGACGCTCCCGGCTGGGCGCGCGTTACTTCCCATGTCGCCTGATAACCGGTCGAGGAGTAACTGTCGCCATTACCGCCAAGGGCGTTCCAATGTCGCGAGCGGAACTGTAAGTGGAGCTTGGCATTGGCGCCCATTCCCAATTCGCGAATGGCGGTCGTCTTCCGCGTGCTGAACCCCGCGCTGTCGAAATCCAAGGTCCGCAGAATCGAAAAGGGAATCGCCAGAATCACCCGGTCCGCCGGCACCTTTTCCGTACGGTTCCCAACTCGGAACGCCAGTGTATACTCGCCGCGGCCATCGCGCGAGATGGCCGTCAGCGCGTAGCCGGTTCGGGTACTGGAGCCCAGCCCCGCCGCCAGTCGCGCAACGATCTGGTCATTGCCGCCGCGCACGTGGTACTTCTCGTTCGAAGGACCGAACAACCGCAATTGGCCGGGCCCGGCGTAACCAAGCAGATAAATCAGATTGAGTGCGCTTTGCGAGGAGCACTCCTCGCCATACTCGATGTTATAGGCGACATCCAGCAATTGACCCAGCCGCGAAGATGCGCCGCCGGGAACCGATTCATCCAGCCAGTCGATGATAGACATCCGGTCTAACTGCCGGCCGCGCTCCGTCGAACTGTAGTAAGTGGTCGGATAACTGGCGGCGGACAGGTCGGCGTGTACCTTTTTCCAAATCGTCTTCAAATCGTTGACGGCTTCCGCATAGGGGTAGCGCGCGCCGTTGAAGTAGTAGAAGGGCTCGGCACCGTTCGGCTCGGCCGCGAGCAGGTTGTCGAGCGGTAGTCGCAGCTCCTGGCAGAGCTGGCGGATAGCCGTATGGCCCTGGTCGATCAACTCGCCTCCACGTTCCACAATCTGGCCTTCATCAAAAGCGCCGTTGAGCGACCAGCACCGGCCCCCAAGGCGTGTATTGGCGTCGTAGATGGTTGCCGCAATGCCCCGCGCGGCCAGACGATAGGCGCACGTCAATCCGGCAAGTCCGGCGCCAACAATAACCACGCGCTGCGAACCTTGGGCAAGCACAGACCCCGCGAGCCCAGCCGCCGCAAGGAACCCTCTCCTCGAAACGACGGGATCGAATTCTTGGGAAAGCCGGCCGGCAATCTCCGAAATAGCAGACAACAAAGGCGTATGTGGCATTGTTTGGATCCAATTAATCTTCGACGTACGTCATAACGCGCCTGCCCGCGGTATCGATCCAGGCGAACTTCCAGCGACGATTCTCGCTCAGCCGGACATTCGCCAAGCCGTGCTTGAAAGATAATACCTCTGAAAACTCGCCCGCAAACGCAACTTTCCCCGCTTTGTTGACGAACCGGTACCAGTATTTCTGGGCCATCTCGTCGAAACTTTCTACAAGCGCACGGCCGCGAGCCCTTCCGGGTAGGCTCATCGGCGATCGGCGTTTAGTCAAGGCTATGTATTAACCTTTGCCCAACTGCAGCACCGCCTCATCAACCACTTTCCGCAGCCGCGCGGAAACATCGGCACGCCGCCGCACCGTATCCGCCAAAGTCCGATAGGCGGCCCGCGTCGCAGCCGTCGCTTGGTTCCACGGCGGCGGTGTGGGATACGGAGATCGCTTACCAAACCACTCGGCCGGCCGGTTGTCGAAGAGGGTCTCAATAATCGCCATCGCAACGGCGGGAGAAACGCCCAGTCGCCCAACGACGCGCGCGCACGCCTCCACAACGCCAGGTTTCAGCCGGTTGGGCAGAATGCCCCAATGCGTCGCGCTCACGCGCTGCTCCACGCGCAGCGTCTCGTCCGCCAGCAGTGACTCCATTCCCTGCAACGCCTCTGTGGTCGCGTTACCCGCGAGCAGCGGAATGTTCACCTCCAGGAAACCGGCTCGGCCCATCTTGACGAATAGCTGCCCCGCTTCGGCATTCATCGGACGTACAGCCGCCAACGCCGGCAGAAGAAGATTCCAGCGCGCCGGGATCGCCGCGAACGCCTTGGATTGCGCCACGCGCAAGCACAGCGCCGCGGTCGCCGGCGACGGGTGTGCGGTCAAGGCTTGAAATACCGCCGTCAGTCGCGTCAGGTCGTTGGCCTCCGGATCGAGACGCCGGAGAAACGCCGCATCTGCCAGCCGCCGCGCTAATTCGGCGATGTCGGCCCCATTTCCGGAAGCGGCGATCGCTACCGCCGCCGCTTCCAGCCGTGCTGGATCTTTCTGATTCAAATCGGCCGCTCGCGCCGTGCCCGCCGCGAGAACCGCGAACAAAGCCGGCAAGTTACGCCGCCGGATCATTGGTGGCGGCCCCGCAGAATGTCCTTGAGTTGTTCGCATGTGCCGCGGACCTGAACGAGCACCCGCGCGGCGCGTTTCTCATGCAGCAGCCATTCGCCCAGGCGGAGTAACGCTTCCAGTGCGGCGTCCGGCGCCTGGTTCCAGTCCGGCGGCTTGGGCGCGTACATCGCGGGACCAAACCAGTCTTTCGAACGGTAATCGTAGAGCGTCTCCGCAATCCCCGCGCACACCTCTTCATCCAGGTTGGAACGAAGCAGCCGGTCGCACATCTGGATAATGGGCACGCGATCCCGCACAGCCAGTATGGATCGATGCAGAATGTCGACCTTAACGTACGACTCCACCCAATCTCCCGAAATGATCTCGGCGAAGATTGCGAGCGCCACGGGTTCGCCGTTCCCTATCAGAATGGGGCCGTTGACCTGGGCAAAGCCCGCGGCGCTTGTCTCGCGGAAGATCTCCGCGGCGCGCGGAGTCACTGGCTTCACGGCGCCAAGCGCGCGCAGGAGCGGGTTGATACGCGCGGGCAGTTCGCGGAAACTCTCTTCGCTATAAATCAGCTCGCATAGCCGGCCGCTGGCGTCGGTTGGATGCTCGGTGAGGGCGATGAAGACATCGGCGAGATTCGTGGCATCGTTCGTCGTTTCCCCGTCGGAGCCTTCCAGCCGCGCCAGAAAACCGGGAACGCGAAGAGCGCGGGCAAGCGTCAGGATCGCGTCTCGCGTTTCGGATTCCGCCAGCGCAACCGCGGAAACGGCGAGAGGCTCGGCGTCTCTCCCGTCGTTGAGTACGGTGGCGTGCTTCGCGATTTCCTCCGGCGGCATCTGTTCAGCCATTGGTGATCTCCCTAGTGTGATTCGCCCTGGATCTTATGGGTTACGGGCCATCAGTTCGCTGAAGCGCACAGCCTTCGTCTGGATGATGTCGAAGTTCTCGGTGTCGGGCGGTTTGACGATCGGCCGCATGATGTTCTTGTCGGCGGGCAGTGCCAGGCCGTCGGTAACGCCGTTCGTAGTATCTCCGCGATGGCCCAGCCCCAGGATATGGCCCATTTCGTGGGCGAACACGAACCCGTACATGTGCCGGGTCTTGTCCAGCGTTTTCGGCGCTTTGGGAGCGCTGTCCATGTTGCGTGTCGGCACGACGATACCCCACAGCAGGTCCACGTCGCGGTTGGCCGGGCTGTTCGGCTGCCATTCCACATCGGGGAAGAGGACAAACATCTTGACCTTCGCGGCGGGAACATCCGGTGGAATGCCGGTCTTCGGAATAAGCGAGCTCGAAGGAGTGCTAAGATCCTCGAGCGTATAGTTGGCCTGCGAGTAGTCCTTCGGTCCACCCGGTGGGTTCCTCTGGCTCGGGGCGGCCTCGGGCTGCCGGGCCTTTGTTTTCGGTGCGTGATTGGCGGGGCAGAGAAGTGCCGTGGATAGCGTGACGGTGCCGCCGCCGAATGTCGGGTCTTGTTCGATGTAGGCGACGTTGATCACTTCGTTGCGCGCATTGATGCGAATGGCGGGAATCTGATCCGGGCTGCTGTTGAAGGTCAGATTCACATCGTTGACCTCGACATCGAAGTGTCCTTGCTGCACGAGCGTGACGGTCACGACTTTGTTATCAAGCGCCGGCTGGCCGATCCTGTTATTGGCCGCCGAGGCGGCCACCGCGGGTATCGCCGGACGGGCCGCGATAGCGGGCCGGGCGGGGACCGCCGGCTGTGCGGCAACGGCGCCTACCGCCGGAGTAGCCGGTTGAGCGGCAATCGCCGGCTGCGCGGCGTCGGCGGCGAATCCCGGGTTCGCTGCAATCACGGGGCGGGCGATTTCGGCCGAATCGTCCGGGATCATGGTGACGCCGAGTTGCCTCAGGAAGATATTCGCGATCTTCATGTGAATGACCGCTTCGGCGTGGCCAACCGTGGGAGCGTGCGCGGCGCGCGCGGGGACCGCGGGCTGGGCGGGCCGGGCCACAACTGCGGCATGAGCGGCTACCGCCGGTTGAGCCGCGATTGCGCCGGATCCGGGGAAAGCAGGTTGCGCGGCCTGGGCCGGGAATGCAGGCAATGCGGCGACCGCGGCCTTGGCCGCCTGGGCCTTGGTGAAGATCCGGTTGATACGAAACTTCACCTTCTTGATCGGAATGACGTGGGCTCGAATCATCCCGTATCCGTAGCCGCCCGAGTAGGGCTGAATCAAAATGTCTCCCAGCGTCCCGCCTACCACCTGGACCTTCGTGCCGCGCTTGGCCTTCTCGTCGTCCATGAAGGCTGCTTTCCCGTCGTACTTGTTATCGGCCTTCGCCTCGCCCCCAATGATCCACCACGCGATGCGGTCATCGTCATCTGTCCACTTCAGGTCGGGCTGGATCTTCGTGATCTCATATCGCGGCACCAACTTCGTGTCCTTCGCATCGCCGCCGGTCAGGATCACGCAGCCGGATGGGTTCTTAATGAAGTTGATGGGATCGGTATGCTTGACGTTGTCGCCGCTGGTGACAGGATCGATTTCCACATGGACTACCGTCATGTGGTGACGCTTTTTCAGCTTCCCGATATCCGTGGTCAGGAGGAGATCGAGGTCTACATCGTCGAGCTTCGCGCTGAGCTTGGCGCCCTTGACCTTCACCATGTTTGTGGTGTCGTTCGTCAGCGTGATCTTATCGGAAGGGGTGGTCCACTTGAACGCGCTGGGGACGGCGAGTTCAATGAAAGGCTGCATCTCCACCTCGTAGTCCTTCCCCATGATGATCGGCGCCGTGAGGAAGGTGGACTTCGTCTTGCGCTCTGGCTTTTCCGGCACCTTGTCGACTGTCTTGACGTCCGCCGGCTTCAGCTTGCTCACGATCTCCGTATGGCAAACCGTGATGTTGACGCGGTCGATTGCGCCCTTGACGCCGGGCAGGCCAAGACGCACTCCGGACGAGATCTTGGTGGTGCTGGCCTTGTGGCCTTCCACGAAGAGCTTCAGCTCCTTGCCTCCTTCGATCTTTGCGGCGTTGAATCCGAAAGGCGCTTTCAGCGGCTTATCGCCCTTGGCCGGCTTCTCCTTCTCATAGAGCTCCACCTCGTCATCCTCAAGCTGGAGTTCCAGCGAGCCCTTGAAGTCCGCCGGCTTCAGGTCCTTGGCGATCAGCATCGCGCGCTCTTCGATCTTCGGATCGCTCTGCACCGGAAGCGGCCGGCCGAGGAAGATCTTGTCCGTCGGCTTCACGCCGGCCGCCGGCTTGGCGTTAACCGTTGGGAGTACCACAGGCGCCGTGGCGTCGTTGATTCGCGGCTCGCAGATATCGAGCGTTGCCTGCAGGGAGGTCAGCTTCGTCGTTACCGGCTTGCCGTTCTTCTTCGTTCCGCCGTTTAGCGTCAGCGTCACTTCCACGTCTCCCATCTTGTCGCTCGGTTTCACGGCGTCGGCGACGATAATGATTCCCTTCGAGAGATCCGCTCCCTTGAACTTGTTATCGGTTCCATTGAAAGTCAGAGCCGCGGCGGTGCCCTTGACTGTGAACTTGATCTTGTCGCCCTTGCGGGTAAAGAGCCCCTCGCCATCGAAATCGGCCGTAGTCTTGAGTGTCAGATTGATCGGGTCGGGCGCGGTGTAGACACGCGGCATGAAGACCACGACGTGGTTGGCGTTGATGCTGGGATCGGTCTTCTTGTCATCCTTGCCTTTGACAGCCTTTTCACCGGCGGGCGAGGGGGCAAGGGCGGATGCGCTGCCCGCTCGGCCTTCTCCCGCGGATGCGGCTTTGGGCGCCGCTTCCGCTTGAGGTTCGTCCCCTTCCAGAATCACGGGTTCGAAATCCGCGCGGTCCGAAAGAATGATGGGATCGACGTCTTCGAGAATAATCGGCGTTGGATTGGGACCTTCACACGGCGATGTCTGCAGCAGGCGCTCGTAGAATCGGCAGGCGAAAGTGTCTTTATCCACTTCCACCGTTCGGCGCTTCGCCTGGAACTGGCGTCGCGTGGCCGCGTTGGCGAAGAAACGCTTCTTGCAGCCCGCAATTCCCTCGTTCCACTTGGGGCACGGCCATCTGGCGGGCGGAACAACCGTGCCCGGACGGAACAGCAGCGCAAGGACGCGGCGATTCACCGCGTTCTCTTTGTTGCGTTCCGTCTTGTTGGATTGAAGCTTGGCGTTCTCAGCCGCCGAGAACATCATCACCGGGTTGAATTCCGAGCACCCTTGATAGTCGCCTTTGCCATCGGGATCGGCGCCTTGGGACAGGAAATTGGCTGGCGTCAGCTTGGGGCCGGAGAGAAAGACGAAGTAGGCGGCAAACAGCTTCTCGCGCGTCTTCGGCCCCGCGGACCCATCCGCCGTCAGGCCGTTTGCCGATTGAAAGTCGCGAATCGCCTGTGTGCTGGCGGAAGTGGCCGAGCCCGAGCTGTTGCCGGGCGGAAACCCGGCCGATTCCAGCATGAGCTGAAGCTGGCGAAGACCCCACTTGTCATTGGTCCCGTTCGTGTCGCTGTAGAGCTTCTCCCAGATAGCGGTGTCGCGGACCAGGATGCCGTAGATCGCCCGCGCCCGGCGGCCGGAAAGAATCTTGTTGTAGTTGTCGTCCCCGACAGGATCGGCGTGGCCGAAAAGGGAGTACGGAGAATTAGGGTGGCTCTTGTTTAGCTCGTCGAGTTCGATGAACTCGGGCTTGGCCTGCGGAACCACGAAGGAGGAATCGAAGTCGAATCGCACGTCGTCCAGGCGCCAGCAGGCGACCGGCACCAGTTCGATGCGAAAGGTGTTCTTCTCCTTGCCTGTCGCGGGCGCAACGTGAAAAGCCAAATCTTCGGGCGCGTTATGCGACCCGGCGTGGCCGCCTTCGAGTTTCTTGTCTCCGTAACTCATAAAACCGTCTACCGTCTAGTGATCGGGTGTAGCGTCACGTTACCTAAACCCTGAGAGAATAGCGGCTTTCGCCGAAGGAATCAACCATAGGCGCTACTGTTAACACGCTGTCGGATAGAATACTCCCATCACGCGCAAACGGCGAGTCAAGTCGCAGGACGTCCGGCCTCCCGCGCCTGAAGCTCGGAGAGACTGGATACCCGTCGCGGCGCTTTCGATTGTGCTGCTCATCGGTACTCTCGCCCTGTACGCTCCCGTTAGCGGCCTCCAGTTCACCTCGTGGGACGACCCCGAATACGTTACCGATAATCCCCAGGTTCGTGCGGGATTGACCGGTCACGGCTTCCTCTGGGCCCTCACATCGGGTCACGCCGCCAATTGGCATCCCGTGACTTGGCTCTCCCACATGGCGGACGTGCAGCTATTCGGCATGAAGCCGGGACCCCACCACCTCACGAACGCCGTTCTCCATGCCGCTACGACAGTCCTTCTCTTCCTTTTCTTCGCAGGAGCGACAGGAGCAGTAGCGCGGAGCGCCTTTATCGCCGCCATGTTCGCGGTGCACCCCGCCCACGTGGAATCGGTTGCATGGATTGCTGAGCGCAAAGACGTATTGAGCGGATTCTTCTTCGCGCTGACTCTGCTGTCGTATCGGTTCTACGTCCGGAATCCTGTGCCTGCGCGATACGCGCTTGTGTTCCTGCTCACGGCCATCGGCTTGATGGCCAAGCCGATGCTCGTCACCCTTCCTTTCGTGCTGCTCCTCCTCGATGTCTGGCCGCTCAAACGGCCGCACACGGATTGGCCAAAACGGATCCGCGAGAAGCTCCCGCTGCTGGCGCTCAGTCTGGCGTCCAGCGCCATCACCTTCCTCGTGCAACAAAGCGGCGGCGCCGTCGCGCGTCTGGAGTCGGTTTCCTTTCTTGCCCGCCTTTCCAACGCCGCCCTCTCCTACGTCCGCTATGTCTACGAGCTCGTCTGGCCCTGGAAGCTCGCCGTCGTCTATCCGTACTCGCCGCCCCAATCGCTCGCCGCATTCGTCGCCGCGGCGGGCCTCCTCGCTGCAACCATATTCGCGGTCCGGAACCTTGAGAGTCGGCCGCAACCGGCAGTTGGCTGGTTGTGGTTCGTAGGGATGTTGGTGCCCGTGATCGGTATCGTGCAAGTGGGCTCACAAACCATTGCCGACCGCTACACCTACCTTCCCTTCGTCGGACTCTTCGTCGCCGTGGCGAGCCTCCGAATTCCGCATACTGTCGCGGCCGCTCTCGTGCTCGCCTGCGCCGCGCTCACTTGGCGGCAGATTCCGGTGTGGCAGGATAACCTCTCGCTGTGGGGCAATGCCCTGGCGGTCACCACGGGGAACTATCAGGCCCATGCGAGCTACGCGAGTGCGCTATCTGACGCCGGAAGGACAGAGGAGGCAATCCGGCATTATCGCGAGTCGCTGCGAATCATGCCGGCGTTCCCGCAGGCGCACACGAATTTGGCGAACGCTCTCGCTCGGATGGGACGGCGGGAGGAGGCCCTGACCCATTACAGGGAGAGCCTTCGCGCGAATCCGCGCGAGCCCCTCGCCCACAACGGCATGGCATCCGCGCTCGATGACTTGGGCCGTCTCGACGAAGCCCTGGCGCACTTTCGCGAAGCGGTTTCCATTGCCCCTGATTACGCCGACGGCCACAATAACATGGCCGCGGTATTGGTCAAACTAAACCGGGCGAATGAAGCGATCGAGGAACTGCGAAGGGCCACGCAGCTACGCCCCGATTCCGCCTTGTTTCACTTCAACCTCGGACAGGTCTACCGGCAGCAGGGAATGGTAGCCGAAGCCCGGCGCGAGCTCGATGCAGCCGCGCGTCTCGACCCGCAATTCCGCAGATAGAGTCACGCCTCGGCCAGATCTTTCAGTTTCGCCAGCGCCTTTGGCCACATTTCGTCGAACATCGTCTCGTACTCCGGGCTCAGCTCGAGCATCACGGTCACGGTAACGGCTCGTACGAACCCGCCCACTTCTCCACTGCGTCGCTCGTCAGAAACTCATTGGGGCGGGTCTCTGCGATACGGCTGACCATCCCTTGCCCTTGCCCGTCGAGGAACAACACCTTGCTGCCCTGCTGCCAATCGGTAACCGCGTACGACGTCTCGCTAAAGGCGCTCGTCCATTGCCGGTAGGTCGCGTCGTCCCACAACGTCCGCCAGATCTTGTCCTTCGGTGCCGTAATTTCGATCGACCAGGTTTTCTGTGTCATGCCAAACATAATAGAATCGGGCGGACATGCTACGCCGCCAACTGCTCCAGACCCTCGCTTTTCCTGCTCTCGCCTTCGCCCAGTCGGCGCACGAAAAGGCGAAACCGCTTCACCTGAAGATCACCGGGCTGAAGACCTTCACGGTCAATGTCGGCAGCGTCAACTGGGTCTTCTGCAAGGTCTCGACCGACCAGGGGCTCACCGGCCTCGGCGAAGGTTCCATCACGAGCAAAGAGGCAACCCTCGCGAGCGCGATCATGGATAACGAGCGGCTCCTGATCGGCCGCGACCCGACGAACATAGAGGCCATCTGGCAATCGCTCTACCGCGTGCCCCGATGGCGCGGAGGGCCTATCCTCAACTCCGCCATCAGCGCCATTGAGATCGCCCTTTGGGATATCGCCGGTAAGGCGCTTGGCGTGCCGATCTACAAAATGCTCGGCGGCGCCGCGCGGGACCGTGTGCGGCTCTACCTCGATGTGGGCGACAAGCCCGAAGACTTCCTGCGCGCGAAGTCTCTCGGTTTCACGGCCGCGAAGTCCAGCTTCATCGACGCTGACCACAACCTCATCGACCCCGTCAAAACCGTCCTCGGCGGCGTCCGCAAGATGGAGGCGGTGCGCAAAGCGGTCGGCGATGAGTTCGACATCGCCCTCGACCCGCATGGCCGGCTGACTACCCCAATGGCCGTTCAATTCTGCACCGCCATCGAGCCCCTGCGCCCGCTCTTTGTGGAAGAGTCGACCCAGCTTGAAGACCTGGGCGAACTCGCCCATCTGCGCGCGAAGACCAAGGCGCCTCTCGCAACTGGCGAGCGGCACTTCACCAAGTACGCCTTCACCGAGATGTGCTCCCGGCACCTGGTCGACTACGTGCAGCCCGACGTCTGCCATGCGGGCGGCATCCTTGAACTCAAAAAGATCGGCACCATCGCCGAGGCCTACCGCATCGAGATGGCGCCGCATAATCCGCAGAGCCTCGTCAGCACGCTGGCCTCCCTGCACGTCGACGCCACAACGCCGGCTTGCACGATCCAGGAGTTCACCCTCAAGAACGACCCGTGGCTTCTCGACCTGTTCCAAGGTGCGAAGGTCGAGCCGTCGGGCGGCTTCGCGCCCCTGCCCGACAGGCCCGGCCTCGGCTGCGACCTTGACGAGAAGGTCGCAGCCGCGCATCCCTACAAGCCCGTGAAGAGGCCGGAGTACAAATTCGCCGATGGCGCGACTGCCGATCAATAATGGGTTCTTATGCGTATCGCCATAATTGGTCTGGGATTCATGGGCAGCACCCATCTGAAGGGGCTGCAATCGGTGAAAGGAGCCTCGCTGGTTGCCGTCGCCGAGAGCGACCCCGTCAAGCGCTCCGGCGACATGAGCGGTATTCAGGGAAACCTTGGCGGGCCGGGCGAAAAGTACGATTTCACGAACGTCGCTCAATACGCCGGCGCGGCGGAAGCATTCGCCGATCCGAATGTTGACGCCGTCGATATCTGCCTGCCGACCAATCTCCACAAGCCGCTTACTCTTGCCGCGCTAAAAGCGGACAAACACGTCCTTGTCGAAAAGCCCATGGGCCTTAGCCGCGCCGAATGCGAGGAGATGATTGCCGCGGCGGATAGCGCCGGCAAGATCCTGATGGCCGCGCAGGTGCTCCGCTTCTTCCCGGCCTATACCGCCCTAAAGCGGCTGCTCGATAGCGGCCAGGTCGGCGCCGTGCGTTCGGCGCTGTTCCGCCGCCGTTGTGCCGCGCCGGCATGGGGCCAGTGGCTGAAGCAGACCGACAAAAGCGGCGGCGGCGTCTTCGACCTCCTCATTCACGACGTCGACATGGCGAACCACTTGTTCGGCAAGCCGCGCGCCGTTTCCGCGACGGGATACGAGAACCTCGAAGCCGGCATTGACTCAATCAGCGCGCAGCTTCACTACGACAGCATCCCGTCGGTAACCATCACGGGCGGCTGGCACCATCCGAAGGCCTATCCCTTCTCGATGGAGTACACGGTCTCTGCCGATGGCGGGACGATCGACTTCTCGACCGACAACCGCCCGCCGACGCTCTACAACGCCGCGGGCGAATCATCGGCCCTCGCACTCGACGACGTGGACGGTTACGCGGCTGAGATCCAGTACTTCGCCGATTGCGTCAACGCCGGGAAGCAACCCGAGCTCTGCATGCCGCGGGACTCGGCCTTGAGCGTACACATCGCGCTCTGCATGAACGAGTCCCGCGCGAATGGCGGCAAGCCGGTAAGCTGCTAGCCCCGCTTGCCGGGACGCTGGCGCATGGCGGTGTGGATCTTCTTCCACTTCTCCTTCAACGCCCTCTGCGCGGCGGGATCTTCCCGGCGGTGCTGGTATTCCGCCTCCTTTCGTAGTTTGTTGTAGCTCGCGAGCCGCCCGGGCGTCACCGCGCCCACGACGGCGCAGCCTGGCTCGCCGCCGTGCGTGCAGTCGGTAAAGCGGCAGGCGGCGGCGAGCCGGGTGATCTCGGCGAAGGCGTCCTCGACACCGCCGCCCACACCGACCGAGCGAAGGCCGGGCATATCGAGCAGCAGCCAGCCTTGCGGCAGGCGCAGGAGCGTGCGGCTGGTGGTCGTGTGCCGGCCGCGCGAGTCCCACTCGCGTACAGCGCACGTAGTCTGCGCCTCGGCCGCGGCGAGCGCGTTGACGATGGTCGACTTCCCGACACCGCTTGATCCGAAGAGAGCCGCCGTTTGGCCACGCGCAAGAAACTGGCCGAGAAGAGCGGGCACGTCGTCCTGCCATGCGCTCAACAAGACTGCGGGCGCCAGCTTCTCCGCGTGCGCAAGGGCTGCTTGCGGATCCGCGCACACATCGCGCTTGTTGAGCACCACGACAGGCTTGACGCCAGCCAGATTGGCAAGGGCCAGGTATCGATCGAGGCGATTGGGACTCCAGTCGCCATCGAGCCCCGAGACGAGAAACGCGACGTCGGCATTGGCCGCGAGAGGCTGGGTCTCGTCGTCGACAACGCGAGTGAAGAGCGACTGGCGCTCGACGACGGCGACCATGAGCGCCGGGTCTGTCGGCGTGACGGCGACCCAATCGCCGGCGACCGGCAGATCGACCGCCGATACCGCCGAGTACTCCAGCCGCCCGGCCAGTTCACCGCGAACGCCGCCATTTTCTGTTTCCAACGCAAACACGCCGCGGCTTCCACCTACGACGCGGGCCGGCGCCAAGCCAGCCGCTCTGTGATCTAGAAAACGCTCCGCCCACGCGGAGTTCCAGCCCCAATGAATGAGGGACATTTCCAGTGTTCCTTTCGTCCGCGAACACACCACAGGCCTAGCGCCTGGGCCCGGATAAAGGCCGTCAACTAGCGGACGATGGAAACAATGGCCGGCAAACCGCTAGGATAGCAGGCTCACGCGAGCGGCTGCTGCTGGGTCATGCAGTGGAGGGTGCCGAGGCCGAGGACGAGATCGGTACAGTCGATGCCGATGACTTCGCGATCGGGGAAGAGCTTCGCGAGCGTATTGAGCGCGAGGCGGTCGTGCCGGTCGTTAAAGGCCGGGACCAGGACCTGCCCGTTCGCGATGTAGAAGTTGGCATAGCTCGCGGGGAGGCGCTGGCGGTCGTAGTAGACAGGATCCGGCATCGGCAGCGGAACGATGTCGAGGTCTTCGTGCTTGCGGAGGACTTGGGCGTTGGGGTCGCGGCGGAGGTTCTCGGTGGCGAGGACGACGGTCCTGGGCCCGGTGAAGCGGGCGAGGTCGTCGACATGCCCGTGCGTGTCGTCGCCCTCGATTCCATTGAGGAGCCAGACGATCCGGTCGACCCCGAGGTGTTCCGACAAGATCGCCTCAATCTGTTCTCGCGTGAGATGCGGATTACGGGCCTGGATCGGGCTGAGCAGGCACTCTTCGGTAGTCAGAAGCGTGCCCTTGCCATTCACGTCGATAGAGCCGCCTTCGAGCACCACCCTCTTGCCTTCGGCCATCGGGACCACTCGCCGGCATCGCAGTTTCCTGGCGACGAAGGCAGGGACCTTGTCGTCGCGTTTCCAGTTGGGATATTTCGCCCAGCCGTTGAAGTGCCAGTCGGTAGCGCAGAGCCCGCCGGCGCCGTCGACGGTGAAGATGGGCGCCGTGTCGCGGACCCAGCTACGGTCGGTTGGGCAGAGGTGGCAGTCGATGTTGGCAACGTTCGCGCCTTCGCGCTTAGCGAGACGCATCGCGGTAGGCATTTCGGCATCGGACTTGAACAGGATGTGCACCCGCTCGTGCCGGGAAAGGCGGGCGATGATCTTGCCGTAGACGAACGGGATGGGGGCGAACTTGCCCGGCCAATCGGACTTCTCATGGGGCCAGCCGAGCCAGGTGCCTTCGTGCGGCTCCCACTCGGCGGGCATGCGCCAGCCGCCTACTTGTCGAGCCATCGCTTCGCTATGTCTCCGTAGTGGTCGATGCGGCGGTCGCGGAAGAAGGGCCAGTTACGGCGAACGGTGTCCATCTCGCGGGGGTCGCACTCGTGAACGAGGATCTCTTCTTTGCCGGAAGAGGCTTGGGCGAGGACCTGGCCTTGCGGGTCGGCGAGGAAGGAGTTGCCCCAGAACTCGAGGCCCGTGTCGTCGGGACCCTGCTCGAAGCCAACGCGGTTGACGGCCGCGACATAGATGCCGTTGGCGATCGCGTGGCTGCGTTGTATCGTGAGCCAGGCGTCGAGTTGGCGAGGACCGTATTCGGTTTTCTCGCCGGGATGCCAGCCGATGGCGGTCGGGTAGAACAGAATATTCGCGCCTTGCAGCGCGGTGAGCCGTGCGCCTTCGGGATACCACTGATCCCAGCAGACGAGCACGCCGATACGGCCGTAGCGCGTGTCCCATGTCTTAAACCCGAGGTCGCCGGGGGTGAAATAGAACTTCTCGTAGTAGAGAGGGTCGTCGGGGATGTGCATCTTGCGGTAGATGCCCATCAGCGCGCCATCGGCATCGATGATGGCCGCGGTGTTGTGGTAGAGCCCTTCGGCGCGCTTCTCGAAGAGAGAAGCGACGATGACGACGTTACACTCCTTGGCGATTTTGGCCATCGCGGCCGTCGATTCGCCGGGAATAGGTTCGGCGAGGTCGAATAGATCCGCGTCCTCTTTGCGGCAGAAATACTGCGAGCGAAAGAGCTCCTGCAGGCAGACGATCTGCGCGCCGGCCTTTGCGGCTTCGCGGACTTTCTGGACAGCCTTTTCGAGGTTCTCAACCGGGTCGGTTGAGCAGGACATCTGCACTAAACCTACGCGGAACGGCCTCTGTGTAACAGGGGTCATAGTAAGATTCTCTCATGTCCTTCCGGCACCTCCTATCTTTGATTCTGCTCGCGGTCTCCTCGTTCGCGGCTGCCGTACCGACACCGGCCGACCATCTGGGTTATCGTCCTGGAACCGATTACAAATTAGCCGATTACGGCGAAATCATCACGTATTACCAGAAGCTTGAAAAGGCCTCGCCGCGGTTGAAGCTGATCCAGTACGGGAAGACTTCGACCGGTAAGCCGATGTACGTTTCGCTGATTTCTTCAGAAGAAAATATCCGGCAGCTCGTTAAGTACAAGGAGATGAACCAGCGGATGGCGCTGGGCCTGGCGAGCAGGGAAGAGGCAGCGCGGATCGCGAAAGAAGGCAAGGTTTTTGTCTGGATTGACGCCGGGATTCACTCGTCGGAAGCGGCATGCCCGCAGGGGTCGCCGGAGCTGGCTTACAAGATGGTGAGCGATGAGAGCGAGGAGGTTCGGAAGATCCGGGACAAGGTGATTCTGGTGCATGTCCCGGTGATCAACCCCGATGGGCAGGACTTGATTGCCCACTGGTTCCGGAAGAACGTTGGAACGGCGTATGAAGATGCGGCCTTGCCGGGGCTGTACCAGAAGTACGCGGGGCACGACAACAACCGCGACTGGTTCATGTTCAACCTCGAAGAGACGCGGCACACCGGCAAGCTGCTGTTCCAGGAGTGGTTCCCGCAGATCATGTACAACCAGCACCAGGCGCCCGTGTTTCCGGCGCGGATTTTTGTGCCGCCGTATGCGGAGCCGCTAAATCCGGCGATTCCGGGCCCGGTGATGGAGGGGATCAATCTGATCGGGGCGGCTATGCGGGAGCGGTTCGCGCGGGAAGGGAAGGGCGGCGTGCTGAGTTACTACGGCTTCGACGCGTGGTGGAACGGGGGGCTGCGGTCGGCGCCGGCGTTTCACAATATGCACGGCATCCTGACCGAGACGGCGATGCAGCCTTACGCGATCCCGCGTGAGTATAAGCCGGCGGATCTGCCGGAGCGATTCCCGAACGGAATTCCGACGAAAGTGCCAACAGTCTTCTACTCGCCGTGGATGGGCGGGCGGTGGACGGCGCGAGATGCGATCGAATACATGCTGACGGCCGACATGGCTATTCTGAACCTGGCCGCGTCGATGCCCGACCACTGGATTTACAAGGCCTGGGACCTGGCGACAAAGAACATCGCGATGGCAGATACGGCAAAGCCTTTCGCCTACGTGGTGCCGCCGGATCAATGGGACCGTTGGACGGCCAACGAGATGCTGCGCCGGTTGCAGCTTGGCGGGATTGAGGTGAAGCAGGCGAAGGCCGAAATCCGGATGGGGGAGCGGACGTACCCGGCGGGCAGCTACGTGGTTTTGGCGGGGCAGGCGTTCCGGTCCTACCTTGTCGACCTGATGGAGCCGCAGGAATATCCGGAACTGCGGACCGGGACGGCGGGCGCGACGAAACGGCCGTACGATGTTGCCGGGTGGACGCTTCCGCTGCAGATGGGCGTGAAGGTGGAGCGCGTCAATGACCGCTTCGATACGTCTGCGCTGACGGCGGTTAAGGAGGTCCCGGCGGCGCAGTGGAAGCTGGATGCGCGCGACAACTCGTCGTATTTGCAGCTTGCGAAGATGCTGGGCGCGGGCGAGAAGGTGGGCTGGGCGATCGACGGCCGGCTGGTGACGTCGGGCTACCTGTGGGAGCTGCACAAGCCGCGTGTTGCCATTTACGAGCCGTACGCGCCGAACATGGACCTAGGCTGGACGCAATGGCTGCTGGACGAGTTCCAGGTGCCGTACTCGGTGATCCATAACGCCGATGTCCAGAAGGGCGGGTTGAAGGAGCGGTTTGACACGATCCTGTTCGCGCAGCAAACGACGGATTCGATCCTGCATGGGCTGCGGGATAATGGCGCGGGCGGGGAGGAGGGTGAATACCGGAGCATTGACCGGGGCCGGCCGCGGCCACGTCCAGAGCACGCGGGCGGGATCGGGGCGCAGGGCGTGGCCGCTTTGGATGCGTTTGTCCGGGATGGCGGCACGATGGTGGCGTTGTCGACGGCGGCGGAGCTGCCGCTGCAGTTCTTTCCGCTGGCAGTGAGGAATGTGACGCGCGGCGCGGAGACCGGGTTTTACTCGCCAGGGTCGCTCCTGCGGGCGACGGTGGATACGACGAATCCTCTGGGATTCGGGATGCCGAAGGAAGCCGTGGTGTTTTCGAACGGCGGGCCAATCATGGACGTCGTGGGGCCGGGGGCGAAGCCAGTAGCGAACTTCGCAAAGCGCGATTTGCTGGCGAGCGGATGGTTGAGCGGCGACCGTGTCGTGTTGGGGAAGAGCATTTTGGTGGAAGCCGCGTATGGGAAGGGGCGAGTGGTGCTTTATGGGTTCCGTGTGCAGCATCGCGGGCAGCCATTTGGGACGTTTAAGCTGTTGCTGAACGCGTTGTATTTGGGGTCGGCGAAGAAGCTGTAGGTGGGCGAGTAGGGCGTTTGGGGACACCCGGCCTGCGCTGCGCTACGGCCGAATGTCCCCGTGGGGTGAGTTGCGGCGATGGGGGCCGGCGGGTGCTCCCGCAGGCGGGCCAGGCCAGCGGGAGCGGCGACGCGCGGCGGCGTCGCTGGGGTGCGGGCCGGAGGGCCTCGCGGGGTGGCAAATTGTTTGATTTTTTTGCGGCGGACGCCGCGATGCGGAAATAACAAAAAAGAGCCGCCGGTTTGGGCCGGCGGCGGATATGTTTACTACCTTCGGAGAGTGAACAAAGCATGAACCGAGTTACTACTCGATCCAGTTATTGCAGAGCACACGGTGTGCCAAATCCTAAGTCATTGGTATTACTCACCGACTCAGGTAGAGCCCCGATTGGGGTAGTGCCAAAATGGGTTCCATTTCGAAACGGTTATGTCAATTGGATCGTATCGGGATTCCAATGAATCGCCGCCTTTTTTTCGAGACTCAGGTTAACAGCCAAGCTAGGACCAGCCGTGCGGGAGCCGAAGGTTGCATCCTCAAAGAACGGTTTGCGGGTGCGGATGGCGTTCACCCAGTTGCCAATGTGTTCGACATGCGCGTTATGGCTGCGCGGCGGCGTGTAATGATCCGATCCGTCGGGGCGCATGGCGTCGGCGGTGGCTTTCTGGACGGGGTACTTGCGGCGGTACTCTGCCAGGATCTTCGTTTGGGTTGCCTTGTCAAAGGTCTCGATGGTCGTTCCCGGCTCGGCTTCGCGCGGCTTCCGGTCAAGCGTGACGCCACCCATGGTGACCTCCATGGTGCCTTCGCTGCCGACGAATTTCAGGCCGAACTTCTCGGGCGGCGCGGCGCCGCTGGCGAGGTTGACGCGGAGCGCGAAGGTGAACTCGGAGTGGGTGTCCGTTTTCGGGTAATCCATGAGCGCGAGGACGACATCATAGGCGTCGCGGCCATCCTTCCAATAGCGGACGCCGCCGGTAGCGAAGATGCGATTGGGCCCGAGGCTGCCGGTGGCGACATGCAGCCCCGTTAGCAAGTGGACGAATAGGTCGCCACTTACACCGGTGCCGTAATCCTTGTAATTCCGCCAGCGAAAGAGGCGGATGGGATCGAAGGGGCGTTTGGGCGCGTTGCCGAGGAAGCGGTCCCAATCGATGCGTTCGGGCGTGGCATCGGGGCCGGGCAGGGAATACTGCCAGGCGCCGAGCGCGGTGTTGCGGTCAAGCCAGGCTTCGACGAGGTTGAGGTCACCGAGGGCGCCTTGCTGAATCAACTGCCGCGCCTTAAGGAAGACCATTGCGCTGGCGTATTGGCTGCCGACCTGGAGGATCCTGCCGGTCTTCGCCTGGGCGTCCATGAGCATTTTGCACTCATGGAATTTGTGGCACATGGGCTTTTCGACGTAAACGTCCTTGCCCGCCATAAGGGCGTCGTGCGCGATCTGGGCGTGCCAGTGATCGGGCGTGGCGACGATGACGGCGTCGATGTCCTTTTTGGCGAGAATCTCGCGGTAGTCGCGGGTGGTGAACACCTGCGCTCCCCAGCGTTCCCTGGCGCGCTCCAGGCGGCCTTCGTAGATATCGCCGACAGCGGCGATTTCGGTGGCGCCGAGGGAGAGGCAGTCTGTTGCGTCGCCGGTGCCCATGCCTCCGGCGCCGATGAGCGCGAAGCGGATTTTATCGTTTGCGGCAGGCATGGTCTAGCCTTTCACCTGGGCCTTCGAGGCGTCCCAGAAAAGGGTCTTCTTCTCGAAGTAGCTGCGATTAGAGAGCAGCGCGGGCCCGGCGGCGCGAAGGCCGAAGAGGGCATCTTCGACAACGGGTTTGCGCGACTTCACGGCGGTGAGGAAGTTGCGATGGTGGTCGAGGTGATCGCTGTAGTTGCGCGGCGCACGGTAGACGTCTTCGCCCTGCGGCATCATGCCGTCGGCAGTGGGCTTTTGCGGCGGATACTTTTCGCGGTACTGCTTCAGAAACTCCTCCTGGACCTTGGCCGGGAAGGTGCCGATGGTGTAGCCGGGTTCGGTTTCGCGGTTCACCTTCGCGATTGTGACGCCGCTGCCGACGGTCATGATGCCTTCGCTGCCGACGAAGCGGAAGCCGCTGGTTTCGCCGGCGCCATTGACGAAGTTGACACGGAGGGCGAGGTTGAAGGCCGGCATCCTGTTCTGGGCCGGGTAGTCATAGAGGCCCATCATGACGTCGGGCACATCGCGGCCATCCTTCCAAAAGCGGAGACCGCCGGTGGCAAAGACGCGTTCGGGCCCTTCGACGCCGGTGATGAAGTGCAGGCCCGAGAAGAGGTGAACAAAGAGGTCGCCGGCGACACCGGTGCCGTAGTCCTGGTAGTTCCGCCAGCGGAAGAGGCGAACGGGCTCGAAGGGGCGTTTGGGCGCGCTGCCGAGGAAGCGGTCCCAATCGATGTTGGCCGGCGATGCGTCTGGAGGAACGGAGTACTGCCAGGCACCGATGGCGGAGTTGCGGTCCCACCAGGCCTCGACCAAGTTGAGCTCGCCGATGGCACCGGCGGCGAGTAGTTGGCGAGCCTTGTCATAGATAACAGAAGATACCCGCTGGCTGCCGACTTGAATGATTCGGTTCGTCTTTTTAGCAGCGTCAATTACCAAGTGGCCGTCGTCGACCTTCTGGACCATCGGTTTTTCGCAGTAGACATCTTTGCCGGCGTTCATGGCATCGATGGAGATGCGGGAGTGCCAGTGGTCGGGGGTGCCGACGATGACGGCGTCGATGTCCTTTTTGGCGAGGATCTCGCGGTAGTCGCGGGTGGTCTGAATGTGTCCGCCCCAGAGCTCCTTGGCGCGCGTGAGGCGGCCATCGTAGATGTCAGCGACGGCGACGAGTTCGGCGAGGCCGGTGGAGAGCGCGGAGTTGACGTCGCCGGAACCCATGCCGCCGGCACCGATGAGGGCGATGCGGATTTTGTCGTTGGGCCGTGTTGTCTGGGCGAGGGCGGCTGGCATGGCAGCGCTCGCGGCGAGGAAGTTCCGGCGTGTTGGCATGGTGTAATTTCTCTTTTCGATTATATGGCTGCGTTGAGCGCGAGGGCGACGGCGATGGCGAGGTCGTCGCGCTTGTTGGGCTTGTCGATGGTTGCGAGCTCCCGTTCGAAGAGAGAGCGGTTATGGAGTTTGCCGTGGCAGATGAGAGCTCGTGTTTTGATGGCGATTTCCAGGTTCGCGACGAGTTTGCGGCGGGGGACAGTGAGGCAACCGCCTTTTGCGGTGCCGGGCGTGTGGCCGCCGGTAATGAATACGGCGCGAAGAGTGAGACCGGCATGGTTGCATTGACGAAGGCGGTCGACGATAGGCAAGCCGGGTCCCGCGGCGTCGATGGCGAGTACCTGAGGGACGCCGCCGGGAATGACGGTGGCCGTAATAAGACGGTAGAGGTCTTCATAGCTGGTGCCGAGCGGGAAGCGGGTGAGTGAACGGATGGCGAGCCTGGCACCGATGCGTTCGAGGGTGGCGAGGGCGGAGTGGTCCTGGCGCTGGCCGAGGTCGAGGCCGGTAAACCAGCGAGGCGCGTTTGGGCACACTTCGGCGGCGGTATTGGCGAGGCCGGTCAGCGTGCGGCACCGGGGCATGGGTTATGCGGCCTCCTCGGTGACAACGATAGGACGCGCCGGGTAATGGCGGCGGAAGAAAGCGATGACTTCGGGTTGGTTTTCGCGAATGAAAATTGGCGGTTCGTTTTCCGTAAGTGGCTTGTTTGCAGTGAATGTCGGGTTCATTTGCGGGGTTCGTTCGCTGTAGTGGCGGAGAAGGCGCTCGGCGCGGACGAGGGATTGCTGCAGGCGTGCGATCTCGCGGTTGAGTTTCATGAGCATGCTGTCGCCGCAAAGTAATTGGACGATGGCAGTGGATGTGTTTTCGAGTTCGCGGAGCTCGGGCGCGAGGCGGCTGGGACCGTTGGCGGCGTCGATGAGAGCGAGGTTCCAGTGAATGGTGACGCAGCGGTGCAGGCGATCGATTTGTGTGCGAGCGATGGCGATGTCGCGGATGAGGTCCATTTGCGTCTGCGATTTCGGGGCGTAGATTTCACATAGATCCGCGATGAGATGGGCGTAGTATTTGCGGTCTTCATGGCAGAGGACGGCTTCGTGCGGGGGGACGAAGTGGGCGAGCTTCTTGGCGCGTGTGCCGGCTTTGAGCGCGTTTCGGCTGGACTTTGCTTTGCCTTCTTTCGTTTTTGGCCCGCGGGATTTGGCGCCGTTGGCGCGGGCGATTTGGGCGCGTTGTTCTTTGGTCATACGAGTTCTCTTCTCACTGTCACGGTAACGGGCACGCGGGTAGCAATTTGAGGGTGAGTTTCTAGAAGTCGTTGAAAGTGGGGGAAATATAAACTTTGGTTTTGTGTGACCGGGGGTTCGCGGGTAGGATGGGGGTATGGTGGATGGAGCGAGCGGACGGTGAGGCGCGACGACTTGGAGGTTGCGATTGGTGCGGACTCTCTGGAGAGTGGAAATCAATGCTGAAGTCGCTGCAGCTTAGTCAGTTCACGGTGTTCGACGAGGTCACGTTTGCGTTTGGGCGGGACTTGAATGTGTTCGCCGGTGAGAATGGGTCGGGTAAGACGCATGTTTTGAAGGCCGCGTATTGCGGGATTGCCGGAACCGTCGCGACATACAAAGGCGTGCGGCGGGAGGGCGCGGCTACATGACGTCCGGCGAGCTATCTGGCGAATTGTTTGCCAAGTTCGAGGGCGTGTTCGGTGCGGATCAACTGGCGGGACTCGCCAGACGCGGGAGTGAAAAGGCAACGGTGCGTCTCACGTTTGAAGAGAGCGATCTGGATTTGTGTTTCTCCATCCGTGAGAACGCGTTGACAATCGACCATCCAGTGTTTTCTACGCCGATGGAATGGCCTGTTTTTCTGCCAACACGGGAGTTGGTCAGCATCTATCCGGGGTTTGTAACTCTCTACGAGCGGAGCGAAGTGCCCTTCGAAGAAACGTGGCGAGATCCGAGCTTTAGCTCGGAGATTTGGAGCCATATCGTTCAGACCAAGTTTGACGGGAGTTGAGGGCGGATTGGAGAAACTCTCGGACCTGACTAGCGCTGCAACCGGACTGTGACCTGTAAAATAACCTCATGGACGAACCGGCAGATCCCTCCGCTTCCTCGTTGGCCGAGGGCAGCGACAAAGGCTCCCGGCTGGATTCATGGAAGGAAGTCGCCGCCTACTTGAACCGTGATGTTCGGACGGTGCAGCGCTGGGAGAAAACGGCAGACCTTCCGGTTCGACGTCTCCAAAAGTCCGGGCTACGAGCTGTTTTCGCTTATACAAAAGAGCTGGATGGCTGGCTGCAACGTGAGGCGGGTTCACCGGAAGTCGCGGAAGTAGCGGAGGTGGGACCCGGATGTACCGCCGAAACCGAAATCTTACAGACTGGTCCCCTATCGCCTGTAGCAGTCGCGACATCTACCCGCCGGCGTCTTGGATTTGCGGGCATGGCCATCTTGGTGTTGTTGACTGGCGCCATATATCTGAAATCCCGCGCGCCCGCTGACTGGGGACCCCTCATCGCGCGCCCCATTACTTCTGATCCGGGCTCCGAGCGCGATCCCGACATCTCTCCTGACGGCAAATACGTCGCGTATTCCTATGATTCTCCGAACCTCAACACCCGTATACTAGTTCGTCTCATCGAAGGCTCAGGCGATCCGCGGTCCATTACCACCGCACCCGCGAACGAGTGGAGTCCGGTTTGGTCACCCGATGGCACGAAGATTGCATTTCTGCGCGGCGACCCGAGCAGCGAGGTGACTCTTCACCTCGTTCCTTCCTTGGGCGGTGAAGACCGCCAGGTGGCAGCCGGTATCCGGCCGCATGCCCGCCGCCGCACGCAGTTGATTGGCCATCTCCTCGCCTGGATGCCCGATGGAGCCAACGTAATCGTACCGGACCGTGTTCAACCGACACAGGGCAGCCTGTTTCGCATCAACATCGAAACGGGGGAAAGGGTCCAACTCACGTATCCCGCGGAGGCACAATACGACGTCGAACCGTCGCTTTCCTCTGATGCTCGCATCCTTCTGTTCAATCGCATCCGGGGCGAGTACCTGAGCGACGTCTTCGTCCAGAAACTGGACGCGCAAGGGCGTCCGGACGGACGGCCCCGGCAGCTACCGCCCGCGGGCCGGTGGAACGGAACACCCAGGCTTCTCGAAGACAAAAAGGAAGTGCTTGTCTGCGCGGGCAGTTCGCCCCGGTTGGTATTGTGGCGTCAGCCGCTGGATGGGTCCGGCACTCCTGTCTCTCTTGGCATCATAGGGGATTATGCGGTTCAGTCCGCGGTGCACGCCAGGAGCGGCCGGATCCTCTCCCGCACTTCCCGTTCGCAGGCCGACATTCTCCGTTACGCGCTTCGAACGCATGGGGCGCCATCCCCTTCGCTGGTTGAGCCAACTCTCGAAGGCATCCTCGAATCCACTTTTATTGATGTCAACCCCGTCTATTCTCCCGATGGTTCCCGGATCGCATTCATCAGCGACCGCAAAGGCCGGCGACAGCTCTGGGTGAGCGACCAGTTCGGCCACAACCCTATAGAGTGGACCCAGACGTTCGAAGTGGATTCGCCGCCCCCTGCTTGGTCCGCCGATGGTTCCAAACTCCTGTTCACCGGCGAATCGCCTTCCGGCCTGAGCCAGCTCTATGTCGCTGACCAAATCACCCGGGCCGCCGTTCGCATCAGCAACAACAACCTCGACCACGGCCGCGCGCTCTTCTCTCACGACGGCAACTATGTCTACTCGGGTGCGGCGGATAAGAGCACTTACTCCATCTACCGCCTGCCCGCCGTCCCTGGGGCCGGGCCGCCCGAGAAGGTTCTTTCCGGCTACACAAACGTGGCCGGCGTCGAACCCAGCGGTAAAGGACTCTACGTTACCCGGCCGATCGCCCGCGGTCAAGTGGAACTGGAGTTCGCGCCGCTGGATGGCGGTAGGGTGGTCCACCTTGCTACCCTGAACTTCGCGAACGACGCCTGGGTCACCTCGCAAGGTGTCTATTATCTGGCCCGCCGCGTCGATCGGCCGCTGGCCCCCGTTACCCTGCACTTCCGCACCCACGCCGGCGACGACAACGTCTTGCTGGAGTACTCCAAGTATCCGGGCCGAGGACTCTCCGTTTCCCCCGACGGGCATTACGCGATTACGACGCGCGCCGTTCCGCCCATCAGCGATCTGCTGCTGCTCGAAACCTCCCGCCGTTGATCGTTTCACGGAAGCAGATGGGACTCTCTGAAGTTCCGCGCGGGTTTAAACCCACCCTACCGGCGCGTTTCGGTACGGTGGGCTTCCGCCCGCGACGAGATTCATCTTGTCCACGCGGGGCTTCAGCCCAGCTTACTCGCTAACTAAACCGTCGCTGATCTTCTGTGCGTTCGCCGCGTGGAGCAAAAGAAGTGCAGCTTATTTGAGGTCGAACCAGGCAGTGAAGGACTGTCCGTCGTCCAACGCCAGGAGCAGCACGTAACACCCAGGCTGACTTGGTGATGCCCAGTTGTAGATGTACTGGTTGTCCAGGCTGTCGTAACGCAGGCTTGAGTTGCCGGTCGCCTCGGCCTCGATCGCATCCGCCGGGCTGGCCCCAAAATTACAGGCCACGGGGTTGTAGGTAACGGAGCGGACAGCGGACAGAGTGCTGACCGCGGCGCCGATCGAGTTCGTCAGCCTGAATTTGAAGGAATAGGTGCGGCCGACTTTGCCAGTATTGACCGTAGGCGGACCGTTTACCGCGCCCAGAAAGCCGCTAAATGTGTACAGCGGCCGCGTGATCGCCAGGCCGTTGACCTGACCTGCGGAGACCGCCTTATAGGTTCCGGCGGGGGCGTTGGTCTGACCGTAACCATTGTATCCCCAGCCCACCAGAGTGCCGTCGGTCTTCAGCGCCAGGCTGAAGGAGTTACCTGCCGCGACCGCCGTATAAGTTCCTTGTGGGACGGTCATCTGACCGCAACAATTCTCTCCCCAGCCGATAAGGGTGCCGTCGGTCTTAATTGCCAGACTGTGGAAGAAACCTGCCGCGATCGCCTTATAGGTTCCGGTGGGGACGTTGGTCTGACCGTAACTATTGTCCCCCCAGCCCGCCAGAGTGCCGTCGGTCTTGATCGCCAGGTTGTAGCCTACACCTGCCGCGATCGCCGTATAAGTTCCTTGTGGGATGGTGCTCAGACCGCAACAATTCTCTCCCCAGCCCACAAGGGTGCCGTCGGTCTTAATTGCCAGACTGTGGGTGTAACCTGCCGCGATCGCGGTATAGGTTCCGGGGGGGACGTGGGTCTGACCGTAGAAATTCCACCCCCAGCCCACCACAGTGCCGTCAGCCTTCAGCGCCAGGCTGTGGTTGCCGCCTGCCGCGATCGCCGTATAGGTTCCGCCGGGGACGTAGTTCTGACCTTGGGAATTAAACCCCCAGCCCACCAGAGTGCCGTCGGTCCTCAACGCCAGGTTGTGGCCGTCCCCAGCCGCGATCGCCGTATAGGTTCCGGGGGGAACGTTGTTCTGACCGTCCCCATTGTATCCCCAGCCCACGAGTGTCTGGGCCGGCGCGATCACCGGCCCTAAGAGAAAGCCGGCGCACAATGCCACCAGCCTTGTTGTCTGCGTCAAATTCGAGAACGTAATCATAGATTGTTTTGTCTCCTGAACGGGTAAGCATTGAACTGGCGCCGGAGGCCATGGCCTCCTCACTCGCAACGGAAGCTGTGGCCTTCCGTTGCGGCGCGAGATTCTTCGAAGAACGTAAGGAACGTTGCCGGCTGCAGCGGGAAATACGGCCGCGACGCATTCCTGGTAGTCCGTGGAAATCGAGGCCCGCCGATGGAGCCCGATCCAATCCCGCACAGGCGCTGGTGCTCCTCTACTGGTAGAGAAACCACCCGCGCCAACCTCCGTTGTGCGGGCGAGTTCCTCAGATACGGCAAGACGTGTCAGCATTGTTCCCCCTTTGGTGAAAAATGAAATGTGCGGTCTCCTGCGGTTACGTGCAGTCCGGTAGAGTCTGCTCGGTAGCTGAGCCCCGGCTGGTTCAGGTAGGTGGTGATGGCGTCCAGGACGACAGCCTGCTGGAGTTCGCTGAGATCTCCTGGCGAGACCATCCCGATGGGAACCACCGAGCCTTCCGCCCGCAAGTTCACTCCCAATCCGGAAAGAGAAAACGAACCCTTGTCCAAGTCGATCAGTGTCCCTGTGGCGATGACGATTCGGATCTCGTCCGGGGAGACAAGCCACTCGCTCAAAGTGGCATCCATCAAAAAGGGACAGGATGCCACAGGATAGACGACCGTTGGGGCCAAGGAATCGCCGAGCACTTCCCGGATTCGGCCGAACGGGACGGTGAAAGGGGCGGGCTGCACGTCATCGAGCATAAGGAGACACAAAACCGCGGATCAAGTGTTTTGAAGGACTTGCCGTGCTTTGACGGCTCGTGCCGTCTCGTGCCGTGGGTTAGTTGAGGCGCCTGAGCGAGAAAGATCGCCGATGGGAAACGCAACTCGCGCCATCGAGGCCCGGTTGCGAGAGCAATACGTTCCCGCAATCGCCTTTGCCCATGCCTATATCGGCCTCGGCGACTCCGAGCGGGTTCTCGAATCGCTGGAGAAAGCTTATCAGCGGCGCGAGCAAGGCATCGCGTGGCTTGCCGTGTGGGAAGCACACGGCCCGTACCGGTCTGACGACGACATTTTCGATTTGCACGGCGACATGCTAAAGCACGTCAACCTGAAGTCGCGTTGAGTCCGAACATAGTTACCAATCCCGCGGTGATTACGGAGGTGCTTTCGCCGCCGGCTAAGATAGCGGAACGCGGTGACGGGTAGTGGGTCAGTTTGATTCCATTAGGGCAAGCAGATCGGCGACCTTCTTGCTTTGTTTATCCAGCAGTTCCCCCTTCTCCCGGACCTCTCCCGATATTTCTGCGAGGCCATGTTGAGCAAGCCTGAAGTCTGTGAAGGCAGTCAATAACCTGCCACTTTCCTGAGAGTGAATCGCTTCCTCCATCGACTTCCGGAGATTCGCAAGATCCGGCTCCGCCGCCGATCGCACCCCATCCGTGCCCCAATAATCATCAAAGAGCCTTACCAGTTTCTCCTTGGCGTCAAAGTACATTTCTTCGATTCGTGCATTTTCCATGCCCATGATCCTACCATCGGCATGTCAGGCGCGGAGTGTGGAGAGGAGAGAATGGTCCCTACTCATTGCGCAGCGCGACGACGGGATTGATCCTCGCGGCGCGTAGGGCGGGGAGGAGGCTGGCGGCGAGGGCGACTGTGCCGAGAACGACAGCGGCGGCGGCGAAGGTTGTTGTGTCGGCGGGCTCGATTTGAAAGAGAAGTTTCTTCATCACTTTCGTCACCGCCGCGGCGCCGATCAAGCCGAGAACCACGCCGATTAACGCGAGACGCCCACCCTGGCCGACGACGAGCTGGAGCACGTTGGCTCCCGAGGCGCCGAGAGCCATACGGACGCCGATCTCCTGCGTTCGCTGGGTCACGGAATAGGCCACGACGCCATAGATGCCAATCGCCGCCAGAAGCAGGGCGACGGTGGCGAAGACGGTCATCAACAGCGAACGGAATCGCGGGAGCGCGACCGATTCGGAGAGCGCTTCTGCCATTGTGCCGGCGCGTGCGATGGGAATGGCCGGGTCGACCGCGCGGATTTCGGCGCGGACAGATGGCAAGAGAGCGGAGGCGTCTCCTTTGGCGCGGACGAGCAGCCACATGACGGAGGAGTATCCGCTGCCCGCATACTCATAATAGACGGGCGGTGTTTCTCCCTCCAGCCCTTGATACTTCACATCGCCGACTACTCCAATGATTTCCATGTAGGGGTTATTGAGAGAGCTGTGGCCATGTTTCAGGCGGCGGCCGATTGGGTTCTCGCCGGGGAAGTGCATGCGCGCCATGGTCTCGCTGATGACGGTGACGTCACGCTCGCCGCCACGGTCGCGGCTATCGAAGAAACGGCCGCGTAACAGTGGGATGCCGAGCGTCTTCAGGTAATCCGCGCCGACGACTGGACAGGGGACCGCTGGGTATTCGGTGCCGGGAGGCGCCGGCTTACCTTCGATTTGGTAACCGTCGGTGTAGGCGACGCGGTTGGGCGGGATGGTGACGGCGACAGTGGCGGCCTCGACGCCGGGCAAGGCCTGAATCCGCAGGAGCAACTGCCGCCAATACGCGGCCACCGCGTCACGGTTTGGGTAGCGTGTGCCAATGGGCGTAACGAGTACGGTGAGGACGCTGGAAGGCGGTGCATGGAAGCCGGTGTCGACACGGCCGAGAAGATTGAAGCTGCGGATGAGAAGGCCGGCTCCGATGAGGAGAAAGACGGACAGGGTGATCTGCGCGACGACAAGGATTGCGCGGAGGCGGCCATGGGTGCGGGATTCACCGGCGCGGGCGCCATCCTTGAGATTTTCGCCGCAACGCGAATTTGAGGCGGCCAGGGCAGGGAAGAGGCCGAAGAGCAGCGCGCTGAGGATCGAGATGGCGAGCGTGAAGGCGAGCGTGTTGGCATCGACTACGATCTCACTCTTCCGCGGGAGGCTGGGGCCGATAGTGCGCAGCGCCGCGACGCCCCAATAGGCGAGCAGAACGCCAGCGGCGCCGCCGGTAAAGGAGAGAAGCAGGCTCTCCGTCATGAACTGCCGGATCAGCCGGCCGCGGCTTGCGCCGATGCTGAGACGAATACCAATTTCGCGCTGGCGTGCTGTGGCGCGCGCGAGCAAAAGATTGGCAACGTTGGAGACGGCGATGAGGAGAACCAACATCACGGCGCCGGCGAGAATCAGGAGAAGTTGGCGAATGTCGCCAACGATTGCCTCAGGGATCGATTGGAGCGGAAAGCGGAGCCGGATGTAGTCCTTGGGGTTGGCTTGTTCCACCAGCGCGGCGATGGTGTTCATTTCGGCGGCGGCCTGTTCGATGGAGACGCCGGGCTTGAGACGCGCGACACCACGGATGAAGAAGGGTCCGCGGCGCGTGGGAGGTGTGAGCGTGAGTGGAGCCCAAGCTTCGGTCTGCGCAGAGGCGAGAGGGAACGACGACGGCATGACGCCGAGGATGGTGTGAGGCTGTCCGTTGACGGCGACGGTTTTACCGGAAATGGCGGGGTCGGCGGAGAAGAGGCGGAGCCAGAGACGTTCGCTGATGACGAGTGTGGGGGCGGCGCCGGGGTGATCGTCGCCGGCGGAGAAGGTGCGGCCGAGGATGGGGCGAATGGCGAGCGCGTCGAAGAATCCGGATGTGACGCGCTGGCTGGCGATCTGCTGGGCGTCGCCCTGGCCGGTGATCGTAATGCTGCCGTTGGAGAATCCTTCGATGGACTGGAAGGAGCGGGCACGCGCGCGCCAATCGAGGAAGTCCGCCATTGAAGCGGGGCCGCGCTCGATGCCTTGCTGCTGGAATGAGTCGAAGATGAGGACGAGGCGGTGGGGATCGTGGAAGGGGAGAGGGCGAAGGAGAATGGCGTTGACGACGCTGAAGACGGCGGTGTTGGCGCCGATGCCGAGGGCGAGAGCGCTACAGGCGGCGATGGTGAAGCCGGGCGTGCGCTTGAGGGCGCGGAGGGCGTAGCGGATATCGCGGACGGTGTCATCGAACCAGGCGGTGCGCCGCGCGTCCCGGCACTGTTCCTTGCGCTGAGCGATGCCGAAGAGGGCGCCGCGGGCGGCTTGCCGGGCTTCGGCAGGAGTGCGCCCGGCGGCAATTTCATGCGCGATGCGGTGATCGAGATGGGAGCGAAGCTCGTCCTCCAGATCGGCATCTACTTCGGCGCGGCGGAACAGGGAGCGGAGACGAAGGGGAAGGATGTAGAGCCAGCGCATGCGGAATCAGACCTCCTTCAGACGGATGATGTGGGAGATGGCGGATGAGAGACGCTCCCAATCCGCCGACTCCTTTTCGAGGTATCGGCGGCCATCGGGAGTGAGGGAGTAGAACTTGGCGCGGCGGCCAAGCTCACTGGTTTTCCATTCGGCGGTGATCCAGCCGTCCTGTTCGAGTTTGTGGAGGGCGGGGTAGAGGGAGCCGTCGCTGACATGGAGGATTTCGCCGGAGATCTGTTGGAGACGCTGGCCGATGGCGAAACCGTGGGCGGGTTCGAGGGCGAGGATTTTTAGAATCAGGAGGTAAAGAGTGCCTTGTACGAGATCGGACGGTTTGCTCATTTCATGGTCTCGGTTACCGATATCATAAGCCGATGGTCCGCCGTTTGCAAGAGGGTAATGCGAGGAGGCCCCAATGAAGATACTGGCGTTTCTATTGATTGCAGCGGGAATTGCCGGGATCGGGTGGGGCGGATTGGAATGGAAGCAGCGCGAGAAAGTAGGCGACCTGGGACCGGTGGAAATTACGAGGGAAAAGACGCGGTCGATTCCGATACCTCCGGTTTTGGGAATCGCGGCTTTGGCGGGCGGGGTGATTTTGCTGATGAAGCGGCCGTAGGTTAGCTGGCTTTCCGTTTCTTCGCGACCACTTTTCGGACCGGTTTGCGGGTCTTGAGACTTTTTTGCAGGGCTTCCATGATGTCGATGACCTTGGGCTTTGTGGCGGCCGGCGCGGCGACGATCTTCTTGCCTTTGGCTTTCGATTGGATCGCTTGTTCGAGGCGGTTGAGGTAGGTGTTTTCGTACTTCGATGGGTCGAACTTATCGGACAAGTTTTCAATGAGTGCTTTGGCGAGAGTAAGTTCCTTCTGCGAGACCGCCTTGGGTTCGTGCTGGAAGGCCTTTACTTCCTTGACTTCGTTGGCGTAGTACATGGTGTGCATGAGAAAACCATGCTCGCCGCAGCGGACGATTGTTGTGTACTCGCGTTCGTGCATAGTGATTTTGGCGACGGCGTAGTATCTGGTGCTGTGCATGGCGCTGTATAAGAGGGCGTACGGCTTTTCGCCGCCCTCGGCCGGAAGGAGGTAGTACGAAGTGTCGAGATAGACGGGATCGACCTCGGCGGCGTCGACGAATTCGAGGATCTCGATGGATTTGGCGCTTGGCGGTTTAATGGCATCGATTTCCTTCTGCTCGAGGACGACGTAGCGGCCCTTTTCGTATTCGAAACCTTTGACGATTTCGGAGCGGTCGAGTGGTTTGTCTTCGGCCTGACAGTAGAGGACCTGGCGGATACGGGAGTGGTCCTTGGCGTGGAGGAGATCGAGGTCGATGGTCTTGCGGCGGGCGGCGGTGACGACCTCGACGGGTATGGAGACGAGGCCGAAAGTCAGGTGACCGCTCCAAACTTTGCTGGGCATGGGAAACCTCCGCGAAGCCTGGGGCTTCTTAGGGAAGAGATTGGTGAACGGCAGGGATTGTTTCGTGCCATGGACCCGTTGGAACATTTGGCGAAGCGGTACAAGGGCGTGCAGTTGGCAACGCTGGCCGACGCGGCGCCCGAAGGGGACGAATGGGTGCATGAAGTGAAGTTCGACGGGTACCGGCTGCTGGGGTTCGCCGCGGATGGGAAGGTGCGGTTGCGGACGCGGAACGGGAACGATTGGACGGACAAGTTTCCGGCGATCGCGAAGGCGATGGCGGCGTTGCGGGTGCGGGAGGCGGTAGTGGATATGGAGGCGGTGGTGCTGGATGAGAGCGGCCGGAGCAGCTTTCAGGCGCTGCAGGGGGCGATGGGAACGGCGGGGATTATCGCTTATGCGTTCGATCTGCTCGCGCTCAATGGCGAGGACTTGCGAGGGCTGCCGCTATTGGAGCGGAAGGAGCGGTTGCGCCGGCTGCTGAAGGGAGAGGTATTACGGTACAGCGATCACTTTGCGGGGCATGGCGGGAAGATGCTGAAGGCGAGTTGCAAGGCCGGGTTGGAGGGGATTATTTCGAAGGACGCGTCGGCGCACTACGGGCAGGGGCGAGGGAGAAGCTGGCTGAAGATCAAGTGCGGGAGACGGCAGGAGTTTGTGATTTTGGGTTATAGCCTGGCGCGGAGCGGAGGACGTTCGTTGGGGGCGTTGTATCTGGGTTATTACAAGCGAGGAAAAATGCAATATGCGGGGAAAGTGGGGACGGGATTCTCGATGCAAGGCGCGGAGGAATTGGTGAAGAAGTTTACACAGGGCGAGGCGGTGTTGGAACGGGACGAGTTGCCGGCGGCGGAATGGAAGGCGATCCGGTGGGTAAAGCCGGAACTGGTGTGCGAGGTGGCTTTCACGGAATGGACGAGCGACGGGCGAGCGCGGCATCCGTCGTTTCAGGGATTGCGGGAAGACAAGGACGCGCGCGACGTGAAGAGGGAGTAGGCGATGGATTTTCATGGCGTGACGATAACTCACCCCGAGCGGGTGATTTCCGAGACGGGACATATTACGAAGGGCGACCTGGCGGCTTACTACGCGAGAGTCGTGAAACGGCTACTGCCGGGGATTGCGCGCCGGCCGATCAGCGTGTTGCGGTGTCCGGAAGGATTTGCGGCGGAGTGTTTCTATCAGCGGAGTCCGGGGAAAGGGTTTGGGTCCGACGTCCATTCCTTCCCGTTCCAGCACAAGGGGAAATCGTACGAGTACTTTTACGTGGAGTCGGCGACGGGAGTGATGGAGCTGATCCAGATGGGCGTTGTGGAGATTCATCCGTGGGGCGCGACGGTGGACGCGATCGATTATCCGGACCGCATGATTTTCGATTTGGATCCGGCGGACGATGTGCCGTTCGCGGCCGTGAAGGTGGCGGCGCAGGAACTACGGCAGAGATTGAAGAAGCTTGGGTATACGAGCAAGTTGAAGACGACGGGCGGGAAGGGGTTGCACGTGACGGCGGCACTTGAGGGGAAAGAGAAGTGGGCGCCGGTGAAGGAGCTCGCGGCATCGGTGGCGCACGGAATGGTGGAGGATGCGCCGGAGGCCTTTGTGGCGACGATGACGAAGGCGAAGAGGACGGGGAAGATTTTTATCGACTATTTCCGCAACGATTACACGGCGACGGCGATTGCGGATTATTCCGTGCGGGCTCGGCCGGGAGCGCCGGTGGCGATGCCGATTCAATGGACGGAACTGGACGGTTTGCGGGCGGGGAATCAGTTCACGATCAAGGGGCCGCGAGCGGCGCGTGCCGTATAATGAACGCGCTGGTTCATGGACGAGAAGTTACCGTACACCCACCTGTCGCACTACCGGATACTTTCGCGCCTGGGAGCGGGGGGAATGGGCGAGGTCTATCTGGCGGAGGACTCGCGCCTGGAGCGGCGGGTGGCCATCAAGGTGCTGCCGTCGGCGTATACGACCGATGCCGAACGAGTGCGGCGATTCATGCTGGAGGCGAAGGCATCGTCGGCGCTGAACCATCCGCACATCATTACGGTGCACGACATCGGGGAGAGTGAAGCAGGGCGGTTCCTGGTGATGGAGGCGGTGGAGGGGCGGACGATGCGCACGCTGCTCGGCGAGGGAGTGCCGATGAGTGCGCTCACGGAACTGGGCGTGCAGATGGCGAAGGGGCTGGCGGCGGCGCATGCGGCGGGGATTACGCATCGCGATATTAAGCCCGAGAACATCATGGTTCGCCATGACGGGTATGTGAAGATTCTTGACTTCGGGCTGGCGCGGTTGACCGCTTCGACCACGCAGACGGGCGGGCTGCTGGCGATGGCGGAGAATGCGACCGAGCCCGGCGTGATGATGGGCACGCTGAAGTATATGTCGCCGGAGCAGGCGCGCGGGGAGCCGGCGGAGCCGCCTTCCGATGTGTACGCGTTGGGGATGGTGTTTTATGAGATGGCGACAGGACGGTATCCGTATCCGGCGAAGTCGTTCATCGGGTTTTTGAATGCGATCGTGAACGACCCTGTGAGCGCGCCATCGGTGTTGAACCCGGCGATGCCGGCGGCGCTGGATGAGTTGATTTCCCGCATGGTGCATAAAGACGCCGAACGGCGGCCGACGGCGGCGGAAGTGGCGGCGGCACTGGCGCAGGAGCAGGCGGGGGCCAGCGGCGCGAGGAGCGGCGCCTACGCGGCCGTACCTGTGGCCAGCGCGGCGCCGGCGCGGCACACGGTGGGCCGGAAGAGGGAGTTGCAGGAGTTGCGGGCGGCGTTGCAAGTGGCGGCGTCGGGCCGCGGGATGGTGCTGTCGATTTCGGGCGAGCCGGGGATCGGGAAGTCGACGCTGGTGGAGGAGTTTTTGGCGGCGGTGACGGCGGACGGATTGTGCACGGTGGCGCGTGGGCGATGTTCGGAGCGGCTGGCGGGAACCGAAGCGTACCTGCCGTTGCTGGGGGCGTTGGAAAATCTGCTGCAGAGTGGAAACCAGCCCGCGTTGGCGCGGGTGATGAAAGAACTGGCGCCGACCTGGCATGCGCAGGTGACGACGTTTTCGAGCAACGACTCGGACGCGGCGGGGCTGATGGCGGCGACGCAGGACCGGTTGAAGCGGGAGTTAAGCGCGTTTCTGCAAGAGGCTTCGCGAGGGCGGCCGATGCTGTTGTTCTTCGACGATCTGCATTGGGCAGATTTGTCGACCATCGACCTGCTGACGTACCTGGCGAGCCAGTTCAAGGGGCTGCGGCTGCTTGTGGTTGTGACGTACCGGCCGTCCGATATGCTGCTGGCGAAGCATCCGTTCCTGACGATCAAGCCGGATTTGCAGGCGCGCGGATTGCTGCGGGAGCTGCCGCTTTCGTTCCTTTCCGAGCAGGAGATTGCGCAGTATCTGCTGCTGGAGTTTCCGGTTCATCAGTTTCCGCTGGGGTTACCGAAGTTGATCCAAGCGAAGACCGAGGGGAGTCCGCTGTTCATGGCGGACCTGGTGCGTTATCTGCGGGACCGGGAAGTGATCGTAGAAAGCGAAACGGGATGGCGGTTGGGGCGCGGGCTGCCGGAGATTGAGAAAGACCTGCCGGAGTCCGTGCGGGGGATGATTGAGCGGAAGATCGCCCAGTTGAGTGACGACGACAGGAAGCTGCTCTCAGTGGCGAGCGTCCAGGGGTATGAGTTCGATTCGGCGGTGTTGACGAAGGTGCTGGGGTTGGATGCCGAGGTGGTGGAAGAGCGGCTGGAGGAGTTGGAGCGGGTCTACTCGTTCGTGAAGCTGGTGCGGGAGGCGGCGTTTCCGAATCAGCAGTTGACGCTGCGGTACCGGTTTGTGCACGTGCTGTATCAGAATGCGTTGTATTCGGCCGTACGGGCGACGCGGCGCGCGACGCTAAGCAGGGAAGTGGCCGAGGCGCTGGAGGGATTCTACGGCGACAAGAACGGCAGCGCGGCGAATGAGCTGGCGGTGCTGTGGGAGGCGGCGAGGGATTTCGGGAAGGCCGCGAGTTATTTTGCCTATGCGGCGCGGCAGGCGGGGAAGGTGTTTGCCGACCAGGAGGCGGCCGTGCTGGCGCAGCGCGGGCTGGATGCCTTAGCGCAGACGCCGGAGACGGCGGAACGGGTGGACCAGGAGCTGGCGCTGCTGGTGGTGCTGGGTGTGGCGCTGCGGGCGGTGAAGGGCTTTTCGGACCCGGAAGTGGGGACGACGTTCACGCGGGCAAAGCAATTGTGCGCGGCGTCGGCGCAATCGGCGCGGTTGGTGCCAGTGCTGCGGGGGCTGTGGGAGTTCTACGAGGTGCAGGCGGATTATGAACAGGCGCTGCCCTATGCGCAACAATGTTTGGACCTGGCCACGCAGTTGGGCGACCCCGCGCTGATTGTGGTGGGGTGCGACGTGATGGGCGATACGTCGCTGTGGCTGGGCAAGTATGGCAATAGCTGGGCGCACATGGAGCGGGGGATCTCGCTGTATGAGCCGCGGATGCAGCGCTCGCACGTGCTGTTGTACGGGTACGACACGGCGATGGCTTGCCATAGTTATGGATCGGTGGCGCTGTGGCACCTGGGGTATCCAGACCAGGCAGTGGCGCATATGGAACGGGCATCGGCGATTGCGGAAGCGCTAAAACATCCGATGACGACGGCGTTCGCGGCGATTATGGGGGCGTGGCTGTACCGGCTAATGGGAGATTTTTCGCAGGCGATGCGGGAGGGCGATCTGGCGGTGGAGTCGTCGACAGAATTCGGACTGCCGTTCTTTCTGGGCTTTGGATTGATGACGCGAGGGTGGACGCTGGTGGGGATGGGACAGGTGGACGCGGGCATCGCCGATATGGAAGAGGGGATGAAGGTGTATAAGACAACGGATTCGCAGTTGGGGAATTCGCTGTGGATGGGGTGTTTGGCGGAAGGGTATGCGGCGGCGGGGAGGATTGGGGAGGCGCTGCGGTTGATGGACCAGGCGCTGGCGTTTGTGAAGAAGACGGGCGAGGGTGTGTATGAAGCGGAGCTGTGGCGGTTGAAGGGGGAATGGACTGGGGATGTGTCGTGCCTGGAAGCGGCGTTGGCGGCCGCGCGCAGGGAGAGAGCGCGGCCGTTGGAGTTGCGCGCGCAGGCGAGTCTGGCGCGGCTGCGGAGATGAGAAGATATCCCAATGGATTTGGAACTGAGCGGCCATGTAGCCGTCGTGACGGGGGGAGCGAGCGGCATCGGGCAAGCCTGTGTGCGCGCGCTAGCGGCGGAAGGATGCCGCGTGGCGGTGTGGGACTTGGAGGAGACCGGCGATTCTCGGGTTGACATCGCCGATTACAACGAGGTCCTTGCTGCATTTCGACGAACGGAGCGGGAGTTTGGTCCTGTCCGCCACCTGGTGCACGCGGCGGCGATGGGATCGGGGAAGTTTGGTTTTCCGTTTACGAATCTGGATCCGAACGACTGGCGCCGGGTGCTGGAGGTCAATATCCTCGGAACCGTAAATGTGGCTCACGCGCTGTCGCCGGCAATGGTGGAACGGAAGGAGGGGACGATGGTGTTCCTTTCCTCCGTTGCGGGACAGATTGGGTCGCAGACCGATCCTCCGTACAGCGCGAGCAAAGCGGCAACCATCAACTTCGCCCAGTGCCTGGCGAAGGACCTGGCGCCGCACGGTGTGCGCGTGAACACGGTGAGTCCCGGGATGGTGAAGACGCCGTTGAATGAAAACGTCTGGCGCGCGTGGAACACGCAGCAGCCGAAGGAGAAGCAGCGCTCATACGAGGATTGGGCGGACGAGAAGGTGCGCGCGGTGGCGCCGTTGGGCCGATGGCAGACCGTGGATGACATCGCCGATATGGTGGTGTTCCTATCGTCGGAACGGGCGCGGAATGTGACCGGTCAGACGATCAACGTGGATGGCGGCCAAGTGATGCACTGGTAATTAGTCGATCCTGCGTTCGGGATGCACCAGCAGCCACAGCAGTCCGAGCGTGATCATGAATGCCGCCGCAAAGTCGAGGGCCACGATCCACCCGAACCGTGACGCCAGGTAGGGAGTCAGTACCGGCGAGAGCGCTCCGCCGAGGTTGGTGCTGGTGTTGAGTATGCCGGCCAGCGTACCGGCATGTTTTTCCGAGAGGTCGTTCGGCAGCGCCCAGCTTGAGACCGCGGCGATGCTATTACAACCCGCGGCGAACGCCAGCAGCCCGATCGCCTTGTACGGATCCTCCATGCGCGACCCGGTGATGAGGAGCACGCACGAGCACGCCGCGGCGACGGCCACCGGCAGGCGCCGTCCCCAGGGATGGCCCAATTTGCGCACCATGCGGTCCGACAAAAATCCGCCGAGCGGAGCGCCGATGAGGATGGCGATGAATGGCGCCGTAGACCAATAACTCCCTGCCATGACCGGCAGGTGGCGCACATTCACCAAGTAGAGGAAGAACCACGTGTAGAAGATGTAGGTGACATAGCCCAACATGAAGTTGGCGATGGCGAGCGCGGGAAGGCTGGGGGAGTTGAAGAGCCTTCGCCACGGAAAGGGCCCCGCGGCAACGGCGGGCACGCGGTTCGCCTGAATGTAGGCGAGCTCCGCTTCGTTGACGCCGGGATGTTCCGCAGGGTTCTCGGTCGATTGTCCATGCCAGAAGGCGGCCACCAGCAGGCCCACCGCCCCGCATGCGAGGAACGACGCCCGCCATCCCCAGTTCGTCATGCACCAGGCGATGGCGGGCGGTGTGAAGGCTCCGCCCAATCCTACGGCAACGAGAAAGAGGCTGCTTCCGCGCGCCCGTTCCGGCACGGCCATCCACCGCCCGATCATCTTGTTCGTACATGGCAGCGCCGGCCCTTCGCCGACGCCGATCAGGAATCGCACGATCCACATGGCCGTCCCCGCCGCCGTGAGGGCCGTGAACAAAGACCACCAGAGGATCGCGCCTGTCAGCACACGCCGCGCGCCGAATCGATCGCCCAGCCATCCGCCTGGCGCCTGAAACAGCGCGTAACCAAGCACAAAGGCGCTCAACAGCGAACCGATCTGCACGTCACTGAGCGCGAACTCCTGCTGGATATATTTCGCGGCGACGTTCATGTTGAAGCGGTCGATGAACGTCAGCGTAACCACCATCAGCAGCAACGCGTAGAGCCGCCAGCGAATCGATGTCGGCTTCACGGGAGCTGGTAACCGGGCTTCACAGTCTTCGTGCGGTAGACGCTTCCGCCCGCGGTCACGTAGAGGGTCGTTGCCTCGCCGCCGCGGCCGAAACCGACGTTGGTGGGACGTTCCGGCGTGGGCAGGTAAGCGAGCTCCTTGCCGTCCGGCGAGTAGACGTTCACGCCGAACCGCTTCTCATTGCGCACGGCGACAAAGAGGTTCCCCTCCGCGTCGCACACTAATCCATCGGGACCGTCCTCGGGCGCGTAGTTCACCAACTGCCTGCGAAACTCCGCGGTTCCATCGGCGTGCAAGTCGTAGGCGTTCAACTCCATTCGTCCTTTGCGCGCCGGGGCGCCCTTCGGCAAACGGTCGAAGCCCATCAGCCCGTCGTCGTTCGTTACCACGTAAAGCGTTCTCTGGTCCGGCGAGATCGCTACTCCATTCGGCTTGCCCGCGTCGGTGATGATGCGGTGTACGGTACTGTCCGGGTCCAGGCGGTAGACGGCCATCACGGGCTGCTCAATCGGCTCATGCCCGAGATAGCGCGGATCGCTGAAATAGATTCGGCCGCGCAGATCGATGGCGATGTCATTCGGCGAATTGAACGGCTTACCTTCAAACAAGCCGGCGAGAATCACGCTCTTGCCGGTGGAGAGGTCCGTCCGCGTGATGCGCCGGCCGCCGAAATCAGCGCCCTCGGCCACCACCATGTGGCCCTGTGCGTCGAACTTGATTCCGTTCGACATTCCGCTCGGCGAACGATACACGACGGTCCTTCCCGTGCGCGGATCGAAGCGCAGTATGTGCCCCGCCTGCATGTTTGTTTCGGTGGTGAACGTAATGTCGCTGAAGAAAACGGCGCCGTCCGGCGCGACAGCGACGCCTTCCGTCAGGTGACCGCCTTCATAGATTTTTTCGAGCTTCGCGCCTGGCGCAAATATCTGCGCCGACAACGGGACCGCGGCAACAAGAGCGAGGAGCGTTCGCATAGGGTGCGATATTATCACGTGGAGTTTTCTATGAAAGCCTGGCGATTCTACGGATTCAACGATCTGCGTTTAGATGAAATTCCCACGCCCGAACTTCGTCCCCGGCACGTGCTGGCGCAGGTGCTCGTGGTGCAGCCCAGCGTCACCGAGGCTCAGCTCGCGGCCGGGGTCCGCACGCTGGCATATGACCGCATCAAGAAACGCCTGGAGACCGAAGCCCCGGTTCAGCTCTTCGGTCACGAGTTCTGCGTGCGCATCGCCGGCGTTGGTCCCGGCGTCACGCGATTCAAACCGGGTGACCGTGTGGCGGCGCGCGCCAAGCTGCCCTGCGAAAGCTGCCCGCTGTGCGACTCCGGGCGCGGGCATCTCTGCCGGAAGGGACCCATCATCGGCTTCCAGCTCCCGGGCTGCTTTTCCGAGTATGCGGTGCTGCCGGAGATTGCGCTCACGCTAGTCGACGAGCGCATCAGCGATAGCGAAGCGGCGTGCCTGCAATCGCTAAGCGACAGCGTTGCGTCGGTGGAGACGGCCGATATCCGCATCGGCAACTCGGTGGCCATCCTGGGGCAGGGAAGCATGGGTCTCGAGTGCATGCAGATCGCAAAGAACAGCGGCGCGGGCAAAATCATCACCGTCGACGTGCGCGACGAAGCCTGCGCTATGTCGAAGGAACTTGGCGCCGACCATGCGATCAATGCCACCCACGACGATCCCGTTGCCGCTATCCGCGATCTCACCGACGGCAACGGCGCTGACATTGTTTTCGAGTGTGCCGGCGGCAGCCCTACGCAAGGACTGGCCGGCGTGAAGAGTGTCACCCAAGCCATGGATGCCGTGCGCTCCGGCGGCAAGATCATCGGTGTCTCGTGGTTCGGTTCACCGTTCGAGCTCGATGTGGATCTGCTCCGCGAGCGGAGTCTGCGCTACCTCTTTCCGGACATCAGCACACTGGAACATCTCCAGCACACGGTGGCGCTCGTTGCCTCCGGCCGGGTACGGCTGAAGCCTACGATTACGCATATCCTCGATGGGATTGGCAACGTGCCCAAGGCCTTCGAGATTACCGCCAATAAAGGCAAATACAAAGCGATCAATCCCGCGCAGGTGAGGATGGCCGTATGAAAAACCGCTTCCTGAAATGCGGCGCCGGACCTGTTTCGGACGCACTGGAAAAGGGCGGCGCGATGGATCACGAGATCCGCCCGTGGTCCGCTGAAGCGCACATGGCCGGGCCCGCATACACAGTGCAAGTCCACACGGCGGACATCCTGATGGTCAGCAAAGCGCTCGCCGAGTGTCCCGCCGGGCACGTGCTGGTGATTGACGGCCACGGAGAGCGCAACACGGCTCTGTGGGGCGGGCTGACAACACTCTCCGCTTATCGCAAACGGCTCGCCGGAGTGGTTGTCGACGGTGCCATTCGCGATCTCGCCGACATTCGCCGCAGCCGGTTGCCTGTTTTCGCTCGCGCCGTGGTTGCGAACGCGGGCGGCGCGGAATACGCGGGCAAGCTACAGGTGCCGGTGACGTGCGGCGGCGTGGTCGTGCATCCGGGCGATTGGGTTATTGGCGACGATGACGGCGTTGTCGTCGTGCCGGCCGCGCGCGTGGAAGAGGCGCTCGAAAAGGCGGAGCGCATCGTGGACGCGGAGAAGAAGATCGCCAAAGCCATTCGCGATGGCGTCGACGTGGCGACCCTCCTCAGAATCGACGAAAAACTAGCAAAGAAGGCGCAGGAAGTGTTCGTCCCGCAGCTACAGGTGGAAAAGCGTTAGCGTTGCGCGGCGCCGCCGCGGCCCATGATCGGCCACACATCGACGATGTCGTTGCCTTTCGCGATGTAGTAGCGGTCGTAGCAGTTCGTGCTCATGTCGAGGTTGCTGCAGAAGATCTCCACGCGGTCGCCGACCTTGATCTCGCCGCCGCCGTCCTTCCATTTCAACAACCCGTACTCGGCGCCCTGCTTGTCGACTTGCAGCCACGACATGCCCTTCACGGTATCGGTTAACTGGGCCATTGCCTTGTTGCCGTAGTCGGTTGTTACCTGACCGGGATGATGTTTGCTATCGACACTCGTAATCACCGACAGCGAGTTATCGAAGTCCGTGTATACCGCATCATTCGTCTTGCCGCCTACCGTGCGGTAGATCGAATCCATAAACACGTATGAACCGCACTCGAGCTCTGTCAACCCGAACTCGTGGTCCATGTTGTACGTGCCTGTCGACCCTCCGCTGACGATCTTCACTTCCAGGCCGGCTTTCTTCGATAGCGCGACCGTCTCATTCACGCCGGCGAGGTCATCCTGCGATCGCTTCTTGCGGGCTTCCCAGCCCTTGGTATGCGATGCGGCGCCCGAATAGGCCATATAGCCTTCAAAGCTGATGTTCTTCGACGACGCCACCTTTTGCGCCAATTCCAGCGCCGGCATGCCGTTGGCGATGCCCTGCCGCGTCAACCCCGCGAACACCGACACAGCCACGCGCGCCTTCACTTTCGCCGCCGCGGCTGCTTCTTCGACATTCGCGGCTACGGCGAAATCGTCCACGACGAACATGAACGTGGGGTCTTTCTTTGTCAATGCGATGGCGCGCATCAGGTTGTTCGTGCTCGCCGGCTGCTTGGTCCACAGGACGCCTTTAATGCCGCCGTGGGACATCAGTTCCGATTCAGCGATCGTCGCAGCCGTGATGCCGATGGCACCCAGCGCCATCTGCCGTCTGGCGATGTCGACGCTCTTGTGCACCTTCACGTGTGGACGCAGGTAGATCGGTGCGGTCTTGGCGTAGTCGGCCATCGTCTTCAAGTTCTTTTCGAACAGGTCGATGTCCACCACCATGCATGGCGTCGGAAGGGTTTCCTTCGTCATGCCGCGGAAATCTTTTTTGGCGATACGCTGCTCGAACTCGGCGTATGGATAGTTCTTCGTGTTGGCGCGGGCGACGCTGGAGAGCATCGGAGCCAGCAACGCACTGGCGTTGGCGGCGAGAAACTGGCGGCGGGAATTCATTGCGGCGATCTCCTGAAGTGGATTTCCATTCTGCCGGACGTGGGAATAACTGAGAGGATATCGCGCTTATTCCCCGGCGACAACCTCATTTGACATTCATTTCGACCATGGCGGCACAACGCCCGTCATGCGAGCGTAAGCGATTGACTGACCCATATGCTCATGGCTGTGCACCAGCAGACGCAGGAAGACGGCCTCCGCGGTCGTCTTCCTGCCGAAGAAGTCCACCTGTTTGGTCATGTTCGCCTTAGGATAGGCCGCACGAACCGCCTCTTGCGAATCTTTCAGCCACTGGATCACCGCGGGTTTGTCCGTGACCGACTTTTCGAAGTCTTGGGGCAGCTTCGCGTAGACCGCCGGTGCAGTGCCGGTCGCCGTTGTCAACAGCATGAAGTTCCCCTTCACGATGTGCATGTACACTTCGCTGATCGAGCGTATGCCCGGCGCCGGCCGCCAGGAGAACTTCCCGGCCGGCGTCGCCTCCGCCAGCGCCAGTATCTGTTTCGATGCATGGTTGAACTCGGGTAGCCAGCCCTGCCCGTACTCCTGCGCCTGGGCAAATACCGGCAAAAACAAGAGCGTCGCCGCGAACCATGGGTTTCTCATGTAGACAATGATATAGTTCCGGTCAAGATGCGTCTGCTTGCCGCAACACTCCTCGCCATGACTCTATCCGCCGCGGACTCCGGTTACGTTGTCGCCGCGCTCAGCATCATGCCGGAACCGTGGGCGAAGGAGGCCAATGTTGCTAAGTTCGAACGCTACGCGCGCCAGGCCGCGGCGCAGGGCGCACAGGTTATCGTTGCGCCGGGGGGCTATCTGGAGGGTTACGTCGGCAACGACAAGCGCATCCCGGACCTCACCGAAAAGCGCTATGCCGCAGAGGCGCCGGAGAATCTCGATGGCGCATTGCTCACGCGCATTCGCCTGCTCGCCAAGGAGTTGCGCGTCTACCTGATGCTCGGCTTTGCGGAAAGGCGAGATGGGAAGGTGTTCAATTCGGCCGTCATGTTTTCCCCCGCGGGCGCAGTGGCGCTGCATTATTCGAAGAGCCACACGCTGGCCGATGAGCCCTTCAACACGATGGGCACGTCTTTTCCCGTGATGGAAAGCGAGCACGGCAAATGGGGCGCGCTGATCTGTTTTGACCGCCAGATTCCGGAGACGGCGCGCACGCTCGCGCTGAAGGGCGCGGACACAATCTTCATTCCGTCGTGGGGCAGCTACGGCGAAATGAACGACATCATGATGCGTGTCCGTGCCTATGAGAACGGCGTCAATATCGCCTTTGTCCATCCGCAACGCGCGCTGCTGATCGATTCTGGCGGCAAGATACTCGCGCAGAACAAGGGCGAGGGCGACCAGATCGTGACGGCTCGCATGTCGGTAAATCCAAAGCGCAAGCACTCCATGCTGCCTTTCCGCAGGCCGGAGCTGTATGGGGACCTCGCGGAGAAGAAGTAATCAGAGCGTAAGTTTGATCAGCAACAGGCTGAATCCGGCGAGCGCCAAGCACGCCAGCAAGCCGGTCAACAACGCCGGGCGGCCGGCGGAAAGCATGCTGCGGACGCTCGCCTCCATACCCATGGCCGCCATTACGACGGTGAGCAGAACGTTGCCGGCGTCCACGAGTACGCTGGACAGCGAGACGCGAAACTCCCGTACGGCCGCCGGGGCCCACGCCGCGAGCTGGAAGTGAAGCGTCGGGAAAAGCTGGACGGTCGTCAACACGGCCAGCAGCAGGAATCCCCATAGGAACGACGGGATCATTTTCGACGGCCGCACCCGGTAGTCGGACCGCTTGTCCGCATAAACGACCGCCAACAGGATCAGAAAAGGCGCCAGCAGCGTCACGCGCACCAGCTTGACCAGCGTGGCGAGCGACCCCGCGTCTTCCCCGAACGCGAACGCGGATGTCACCACTTGCGGCACTGCTTGAATGGACGTGCCCGCCCAGACGCCGAACTGTTCCTGCGAGAGCTGCAGGAGTGCGCCCGCCAGCGGGAACGCAATCATCAGCGCCAACCCAAGCAGATTTACGGCGCCGGCGGAGATCGCCACGTCGTCGTCCTCGGCGCGAATTACCGGAGCTGTGGCGACGATGGCGCTGGTTCCGCAGATCGCCGTGCCCGCGCCGATCAGCATCGACATCTTCGGTTGTGCGCCGCATAGCCGGCCGAAAACCATCGAGAGACCGAACGCGAATACGATGCAAGCGGCGGTGATGAAAAATGCCGTGGCCCCAATCTCCCCGAAGCGCGCAAGGTTCAACCCCGCCCCAGTAAGCACAATCAGGGCGGGCATGAGTCTTTTTACCAGCCGCCGGCAGTCCTCCTGCACAGCGGGAGTCACCCAGCCGCGGCCGTGCACTAAAATACCGATGAGGATGGCCAGGATGGCGGCGCTCAACGGCCGCCGCAGGCCGTGCGCCGAATCCACCTGGAACGGCGCGAACGGCAGGTAGTGCACACCGTAGGCAAGAGCCACAACCAGCGGAATCAGCCCGCGCTCGATCCACGGCCGCGCGGTTGCCACCGGCGCCGTCTCCGTGCGCCGCATTACGACGGGCGATTCGTAGACGCCTTCCATCGAGTCGAACGAAAGCATCGCTTCGTGGCTCAGGGCCGCGCGGGCGGATTCCGAATCGGGCTTCGAAGGTCGCATGCGGTAGATGGTAACTCCTTCCAAACGCCGCCGTCAGACGATACGATTTATGCAAGGAGCACTCATGCGTTTCGTTATACTCGGTCTCGCTTTTTCCGCCGCACTTTTTGCGCAACAGCCAAATACGGTCCAGGCCAGCGTCTCGATTTCTCAATCCATCACAACGGGCAATGCGGTATTCAATATTCAATTCCTCGATGCCGGCTCAGCCACCACGGTCGATTCGGCCGTCGGTGCGCTTAGCTCCGCCGGCGTTGCCGCTTCGCAACTCAGCAATGTTAGCGTTTCCATCAGCCAGGGCTTCGTGGTCACAACCTACACTTTCACGACACCGGTTCCGGCGGGCCAATTCACCGCGATGCGTGACAAGCTGATCGCCATCCAGCGGACGCTTTCCAACTCCAATTCGCAGGCGCTTGGCTGGTCGACTGTGTTCGTTCCCACCGATGATGAGGTCTCCTCGGCGCTCCAAGCCGCCATGCCGGCCCTACTCAACCTCGCCAAGCAGCGCGCCGGTACGTTGGCGCAGGCGATGAACGCGACTTTGGGAGCTGTTGTGAGTCTCTCCGCGCCCACTATTGTGCCGTCGGGTCCGGCCCTTTCGGTATCGCTCTCGGCCACTTACTCGGTGACGCCGGCGCAGTAAGCCGGGAACCTTATTGCAAACGCCGCCGTCCAACATCGCGGAGGGCGAATCATGCGCGCAATCCTATTCACACTTGCGGTGTTCGCGGCGCTGGCCGCGGAACCGGATGCGCGTATTCTGCGCTTGATAACGCCCACGGTGCAATCCGTCTCCGGCTCGGACGAAGGGCGATTGCGGAGTACGCGGCTGGCGGCTCGCCTTGTGTCCAGCGATGGCGCGCCGGAAGACTCGCGAGTCCGCCAGTCGGTGACCATTACATACAGGGACAACCGGGAAATGACGGTTTCTCTCGGTGCATTCCATTTTGCATTTGAGCCCGGCGTGAAGTTCGAAGGACCGCCGGATCTTGTGCGGGCGGCGCAGGCCGCTTGGAGAGCGCCGGCCGGCGGCATCGTGCCATTGGCACAAAAGGCGCGGGAGTTGGGCGGTTCGTATGACTCCTGGGTCGTGTCGCTCTATCCATTGCGGAGTGACGAATGGAAGGACCTGATCCCTGTTCCATTGGCCAGCTTGGATCGCTTCAGGGACAGCATGACTGAGTTTTCCGCGGGGATTCGCTATGGCGCCGTGCACCAGGTTCACGCCTGGGCGCGGTTTGCCAGGAGTGAGGATGCGTGGGCGGCCGGCTCGATCGTCAGCCTGTTGCCGGCGATCGGCAAGCGCTCCGAGAGTGGCGGAGTCGCCGAGGTTTGCGAGGCCATAGAAGATCTGCAGACTCGGCGGAACGGCAGCTTACTGGAAGTTACGTTTTCGCTGCCGGATGATAAGTTCGATGCCGGCCACAAGTAAGTCAGGAACCTTTCTCAAGCCGCCGTTGTCCAAGATGGCGGAGGCTTACGATGAAAGTCATCTTGCTTGCCGTAGCAATGATTCCAGTGGCCGCGGGCGCGGAGCTCGACACGAGAATACTCAGGCTGATCACTGCCGATACGCAGATGGTGGCGGGAGCCGAGCTGCGGCGGCTGGAGGGCACACGGCTTGCCAAACATACGGAGACGCTTGACGATTCTCGGGCGGACGCCGCAGTGAATCGCATCGACCGGGTTGTCATCATCAAGGACCGGTCCCACCAGAAACTCGCCGTCACTTTTGGGGAGTTCCATGAACCGGCCCTGATGGGTGACGAAAATTGGACCTCGATCTCCGTTGAGCCGGGCATTCGCTTCGAGGGCAAGCCGGAGGTGGTGCGTGTTGCTCTCGCCGCATGGAAAGACGCCGGGCAAAAACCAAGCCCATTGGCCGAAAAGGTTCAGCAACTGGCAGCTTCCTACGACGCCTGGGCCGTCGTTCTGGACCCGCTGCCGGAGCGCGGCGGGAAGGGGATCGCGCCGCCACCGCTGACACAGTGGGATCTGTTGCGAGCCAGCGTGCGAGAAGTGTCCGGCGGCGTTCGCCTCGGCGGGATCCACCAGTTCTATGCCTCTGCCACTCTTGCTACAAGTGAGGATGCGGACACGGCGGCGGCCCTCGTGCGCTGGCTGCCTGCCTTCGCACAGCAGTCAGCGCCTCAGGAAATACGTCAATTCATCGAGGTGATGTCCGCCATCCAGACACATCGTAGCGGGACTTCGGTGGAGATGACGTTCACGATTGAGGACCAGAAAATCGAGATTCCTCCGGCTCCGGCAAAGGACGAGGCCGGCCAGCGTCCGGCGGTGTCTATTGACTGATCACCGCAGCGCCTCCCCAATCGCCTTCTCCGCCACGGGCGCCATCAACGCATACCCTTTTTCATTGGGTATCAAGCCGTCGACGGTCAACTCCTGCCGCATGTTCCGGCCCTGCGCCAGCACGGAATAAAAGTCCGCATAAACGGCCCCAGCCGAGGCTGCATAGCGTTTGAGCCACCCATTCAGGCCGATGATCTTCCCCTGTGGACGCCGCGCGGACAACTGCTCAAAACAGTCGCAGATCGGCGTCACCGAAGCGAGTACAACCTTAATCCCATGCAGCTTCGCCAACTCCACCATCGTCTCCATATTCTCGGCGATCGTTCCCTCCGTGGCCGGTCCCGCATAGCCGGCGAAGTCGTTCGTGCCGCCCATGATGACCACCACTTTCGGCTTCAGGGAAATGACATCCTGCCGGAAGCGCACCAGCATCTGCGGTGTCGCCTGGTGCGTAATCCCGCGGTTCAGATACGGCTTGCCGGGAAAGAAAGTATCCCACTTCTCGAAGACGTCGTCGCCGAAAAACACCACTCGGTTCACGCCGGGGGCGGGCGGCCGCAATTCTGCGTTTTCGCTCCCATAGCGCACCAGTCCGCCCCAGTCGCTTAGCAACCGCAGATACTTGGCGTTCTCTTCTTCCAACTGCGCCGTGGTCGCCTGCGCCGGCAAAAGCCCTGCCAGTGCCGCAAGCATTACCGCCAGCCGCAACGTCATTTCCGCAGGCCGAAACAGTACAGGTAGCCGTCGAACGTGTTGATGTAGATCCGCCCGTTGGCTACCGCCAATCCGCTCCAGTGGTTCCATTTTTCAATTTGCGTCCCGCTGTTCCAAAGCTCTTTGCCCGTCTGCGCATCGAGCGCGAACAGCACCGCGTGCGTCGACTTCGGCGCCCGCCGCTCCAGACGGAAATCCAGGCCCACATCCGGGAACGCCTGCGCCGTATTCTCGCCGCTCCCGTACGCGAAAACAACACCATTCGCGATCACGGGGGGCTCCGCCTGATCCATGTCGCGCGAAATCCATGCGGGAGTGAGCGTCGGCTTTCCATCCGCGCCGTCGGCTACTTTGAATGCAGCGATAGCGCCCTTCTTCACGACGCCGTATTCCACCGGCGCCTTGAATTTCGAGTGCTTGGGACCCCAGAAGGGCGTCAACACCCATCGAGTCCCGTTGCTGTCCTCCCACGATGTCAACGAGCCCCAGATGCCGGCCTCGGCGAAGTCCACCATCTCATTGCAGATCAGGGGAGTCCGTTCGATCGGCGTGCGATGATCGTCCCCACCGATCGATTCGGTATCCATGAAGTACAGGCGGCACTCCTTGCTCGCGTCCACCATGTATTCCTTGCCCTTGTAGTTGAAAATCGTCGGCGTCACCTGCATATCCAGGTCGCGCTTCACCAGCCACTCCGCGTTCGACGGGCCGTAGTAATCCACTAGCTCCAGCGCCTTCGTCTCCACATTCTGCCGCACGCCGATCATGCCATTTCCATAGACGCCGTTTTCCGGGTCCCAACGCCCATCGCCGGTGCCGGTATACATCGTGTCGTGTTTGGCGCTGATCGCCGGTCCGGATCGGCCCCACATGCCTCCGCCGGCAGGTCCCCAACTTCCCACTTTGTGCGTCGCCAGATCGTAGGTGTACGCGGTGTTCGGATTGCCGCCGCAGCCCTGTGCCGAATGGGTGTAGATCACGTTCTTCCACAGGTTCATCGCATAGGGCTTGCCGTTGGGAGGCATGAACTTCGATGGCTCCATGATGTGCTTGCCGTCGGCCGCGTTCAGTTGATGCAGCCGCCCATCCCACGACGCGGCGTAGATCGTGTACTTGCCCGCCGCGCCGCCAGGTCCGATGGTGACGTTCGCCGTCATGCCGCCGGGGCAAAGAACGGATGGCCCGCGGCCGCCCTGTTCTTTGAACGTGCTTTCAAATTTGGTGCGCCAGAACAGCTTGCCGGTTGCGGCGTCGATGGCGTACACGTTATCGGAGACGCCCGCCTGAATCACAAGCTGCTTCCGGCCTGAGCGTGTATTGACATTGCCAATCACCAGCGGCGGCAACAGATTGTGCATCGCCCGCGTCACGTTGTCGAGCTTGATCCGCCACAGCAATTTGATGTCTTTTACGGTGGAAACACTGAGCAGCTTCTCGTCCTTCTGCCAGTTGTTTCGCTGCGGATCGCCGCCATCGGTCAACCAATCCGCCGCGGGAGCCGCCAGCCCAGCCGCAAGTAGGAGGGCAATCTTGTTAGAGGTATTCATTTTCACGACACTTTGAACCGATTACTATATAACAAACCCGGCGAATCGAAATCGGTATATGATCGATGGTCGATGATCCGCCTTTCCTCCACCCTTTGCGCCGTATTGGCAGTCAGCGTCGCGCATGCGCAGCGCGGCGGCAACGATTGGATGACCATCGGCAACGACGCGCAGCGATCCTACTGGCTGCGCGGCGACGCCAAAATCTCGCAACAGACCATGCGGAAGCCCGGCTTTGAGATGGTCTGGAAAATGAAGCTGAAAAACACCGCGCGGCAGCAGCAGTCGCTTACGCCGCCGGCCCTTCTCGATTTCTACATCAGCTACCGCGGCTTCCGTACGCTCGGCTTCTACGGCGGCAGCGGCGATACCGTCATCGGTGTCGATACCGATCTTGCGCGGTTGGAATGGCAGAACGGGGCCGGCACATCGAACGCTCCCGCCGGAACCGCCGCTTGCCCCGGAGGTATGACGACCTCCGTCACGCGCCCGACGCAAACGCCTTATCCGCCGAATTTCAGCGGCCGCGGCTTCGGCCGCGCCAACCCCGCCAAGTCCGGCGTCGGGGAACCCTTTGCAGGCGCTGTCACTCTGCGAGCAGCCGCAACTCCGCGTCCGGCGGGGCCGCCGCCTGTACCCGCCGCGAAACCGGGCCGCCGCCAGGCCACTCCTATCAATCCCTTCGGGCGAACGCCGCTCTACGTCAATTCGATTACTGGCGACGGACTCCTCCACCAGATGTACGTGTCGAACGGCGAAGAACCGAAGCTGCCGCTCCAGTTCCTTCCGGCTGGCGCCCATTCGCTCGGCCTCACCGTCTTTGACGGGACCGCCTACGTTGCGACGACGAACGGTTGCAACGGCGTTGAGAACGGAATATGGGCCATCGACCTCGATTCGCAGAAGGTCGTTCACTGGAAAGCGACCGGTAAGAATGTGGAGGGGACCACCGGTTACGCGGTCGGCCCTGAAGGCGAGATCTACGTCGCCAGTGGCAACCAGATTGTTGCGCTTGCTGAGAAGACGCTCGAACAGCGGGCCGCGTATGCCGCGGGCTCCGCTGACTTTGTGTCGTCGCCCGTCGTCTTCGAGTTCAAAGGGAAGAATCTGATCGCCGCCGCGACCGCCGACGGACGGGTACACGTCATAGACTCCGCCAATATGACCGCGGCCGCAAAGAGCGATACCGTCGCCAAACCAGGCTATGCCGTCGGAGCGCTTGCGAGTTGGGAGGACGAATACAAAGTGCGGTGGATCCTGGTTCCGGCGGGCAGTGCTATCGCGTCCCTTAAGGTTGTCGAAGACGGTGGTTCCGTCGCGCTTCAAAAGGGCTGGAACTCTAAGGAACTCACTAGTCCCATCACTCCCACCATCGTGAACGGCGTCGTCTTCGCCGCATCGAGCGGCAACGCGGGTGGCACCGAAGCAACGCTCTTCGCCTTTGAAGGATCTACCGGAAAAGAGTTGTGGAACAGCGGCACCACAATCGGCTCCTACATCACCACGGGCGGGCTCTCCGCCGGTGGCGGGCGTGTCTACGTGAGCACGATCGATGGCACGCAGTACGCTTTCGGCTTCCCGATGGAGCACTAGGTAGAATACGGATATGCGTTTCCTGTTGATCTTAAGCGCCTTTAGCGGAGCGCTGATGGCGCAACTCGCCGAGGGCCCCGGTATGACCGAGACCATGCGCACCTGTAAGGGCTGCCACGAAGTCGAACGTTCCGTTTCTCTCCGCCAGGATAAGGACGGATGGGCGGCGACGATTACGAAGATGGTCGGCCTCGGTATGAAAGCCTCCGACGCCGATCTGGCGATCATCAACGACTACCTGGCACGCAATTATCCGGCCGACGCCATCCCGCCTGTGAACATCAACAAGGCCAATGCCATCGAGCTCGAAAGCCGCTTGAGCCTTCGACGCTCCCAAGCCGCTGCGTTACTTGCCTACCGCGAAAAGAACGGCAAGTTTAAAACGTTCAATGACCTGAAACAGGTACCGGGTCTCGACCTGACGAAACTCGAAGCCAAGCGCGCGATGATCGTTTTTCAATAGCTATGCCTACTACTCGTCGAACGTTTCTGTACACCTTGACCGCCGCGGCGCCAGTCGCGGCCCAAGCCTCCAAGGATTCGGTGCGTCTCGGCTTCATTGGAAGCGGCATCCGCGGCAAACAACTCATTGATGAATTCCTGGCTGTGCCGGGCGCGAAGGGCGTCGCCGTGGCCGATCTTTACGACGGCTGCGTTCAGCGCGCCAAGGAACAACTCGGCGACAACATCCAGGCGGGGCGCGAGTACCGCGCCGTCCTCGACAACAAGGACGTTGACGCCGTTGTCATCGCCACGCCCGATCACTGGCACGAGAAGATCGTGCTCGACGCGCTGTCGGCCGGCAAGCATGTCTACATCGAAAAGCCGATGACGTGGTCGATCAAGGAAGGGCCGAAGATCATTGATGCGGCGAAGCGGTCGGGCAAAGTGCTGCAGGTTGGCAGCCAAGCGAAGACGTCCGTTCTAACCGCGAAGGCGAAAGAGTTGGTGGCGAGCGGCGCGCTCGGCAAGGTCAACATGATTCGCATGGCGAATCATCGCAACTCAGCCGAAGGCGCATGGCAGTATCCTGTGCCGCCCGATGCGTCGGAGAAGACGATCGATTGGCCGGCGTGGCTCGGCAGAGCACAGAAGCGGTCGTTCGATCCCAAGATCGTATTCCAATGGCGGCGGTTCTGGGACTTCTCCGGCGGCGTGGCGGCCGACCTGTTCGTGCACCAGTTCACGCAGATGCACGAGATCATGAATGTAAAGGCGCCGGTCTCGGCGGTTTCGCAAGGCCGCATCTGCAAGTGGGACGACGGGCGGACGGTGCCCGACGTGATGAACTCGCTCGTCGAGTACCCGGAAGGATTCCTCGTCGATGTATATGTGAATCAGGCGAACGGCCAGCAGCCGCGCGGCATCCTGATCTTCGGCGATCAAGGTACGCTGCAAGTTGAATTTGGCCGTCTTGTCCTTACGCCCGAGCGCAAGGAAGGTGAGGCGCAGAACTATGGCAGCCTGAACTTTCCGAAGAAATTGCGCGAGGAGTATCTCGCCAAATACGCAAACGAAGAGCGAGCCCCGCGGCCTGAGCCGAAAGAAGTTCCTATTGAACGCGGGCAATCGCACAACTGGTTCTTCATCGACTCGATTCTCAACAACAAGCCAAGCCGGGAGAATGCCGAGGAAGGGCACTACGCCGCTGCGGCCGCCCATCTGTGCAATCTCGCCTATCGCCACAAGACCCGCGCTTCGTGGGATCCCGCGACGGGCAAGGTGAAGCTCTAGCCGCATGACTGGCGGCGAGTGTCTGCTCCGGACCCTGGTCGCCTCAGGCATCGACGTTTGCTTCATGAACCCCGGCACGTCGGAGATGCACTTCGTCTCCGCGCTCGATCGTGTACCCGAGATGCGCGGCGTGCTTGGTCTCTTCGAGGGCGTCTGTTCCGGCGCGGCTGATGGTTACTACCGCTTGGCGCGCAAACCCGCCGCGACGCTCCTCCACCTCGGACCGGGCTTGGCGAATGGCCTGTCCAACTTCCACAATGCGCGGAAGGCGAGAAGCCAGATCGTCAGTCTCGTCGGCGAACACTCAACGCAACATCTGCGCTTTGATGCACCGTTAAGCGCCGATATTGATGCATTTTCGCGCACTGTAAGCGATTATATTGCACGTTCTGACGACGCTTTTTCGATCGGGCAGCGCGCCGCGGAGGTCATTGCGGCAGCTCGCCAATACCCCGGCCGCATCGCTACGTTTATCATCCCGGCCGACCATTCCTGGTCGGAAAGCGGTCCGGTGGGACGCGCGCCCGCAGCACCTAAACCTTCTGTTCCTAAAGCGATATCGATTGCGCCAGAAAATACTGGTTTCATTCTTGGTGGTCAAACGCTGATGGGGAAAGGGTTAGGCCTCGCCGCCCGTCTGGCGGCGGGCGGATATCGCGTCTTCGCCGACCGCAATGCAGCGCGAGTGGAGAGTGGACGGGGCCGCTTTCAACCACCGCGCATCGTCTACTTCCCGGGCCCTGCTCAGGCGCAACTGGCGGGGTTAAAGAACTTGGTGCTCGTCGAGGCGAAAGCGCCGGTGTCGTTCTTCGGCTATCCCGGTGAAGCGAGTTATCTTGCTCCCGCGGATTGCCAGGTGCAGACGATGGCGGCGATCGATGAAGATGGACTTGGCGCGCTGGAGGAGTTCGTTGAAAGGATGGGTCTTCCGGCATCCTGCTACGCGGAGCCGGAGGCTGCGGAACTTCCTTTAACAGATGTGGCGTTGTCGCTTGATTCTGTGGGTCTTGTGATCGCAGCACTTCTCCCGGAAGGGGCTATTGTCTCCGACGAGATGGTGTCCTCCGGCCCGCCAATTCTGGCGGCGTTAACCAGGGCCAAGCGATTCGATTATTTGCCGGTGACGGGCGGATCCATTGGACAGGGGATGCCGGTGGGAGTGGGCGCGGCGATTGCGTGTCCGGACCGGAAAGTCGTTGTGCTGGAGGGAGATGGGAGTGGTATGTACACACCACAATCGCTCTGGACAATGGCACGCGAGGGGTTGGATGTGTTGACGGTGATTTTCGTGAATCGGCGCTATCGGATTCTGGATATTGAGATGAAACGTACCGGTGCTGCCGGTTTTGGCGCTAAGTCTAACGAAATGGTAGATATCACGCGACCGGACCTCGACTTCGTACAGCTTGCGGGAAGCATGGGAGTACGCGCATCCAGGGCATGCGATTTAGCACAGTTTATTGCTCATTTTGGCACCGCAATGCGCGAAAAAGGACCCTTTCTTATCGAACTTCAGCTTTGAACGTCTCGAGTTCTTTGCGGAGGCGGTTGGAGCGGATCGGGTGTTTTTCGCCGGGGTCCGCGGCGAGGTCGAAGAGTTCGTCATCGAGGCGCTTCCACCGGCCCTGGCGGGCGGCATAGGAAAGAGGCGTGTTGACTAGCCGATCTGCGAAGCGCCAGTAGAGGGTGCGTTTGGTGTTGCCGGGCTTGCCTGCGATCAGCGGCCGGATATCTTCGCCGTCGCGGGTCTTCGCCCCAGTGAGAGTGGGGAGCCAATCGGGGAACCAGGAGGGTGTGGAGCAAGTCGTACCTGGGTGGGAGAGGCCAGGCCAGCGGACGATGCAGGGAACGCGGATACCGCCTTCATACAACTCGTACTTTCCGCCGCGAAGCGGGCCGTTACTGCCAACGGGCGCCACGTCGGGGGTCACCTTCTTCACCCAGCCATTGTCGGAGAGGAAGATGAAGACGGTGCGATCCCACTGGCCAGTGCGCTCCAGTGCTTCGCGCATCTGGCCGATGGTTGCGTCCATATAGCGGAGCATGGCCGAGTAGATTTCGAAATTGTTGGAGGCAGATTCATCGGGAGGCGCTTGCAGAGGAGTGTGCGTGAGAGGTGTTGCGAGATAGAGGAAGTAAGGCCGATCGCGATTGGCTTCGATGAATTCTACGGCCTTGCGCGCGAGGAGGGCGGGGAAGTAGCTCTTCAGCTCAATCGGCGTTTCATTTTCGTATGTCTGCCGTGTGCCGCGGCCGCCTCCGCCGGCGGAGAGGTTCGTGCTGTAATCGTGCATCCCATTGAGGAAACCCCAGAAGTAATCGAAGCCTCTGCGATTGGGGCGGTACGGTTCGCTCATGCCGAGATGCCACTTACCGAGGAGCGCGGTCTTGTAGCCCTGCGCGCGGAAGTGATCCGCCATTGTTTTGGTTTTGAGGTCGAGGCCATGAGAAGCATCGTCGGCTTCACGAAGGACACCGAATATGCCGACGCGATCGGGAATGAGACCTGTCATCAAGCCCGCGCGCGCCGGAGAGCAGACGGGCGAGCAGGAGTAGTGATCGGTGAAGCGAATGCCGCCGGATGCAAGGCGGTTCAGATGCGGCGTCTGTTTGCCGATATCGCCATAGCCGGTGTCGTCGGCAAGCACGAGGATGTAGTTGAGCTTGGGCGATGCAGCGAACGCGGCGCTCACGCTTAGCCCGCTGAAGGCACGCCGGGATATCATTGGCCGGCCCGGTGGAGGGCGATGGCTTCGGCGGTGCGGAGGTAGCGGTCGTAGAGGTGGAACGATTGCACAGCCGGCGAGATCGTGGGCTTGGCGGCGCCGGTGACGCGCATGAGGTTGGGACTGAAACGGCCCCAGCCGAATTGGCGTGCGTCGCCGCCGTCATTCAATTGGCCGTTGATGACGAAACTGATTATCTTCGGGCCGCCGTCGACAATGGCGACGATATGCTGCGGCTTGCCGGGCGTGACGCTTCCAGGATCGGAGGCCCATTGATTCACAGTGCGGCCGTCGGTAAGTATAAGCTCGACGCTATTGTTGGGGGCGGTGTGCAGAGTGTAGGCGCCGTTTGTCGCGAGGATCTGGCCGGGTTGTCCGGTAGCGAGATTCACCCAGATGTCGAGCGAGAATCCGGTCCGCAGATCTTCCTTGCCATGATCCGCGCGGCGGGAACGCTGGTAGAAGGGTTTAATCTCGGGATTGGCCGGCGGCGTTGGAGGGGGAATCGGACCCCAAAGCCCTTCGAGAACCGAAGGACTGATTTCGTGGACGCGGGCGACGTCCTTCTGCGTTTCGGTGAGATAGTATTTGCCGCCTTCTTCGACGAGGTCCGGGTAGCTCATGCGGATCATGGGGTCGTCGTCGTAGAGGACGATCTCAGGCTGCGACCAGCGGATGATCTTGCCGGCGGGTCCATCGGCCTCAACGCCGCCGGAGAGCCAAACGGGATTGCGGTCTTCGTAGGCATTTGTCCGCTGGCGCGGGTGCTCGCGGATGAACCGGCCGCCATGATTGTGGAACCAATAGAGATATTTTCCGTTTTCGGTGCGCCATGCGAAGTTGGCGGCGCGCGGATGTTTCATGAGGCGGCCATCGGCATAGCGCATGTATTGGGAAGGTTCCCAGGACCGGCCTCCGTCGCGGCTATACGTATGGGCGGAGTAACCGTCGATGGTGCGAAAGACGCAGAAGATGGAACCGTCGCTCATGACGGAGAAAGACTGTTCTTCGGCGATGGTGCCGCCCCCTTTAGGCGTGCGAATACCGATCTCGCCGCCGGGGAGTGTCTCCCAATGAATCTTCGCGGGATCCCGTTCGGTCATTATGTTGGCGCTGCGGAGGAGCACTCCTTCGCTCGATGTGAAAAAGCCTTCGCCGAAGCCACCGACCTTGTGGAGCGGGACGTAGCCGGCGCCTTTGTAGGTGAAGGCTTTGCCGACGGTCCAGAAGAATTTCAGCTTGCCGCCATACGGGTTTTTGCGATCGATCTCGAAGTCGCGTTGCGGGATGTCGTAGCGCTGCGGCGACCAGGTGCGGCCGTTGTCGTCGGTGTATTTGAAAACGAAATGTCCCAGCGAGTCGACGCGGCGATTGAAGCCATCTTTGTAAGCGGGTTTGTCGGCGATGACCTGGCGGACATTATCGGTGTTGTGGTTGTAGAAGACGAAGACGCGGCCGTTCGTGGCTTTTAGCATGACGGCGTAGGAGGCCTCCGGACCGGTGTTTGGTTCGATGTCGACGGCCTTTTCCCACGTCTTGCCATGATCCGTGCTGCGCAGGCTGACGACATGTTGTCCACCGGCTCCCTCCGCACCGGGCCCGGTGGTGATGACGCAGAGCCATGCGCCGTCATCGGTCTTCACAATGTAAGGCTGATCGGCGTAGAACTCGTCCGGAATGACGGAACCGGTGACGATATTACGAGGGTCGGCGGGTTGAGCGAGCGCGACGGTGGTTAGTAGGAGAAACAGGCGCATGTGTATTAAAAAGCGGGGGTTGGGGGAGTTTTCGGCGTCTGGGGACACACGCGCTGCGCGCGAATGTCCCCGTGGGATTGGTTGCGTTTGTGGGGGTTCCTTTCCTTCACCGGTTAGAAAGCTATTTTCAGGGAGAGTTGGACCTGGCGTTCGCCGCTTGCCGCGCTGATGACGCCAAAACCGGCACTGCCGAGGCCTTGCGCGGGGCGGGCGAAGTAAGGCGTATTGGTGACGTTAAAGGCTTCCGCGCGGAATATGGCTCGTATCGGTTCGCGGATATTGAATGCCTTCTGGATGGCTGTGTTGTAGGCGACGCGGGCAGGTCCGCGGACATCGGGGAGAGTGCGGCCGACGTTACCAAAGCTGAAGGCGGCGGGAAGGGTGAACTGATTCGTATCGAAATAGCGGAGAAGGCGCGTCTGTGGGTCGCCGGAGAGGTTCGCCGAGACGCCGGTGGAATTGGGGCGGAGAACACCGCCGCCAACACCTGAGTTGCCGATGGAAGTTAGCGCCAGCGGGAAGCCGGTGTTGGCCGAGAAGGCTCCGGACCAGGACCAGCTTTTCGTCAGGAGGCGAAGAACGGGATTATCGCGGAAGCCTGGGATTTGCACGGTGTGGGAGACGACGAGGCGCTGGGAGACATCGCCTTCGGACACGGCTCGCTCGGCGGCAAGGTTGTAGGCATTCTGTACAGGCGGAACGAAGGCGTTCTCGCCGAAGATGCGGCCGGATCCGTTGTCGATGAGTTTCGACTTTGTGTAGACGACGGTGAGATTGTAGCCGCGGGAGAAGCGCTTCTCGGCGCGGAGCTGCAGCGAGTGATAGCCCGAATTGCCCATGTTCTGGGCGACGGCGGGCGAGTTAGTGTTGATACCGATGTATTGGGGATAGGGCCGGAGCAACTGGCTGCGAGCGATTGTGCGGTTGGCGAAGGTGCCTAGCGTAGTGAGGCCGAAGAACGGGTTCTCAACGGTCTGGCTGAGTGCGGCTCCGAGGGATTGGTACCGGGGATCGATTTGATTGAAATCGAGTGAGACCGGAATGTGCACGCCGCGATTGCCCGCGTAGCCCGCTTCGAGGAGCAAGCCACCGAACATTTGGCGCTGAATGGTAAAACTCCACTGCTGATTGTAGATGTTCGACACATTGCCTCGATCCATGATCTGGACGCTCTGACCGAGCTGAAGCTTTTCGGCTTGGGACACGGGGAGCGTAGCAAGGCCACTGGGGAACGGGTCGTCGAGGGAGCGGGCAAAGCCGACGCCGTCGGAACTGGTCGAAACCCAGGGCGTGGTTAAGGAGAAGCCCGGCGTGCCGAAGTTGCTGGCCGAGGTAGTGCCGAAGCGGGGCGCGTAGAAGATGCCATATCCGGCCCGGATGACGAACGTTGGGCTGACGCGATAGGCAATGCCGGCGCGGGGGCCAAAGGTCGTGTAGGTGCTATTGTACTGTCCGCGCGGCACGCCATCGCGTCCGGCATAGCGAAGCACGCCTTTTAGGGGACCGACACCGGGAACTGTGATGGGGAAGGGCGCATTGAAATCGAAGTTGGCGAAGCGGTCGTACTTTTCTTCGCGCGGCTGATCGTATTCCCAGCGCACGCCCGCGTTGATTGTGAGTCTTCTGAATTTAACCTGGTCGTTGACGAAAAGGCCGGAATAGAGATTCCTGACACGGAGAGCGGGGACGCCGGAGACCGATCCGCTGCCGAATCCGACCAAGAGAGACGCGAGACCGTTGCCCGATCCGAGCGTGGCGACCAGCGGATTGGGTCCCTGGGTCTGCGAGAGGGCGAAGGAATAGGAGCCTGAAGGGGCGGCACCCTGATAGGGCGTCTGGTCGTAGAAGCGGAGGTCGGCTCCGTAGACGAGAGTGTGGCGGCTGTGGATTTCCGTCTGTTCTCCAACGATGGTGTAGACGCCGTTGCCGCGGCGGATGCGATCACCGGAGGCCGGCCCGAGCTGGCCGTAGTTGGCCGGAGCAATGGTAGGGAAGAGCTGTTCGTCGACCTGCGCGGCGAGACCTGCGGGAAAGCCAAGGGAAGTGAGATTGACCTTGCCGGAAGCGAGGGGTGTACGGCCCTCAAAGCGGCGAGTGGCGCCGATGCGGAAGTTCAGGATTCGAGTGGCGGAGAGCAGCGTGGTGAGATTAACCGAAGCGTTGTGCACGCGGTTTACGGTGGTGCCGAGGACGTTATCGGCGATGTTGTCATAGGGACCGGTGGTGCCCGTGTCTCCGGTGTTAAACGTGTACCGGCCGAAAAGGGAATAGCGTGCGCTAATGCGGTGATCGATTCGGGCCGAGTACTGATTGGAGTTAACGAAGTTCTTAGGCGAATAGACGAAGTTGTTGATCAGCGCGGAGGTTTCTCCGGCACGGTTCGGGAGGGGATAGAAACCGACCAGGTTGCGTCCGACTTTAGACTGGCGATCGGGCGGAACGATGGCACCCGGAAATGGGCTGCGGACGAAACCGGTACCTGAAGAGACGGTCGTCAGCGGATCGAAGATCGTGACGAGATTGCCGTTGGCCGCGCGGGTGCGGGAGAAGTCGCCGGTGCGCTCGGCCGCGGTGGGAACGGTGAGGATGCCGGCGCCGCCGGCCGACGCTTCGCGGTGGCCCTGATAATCGGCGAAGAAGAACGTTTTGTCGCGGACGATGCGCCCGCCTACGACCGCGCCGAACTGATTGAAGTGGAAGACCGGGCGTGCCTGCCCGCGGGCATTCGAGAAGAAGTTGTTGGCGCGAAAACGGTCGTTGCGGAAGAAGTCGTAAAGGGTTCCGTGGAAATCGTTGGAGCCGCCCTTGGTGACCACGTTGATCACGCCGCCACCGGAACGGCCGTATTGCGGACCGAAGGAGTTCGTGAGTACTTTGAACTCCTGCGTGCCATCCGGATTTGGGGAGAAGGCGTAGTTGTTGTTTTCCGGCAGCATGATGGATACGCCGTCGACCAGATACTCGTTGGTCCGGAATCGGCCTCCGTTAATGGAGATGTCGGATTGAACAAAAAGGGGAGTGCCGACGTCGCCAGTGGAAGCGGTGCCGCCGTTAGCGCGCGGATTTACCTGGACGCCCGCGGTGAGGCCCGCGAGATCGAAGATATTCCGGCCCTGGATGGGGATGTCCTCGACGGTGCGTGTCGAGACGGATTGTCCGAGGGAGGCGGTTTCGGAGTCGACGAGCGGGGCTTCGCTGGTGACGGTGACCGTCGCACTGGATTCGCCGATTTGGAGCTGGAAGTCGGCGCGAACGGTGGTTTCCACCTGGATGGTGACGAGTTCGCGCACGGATTGTTTGAAGCCGGCGGCATTGACGCGGATTCGGTAAGGTCCCGGGCGGAGATAGAGGGACTGGAATAGTCCGGCATTGTCCGACTCGACCTTCACCGATTGATTGGTGTCGATGTTTGTAATTTCGACCGCGGCGCGGGCGATGGGAGCGCCCGACGGATCGGTGATATTGCCCAGGAGCGACCCTGTGATGTTCTGGGCGCTAGCAGTGGCGGCAAGGAGCAAAGCGAGCAGGAAACGAACAAACATGGCGAGTCCCTCGGATCTTCAAAACTGATACATCAGTTTATACAGCGTATTGGAATGGCGTAACCCGTGTCAATGGGGTATCGTAAACTGTTGTGCCAGTTTTGCACTTCAGACCGGGAACGATGCTAGCGGCGCAGGCCTGTGAAAAGCTACGCTCGGCCATACTTGAGGGGCGGCTGCCTCCCGGGACGCCGTTATCGCGGCGGAGGCTGGCCGAGGAGATGGGCATGAGCGCCGTTCCCGTGGGGGAGGCGATTCGCCGGCTGGAGGGGGAAGGCCTTGTGGAGAGCCGTCCGCGCGCGGGAACGCGGGTGCGGATTGCGACCGTGGATGAAGTGCATGGGAACTATGTGCTTCGGGAGGCGCTAGAGACACATTCGGCGCGGCTTTTCGCCGAGTCGGCAACGGCTGTGGATGCCGCGCGCCTGCTGACCGCGGCGGCGAAGGTGGACGCTTCCTACAATTCGCTCGCGATGCGGCGGGGGTATTCGCCGGAGCGGCGAGCGCGGACCGAGCGGACTCATATCGCGTTTCACATGCGGATTGCGAAGGCGGCCGGAGTTCCCGTTTTGACGAACGCCATTGAGCGAAGCCGGGTGTTGCTCTTCAATTGGGTGTTTTCGGCGTCGTCGGAATTTGAGCCGATGCCGGAGCGATGGCATCGGGACCTAGCAGAGATTCTGGTGTCCGGCCATCCGGATGAGGCCGCGAGGGCTATGAGGGCGCATGTGCAATACCGGCAGGAAGAGGTGATCGCGCGATTTCGGGCGTTAGCTGTAGAGTCGAGCGGACCTGGGAGGATGACGCGGGGGCCGCAGCGGAATTCACGGTAGGGCGAAGGCAAGTGTGCCCGATTCGGCCGGCATCACGACGTACTGCTTACCTTTCATCGAATACGTCATCGGATTACTGGCCATCGTGTGATGGGGGGCACTCGAACATTGGTCAAATATTGCAGGCTAAGGGCAGTTTACGTTGCGGCTTCGTTTCTGAGCCTGCGAATCCAGACGTTTCGGAATCGCATTACGGTCATCGGCCCGCTGAAGCCGCTATGATCCTGAAACAGCAAGGGGCCCTCCGTACAGATCGTTTTGTCGATGTGCCCCGGGCCGAGCCGATCCAGCCGGACGTTCTCCTGCACCAGGACGCCGTTGAGAAATACCGTCATGCTGCCCGGCCTCGTCAGCGATCCATCCGCATCGCACCGCGGCATTCGGACGACAATGTCGTAGCTCTGCCATTGCTCCGGCGGACGAGCCGCGTTCACCAGCGGTGCCGAGAAGCTGTAGACGGCTCCGAGCATGCCGTCGGGATAGGTCGGGTTCTCAAAGGAATCGAGAATCTGCACCTCCCATGCGCCATGGACATACACGCCACTGTTGCCTCGCGCCTGCCCGGTCTCATTCGGCATAAGGGGAACTTTGAATTCGACATGGATCTGGGCATCACCGAACGTCTGGCTGGTCATCACATCGCCGTCACCCGAGCGGCAGACCATCTCGCCACCTGTCGCCTGACACTTGGCGGGCGCGCCGTCCCTTGTTGTCCATCCCTGCAGATCGGTACCGTTCAAGAGAACGATGGCATCGGACGGCGGCTTGCTGAACTTTCCGGGGTTGACCACGCGCGGCTGGACCGGTTCAGAGTCCTGCCCTTTTACGGCTGCCGCGACGCACACCAGAGCGGTGAATTGCAGGATGGCACGAATACTCATTGCGCAACCTCACTCACGAGTGTACCGCTCAGTTTCTGCCGGCTGGCGGCCCAACCATGCCCCAGCGCCACCACTGGAACTGCACGATACGGAACAAACGACACCAGCAGTGGGACTGCGATAATCGCCCTCCGTCCAGGGCCGCCGACTCTGGGTTTCAGCTCCTGAACAGGGCGAGAGACAAGGGAGATGCTCCACCGCACCAATGCCGCAAACCAACTACTCCTGACTAGCCGCGCAGTGTAGAGGAAACCGGTGCCGGGCGCTCCAGGAGCGCTCCCTGGAACGCAGCAACCGAATAACCGAGGTGCGAGTTGCTTGGCGACGGCCCGCTTACTGATCCTGTCCTTGCGAAGCAGTTTCAACACGGCCAGCATGCCTGCGAGAGCGCGGCCGCTCGGGATCGTGAGATCGAGCGCTCTGGAAGAATGACGCGGGGGCCCCAGCGTCATTCGCGGTAGGGCGAAGGCAGATGTGCCCGATTCGGCAGTCGGCATTTACCCAGGCTCCAGCGCACTCTCCCGGAACCGGCTAAACTCTGATTTTCACATGCCTCCCGGAAAAATCAATTTTGGCAAGCTTCGCGACAAACTGTTGGCATCGAAGGACGGCATCGAGACACATCGGCTGATTTCCCGCGTGCTGCGCGCGATGGATGATCATGTGGAAGATGTGCAGTCTATCCTTGCGGAATACTCAAAAGACGGTCCCCTTGACCATTGCCGCGAGTATGCGATGGCGCGCTTGGTCAAAATCGTGCCGCGAGGCGGTTCGGGGTTTCGGTCCCTGTTCGAATCGGGCCTGAGTGATCCTTACACTGCTTACTGGAGTATCGAAGGTCTCATTCGCTTAGTTGGACCCGCGAGCTACGAGCAGTTGACCGCTTTTGTGTTGGACGCTTCGCAAAAGACCGAACACCGCGCCAAGGCGATCAGGGAGATGGCCCTGGACAGCGGCCAACAGTTTATTCGCGGATTGCCCAGCGATCCAGGTTACTGGAAGATCGATCAAATGCCCTTGTTGGAATTTCAGAAATGGGCTGCGGCAGGCTTTCCGAAAGGGCCTGGGTTTCAGGAGCCAGTCCGCCATCCGAATCTAGACGCACCCCGGAGTACCGTTGATTTCGCAGCAAGCCGCCTTGAGTCAAAGCTCGCCAAGTATCGGCGGGAATGCCAGGACATCGCAGAGCCTTCCAACTGGCTTACGCCCGCCTCGGAGTCCGAACTCGCTTCAGTTCAAGCGCGGTGGTCACTCCCGTCCAATTTCGTTGAGTTTCTCAGTAAGTTTTCTCCCCTCCGCGTAACCATCGAGAACAGGCGCTATTACCAGGGGCTGTGCCTATACGGAGCTGCCGACTTGATCTCGGGACAGCATGGCTATTCGTACAACCCCACTACTGAAAGTGCTCTCCCAGAGTGGCCCGCGTACTACGTTGTAATTGCAGATCACGCTGCCGATCCGCTCGTGCTCGACCTGAGTGGCAACCCAACCGCTGATGCGCCAATACTGACCGCTATGCATGGAACTGGAACCTGGGAATTCAGCAAGGAGGCTCCATCATTCTTGGCGCTCTTGGAACGGCTCGCACGCTAACGCTATGACTCTATCTGGAGTGATCCGGCGCGTGAGTGCTGGGGAGCGGGGGAATGGTGACCGCCGGATCACTTTGGATAGAGACGTTTGAAGGAAGGCGCCCGCGTTTGCGGCGGACGCGGGAGGGCTATGGGTGTTCAATCGACGGAGGGACTTCAGGTTTAACGAATCTGTAGCCGTCGATGACCTGAAGGACGCCGTTTGACATCGGTGATAATCGGACAATCAGGAAAAGCATCGTCTTGCGGGCGGGGTTGTCGTGTGTTTTTGGGCTTCCGACGCACGCAGAACACACTTCAGCCTGGCCTGCCGCAGCAAGCGAACAGTTCGACGATGAGTAACTGCTACGAAGTATCAGCAAAGCTCTCCCGCCGAGCGGATCGCCGAAGCACTTGTTGCGGAGTGAGCTTTTCGATGAGGAGCATAGTTCCGCCACAATGTGGACAGAGCCATGCGCCCGGAGCATCGGAGCGGGAAGCATCCGGTGCTGTTGAATTCTGCGGTGGCGCGGCAACCTGAAGAAGTTGTCTGCAGACCGGCAGTAGTTCGCCGCGCCGCCGGTTCGCGAGGAAGCCGCAGAAACGAATCCGCACAAAGCCGCGCGGCAGCATGTGGAGCAGGAATCGCCGCAGGAACTCATCGGCGGTCACAGTCATCAGCCTTTGTTTATTCTTGTGCGCATAATCCTTCCACCGGAACGTGACCTTGCCGTCGGCAAAGTTCACGATTCGATGATTGGAAATGGCGACTCGATGCGTGTAGCGTGCCAAATACTGGAGAACGTGTTCCGGTCCGCCGAAGGGCGGCTTCGCATAGACCACCCAGTCCTTGCGGAACAGCGGTCGAAGAAAGGCATGAAAGGCTTTTCTTTCCGCGAGCATTTTCATCCGCCCGGGAAACGTTAGTTCTCCGGCATGGAAGGCGCTCTTCAGGCCTTCGGCGAACTTTCCGCGAAACACCTTGCCAAGCACCTTTACCGGCAGGAAGAAAGCGTAACGAGGGTGTACCCAGCGCTGGTGATCGGGAGAAAGACCACCGGCCGGGATTACGCAGTGGATATGCGGATGGATCTGCAGATTTTGTCCCCAGGTGTGCAGAACGCTGAGGAACCCGATCTCGGCTCCCAGATGTTTGGGATCAGCGGCGATCTCGAGAAGCGTCGCAGCGCTGGCGCGGAACAGAAGGTCATAGACGACCTTCTTGTTCTGCAGAGCCAGCCATGCGAGTTCGTGCGGAATGGTGAAGACTACATGCACATATTTCACGGGCAGCAGTTCTTTGTCGCGATCTGCGAGCCACCGATTGCGAGCATTGGTCTGGCACTTCGGACAATGTCTCGATCGGCAGGAGTTAAACGAGGTGGCTTCGTGGCCACACCGGCGACAGCGGTCCAGATGACCACCGAGCGCCGCCGTGCGGCAGTGCTCGATGGCAAAGAGGACACGGAGGTGGAACCACGTCAGCCAGGAGCGATTCCTTTCGACGAAGCTGTTGCCGTGCGCGCGAATGATGTCTGCCACCTCGAAAGGTGGCTTGTTCACTTTCTGTGCAGCTTTCGCGACCGCTTCACCTGGTCGGGGCTGGAAAGCTCCATGTTGTCGAGCGGAGTGCCTGCCGCTTTGATGTGACGCTCGGACAGATGAAGATAAATGGAGGTTGGCTTGAGGTCGGTATGTCCGAGCAGCGCCTGCACGGTGGGCAGATCCGCGCCGGCTTCCACCAAATGGGTGGCAAAGCTGTGCCGCAGCAAATGCGGCCGTACCGCCTTCGTGATCCCCGCTCGCTGCGCCGCCTCCCGGCACGCCTCCCACAGAACTTTGGGCGTGATGGGCTTGTCGGCGCGGGAGCCGTTGATCGTCCCGGGAAACATGTAGGTCTTCGGCTTCATCCAGCGCCAGTACTCACGCAGCGTCTCAAGCACCTTTGGGCTCAGAGGCACGTCGCGGTCTTTGCCGCCTTTACCTTGCCGGATGTGGATGACCATCCGGGTGCTGTCGATATCCTCGACTTTGAGATTGCACAGTTCGGCCCGACGCATGCCCGTCGAGTACATGGTGATCAGCATCGCGCGATGAAACAGATTGCTGGCGGAGTCGATCAGCCGGATCGCTTCTTCGAGCGTCAGAATAATCGGCAATCGGCGCGGCGCTCGGGGATAAGGCACTTCTTCGACCGGGTACGATCTCTTCAGCGTCTTGCAGAAGAAGAAACGCAGCGCCGCCGTGTGTAGTCTGACAGTGCGGACGCCGAGTTTCCGCTCCTGCAACAGATGCACCTGATATGTGCGGATGTGGTCTCTGCCAAGTTGGTCAGGCGGGCGATGGAAGTGTCGGGCGAAATCTTCCACAACCCTGAGATAGCTGGTTACGGTAGTCTGGGAGAAGTTACGACGCTGGAGCTCCTCCAGCATCATTTTTCGAAGTTGGGTCACAGGGACCTCCTTGTGACCCACACACTACGTCACCTCGCCTGGAACTCTCAACCTACGCACACGCGCAGCGTCCGCCGCGCGGGCGGCTTCGTTCTAACGGCGCAGTGTAGACCGATCACGCCGCCTCCGTCCCGATCGTCGGGAATACAGAAGTGATTCAGTTTGACGGTTTGTCGCCATCTCGGAATTTTGGCCCAGCCGAGGTTCCGAGCCCTCAGTTCTGAAAAATGGATCTCCCTATTCGCCAATAGCCGGTGCCGGGCGCTCCATGAGCGCTTCCTGGAACGCAGCAACCGGATAGCCGAGGTGCGAGTTGCTTGGCGACGGCCCGCTTACTGATCCTGTCCTTGCGAAGCAGTTTCAACACGGCCAGCATGCTCTCTTACGCCGAGTCGCGGCGAATCGCGTGGACGTGATAGGGGACGTAGTAGCGGGGATCTTCGCGCATCGAGATTTCGAATCCGGAATCGCGCAGCGTATCGCACACCAGAGACAGCGTGCGGAAACTGTCGCCTTCGCCGCGTTTGGCTCGAAAATCATGCGCCGCGATACAGGCGTAACGGGTTCGTTTCAACGCCTCGCGACAGCCAGGTAGAGCGAAACGTTCCGCCCCTTCGATATTCATTTTCAGGAAGTCGATGCGATCGATGCCGTGCTCTGCGCAGAGATCGTCGAACCGGATGCCCTTCACCGCGAAACTGGCGCCGGATGGCGAGCCCTCGCGCACGTAGTTCGATTCCCATACGGGCATCGTTTCAATTTGCAGATCCCGAGGTACGTCCACACAGGCGGCCTGAATTATGTGCACGTTGGAGAGCTTGTTGAGGCCGCATAGAAGCGTCAGCGCCGCAAGCGATTCAGGGTGCGGTTCGATGGCCCAGACCGTTCCGGAAACGCCGACGGCGCCCGAAAAGGCGAAAACGTCCTCTCCCCTGCCCGCTCCGATGTCGACGATGGTATCGCCCATCCGGGGATGGTAGGCGTGAAACCAATAATCGTTCGCATCGCGCACGAATTTCGCGGGTTTTGCGGCCCAAAGTTCCGCATCGAGAGAGCCGCGTTCGAGGAGATCGGGATCGGGAACGTAGTCGTTTCCGACGAGCCATACGGGCATTCCGCTCCAGATAATTTCAACATCGATACCGGGCAGCGCGGTCCGCGCTTGCCGCGTCCACTCGCGGCACATTTCGTTACAATCCATTAAAACGACGATCCTGTGGTGTATCGTCCCCCATTCGTACGACGATGGAGGGAGACCTTTCACATCGTCGCATGAGTTTCCCATTCCGGTTTGCCATCAGTTCCACATTCACGGCCGAGCCGCTGGAGTCCGCACTTCGATTTTGGGCCGAAGAGCTCCGCCGGCCGAACGAGATTCTGTTCGCCCCATACAATCAGCTTGTCCAAACCATCTATGATCCGAACGGTGTGTTTGCCGGCAATCAGCCCGGTGTCAACGCCGTACTGATCCGCGCAGACGACCTCGGCTACGAGCAGGTAGAAGCGAATGCGCGGGAGGTCGTCCGTCACCTTCGGGAGGGAGGGAGTAGGCTGGCGCGGCCGCTGCTGGTATGCGAGTGCCCGGCGTCGCCGGGGACGGACGGCGCCTTTCTTTCGAACATCCTCGCAAGCGGACTTTCGGGGCAACCGGGAATTCATCTGATCCGAGCGAGCGACTTGCTGCAACTCTATCCGCTGGATGAGTGGTACACCGAGAAGGGCGAGCGGCTAGCCAGCGTGCCCTACACCGAGGAGTTCTTCGCCGCTCTCGGCACGATGATCGTTCGAACGGCCGATGCGCTGCTTCGTAATCCGTTCAAGGTGATCGTGCTCGACTGCGACAACACGCTTTGGCGCGGGGTCTGCGGCGAGGATGGGCCGTGCGGCGTTTTCCTGGAGCCGGGCCGCCGCGCGATGCAGGAGTTTTTCGCTCGCCAGCGGGATGCAGGAATGCTATTGGCGATCGCCAGCAAGAACAACGATGAAGATGTGGTGGAGACGTTCCGCCAGAATCCGGAGATGCCGCTCCAACTCGACATGTTTGCCGTACGGCGTGTCAATTGGACGTCGAAGCCGGAGAACATCCGCTCGCTTGCGGCTGAGCTCAATCTCGGATTGGATTCGTTTCTGTTTATCGATGACGATCCGAAAGAGTGCGCCGAAGTTTCGACGATGCTCCCGAATGTCCTGACGCTTCCGCTCCCACATGAGGCCGCGGCGATCCCGCACTTTCTTGCGCATGTTTGGGCGTTCGATCATCCGGTTGTCACCGCCGACGACCGGAGACGCGCCGAATCGTACCAGCAGGCCAAGGGGTTTTCGCAGGCTCTGGAGCAGTCGTCCAGCCTGGAGCAGTTCCTGGAGGAGCTGCATCTCCGCGTCGATGTGGTGCCTCTGGACGCCGCGAGGCTGGCGCGCACAGCGCAATTGACACAGCGGACGAATCAGTTCAACGCGACGGCTATTCGGCGGCGCGACAGCGAGATCCGGGAGATGGTGGAGCGTGGCGCCGAGTGCTGGACGATCGACGTCACGGACCGCTTCGCGGCACACGGCCAGACGGGTGTGGTGATCTTCGAAGCGACGGGCGATACGATCGAGGTCGATACCTTTCTGTTGAGCTGTCGCGTGCTGGGCCGGGGCACTGAATACGAAATCATCCGGCGGCTTGGCGCGGAGGCCTTGCGGCGCGGATGCCGGAGGATCGTCATCCGGTTTACGCCAACGGCGAAGAACCAGGTGGCGGGGGAGTTTCTTGCGTCAGCGAGCGGAGCTGCCGAACCGCCGTTTGTTTTTGAGGCCGAAGCCGCCGCGGGGCTCGTTTGGAAGCCGCAACGGGCGCGCGACTTCGACCGCCGGCAGGCTGCGCCCGCCGGCGCTATGTTGGAGCGTCCGGACTATCTGCACGTCGCGCGATCGTTCGCTCATGCCGATCACATTCTTGCGGCCATCCGGCGCGGCGGTGAAGCGATGCATAACGGCAAGCTGACCGGAACTGAGGCAAAGCTGGCGCAGGTTTGGACGGAGCTACTGGGTGTCCCGTCGGTGCAACCCAACGACAATTTCTTCGATCTCGGCGGGCATTCGCTGCTCGTGGTGCTGCTGCAGATCCGGGTGAAAGAGGTATTCGGCATCGAGTTGGATGTGGACGATATTTATTCAGGGAACCTGACGTTGAACGGGCTCGCTACGCGAGTCGAGATCCAGGGATCCGGCGGGTTGAGCCAGGACGAATACGAGAAACTTGCCGCGGAGATCGATGCCCTTACGGATGAAGAAGTGCGCCAACTGCTGGCGAATGAGGAGACGGTCGATTGAAGATCTTATTGGCGTCGAACGCGACGTACGAACCTCCGCGGGGAGGGTCGACGCGAAGCAATCTGGCGTGGTTGCGAGAGTTGGCTCAGCAAGGGCACGAGTGCCGCGTGGTTTGCCCTTCCTCCGGAGATTTCGCCAGCGATCATGTTTCGCGCGACGGCATCACGATTCATCGCATTCACGAACTTGCACAGCACGCGAACAAACTGGGCGAGGAGATTGCGGCTTTCCGTCCGGATTGGGTGCTGGTCTCCTCCGAGGACTTGAGCCATACGCTACTGCGTGAGGCTCACCGGGTGGCCGCTTCGCGGCTGGTCTATCTTGCGCATACTCCGCAGTTTTTCCCGTTCGGGCCGGAGAGTTGGAATCCGGATGCGCGCGTTTCCGATATGGTTCGGCAGGCGCGAGCTGTCATTGCGATCGGCATTCACATGGCGGGGTACATACGGCAACATCTTGGCCGGGAGGCATCCGTCATCCACCCACCCATCTACGGCGAGCCGCCCTATGGGAACTATGGATCCGCGTCGTCGGGCGATGTGTTGATGATCAATCCCTGCACGGTGAAGGGATTGCCGATATTCGTCGAACTGGCTCGGCGATTTCCGCAGATTACCTTTGCGGCACTGGCGGGTTGGGGGACGACGAGCCTGGACCGCCGGATGATGGCGGAGGTCCCCAACATCCGCGTACTGGAGAGCGTTCCGGATATCAACGATGTGCTGAAGAATGCACGGGCGCTGGCGATGCCTTCGCTCTGGTATGAGGGCTTCGGCCTGATCGTGATTGAAGCGATGCTGCGGGGCCTGCCGGTGATTGCCAGCGATTCCGGCGGACTGAAGGAAGCGAAAGGCCCGACAGGCTACGTGGTTCCCGTGCGTCCGGTGGAGCGCTATGGCCACACGTTCGATGAGGCGCATATGCCCGTTCCCGTGCTTCCGGAACAGGACATCGAGCCTTGGGTGGAGGCGCTTAGCAAACTGCTGGCGAGCCAGGAGGCGTATGAGCAGGAGGCTGCGCTCTCGCGCCGGCGGGCATCTGAATTTGTTTCCGGGCTTCAGCCGAGGGCATTGGAGACTTTGTTGGCTTCGCTGGAAACGGCGCCGCCGATGCGGGTCTTGCTGGCTCATAATTCGCTCTACTTTCCATCGCGCGGAGGCGGCGACAAGTCGAACCGCTTCCTGATGGAGGCGTTAGCGGCGCGCGGCCACTCTGTGCGCGTCTGTGCGCGTATCGAGGTCTTTGGGGAGGAAGGACACGAGAAGTTCGCGCAGGAATTGGTGGAGCGGGGGGTTGAGGCCAAGGAGATTGAGCCAGGGGCGCTGCGCATGGAGCTGAACGGCGTGGACGTTCGGACGCTGACACGCAGCCCCATGTGGCGCGCGTTCTTTTCGCAGCAGATTCGAGAGTTCGACCCGGACGTGATCCTCACTTCGACGGACGATCCCGCGCATTTATTGCTCGAACTGGCGCTGGCGGCGCCGCGGGCCCGGGTCGTTCATATGATTCGCGCAACCATCGCGGTTCCTTTCGGACCACACAGCGCCGGCGAGCGGCCGGAACGTACGGAGAAGCTGCGGCGGGCCGATCGGGTTGTCGGCGTCAGTGAGTCCGTTGCGCGTTATGCTCGCGAATACGGCGGGCTCGATGCTATCCATGTTCCGATTTCCCTGCCGGAACATCGTAACTTCCGGAGGCTCGGCCGGTTCGACAACGCGTACGTGACGATGGTGAATCCATGCGCCGTCAAGGGGCTTTCCATCTTCCTGGATCTTGCTCGCCGCGCGCCGCATTTGCGGTTCGCCGCGGTGCCGACGTGGGGAACCAACGCGCAAGACTACGCCCTGCTTCGATCGCTTCCGAATGTGGAGATTCTGGAGGCTCGCGACAACGTCGATGAGATTTTCGAGCAGACGCGGGTCATGTTAGTGCCTTCGCTTTGGGCGGAGGCGCGCTCGCGCGTCGTCGTGGAGGCGATGGCGTGCGGCATACCGGTGATGGCGAGCGACATTGGCGGGATTCCGGAAGCCAAGCTTGGGGTGCCGTATCTGGTGCCGATTCGTCCGATTGAGCGATATAGCGCACAGATGGATGAGAACATGGTGCCGATCGCGGATGTGCCAGAACAAGATACCGATCCCTGGTGCGAGGCGCTTGATCGATTGACGAGTGATCCGTCCCATTGGAACGAGATCGCGGAGGCATCTTTCCGGGCCGCGAATGAGTACTTCTGCAACCTAAGCGCGGAACCGTTTGAAGCCGTTCTGCGCGACGCGATCGTGAAGCCACAGAAGGAACGGTTCGAGAAGGAAGGGCGATCGGCCGAGCGGGAGCGTCTGCTGGCGCTGCGGATTCGAAAGCATCTTCGGGAGAGAAGGAATCTTTGGTTTCCGGCGCTTGCTCCTTTGAATGGGCGCCAAACGCGCATGTTCCTGTTTCCGTTTGCGGGAGCGGGGGCGCTTGCATGGACGGGGTGGCAGGAGTCATTGGGTGACGGAATTTCTCTTTGCCCGGTCCGGTTGCCAGGGCGGGAGAATCGGGCGGGCGAAGCAGCGTTTGAGGACATGGGCGAGTTGGTCCAAGCGTTGGTCCGTGAGATGGAGCCGCTGCTTTCCGAGCCGTTTATCTTCTATGGACACTCGATGGGCGCTGCAATCGCGTTCGAACTCGCGCGCGAGCTTCGACGGCGCGGTCTACCGTTGCCGGCTTTGCTGGCGGTATCGGGGGCGCGGGCGCCACAGTTTCGTTTGCATCATGTCCCGCCGGCGGATCCTTCCGATGACGAGTTGATCGGCCAGGTGAAGGAGCTGGGCGGATTGCCGGCCGATCAGATTGATCGAAGCGATGCGTTGGCGCTTGTGTTGCCGGCGCTGCGATCGGATAGCCGTCTGTTCCGGCGGTATACGTATTCGCTGGAGCCGCCGCTGGCGATTCCGATTGCGGCGTATGGAGGGACTTCCGACCCGAATGTAACCCGGGAGCATCTGGAAGCGTGGCGTGAGCAGACAACGAGGCGATTTACGTCGCGGTTCGTTGGGGGCCGGCACTTTTTTATCCGGTCGGCAGATTTTCTAGGGTTGATCGGGAAGGATCTACGAGAATTGGAGAATTTGACAGTGTGAACAGGCAGCACGCGCGAGAACTCGCAGCCATGGAATTACCCATTGCGACTACGAGAGCGCGGGAGATCGGCAGCCTTTAGGGAAGCGCAAACGCGAAGATGCCGGAACCGGCAGGCATCACTACATACTGTTTCCCTTTTACGCTGTAACTCATCGGATTGCTCGCCATTGTGCCGCCGAGGTTGATGCGCCACAGCTCTTTTCCGCTCTCGGCGTCGAGGGCGAAGAAGTAGCTTTCCATTGCGACCTTCTCGCGGCTGATCCACCCGCCGGTGCTTCCGAAGACGAGACGGCCGGCGGTGGATAAAACGCCGGACCAGGGCTTGGTGTGCATTTTGTGTTCCCACACCCGCTCACCGGTTTTGGGGTTCAATGCACGAATGGCGCCCCAGCCAGGCTCTTCTGGGAGGTCGATTTCGGGGACGCTGCCGATGTAGCGGTTGCCGGCGATGTACTCGGCGTCTCCCTTGCGGTAGAGGCCTTTGTTCTCCCACGCCGTCAAGTAGAAGAATCCGGTTTGCGGGCTGTAGGAGGGCGAGTACCAGTTTGTCGCGCCTTGCACGCCAGGCCAGATGTAGCGGCCCTCGGGAATAGGATCGATGTTGGGTTTGCGAATGGGCCGGCCTTCCTTGGTGAAACCGCCGTTCCAGGTTTGCGTGGCGAAGGCTTTGCCGAGGAGGAACTGGCCGTTGGTGCGGTCGAGGACGTAGAAGAAGCCGTTGCGGTGCGCCCAATAGACGAGTTTGCGGCGCTGGCCTTGCCAGTCGCCGTCGACGAGCACCGGAACTTGTACGGCGTCCCAATCGTGGGTGTCGTGGGGAACGAATTGATAGTGCCATTTGAGTTTGCCAGTGTCGGCGTCGAGAGCGATGGCGGAGTCGGTGTAGAGATTGTCGCCGGGGCGCACGTCGCCATTCCAGTCCGGCGACGGATTGCCGGTGCCCCAGACGATGAGATTCTGTTCGGCGTCGAAGGAGCCCGTAACCCACGTCGGGCCGCCGCCGTGTTTCCAGGCATCGCCTTTCCACGATTCGCTGCCGGGTTGACCGGGTTCGGGGATAGTCCAGAAGCGCCACCGGCGTTGGCCGGTCTTCATGTCGTATGCGTCGAGGAAGCCGCGCACACCGTACTCGCCGCCGGAGACGCCGCTAATGACCATGTCCTTGACGATGAGCGGAGCGCCGGTGACGCTGTAGCCGTTCTTCGGTTCGGCGACTTCCACGTCCCAGAGCACGCTGCCGGTCTTTGCATGGAGAGCGACTAAGTGACCGTCGACGGTACCAACGAAGACGCGGTCGCCGGAGACCGCGACGCCGCGATTGACCTGGCCGCAGCAGACGTTGATTTTGGCGGGGAGGCTGCGGCGGTAGCGCCAATAGGGGCGGCCGGTTTCGGCGTCGAGCGCGACCACGTTCGACGGAGGTTCCGTTAGATACATAATGCCGTCGACGACGAGCGGTGTGGACTCGATCCGCTCGGTGATGGGCATCTGGTAGACCCACGCGACTTTGAGGTTGCCGGCGTTGGTGCGATTAATTTGGTCGAGAGTGCTATGGCGCCAGCCGTTGTAGGCACCGGAGTAGGTGGACCAGTCGTTCTGCGCACAAAGGAGGACGCCGGTGATCGCAAAGAAGATGAGAGTTTTCATTCGGCCCTCCGAGGGCGCTGGAGGGTCCAGAGGTAGGCGACGAGGTCGTTGAGCTCGGCGGGTTGCAGGTGGGACTGGTAGCTGGGCATGGCGGAGGTTTTGACGATTTCGAACTTGCGGAAGTCGCGTTTGGGGAGGGTCAGCAGGCCCTTTGCCGGATGGAGCATTTGCACGTTGTAGGTGTCTTCGTTGAGCAGAATGCCCTTGTAGGGCGTGCCGTTCTCTAAGACAATGTCGGCTTGCCAGTAGGACATGTCGACTTCGGCGCTCGGCTCGACGATCGATTTGCGAATGGCTTCGGCGGGGCGTTGGGAACCGATGTGGGAAAGGTCGGGGCCGTTGATGCCGCCCTGGCCTTTTACGAGATGGCAGTTGACGCAGCCTTTGGTTTTGAACAATTGCTCGCCGCTTATGCGATCGCCGGGCGGGGCTTTGAGCGATCCTTTCACGGCGAGAGTGCGGACGTAGGCGACGACCTGCCAGATTTGATCTGGCGAGAAGAACTGCCCGGGCATTGCGGTGCCTTCGATTCCGTCGGAAATGTTGTTGAGCAGCGCCGTATCGGAACTGCCATGGTAGAAGACGCCGGTGGTGAGATCGGGGCCTTTGCCGCCGGTGCCGGTGAGGCCGTGACAGTCGGCGCAGTGGGATCGGAAGATCTTTGCTCCGGCGGCTACATCTTCCGGTGTAGTGTGCGGGTTCTGCGCCATGCATGCGGCGGTGAGGAGCAGGGCAATAGGGATTGGTCGCAACGCGGCAGCCTCCAGGATTGCGACAGTATACCGTGCGCTTCGAGTAGAATCTACGGCAAAGGCCACATGCTGACCCGTCGACAGGCGCTTGCCACCTTAACCCTCGGGGCGCAGGGACAGTCCCGCTCGCCGGTGGTGGATGCGGCCGAACATGCGTGGGTTGTCAGCGATCCCAAATTCCCGGCGCGCACTGAGCTTGCCGTATGCCCGGCGACGATCCCGAAGCATGACTACTCGGCGGAGTATCTACTGTCGGAGATGAAGACGTACTCGGTGGATCATGTTGTGATTTCGCACGTGTGTTACTACGGCCGGGATAATTCGTATGCTTCGCATTGCGTGAAGGCGTATCCGGGTAAGTTCGCTGCCATTGGCCTTCTGGTTGGGCACCGCCTGCACGATCCGGCCGACAAGGAGAATGCCGGCCGCCTGGAACGGCTGATAAAGGAAGACGGGTTGATCGGGTTGCGCCTGAGCCCGATCTACAATCGCGACGCCGTTTGGTTAAATGACCCGGTGTGCTATCCGCTCTGGAAAAAGGCAGAGTCCTTGCACGCGACCTTCAACATCTTCCTGGCGCCGCACCAGGTGCGGCAGGTGGGCGATATGGCGGCGCGGTTTCCCGGCGTGAACATCGTGATCGACCACATTGCGATGATCGACATCACCGCGCCCGATTCCGACGGATTCGGCCCTCTGCTTGAACTCTCCAAGTATCCCAACGTCTACATTCGGACTTCGCTACACAATCCGTCGAAGACCAAGGAGATGCCGTATCGCGATGTGTGGCCGTTTCTGCGGCGGCTCTACGACCGTTACGGCGGCAAGCGCATGGTCTGGGCGAACTTTTTCGAGTACGCGATCATGAAAGAAGTGATTCCGTTCTTTACCGCCGCGGATAAGGAATGGATCCTGGGACGGACTGCGTACCGGCTGTATGGGTTCAACGGTAATCGCGTTCGCTGAGTGACACGCGGATCAACTCCCTGTCGTTGCGGACAACCATGTGCCCATTCGCGAAGGCGGGATGGGACCAGACCACGGCGCCGAGTTCGCGGCGCGCACCGGGAGGGGAAGTGGGCTCAATCACTTTCGTTCGGCCGATCTCCACGTAGCCATCGGGCGAGAGCCTGGCGAAAATGAGCTCCCCGCGGTCGTTGAGTATCAAGACTCGCTGCCCGTTGCGAATCATCCACGCGCTCGCATTGCGCGCCTTTTCAACCGTAACTGCCTGCGTCTCCCAAACGCGCTCCCCTGTCGACCGGCGCAGGCAGCGAAGCTGGCCGTAGCTGCAGATTCCGTAGATGAAATCTCCATCAATGACCGGCTGGCTCATCAGCGAGTGCAGCGTATCGCTTTTGATCTCGCTGCTACTCCTGCCGGTCCAGGCCAAGTGCACTTTGCCGGAGGCCTCCAACCGCATCATTCGGGCGCCGTCGAAGAATCCGGACACGAGCAGGTGCGGCGCGTTCCAGGAAGGAGTCGCCATCGGTGTGTTCATCGTCACCCGAAATGGCTGCGACCATAAGAGCTCGCCCGTCTCCGGATCGAGTGACGCCAAAGCCGTGGCGTGCCACACAATCACTTGCGGCCGCCCGTGACGAATCAAAACCGGCTGTGAATATCCGGGCTCCGAATCGTCCGAAGAGAGAGAGCGCCACGCCACTTTACCGGTCAACTTGTCGAACGCGACAACTTTCGCATTGCCCTTGCCGCCGGCGACGGCGATCAACTTATTACCGGCGATAAGGGGTGCTGAGGACATTCCCCAGGCTGGAACGCCGGTTTCGAAATCACGAACAAAGTCTGCCGACCAAACTTCCGAACCGTCCGCCGTATTGAGGCATTTGAGCGCACCCATCGCGCCGAGAACATAGACGCGGTCGCTGTCGGCGGTGGGCGTGGCGCGCGGTCCGTTGGCGTAGTCCAGGCCCCTGTAATCGGACTCCCATTGCCTGGTCCAAAGCGTCCTGCCCGTCCGTTCGTCCAGGCTGAGGATGCGTTCCTTGACGCGGCTTCCGGCGATTCGTTCGTGGTCGAGAACAAAGATACGGCCATTGGCGATCGATGGACCGGAGTAGCCGGCCCGGACCGGGACCCGCCAGGTGGTCTTGAGCCCGGCGGTGGGAATCCGCTCGATGATGCCGGTCTCCGTCCAAACTCCCTGCCTCCCCTCGCCTCGCCATTCGGGCCAGTCAGCGGCGGCAAGTACGAACAGTGGGTACAGCGTCAGACTCGCGAATCGCATTCGAATATGGCGCGCCGTCCGAGTTTCCTACCGGGTGTTGGATGGATTGAATTTCGGGCGCGACGGTTTTCCGAGGCCAATGCCGAGCGTACCGTCTTCCAACTCCTGCGCGGTTTTTCCGATAACGATGTCCCAGTTCGCGGTGTACTCTTTGAGCTTCGATCCCGGAACCGGTTTGAAATCGACCATAACGGATTCGAGCATGTCGCCCTGCGCGCGAGCCCGCTTCACCAGACCGTCGCGTTCATTGGCCGGGTGCCCTTTAATCAATAGCTGCGTGGCGATGAGCCGGTGGCCGGATTTACTTACAGCGAAGTGAATATGCGGACAGCGGTACGCGCCCTGCAGCGTGTATTCCACAGGTTTGATGGTGCGGAAGAAGTACTGGCCCTTGGAGTCCGTGACGAAGCGGCCGTAGCCTTGGAAATTGGAATCGTATCCGCCGGTGTTGCGGCCGCCGGTGTGAAGATAGGATCCGTTGATGTCGGTTTGCCAGATTTCGACATAGCCGTTGCGTAGAGGCTCGCCCGATTTCGTCAGCACGCGTCCGGAAACATAGCTGATCTCGCCGGCCGCGGGTGTGATGCCGTCGTTCAGGACAAGCAGGTCGTTATCGGTATCCAGCGGCATCTTGTCCGGGTAGAATGGACCTTCGCCGAGGTTGGCGGTTATTTTGAGCGCCTCGGCATAAAGGCCGGGGATGGTGTAGGCTCCGGCAGCGACTGCCTGCAGTAATCGGCGGCGAGATTGCGTGGTCATTGGAGCTCCTGTCGCGTGCGAGTATATCGCATTCGACGAGCGGATCCGGAAGCGCGGGCGAGTATATTGGACGTATGCGATGGTTGCTATTGTCTGGGTGCGCGTTTGCCGCGTTCGCCCAGGCGCCCGATTTTCAGCGAGACATTCGACCGTTGATTGCGAAACGGTGTGTGGCTTGCCACGGACCGGATGAGCATGCGCGAATGGCGGGCATCCGGTTCGACGTGGATCCGGGTGACAAGGTGAAGGCGCGGATGATTGCGCGAGTGACGCATGCGACGCGGCCGATGCCGCCGACCGGTCCGCGGTTGACGGATGGCGAGGCTGGACTATTGCGGAAGTGGGTGGAAGGCGGTGGCGCGTACACGAAGCATTGGGCGTATGAGAAGCCTCGTCGGGCCGATGTGCCGGCGGGGGAGAATCCGATCGACTACTTCGTGCGGGCGAAGCTGGTGGAATTGAAATGGACGCCGGCGCGTCCGGCGGATAAGGCGACGCTGGCGCGACGGGCGGCGTTGGACTTGATTGGCGTGCCTCCGGAGCAGGCCGTGCTGGCGGAGTATTTGCAGGGAGGTGACTTTGGGAAGTACGTCGACGCCCTGCTGGCGAATCCGCAATTTGGCGAACGGTGGGCGAAGGTATGGCTTGACCTGGCGCGCTACGCCGACACGCAGGGGTATGAGAAGGACAGCACGCGGTCGATCTGGCCGTACAGGGATTGGGTGATCCGCGCTTACAACGACAACGTGCCCTTCGATAAATTCACAACGCTGCAATTGGCGGCGGACTTGATGCCCGACCCTTCGATTGACGACCTGATCGCGACAGGTTTTCATCGGAACACGATGACGAACACGGAGGGCGGGACCGACGATGAGGAGTTCCGGGACGTGGCGATTCGCGACCGCGTGGCGACGACGGGCCAGGTCTGGATGGGGCAGACGTGGGGCTGCGCGCAGTGTCACACGCACAAGTACGACCCGCTGACGCACAAGGAGTTTTACCAGATCTACGCGTTTTTCAACCAAACGGCGGACGACGACCATCCATCGGACCGGCCGGTTTTGAAGCTCACATCGAAGATGTCGACGCTGGTGATGAAAGAGTTGGCGGCCGAGAAGCAGCGAAAGACGCGGATCTACGAGCGGGGAAACTTCCTGACGCCCGGAGACGAAGTGACGGCAGCCGTACCGGCGGCATTTCATGCGCTTCCGGCCAAAGCGCCGAAGAACCGGCTGGGCTTTGCGCAGTGGCTGGTCAGCCAGGACAACCAGTTGACGGCGCGCGTGCAGGTGAACCGGTTCTGGAGCCGGGTTATGGGGCACGGGTTGGTTGAGTCCGAGGAGGATTTCGGTACACAAGGGATGGCGCCAACGCATCCGGAGCTGCTGGATCTGCTTGCGGTGGATTTTCAGAAGGACTGGGATGTGAAGAAGCTGCTCCGAAGGATTGTTACCAGCGAGACTTATAAGCAGTCATCCGAAGTTAGTGCCGAGTTACTGAAGCTCGACCCCACGAATAAGTATTATGCGCGCGGGGCGAGGTTCCGGCTGGACGCGGAGATAGTGCGGGATCAGGCGCTGGCGGCGGCGGGGTTGTTGAGCAAGAAGCAATTCGGTCCGCCGGTGATGCCGTGGCAGCCGGACGGCGTCTGGCAGGTGACTTACAACGGCGAGCAGTGGGTGACGTCGAAGGGCGAGGACCGCTACCGGAGGGCCCTGTATACGTTCATGCGGCGGACGAGCGCATATCCCTCCATGATGAATTTCGACGCGCCGAATGGAGAGACATGCACGATCCGGCGGATTCGGACTAATACGCCGCTGCAGGCGTTGACGGCGATGAACGATCCGGCGTTTATGGAGGCCGCGCAACGGCTGGCGTTGCGGGCGCAGAAAGAGTTGCCGTCCGATCCGGCGCGGCGGTTGTTCGAGTTGGTACTGCTGCGGCCGCCGACGCGGGCGGAGTCAGGGCGGTTGGGTCAGTTGCAACGGCAGTCGGAGGCGGAGCTGCGGGGGCACCCGGAGAATACCGGCAAACTACTGCGGTACAGCGATGTGTTGTACGCGGAAGACCGCGAGGCAACGCTTATTCCCGACGCGCGGACGTCGGCGAGGGAGTGGCGGTATGTGACGGCCGATCCGGGCGCCGATTGGATGAAGCCGGACTTCGACGACCGGCAGTGGGGCGCCGGGCCCGGGTATTTTGGGTATTTCACCAAGCCCAGTGAGACGACTCCGGTAAAGACATTGTGGGACACGGAGACGCTGTGGCTGCGGTATGCAATCGATCTGCCATCGCCCATGCCGACCCGTTATAAGATGCCGATTCGCACCAACTCGCAGTTCGATATTTGGGTGAACGGCGTGGCGGCGTTAAACAACATTTTCGAGCGTTCGGGACACTACGAATATGCGTTGAACGATGACGGGCAGAGGGCGTTCCGGCCGGGGCGGAACGTGATTGGAATTCGCGTGAACCGGCATGGAACGAAGCAGAACGGGCAGGTGTTCGATCCGGGGTTGGTGGCGTCGTTACCGTTGCCGGTGGCGAAGACGGGCCGGGCAGATGCGGCGCGGGCGTCCTGGGTGGTGGTGGCGAATACTGTGTTGAATCTGGATGAAGCGGTGACACGGCGATGAATGAGCGATTGCGAGCGGCATTGACGGCAACGCGGCGGCACTTTCTGTCGGGCTGCGGCGTTGGCCTGGCAAACATGTTCCTGGCCGAGGCGCAGGAGACGTCGCTGGCGCCTAAGAAGCCGGACCATGCGCCACAGGCCAAGTCGGTGATCTTTCTGCACATGGCCGGGTCGCCGAGCCAGTTGGAGTTGTTTGACTATAAGCCGGAGTTAGTCAAATACGACGGAAAGCCTTGTCCGGACGAGTTATTGAAGGGCAAGCGATTCGCGTTTATCAAGGGCGTGCCGAAGATGCTGGGAACACCCTATAGGTTCCGGCAGCACGGGCAGTCGGGAGCGTGGCTTAGCGAGTTGTTGCCGCAGTTTTCGACGATTGTGGATGACGTCACGATCGTGCGGTCGATGAGCACGGACCAGTTTAATCACGCGCCGGCGCAGTTGTTTGTTCATACGGGGAATCCGCGGTTCGGGTTTGCCTCGATGGGGGCGTGGGCGACATACGGGTTGGGTACGGAGAATCAGGATCTGCCGGGGTTCGTGGTGTTGACGAGCGGCGGCAACAATCCGGACGGCGGGAAGAGTTTGTGGGGCAGCGCGTTTCTGCCAAGCGTGTATCAGGGGGTGCATTGCCGATCGCATGGGGACCCCGTTTTGTTCCTTTCCGATCCCGAGGGAATGACTCGGAGCATGCGGCGAAAGACGTTGGATGCGTTGAAGGATTTGAACGGCATGCAGGCGAAACGGGCGGGCGATCCGGAGACGGAGGCCCGGATGGGCCAGTATGAGCTGGCCTACCGGATGCAGATTTCGGTACCGAACGTGATGGACATCTCAAAAGAACCGGCGGCGGTGCACGAGGCGTATGGGACGGAGCCGGGGAAGACTTCTCTGGCGAATAACTGTCTGCTGGCGCGGCGGCTGGTTGAGAACGGTGTGCGGTTTGTGCAGATTTACGATTGGGGCTGGGATCACCACGGGACGAGCAAGCGAGACGATATCAACTTCGCGCTGCGGCCGCATATCCGGTCTGCGGACCAGGCGGTGACGGCGTTGATTAAGGATCTCAAGCAGCGCGGGTTGTTAGACCAGACGCTGGTCGTGTGGGGCGGGGAATTCGGGCGGACGCCGATGCGGGAGAACCGCGGAGGTGTGGAGGGTGCGTTTATTGGACGAGATCATCATCCGTACGCATATACGATGTGGATGGCCGGGGGCGGGATTAAGAAGGGCCTGCAGTATGGGGAAACGGACGAGATCGGCTACTACGTGGCGAAAGACAAGATGACGCCGCGCGATCTGCAGGCGACGATACTGCATCAGTTGGGGCTGGACCCGTACAAGCTGCACTATCCGTATCTTGGGTTGAATCAGCGGCTGATCGGGCCGACGGATGAGGGGCGTGTGATGAAGGACTTGTTAATTTAGCGCGGTCCGCCGGCGACCAGCCGGGCGGCCCGAAGATTTGGTGAATCGCCAACCTCTCGATTGTCATCACTTCCGGGTGCCTATCGCGCGCCCGCCGGGTGATGTACACGGTACACTGTCGGTAACTCGGGTCGAGGGGTCTGTTGGCTTAGTTTCATTCGAAGGAGAGAGTCATGAAAATCGTATTTGGTGGTTTGTTGGCAATGGGTGCGCTTTTTGCGCAAGAATCGTTGCTCGTGAAGGACGCGCAGGGCCAATGGAAGCAGGCCAGCACGAACCTGGTGAAGGCGGCGCAGAAGATGCCGGCCGAGAAGTACGACTACAAGGCGAGCCCGGAGGTACGGACGTTTGGCGGGTTTGTCGGGCATGTAGCGGACGCCGGTGTGTTGTTCTGCGCGGCCGCGGCAGGCGAGAAGAAGTCGCCTCCGGGTGCGGAGAAGGGGCTGAAAGATAAGGCGGCGCTGGTCAAGGCTTTGGAAGAGACCGTCGCCTATTGCGATAAGGTTTATTCGGGGTTGGGAGAGAAGGCGCTGGATTCGGTGAAGTTCTTTGGACAGGACCGGACGAAGATTGGTGTGCTGTTTTTCAACAACATGCACATGTACGAGCACTATGGGAACATCGTGACTTATATGCGGGCGAATGGGTTGGTGCCGCCGAGCAGTGAAGGGCGGTAATTGATTGTTGGGGGCGGCCCGGCAGGGCCGCCTCGTCAGCAGTTCGAGCTCTCCTCCCAGGCGCCGAACAGCCCGCCGGTCCAGCTTGCTTAGAACATCACCGCGCCGAGCAGACGCCGTCCTTGTACCTGGCTGAGGGCCTTCGCCACAGCGCGGAAGCTGTCGTGCTCCCTTTCGATGATCATGATGACGCCGTCGGCCGCCGCGGCCATTGCCAGGGCGGCGGAAGGAGTGTCGAAGCCCGGTCCGTCGACGATGATCCAATCGAACTGGGTTCGCAGGGAGCGCAGGAGGGCATGGAGATCGCCAACGTCGAAGGAGACACTCGTGCCGCCGGCGGTCAGCATGTAGATTTGCGTGCCAGCGATACGATGGAAGCAGTAGGGCAGGGCGATGCGTTCGGCGCGTGTGGCTTCGCAGAGGCCAGGGCCGGCTGGACACGGCAAGGCCGTATGCATCGCGGGTGCACTTACGTTGCCGTCGATAATCAGAACGCGTGTGTCCGAAATTGCGGCAAGGTCGAGCGCCAGATTCGCCGCGCTGCCATGGCGTTCGCCCCGGCTGTTCATGTTGGTGAATGTGATGACCTGGAGTACGTCCTCAGGGTTCTGCAAATCGGCCTGGGCATCGTTCAGGTTGTTGCGAAGCTGGCGAATCTGTTCCCTCCACTCGGGGGAATAGTCGAGATGCATCATCGGAAATACGGCGCGTACCTGTTCGAGGGTGATTTGCGCAACCTCGCGCAGATTGAGGAAGCTGTCGCGCAAGGGTTGGGGGCATTGCGCCCAGGACTGGGTGAGGGCGCTGAGGATTTTTGGCGCGGCAATAGAAGCCGGTGAGGGCTGGGCGCTTGGCAGTATCATGCGGGGGCAGTGAATTCTTCGGCCGTTCCGCGGGAAATGTTTAGGGTAAGGTCAATTCTGAGGTCGTGGTACGCCCGAGAGGATTCGAACCTCTGACCTTTTGCTCCGGAGGCAAACGCTCTATCCAGCTGAGCTACGGGCGCGCATCGTGTCTAACTCTCTCATGGTACATCATTCCCGGGGCGAAACAGAAAAATGGCCAGCACATTGCCGCGCTGGCCATGGGTTGTTCGAGAGGAGCTAGGAAAGGCTATTTGACGCGTTTGGCGACGAACTCCTGGGCGCCTCGCTGCGTCTGGCTCTTCATCTTGATTTCGTCGCCGGAAACGATGCCGCTGTAGTTGCGCACCATGCTGTTGCCGTTGAATTCGAGTTTGACGCTGAAGGCGATGTTGTCGCCCTCCACTTTGCCGTCAGTGATGGCGATTTCCGCGCCCTGTGGACCGGACATGGTGCCCGTGAGCTTCGCACCGTCCGCCTTGAGGTTGTAGACGACTTCGCGGGTCTGGCCGTCACGGCCAGGAACCTGCGCAATCCACTTGCCGGTCACGTCGGCCGCGGCGGCTACCAACGTAAAGATAGCGGCCATGGAGACCATCGAGAAGAGCTTCTTTACCATATGACTGTAGGGCGTTCGCTTATTGGATTCAGGTTACAGCTCCTACGTTACATAAACGATTCCTCCGGCCGCAAGAGTTCGATATACTTCCCTCAAACAGAGAGCTTTAGGCTCGTTAATCTACCCATGAAGCCCCAATTCACGTGGATGCTCGTTCCACTGGTGGCGCTCGGTGTCTCGGGCCAACCCAGCTATTTCCGCGACGTCCGTCCGATTTTGCAGAAACAATGCCAGGGCTGCCACAACCCGGCCGGCGCATCGTCCGATCTGGATGTCACTTCGTTTGCCGCGTTTGCCAAGGGCGGGAAGCGAGGCTCCGCTTTTGCCGCCGGAAAACCCGCCGAAAGCCTGACGATTCGCTATTTGACCGGAGAGCTGAAGCCGCAGATGCCGCTCGGCCAGCCCGCGCTCGCCGCAGGTGACATCGACCGGGTTCGCGCGTGGATTGCGGCAGGTGCTTTGGACGATTCGCCGGCGGAGACAAGCGACGAGAGGCCGCCCGTGTACCTCCAGCCGCCGGTGATTTCGGCGCTGCGGTGGTCGCCGGACGGAGCGAGGATCGCGGTATCGGGCAACCGCGAGATCTTTGTACAGGGTGCCGACGGCATGGGCGCGCAACAGCGGCTGGGAGGGAAGGCAGAACGGATCCTGTCGCTCGCATTCAGTGCCGATGGAAGCAAGCTGATCGCTGGCGGTGGCACACCGGCGCAGTTCGGGGAACTGCAGATTTGGGACACGAAGTCAGGGAAGCTGTTGCAATCGGCGCGGCTGACGAACGATACGGTATTCGGCGCCTCCATTGCTCCCGACGGGAGCCGCGTTGCGGTGGGTTGCACGGACAACACGGTGCATGTTTTCGAGACGGCAAGCGGCAAGGAGTTGTACAAGATCGGCAACCATGAGAACTGGGTGCTGGGGTCGGTGTTCGGCGTAGATTCGAGGCGGTTCGTGACGGTGAGCAAGGACCGGGCGGCAAAGATCATCGACGCGGCTTCGGGCGCATTCCTGGAGAACGCCAATATTCTGCGCACCGAGTTAAACGCCGTCGCGCGGCATCCGAAGAAGGACATCATCGTGATCGGCGGTGAGGACCGGTATCCGTACGTCTACAACATGGACCGGCCGAAGAACATGAAGATCGCCGACGACACCACGCTGATTCGCAAGCTGGACCGGCAGGACGGACCTATTTTTGCGCTGGATTGGTCATCCGACGCGGCCTGGATCGCTGTGGGCGGCATTGCGCCGTCGGTAAACATTTACAACGCCGAGACCGGGAAGTTGAGCGCGAAGTGCGAGGGCCACTCTGCCGGGATCTACGGCGTATCGTTCTCGCCAGACGGGAAGAAGCTGGCGACCGGCGGCTTCGATGGCAAGGTGCGGATTTACGACGCAACGAACTGCCAAATGTTGAAGAGCTTTGTACCCGCGCCAATATCGGCCGGAACGCCTACGGGAGGTGCAGAGTGAGAATCTACCTTGTGCTGACGATGGCCGCGGCGTTTGGCGCCGCACCGCCCGTGATTAACGAACTGCAGCCGCGGGGTGCGCAGAAAGGCAGGCCCTTCACGCTGACGATCGCCGGGCAGAATTTGGGCGAAGGAGCGAAGATCCTGTCGACGCTTCCGGCGACATTCACGCCGATGGCGCCGCCCGCTGCGATGGCGGATGGGAAGTATGCGAGCTACCTGGTGGAGCCAAAGGGCGAATTGGAAGTCGGCGTTTACCCGATTCGCGTGCAATCGGCCGACGGGCTGTCGAACATCCTGCTGTTCAGTATCGGCGCGTTTCCGGAGATCAATGAAGAGGAGTCACAGCCGGGCGGCGTACCGCATTCGAACGATTCGATAGAGAAGGCGCAGTCCTTGCCGAGCACCGCGATTACGCTAAACGGAACTCTACGCGGGGCGGAACGGGATGTGTACCGGTTGCAGGTGAAGGCCGGGGAGCGGCGGGTTTTCGAGGTGGACGCCCGGCGCGCGGGATCGGCGATTGACCCGGTGATCACGGTGATGGATGCAGGCGGGAAGCAGATCGCGCGGTCCGAAGACGCGGCGATGCTAAACCTGGATCCGCGGCTGGATATGATCTTTCCCACGGCCGGCTATTACTACGTAGAGATTCACGATGCGCGATTCTCCGGCCAGACGCAGAACTTCTACCGTCTGAAGACCGGTGCGTATGCGTATCCGACGGAGGTCTATCCTCTCGGTGGCAAGCGCGGCGAGCAAGTGGATGTTTCGCTGGGCGTAGCTCATGTGAAGGCCGATCTTTCGGGTGCACTTGGACCGCAGACGTTCGTGAACCTGCCCGATTCTCCCGCGCTGCCGCTGCCGCTTGCTATCGGCGAGTTTCCGGAGGTGAATGAGCCGGTGAATGGCGCGCTGACGCTGCCGGTGACCGTGAACGCCCGGCTGAGCAAGCCGGGCGAGATCGACAAGTACACGCTCAATGTGAATCCCGGTGAAGAGTACATTTTCGAGCTGCAGGCCCGGGAACTGGGCACCTCAAAGCTGACGGGGGTCATCACGGTTTATGACGAGAGCGGCAAACGGCTGGCGTCGGCGGGCGATACCGCATTCGCCGTCGATGTGTTCGCCGTGCAGGCTTCCAGCCGCACAGCCGGCGATCCGTTCCTGAATTTCAAAGTTCCGGACGGTGTGAAGCAGATCACGGTCGCGGTCGAAGATCTGGCGCGGCGCGGCGGGCAGCACTATGGGTATCGTTTCATGGCGTCGAAGGGATCACAGGATTTACAGGCCACGATTGCGACTCCGGCCCTGAATATTCCGGCAGGCGGGACCGCGGTCGTGAATATCAGCGTGGACAGGCGCGGGTATGCCGGTCCGTTGACGATCAAGGCGCTCAACCTTCCGGCGGGGATTCGCATGTCCGGCGGCATTGTTCCGCCCGATCCGCCGGAATCGTTGACACCCCGGCTGGGCAACCGGCGAGCGATGGTGTCCTTAACGGCTGGCGCCGATACGAAACTCAACATTGCCGAACTCAGCTTTGCCGCTATTGGCCAGGACGCCAACGGCGCACCGATCGAACGCCGCGCGCGCGGGGTTGGCTACGTGATCGGTGTGAGCGGCGCCACGGCGCAAGGTGTTGTGGATCGTCAGCGCCCGCTTACTGGCGCCTGGCTCGGAGCGGAACTGCCTGTCGCCATGGCTCCGGCCGCGGCGGCGCATCTGGATCTGAAGCTGGAGAAGACCGACAAAAAAGAGTCCGGCTACGAGTTTTTATTCCGCTGGACCTGGAAGCCGCGGAATGCCATGCAGGCTGTGCCGCCGACTGTGAACGTCGACGTGCCGAACTTCGCGGATCTCCGCGTTATCGGCATGGCAGTGGACGCGAAAGACAAGAAGACTGGTACGTTCCTGGTGACGTCGACGAAGAACACACTGCCCTCGCGCTATGACATCGGCATCAACGCGCGACTGATGATCGACGGTCAGCCGCAGGAGATCTACTCCGAAATTCAGCAGTTCACGCTGCCCGCATTGGACCCCGAGGAGAAAAACGCGAATGCGTCCCCTTCTGTTGCTCGCTAGTGCGGCTGCGCTTGCCGCGCAGCCCACCGTAACTTTCCTGCGCGATGTGGCGCCGATCCTGAACAAGACCGGCTGTACTTCGGGCCCCTGCCATGGCGCGGCAAAAGGGAAGAATGGCTTCAAACTGTCGCTTCGCGGCTACGACCCGCAATTCGATTATGAAGCGCTGCTCTACGACCTTTCGGGCCGCCGGTTTAATCGCGCGGATCCAGGACGCAGCCTGATGCTCGCCAAACCGTCGCAGCAGGTGGCGCATGGCGGCGGACTGCGTTTTGAGAAGGACTCCGAATACTACAAGGTGATCTACAACTGGATCGCGCGTGGTGTGCCTTACGGCGATCCGGCGAAAGACGCGGTGGCGGCAGTTGAAGTAGAGCCGAAAGAGATCGCCATGGCCAGGCCCGGCGAGGCGGCACAGGTGAAGGTAATCGCGCGCTATGCCGATGGCCAGACGCGCGACGTGACGCGCGAAGCAACGGTGGAATCGAATGTTCCCGATGTAGCGAAGGTGGACCTATCGGCGAAGGTGTCGGGCGAACGGACCGGCGAGGCGACGATGCTGGTGCGCTACCAGGGAAAGTTTTCCACGATTCCGGTCACGATTCTCAATCCGAAACCGGGATTTGTTTGGAAGGCGGCGGCGCAGAACAACTACATCGACATGCATATCGACGCGAAGCTGCAACGGCTAAGGATTCAACCCGCGCCGTTGGCCGATGACGCGACATTCCTGCGCCGCGTGACGCTCGACCTGACAGGCCAACTGCCCACGCCGGACGAAGTGCGCGCCTTTCTGGCCGATACGACCCCCACGAGGTTGAAGCGCAGTAAGATGATCGACAAGTTGATCGCGCGCCCGGCCTACACCGATTACTGGACCATCAAGTGGGGCGACCTGCTGCAATCAAGCCGCAAATATCTCGGCGAGAAGGGAACTTTTGCGTTCCGGGAATGGATTCGCGAATCGATCGCCGCTAACAAGCCTTACGACAAGATGGTGCGCGAACTGCTCACCAGCCGCGGGTCGAGCTACGAAGATCCAGCCGCCAACTTTTTCCGCGTGACACGGGAGCCCAAGCCGACGATGGAGAAGACCACGCAGGTATTCCTGGGCGTCCGCATGGTGTGCGCGCAGTGCCACGACCATCCGTTCGAACGGTGGACACAGAATCAGTATTACCAGATGGCCGCGTTCTTCTCGGCGGTCGGATTGCGGCCCGGCTACGAAGTGGGCGAAGAGATCGTCTACGATCAGCGCGCCGATTATGACATGAAGCACCCGAAGGACAGCCGCGTTGTGCCACCGCAGTTTTTGGTGGCGTCGGCGGCTCCAGTACCGATTCCGAACGACGACCGGCGACGCGACGCGTTGGCAACCTGGCTTGCCTCCAAGCAGAATCCGTTCTTTGCAAAGGCGATTGCGAATCGCGTGTGGAGCTACTTCTTCGGGAAGGGGATCATCGACCCCGTGGACGACATCCGGGCGTCGAATCCGCCGGTGAATCCCGCTCTGCTCGACGCTTTGACTAAGGACCTGACCGATCACAACTTCGATCTGCAGCACCTGATGCGCACGATCGTCAATTCGCGCACGTACCAGGCGGCGATTACAACGAACGAATGGAACGAGACGGACGGCGATAATTTCTCTCACGCCATTCCGCGGCGCATGGGGGCAGAAGCGCTCATGGATGGCGTCGCCAGCGCGGCCGGCGCGCGGCCGAATTTCCCGGAGGTTCCGGAGGAGACCACGGCGACGCAGCTTCCCGATCCGCACGTCGGCAAAGATGGGTTCCTGGACCTGTTTGGACGGCCGTCCCGCGAATCGGCTTGCGAGTGCGAACGACGAGCCGATCTCTCGCTGCCGCAGGCTCTAAACCTTGTGAATGGCCGTACGATCTCCGACGCTGTCGCTGATTCGAAAGGCCGTGTGGCGAAATTGATTCTGGCGGGGAAGAACGATGCCGCCATCGTCGAAGAGTTATATCTTGCCGCGCTCTCGCGTCTGCCGAATAAGGCGGAGGCCGAGCGCGGGCAGAAGTACTTGAGCGGCGGCACGCGCGCCGTGCGTTCGCAAGACCTGCTGTGGGCCCTTCTGAATAGCAAGGGCTTCCTGTACATTTACTAGGAGGAGAAGGACATGCTGAACATTCCCGGCCGTCCCGGCCAAACTTGCGAAGGTCCCACGCGGCGCGAGTTGATGCGCATCGGCTCGCTCGGCCTGGCCGGTCTGCACCTGCCCGGCTTCTTTCTTTCGCAGCAGGCGGCGAAAGCGGCGAACCTGCAGGAGAAGTACAGGGGCGCGCGCGGCTTCGGCAACGCGAAGAACGTCATCATGATCTTCCTCCAGGGCGGGCCCAGCCACATCGACATCTGGGATCCCAAGCCCGGCGCTCCGGCGAATATTCGCGGCGAGTTCAAGCCCATCAAGACGAAGATCCCAGGCACGTGGATCGGCGAGCACATGCCGATGATGGCCAATGCAATCGACAAGGCCACGCTTATCCGGTCGATGAGCTACACGCCGAACGGCCTGTTCAACCATACCGCTGCGATCTATCAGATGCTCACCGGCTATCCGCCGGACAAGGTTTCGCCCTCCGGCCAGCTTGAGCCGCCTACGCCGGCCGACTTCCCCACCGCCGGCAGCCATATTTCGAAGATGATCAAGATGACCGAGCCCGTGCTGCCCTTCGTGGAATTGCCGCGGCCGCTCCAGGAATCGGGCATTATCGGCAAGGGAGGGGCGGCCGGTTTCCTCGGCAAAGCCTACGATCCGTACCGCATGTATCAGGATCCGGCCGAGCCGATCAAGCTGGAAGACTTAAGCCTGCGCAAGGAAATTCCGCCGGAACGGCTGAAGGATCGGTTTGAGCTGCTGAAGGGTATCAACCAGTCGATGCCGGAATTGGAAAAGGCGCTGAACGCCGCCGCTGTCGATGAATACTATGGCAAGGCGTATGACCTGGTGTTGAGCGGAAAAGCGCGCGACGCGATGGACCTGACCAAAGAGACCGACAAGATGCGCGAGCGCTACGGCCTGCACACATTCGGGCAGAGCGTGTTGATGTCGCGGCGATTGATCGAGGCAGGGACCAAGTTCGTGCAGGTGAATTGGCCCAGCGTCGCCAACGGCGATCCGGAAAAGACGGCGTGGGATACCCATGCGGCGAACTTCGGGCCGTTGAAGAATCTCCATTGTCCGAAGCTGGACCGGGCGTTGTCCGCACTGCTCGAGGACATGGATTCGCGTGGATTGCTGAAGGAGACGCTCGTCGTCGCGATCGGCGAATTCGGCCGCAGCCCGCGCATGGGCGTGTCGACCTCCGGCAATTCCAACTCGCCCGACGGCCGCGATCACTGGCCCTATTGCTACAGCGCCGTTGTTGCCGGAGCGGGTATCGGCCGCGGCGTGCAGTATGGTGAGTCCGACGCGACCGCATCGTCGCCGAAAGAAAAACCGGTTCATCCGAACGATCTGCTGGCGACCCTGTACTATGCACTTGGCATCGATCCGGAGATGGAGATCCGCAACCATCTGAATCAGCCGCGGGAGTTGGTGAAGGGGAAGATCGTCACCGATCTGTTCGCCTAGGCGTGATAGGCTTTCGTGTGATGCGAAAGCTGGTTTTGTCCTTACTCACCGCTCTGTGCGGATCTGCTCAGGTGCAAGTGGATGTCCCCGCCGATATCCAGGCCGATTTGGATGTCGAGTATTCGCGCGTCGGCGAACGCGTGGCGATGGATATCTTCCGGCCGAAGAATGCGGTTGGACCGCACCCCGCGATCCTTTGCGTACACGGTGGCGGATTCCGCGCCGGGTCCCGTGCCGGTTACCGCGCGCTGGCGATCAAGCTGGCGCAGCGCGGCTATGTAGCGGCGACAGCGAGTTATCGCCTCGCGCCGCGTCACCAGTTTCCGGCGGCGGTGGAAGATGTGAAGGCTGCGGTACGCTTTCTGCGGGCTAATGCGAAAAAGTACGCATTAGACCCGGAACATATCGGCGCGACCGGCGGCTCGGCTGGAGGGCACCTGGTGTTGATGTTGGGCTTGACCGGCGACAGCAAGGCGTTTGATGGGTACGGCCCGAACCTGGATCAGTCCGCGAAAGTGCAGGCTGTGGTGAACTACTTCGGCCTGACGGATTTTACGAGGTCCTACGGCAAAAGCGTCGACACCGATGTCGTTTTGCCGCTCTGGCTTGGTGGGGATCTGGAGCATGAACGCAGGTATCATCAGATCGCCAGTCCGCTGAACTACGCCAATCCCCTGGCCGCGCCCTTGCTTTCCGTGCATGGGACGGAGGACAAGTACGTGGAGCATGCCCAGTCCGTCTGGCTGACGGAACGCTTGCAGGCGATGGGCGCGGAGGCTGAGTTATTGACGCTCCCCGGCGCCGGCCATGGGTTCGAAGGCGCTGACGCCGAGAAGGCGGAAGCCGCCCTGTTTGCCTTCTTCGACAAGCATCTACGGCCAAAGAATCAGCGGAAGGTACTGATCTCCGATCACGGTCCGAAGGGCGAGATTGTGTTGATGAACTGGCCGTCCGGCCAGGAGCTGGCGCGCTATCCGAACGGGCGCGGGCATGATGTGCAGCCTTTGCCGGACGGCCATGTTCTTTACACCGTCGCGCCGGAGCACAAGGTGGTGGAAGTCGACGCTTCGGGCAAGCGCGTCTGGGAGTGCTGCGAAGGATTGGATCACCCGCTGGCGGCGCAACGATTGCCTGGCGGCAACACGCTCATCGGTGACGCGCGGTTGGGGAAGGTGATCGAAGTCGACAAAGCCGGCAAGACCGTTTGGCAGTATGCGAGCGAGGACATCGCCAACATGAGGATGCGCAATTCCAAGCGTACGGCGGCGGGCACGACGCTGATCTGCGTGGAGGCGGTGGCGAAAGTGATCGAGGTGGATAGGGCGGGAAAGATCGTATGGACGTGGCAGGCTCCAGGCGATGTCTCTAAGAGACGCCTCTATCAGGCGTGGCGGCTGCCGAATGGCAACACCCGCATGACCATCTCCGACCCGGGCGAGGTGGTGGAAGTGAATCCGAAGGGCGAAATCGTCCGCTCCATCGCCGGCGGCAAGATGGACATCCAAATGGGTTGGACCAGCGGGCACGACCAGTTCCCGAACGGCAATCTGTTCCTCTCCGATTACACCGGCCGGCGGCTGCTGGAGATTGACCAGGATGGCAAAGTGGTGAACCAGCTACGCACCGGGCCGCGCACCGTGGCATCGGTCGCGGTGGTGCCGTAAATCAAATCAGGCGCCGCGGGGATAGCAGCCAAGGACGTGGACGGCGTCGGCGAATTCGCCCAGATGCCCGAGCGCCTTACGCGCCGCTTCATCGTCGACGTGCTGCAGGAAATCGACGTAGAAGTGGTACTCCCACGGCTTGCCGCGCAGCGGGCGCGATTCGATCTTCCCCAGATTGATATCGCGCAGCGCAAAGACGCTCATCGCCCGGAATAGCGCGCCAGGCACGTTGCGGAGATTGAAAACGATCGACGTTTTCCAATCGCCGTCGCGCGTCGCGGGAGAGGGAAGCGCCTTGCGACGCAGCAGGAAGAAGCGGGTGAAATTCTGGTGGTCGTCCTCGATGGAGCGCTTGACGATATACGCGTTGTAGTATTCGGCGGCGACTGAGGAGGCGATCGCCGCGGCGCCGGGCTCCGGATTTTCGACCAGATGCTTCACGCTGCCGGCGGTGTCGTAGAACTGGGCCTTCTCAATCTGTGGATTGTCGGCGAAGAACTTCAGGCACTGGTTCAGCGCCACCGGGTGCGAATAGACGCGCTTGATATCGCGGAACTTCGTTTTCGCGGGCGTGATCAGGTTATGCACGATGCGCAGGTTGGTCTCGCCGACGATAGGGAGGTGGAACCGTAGCAGATGATCGTAGTTCTCGTGAATCGAGCCGTGCAATGTGTTTTCGATCGGGATGACGGCGGCGTCCGCCTTCTTCGATACCAGCGATTGGAATACCTCCTCGAAGCGCTGGCACGGAAGCACCTGCACATCGGGCCCCAGCAGCTTGCGCGCGGCCTCTTCGCTGAACGCGCCGCGCTCGCCCTGGAAGGCCGCCGTAATCTTCTTCATTCCTCGTCCTTTCGCGTTCCGTCCCAACGCTTCGCATCTTCGGCGGGCAGACCCAGCAGGTCCATTACGCGATCCACGCAGTGATCGATGATGTCGAGCACCGTCTGCGGCTTGTGGTAAAAGCCTGGCACGGGCGGCGCGACAATCGCGCCCATCTCCGCTAGCTGCACCATGGTCCGCAGGTGGCCCAAATGGAACGGCATCTCCCGGACCATCAGGATGAGCCGCCGCCGTTCTTTCAATGTTACGTCAGCGGCACGGGTGATCAGATTGTCTGTAATTCCGTGCGCGATTGCCGACATGGAGTGTATGGAGCACGGAGCAACCACCATAGCGTGAGTGACGAAGCTGCCGGAGGCAAGGCGGGCACCGATGTCTTCCTGGGGGTAAGAGACGTTGGCTAGCTCCCGAAACTCCGACGCCTTCTTACCGATCTCAAGCCAGGCGGTCCGTTCCGCGGAACGGCTCAGGACCAGATGAGTCTCCACGCGAGACACATTCCGTAGCTTTTCGAGTAATCGCCACCCCAATATGGACCCCGAGGCACCCGTCACCCCGACCACGACCCTCAATTTTTCCATGTTGCTCAACCTGTTGTTCTGAATTCAGAACAAATTCTCCTCTTATTCGTCGTCTCTTCGCCGCATTTCGTGTTACACTCGTGGTACTGCTTTCATGAGTGTGACTGGTTTAGACTCGCGGCGAAACACAGATTGCGGGTAGACTTCCGGGAGAGCATCATATCATGGACGATCCAGGCCAACGCCTGAAACGCGCCCGGGAGAGGCTCAATCTCCGATACCGGGATGTCGAAGATGCCAGTCTTCGAATCGCCGAGCGAAGAAAAAACGACGAATTCACTGTTGCCCTCTCCCGGCTGTCCGACATTGAAAACAAAGGAACTGTGCCGTCGATCTTCCGGCTGTACAGCCTGTGCGCGATCTATCGTCTGGATTTGGTGGAAGTGCTGCAGTGGTACGGCGTGGACATGACCCAGTTGCCGGGCGACTCGGCGCAGGTCGAGATCGAGAAGACCCACGTCGTCGGTTTCCAGGTTCAGGACCAGGGGGAAGTGCAACTCCCGCTCCGTTTGGACCCAGGCATCGATCTGGAAAAGACGACCTATCTGAGCCGCATGATCCAGCGGTGGGGTCGTTTGCCCCTGATGCTGTTGAACGGATTGGACTTGAAAGCGCATCGCTATGCATATATCGGCAGCGAAGACTGGTCGATGTACCCTTTGATACAGCCTTCCTCGCTGGTGCTCATCGACGAGTCGAAGCGGCGGATTGTAATGAACGGATGGTCGAACGAGTTTGAACGGCCCGTTTATTTCTTTGAGCATCGCGACGGCTTCGCCTGCGGATGGTGCCACCTGGAGGAGAACCGCCTGGTGCTACAGCCACATCCTGCTTCGATGTGCTCGCCGCGAATCTACAAGTATCCAGAAGAAATCGATGTAATAGGACAGGTGGTCGGCGTTGCTATGCGCTATGACCCTGCTCGGCGACGGCGAACTGCATGGTCAGGATCCTAATGGCAGCGCGCATGTCGCTTATATAAAGAGACTTCTCCGCAGGTAACGCACCCACGGGTTGAAAAGAACTCCATGTCTCCGCCTTCGACCAGTGCCGGAGCACCTGGGCGGGGTCTTCGCCGGTCGTACGGAGATACTCCGCAAGATCGGAAATTTTGTCCGGTAGACTCAACGCGAGCCAGTCGTGGAAGGCGCGGCGGTGGCTGGACCGAATTGCCTTGTCCGCCTCTCCATCCCCGAAAAGTAAAGCCAGCCCGTGATGCTCATAACGCCCGGTAACCGGGCTTCTCAAGGTAGATAAATATACTAGCCGGCCTGATAGTACCGGAATCTGTGAAAGAGTATGCCGCCACAGGTCGGTGTCCGCGGTACGCTCTAGCAGGCTTTTTGGACGTGCAGTTCGCATCGGTTTCTAATTAGAATTCTACAGCAAATCTTTCCCTTTTAGCCATTTCTTTTCAACTGGTTAAGAGACAAAGACTCTATCACGTTGTTCTGTTTTCCGAAAAGGTCTAGGGGGTTACTCCTAGTACCGGCGCACCTCGTGCATTCTCGTTTTGTGGCGGGCAGTAACCCGCACTGGCTCCACCACAGATCCGTACCGTAAACGGAATGCCCTGAGTAGGAGACTCGCCAGCCGTGGCGATTGTCCCCAATCGTTTCGCCGCGCAGCCCGGCCGACTTGGCAAACCATCTTTCCCGGCCGAACCTGGCTTGGGTTTTTCCGGTTGACTTCATCAAAGAGTGAGGAACGTTGTCATGAAAAAGTCGTTATTGGTCGCCGTTTTTCTCCTTCCGATTGCCTGGGCCAAGGTTGCCCCGTCCCAGATCCTTCCGGTACCCGACTGCTGGCTTTGTGATGACACAGCAGTCAGCGTTTCGGCGGTTCCTTTGAAAATCCTTCCGGTGCCGGAATGCTGGCCCTGCGATGATGTGTTGAATGTGTCCGCCTCCTCCGCCAAAATCCTGCCCGTACCGGACTGTTGGCCCTGTGATGACGTTCTCAATCTCGCCTCCTCGAAGATTCTCCCAGTGCCTGAATGCTGGCCATGTGATGATGTCCGCACCGTCGCGAGTTCCAAAATCCTGCCGGTTCCCGAGTGCTGGCCATGTGATGATGTCCGCACCGTCGCCAGTTCCAAAATCCTGCCGGTTCCCGAGTGCTGGCCGTGTGATGACGTTCGGACCGTCTCGAGTTCCAAGATTCTTCCCGTACCCGAATGCTGGCCCTGTGACGATGTGCTCAACCTCGCCTCGTCGAAAATCCTCCCGGTCCCTGACTGTTGGCCGTGCGATGACGTGCCTCAATTTAGCGTAAAGACGTCCATACCCCTCCGATTCGCCCGCCCTGTCCTCGGGCTTCCCAGGGAAGCTTAATCCGCCATTCGCCCGCGGGATTCGCTCCCGCGCGCACAACCTTTCCGCCTTTCTCCAGGGGCGGAATCGCAGCCGGGCGCCATCGCGACCTCCTCTCCCGTTTTTCCAATTCCAGGGGGGACATAATGGTATTATTAGGAATTTCCTAAGGTACAAGGATGGTGCCTGGCTTGGCAGAACTTCGGTCGGCAATTTCGATCCTGAGCATTCCGGTCTACTTCCTGGTTGCCTGGGTGCTCTACCGCCGAAACCTGTGGCGATCCTACCTGTTTTTCTGGATTTGTCTCTTGATGGAAGGCTGCGCTCTGGCGGCAACGCAATTGGCCGGCGGAGCGCGCAAGCCCACGACGATGATATACATGATCGCGCAGCCCCCAATGTGGGTGCTGTACGTCATGATGGTCGTGGAAGTCTTCCGCAAAGTCTTTGTCCGTTTCCCCGGCATCGCCCGCTTCGGCCAGCGTTTTCTTCTGCTTTCCATGCTCATCGCCTTTACTTTCGCCCTCGCGTCCATTGGCGGCGACCTGAGCAACGGCTGGAGCGGATCGTCAATGATCGTCCGTTACTCCGTCATTTTCCGGACCATTACCAGTGCGCTGACGATCTACATGCTCCTCATCGCGGGTTTCTTGCTCTGGATGCCCGTGCCGCTACCGCCGAATACCATGCGGCACAGCTTCCTCTTTTTCTTCTATTTCATCGTTACTACGGGCGTTCATTACTTCCTCAATACGTCTCCTCCCAGCTTTATCAGGACCGCGAATCTCGTGCTTTCCGTCCTCACTCTCGGCGCGCTACTTTCCTGGCTCTTTCTTCTTCGCGCCGACGGAGAAACTCTCCCTGCAATGGTGCCGGCCCCTAGGACTTCTCCCAGTGATTTACTAGGCCGGCTAGAATCTCTGAACAATACGCTCTCCCGATCCAAGGAATAGGATAAGCGGAACAGGGATTTTTTCTCCCGCTTTTGGCCTTCTTAACTGTAAAATTCTGTTGCAAGGCGCACCGAATCTCGATAGCCTTGTATGCATAGCCTGCCGCGGGTTGCCGAACCCGATTACGATTTGTGCCATTCCCCGTTGCGTGGAGGGCGACAGACATAGGAGACAGGCGGGAGGTCTCTTGCAAAAATGACGGCATTCCCAGTCATCGTTGGTTTGTCCAGCAGTATTGTATTCGTTGTACTTTTTGTAAAGCTTTTGCAGCGGAACCGGATGCTCCGCGAGGAGGCCTCTGCCCTGTCCGGCTCACCCGAAAACGGGCGGGAGGCCTGGTCCGATGAATGGTTCGAGGACTTTTCTTCGTTCCGCTATCTGCCAATGCGCCGCTTGCTCTCTTCGGAGGAAGAAGAGTTCTGGATGCAGTCCACGGTAGGCTCCGAATGCCGTCGCGCCGCGTTCCGCGCGGAGCGGCGTCATCTATTCCGTCAGTATCTGGCGCTGATTGCCGCCGATTTCGCCCGCCTGTCGCAAGGCGTGCGTCTCGCCGTCGTCCATGCTTCCGAGGATCGGTCCGCCGATATCGAGCAGTTGCTGCGCCTCGAATGGTCCCTCCGCAAGCTCTTGTGGCAGGCCCAGTTCAGCCTCATGTTCCACTGGCTCGGCGTTAAGCCCGTCGATGCCACGCAACTTATCAATGCCCTCCAGGGCTTCGAATTCTCGCTCCGCGAGATTCGCCTTGGCGGAGCCGCTGCCTGATCTGAATTAAACAGCGCATCGCAACGAAGGCCGGAGACACCCATCTCCGGCCTTCGTGTTTATTCGGTACCCTGAAATTTCACACATGCAGTTCGATTCCATTCTTTTTGATTTCGACGGCGTACTCGCCGATAGCGAAGGGGTCCACTTCGAGTGCTGGACCGCCATCCTCCAACCTCTCGGCATCCCTCTGACGTGGGAGTCCTACTGTGCCTACTGCATCGGCATCACAGATCGGGCAATGCTGGAAGTCCTGGCCCGCCAGAAGACACCGCCGCACGATGTCGAAGATCTCTGGCAGTATTACCCAAAAAAGAAGGCTCTCTTCCGCGAAAAGGCGTACGCCAATCCACCGATCCCGGAACCGACCCGCCTGATGCTCCGCCAATTGGAGGGCCTTAAACTTGCGGTGGTCTCCTCATCGGGCCGTGCCGAAGTCGAACCCGTTCTTGAACGCGCCGGCATTCACGATTGTTTTGAAACTATTGTCACCGGCGAAGACGTGCAGAACCGGAAGCCGCATCCCGAGCCCTATTTGCTTGCAGCCGAACGCATGGGAGTCAGCCGGCCGCTCGTCGTCGAAGACTCCGAACCGGGTGCTGCGGCCGGCCGGGCCGCGGGCTTTCCCGTGCTAAAGCTCGGCAGTCCCTACGAACTTCCTGAAGCACTTCTAGGTGCTATCCGGATTTCCACTATTTAGGTGAATCGTGTAAACTGGACTCAATTTACATGAGTCGTATTCGACGGGGAATTGTGGCTCTACTGTGTCCGGTCGTGCTTGTCGCAGGCGACCCCGGATGTCCGCGCTATCCATCGGCTTTGCGCACCGAGATGGCGGAAAGCCTGGAGCTCGACCGCGCCTACGAAACGCACCGGCGCTCGGTCCAGCGCAACTCCGCCGCAGGCCGGCGCGCAGCCGAGGCCCGTTCGAATTTCATTGACCAGCGACTCTTCGCCAAAATGGCGGCGGATAACGTTGCGCCCGCCGCGCCCGCCACGGACGCCGAATTCCTTCGCCGCGTCACCCTCGATCTTACCGGCCGCATCCCCACGCCTGAAGCCGCCGAAGCCTTCCTCGCAGATACCGACGCCGGTAAACGGGCGAAGTTGATCGACTCTTTGCTTGATTCCGACGCCTATAGCGATCAACTCACGCTCTTCTTCCTCAATCGATTCCGCGTCTCTCGCAACCACGAATCCATCAGCGTCCCGGCTCGGAACACCTTCTATGAATTTGTCCGAAGCTTCGTCCAAACCGACCGTCCCTATGATCAATTCGTCCGAGACCTTCTGAGCGCCGGCGGCGAAGTCGATACCCAGCCTGGCACCCAGTTCTTTGCCCGCTGGATGGATGTGAACGGTCCCATTCAGGATTCCTGGGACGACATCACCGACAAGATCACAACGACGTTCCTGGGCTTCAAAACCGAGTGCGTCTCCTGCCACAACGGCCGCGCGCACCTGGAAAAAATCAACGTCTGGCTGTCGCGCCGTACCCGCCAGCAGTTCTGGCAAACCAGCGCCTTCCTCTCGCGCATGTACTACATCCGTTGGAGCGACGACGTCATCGGTTTCCGGCCCCGCATTGTCCTCATCGACCGCGATTACGGCAGCTACTCCGGTTCAGTAAATCCAACGAATCCCGGCAATCGCCCCGCGCGCACGAATGCCGTTGTCAATCCCGAATTCGTCCTCAACCAGGCCCGGCCGACCACCGAGTACTGGCGCCAGGATCTCGGCCGCATCATCACTGCCGACAAGCAGTTCGCCCGCGCCACCGTGAATCATCTCTGGGCCAACTTCTTCGGCCACGGCATCGTCGACCCGCCGGAGGGCTGGGACTTTACGCGTACCGACGGAAAAACCGCACCGCCCGAAGGCTTCCCCTCGCAGAATTCGCAGCCGGAGCTGCTCGAAGACCTCGCTGATTTCTTCATTCGCAATAACTACCAGTTGAAGCCGCTCATCCGCCAAATCGTTTCGAGCGACGCCTACCAGCTCAGTAGCCGGTACGAGGGACAGTGGCAGCCGGCCTACATCCGTTACTTTGCCAAGTTTGAAGCGCGCCGGCTTTCGGCCGAACAGCTCTACGACGCACTCGTCACCGCCACTCGCACGGAACAGCCGATGACCGTCGCCGGCCTGGCCCGCGCCCTGCAATACGCCAATCAGCTCCCGGACGCCGCGGAACCTTCCACCGACGGCCGTGTCATCGACTTTTTGAATCAAGCGGGCCGCGGCAACTGGACCACTATCGATCGCAGCGAAGAGCCAACCATCCTCGGCCTCCTTTTCAGCATGAATGAGGCGCAGGTGGTGCAGCGTTCGATGGGCACCACCTCCGCCGCCATCAGTAGCCGCAACCAGGTTCTGCGCATCGATGCCATGCCGATCTCCGACGAGGAAGCGATCCGCAAGATGTACATCGCCACGCTTACGCGCTGGCCCTCGGACGACGAACTGGCAGCGGTATTACGTTACCGCTCCGGACCGCGCGCCCAGTGGTTGAGCGACCTGCAGTGGGCACTGCTCAACAAACTCGATTTCACGTTCAATTACTGAGGAAGGATGCCGATGCACGCCACACGCCGCCACTTTTTATTTGGCTCCGCCGCCGGCGCCTCCTTGCTTCGCGCCGAAGAGATCGCCGGTCGCGGCGTCACGCCGCGCGGTACCGCGCGCGCCGTCGTTTTCTTCAATCTGAACGGCGGTCCCAGCCACCTCGATACGTTTGATCCCAAGGACGGCCCGTGGAATCCACGTGACGTAGACCTTCGCCAATCCGGCCCCTTTGCCTACTCCAACCGCTACTTCCCGAGGCTGGCAAGACACTTCAGCGATCTGCTCATCGTGCGCTCCGCGGCCGGCTGGGAGGCGGCGCACGAGCGCGCCCAGTTCTACATGCAGACGGCGCATTCGCAGAATCCCGCGCTTGCCGGTGAGACGCCACACATCGGCGCCGTCGTCGCCCGTGAAAAGGGTAGCAACGGTATTCTGCCGCCGTTCCTGAGCTTCAATCAAACCGGCCTGCAGGGCGCCAAGTTCCTGGGCGGTTTGTTTGAGCCGATGATGCCGCCAGCCACACGCACCGGAATCACCACGCTTTCACACAACCATTTTGGTGCCGTGGCGCAGTCGATGGACCGTTTTAACAGGCGCTTCGGCCTGCTCGAAGCACTCGACGCGCCGCTCCGCCAGATCCCCATGAATGAAGCCATGGCAGCCTACGCCGGCTACTACGCCCGCGCCCGCGCCATGATGTACAACGATGCGGTCGATCAGGTATTCAAGTTCTCCGTCGACGATGAAAACCGCTATGGCGCCAACGGCGTCGGCCGCGCGGCTATCGTCGCCCGGAACGCGATTCGGGCCAACAACGGGGCTATCTTCTTCAACATTACGCAGGGCGGATGGGATCTCCACGACAGCCAGTTCACCGCCGCGACCAGCATCTACACGCTCACGCGCGATCTCGACATGGCCGTCAGCGCGCTCGCCGACGATCTGAAAGCGTCGGGCGAATTCAAGGAAACACTCATTGTCGTGATGGGTGAGTTCGGGCGTACGCCAGGCCCGCTGAATTCCCGCTCCGGCCGCGATCACTACCGCAATGTGCAATCGATCGCCATGATGGGTGGCGGCATTCGCGGCAACCGCATCATCGGCGCCACGGATGCGCAGGGTTCGGTCATTACCGATTTCGGCTGGTCCGGCAACCGCCCCATCTATCCCGAAGACGTCACGGCCAGCATCTATTCCGCCATCGGAGTCGACTGGACGAAGAGCGTGCTGGATACCCCTTCCCGGCGCCGCTACGACTTCATCGTTGGCGCCAAGGACGGCACATTTAATCCGATCGACGAGTTCTGGGGCTGACGCGTGCGCCTCCTATTGGCATCGCTACTGCTCGCCTCCGCCGCATATGGGCAGGCGTCCATCCAGATTCTTTCAGACGCCACCCAGGTGCTGGTCGGCCGCACCCTGCAGTTTCGGGCCATCGTTCGCGACGCACAGGGAAATCCCATTCCCAACGGTGGCGTGACTTGGAGCACGAACAACGTCGCGTTCGCCTCCATCGATTCCTTCGGCGTACTCACGGCGCGCAGCCTCGGCACCGTTCGCGTCCAGGCGCGCAGCGGATCGCTATTTTCGGAGGCGGCGATCCAGACCATCCCCAGCCGCGTCGAAATTTCACCACAGCGCGTGACGCTGGAGGTCGGTAAGCAGCAGCGATTCTCGGCCACCGCCTTCGATGCCAACGGTACCGCGATTCCAGGTGTGGGGTTCGCCTGGTCGGTGCTGAACTACCGTCTCGGCACGAGCCAGGTGGCGCGCATAGATACCGCCGGCATGCTCTCCGGAGTGTCCGAGGGCGGCGCTATGGTGCTCGGCACCTATAGCTATGGCGATGTGCAGACCGGGCTGCAGCGGCAATGGGTGGTCACCGCACCCATTGATGTGCAGGTTCCCAAGAGCTATGAGCTCCGCCGCATTTATTCGCGTGACCGCGATTGGAAATCGGAATTTGAGATCCGGGCCAAGCCAACCATGATCTGGCCTTCCGACGACGGTACCTTCTTCTTCAATGCGTCGCTTGACGGCGTCGCCAACGGCCTCGTCAATTTCGATTACAACGCCGGCACGTACAAGATAGTGTCGACCGGCGGTCAGAATCGCTTTGTGATCGGCAGTTATACGACAGAGTTCCGCGCGCATTCGATTACTCGCACCGGCCGTGTCCTAAGTTATGAGGACACCAATATCAATGGCGCGCAGATCAACGTCGGGGACAAAGAAGGCGTCTACAATCACCTTTCGAACAACACGCCGCTGCTGGCCGGCACTGAAGCCACCAGCGGCATGGTTCTTACGCGCAACTCGTTCAACGATGCCGGGTACATGCTGCTCCGCGCCAACTTCCGGTTTGAGAACAACACCACCGGTTATACGGGCCTGTTCCTTGGCAATGAAGGGCGCTATAGCGACATTCTGGTGAACACCAGCGAAACGTTGCCGGGCATCACAGGCGCCTTCACCATCGACGGCGATTTCGGCGTGGACGGGAAGGGAACCGCGGTGTACAGCGTTACCGCCGGAGCTAATCGCGTCTTCTTCCGGCACACATTTGGCGCCTCGCGTACACGGCTGATCGGAATCGGTGATGCGCTCCTCGGATCCACGGTTCGTAGTTTCGCCGGCGGGCGCGGCAATCATCCGGCGTTTTGGATCGACGAGGATGGAACGGTGGCGTTGTGTGTCGTCCTGAATAACAACAACACCTACTTCGTACGCTGGCTGCCGGACGGTAAGTTAGAGAGTCTCCAGGTTACTTCGCAGAGCGGTATCTTGTGGCATCATCCACTGCACGGCACGCTGCTGCATACGAATCCTTTCAACAACAAAGGGAACGGCATCTGGCTCTGGCCGCCCGCGGGTGACCCGAAACCGTTGATCCGCTATACGAATGACAAGGTCGACGGAGAAACGATTCAGGATGTCGAAAGCGGCGCCATCAACACCCGGGGCGAGTTCTTCGCCTACCTGCGCGGCGACCGCTCCAACATGATGCTCGTCCAACTCGGCCTCGACCAGCCGCGCATCGTCCTTCGCTCCGGCGACCGCGCCGCCATTCGTGCCCCGCATAACATCGTCAACTTCATCGGCGGTGCGCGCAGTGGCCGGCCCCATGTCTACTCCGGCGGATCCAGCGGGTCGATCGTCGAGATCTCGGCCGACGGTCCGCGCACCGTCATGCCCTATGGCGAACGCCTGTGGGGCAACAACACCATGTGGTTTGGCGCCTCCCATGGCGGCACCTGGAACGTGCGCAAATCGCCGCAGGGCGATATTTATTTCACGACCGGTTCCGGCCTCGCCCGTATAAACGGGGATGGTCCGCCAGAGCTGATCCTGCGCTTCCCGCTCCGCGTCGGCGCCATCACCGTGAACGCGCCCGGCACTGTCGACGTGAACTCCAGGGGCGACATGCTCTACACGGCATCGACCAGCGCTGGCGACTCGCGCATCTACTTGCATCCGGCCGGCGCGGCCGAGCCCAAGGAACTCCTCATCTATAGCGCCACCGCGGCCACCGCGAGCACGCTTGACGGCCGCATCGCCAGCGGCTACGACAGCTTCGCGTTCAATGACGAAGGCCGGGTATTAATCTCACTACGGTTCCGCAACGTCACGATTCCGATTCTCTACACCTATGACGGTGCGAACTGGAAGGAGATCGCCGTCCCCAACACGACGCGCGTTGGGCCGCATCTGATCAACGGCATCGCCAACCTCCATCGGGCCGGGGGAGGGAAGTTGTTTGCGGGCCTCAACATCCCCAACGGCACCATTCTCTGCGAATGGGCCGGCGATCATTGGGAAATCATCGTCAACAACTCGACCATCATGCCGAGCGGCCAGGTGGCGACGACGGTCGTGACGCAAGAATCGAATCGCAACGGCGACTTGCTCTTCCAGCACTCGAACGGCGGGAATAACTTTCTCATTGTCCGTCGCGGGGAGAAGATGTATCAGGTGGTAAACCTCTTCCGTCCGACCGCGGAAGGGGACTATTTCCAGCGCATCAACTCCATCGACTTCCGCGACGATGGGACGGTCTATTTCCTCGCCGGGACCGTAGATGACGATCTGGTCCTTTATGAGGCGCGGCCGCTGTTTTGACGGCTGCCGAATTCCAGCGCTTGCTTAACACTGGCCGTGGCAAGGCAGTGCAGTACGCGCTTGCGCACGATGTTTCGGATTTCCGCGACATCATCCTCGACATGTGTCTGCATAATCGGGCGCATGACCTTACCTTCGACGGAACCCGCGCCGCCTACTTTTACAACTTCCTGAACCTTCTTCCGGACCGGGAATTCTACTTTGACCGTATTCTTGAAGGTCTCGCGGAAGTACATGACAACGGCGACGGCTGGCACCGCTTCACACTTGCTGGTTGCCTTGCGCAGGACGGAAACAAGCGGGCCAGGGAACTCCTCTACCAGCACTATCGGCCGGGCCCGGAGTTTGGAGAATGCCTTGGAATTTCGTTTGTGGATCTCGATGGCATTCCGGGTTTCCTCTTTGCGGCGGAGAAGATTGGCGAACTGCTCACCGATCCCTCGTTGGACGTAAAGGCGGGCTGGCTCTTCGCTCGCGCCTGCAATGAGTGCGGAGATGAGGAGGTCCGCAATGCCCTAAATGCCGTCGCGCAATCGAATCGGCATTTGGAAGCGTATCGGGCGGTTGCTGAAAAAGAATCGGCTCCCTCCACCCAAATGCGGCCGCCGGAAGATTTCAGCGCTCTCCTAGATCAACTTGGATCTTACAGTCGATCTCAACTGCGCCACTGGGGAGATCGGGCGGATAGTCAAAGTCTTCGCGAAGCCGCCGAGGCGTTCGAGCGCACTCGCAATCCCTCGCTCCTGCCCATTTTCTGGAACGCGAAATATCCGCTCGACACAGCTCCGATAGTCGAGGTCGTCGGAACCGATCACGAACGCGCGGCGATACAAGCTCTTGCAAGGGCGATGCCTCCAGAATCTGCCGCCATCGCCCGGCGGCTCTGGCACGCGCAATCCCCGAACCGGGACTTCGGCATTGAACTACTGGGCAACGATCTTGGAACGGCGCTCTCCTGGTTCCTCGCGGAGTCAGACTTAGAGATTATGCATCGCCAAGGTGTCGGACTCCGGAATCTCGTCGAGAAGCATCGCGATCATGAACTGGCCGTGCAAGCGCTGCTGCAGATCTTTGCGTTCACACCATGCTCCGAGTGCCGATGGTTTGCTGCCGCGGACCTGTTGGAACGCAACGCTCTTCCGCCGGCCATCCTCGCGGAGTGTGCATACGATTCGCATTCCCGGACCCGAGAAATCGCCGGGTATAACAGTGGTTGCTGATGGCTTAATCCGGTAGAATCCGCGTAACGGGGTGAGCGTTCCATGCCACGCATTCTGCTTACTCTCGCCTTTGTAGCAATCACCCTCACCGCGCAGTCGTTCGTCGAAACCATCGCCGGCACCGCCTGGATCTTCCCACCCACCCCAATCCCAGCCCTCCAAGCCCCCATCGGGCCCGTCGAATCGATCGTCGCCGACGCCGCTGGCAACCTCTTCATCGCCGACCCTCAAAATCACATCGTCCTCCGTATCGACACACGCGGCATCCTCACCGCCTATGCCGGCAACGGCATTCAAGGGTACTCCGGCGACAACATCCCGGCCGTTCAGGCCGAGCTCGACCAGCCGACCGGCGTCGCCTTTGATCCCCAGGGCAACCTCCTCATCGCCGACCCCGGTAACGGCCGCATCTTCCGTGTCGATCGCGCTGGTATCCTCACCACCATCGCCGGCGGCGGCAACAATCCCAAGGACGGCGCCACCGCCCTCACCGCCGACATCAAACCCTGGAGCCTCGCGCTCGACTCCCGCGGTATCCTCTATTTCGCAGAATTCGAAAACGACCGGGTCCGCCAGATCGACGCCAACGGCATCGTCAAAACCGTCGCCGGCACCGGCGAGGACGGCGTCGGCCAGGACGGCATCCCCGCCACTCAGTCCAAACTCAGCGATCCCATCAGCATCGCCGTCGACGCCGCCGGCCTGCTCTACATCACCGACAGCTCCACCCACCGCATTCGCCGCGTCCGCGCCAACGGCATCATCGAAACCATCGCTGGCACAGGCGATCCCGGAACCGCCGGGCTCGGCGCCCTCGCCACCCGCGCCCAACTCAATGAGCCCCAAGCCATTCACATCGACCGCAACGGCAACATCTTCATCGCCGACAACCTCCGCGCCGGCCGCATTCTGCGCATAGATCCCTCCGGCGTCATCACGGCCTTTGTCCCAAATACCCAGTTCAACAACCCCCACGGCATCGCCTTCACCACCGATAGTACGCTCTACGTCACTGAGAACGGCAGCCGCACTGTGCGCCGCATAGCGAATGGCGCCGCCACTGTGTTCGCCGGAAACGGCCGCTACCGTTACACCGGAGACGGCGGCCCTGCCATCGCAGCGACACTCAACTATCCCCAAGGCATGGCCTACGCTCCCGACGGCTCTCTCTACTTCGCCGACAGCGGCAACGCCCGCATCCGGCGCGTCCGCCCCGACGGCGTCATCGAAACCGTCCGAACCGGCGCGCTCCGGAACCCCACCGGCCTCGCCCTCGACGCTGCGGGAAACCTGTACATCTCCGAGCCGGAAGAAGGCATCGTCTACCGCGTCACGACAAACGGCACGCAGACAACGCTCACCACCGTTCCCGGCTCCGCGCCCGTCGCGCTCGCCTTCGACTCCGCCGGCACGCTCCACATCGCCGACGGCGCCAACAGCATCATTCGCCGCATCTCAGCCACCGGTGCTGCCCTGGAGCCGATCCGTGCCGACCTCCAATATCCGCGTGCCCTCGCATTCGACTTCGCCGGGAATCTCTACATCTCCGATGCCGGAAATAACCGGGTCCGCAGAGTCACTCGCGCCGGAACCGCTTCCACTGTGGCCGGCAACGGTTCGGACACATCGAGCGGCGACAATGGCCCTGCAACGGCGGCCGGTTTGGACGTGGTCAACGGAGTCGCCGTCGACGCCCAAGGCAACCTCTACATCGCCACCAATTCACGCATCCGCGTTGTCGATTCCGCCGGCACAATCCGGACCCTCGCCGGTGGACCAGCCGCAGGCTACACTGGCGACGGCGGCCCGCCGCTCGACGCCGACGTCGCGCCCAGCGACTTCGCACTCGGCCGGAACGGCGACCTCTACTTCACGCAATATTACTACTCGATCATTCGCGCAATTCGCTCCGCCGCGCCCACTTACCGGGTCACCCCTGGCTCGCTGTCACTCAACGCGCTCGCAGGGGCGAACGAGACCGCGGCGGCCATCGAGATCCGCGGCTCGACCGCCGCACTGGCCTTTACCGCAAAGGCCGCCGGCGGAAACTGGCTCAGTGTCTCGCCGGAAGCCGGCCGAACCCCGGGCGCACTCACCGTCACCGCGCGGACGGAAGGTCTCGCCGCCGGCACATACTCGGCGCGCATTGAGATCACGGTGCCATTCGGGAATCCAACACGCACCGATGTACCCGTCACCCTCACGGTGAACGCAACCGGACCCAGGTTCACCGTCTCCACGCAACCCATCAACTTCAATTCGCCTGAAGGCGGTCCGCCGCTCACAGCCACACTCCGCGCCGCCAACGAAGGTAGTGGAGCGGCCGCCTTCCAAGCGGCCGCGAGCGAGGCGTGGCTTCGCGTGACGCCGGCTTCCGGATCGCTCGCCGCCGGAACATTCCAGGCGCTCAGCATCACGGCCAACCCCGTCAACCTTCGTCCCGGCACTTATTCCGGCAGCATCGCCATCACTGCGGGATCGGATCGCCACACCATTCCGGTGTCGCTCATCGTTACCGCCGCGAACCCCAAAATCCTCCTCTCCCAAACCGGGCTGACGTTTACGGCAGTCGCGGGCGGCGGCCAGCCGCTGGCACAGTCGTTCGCCGTCCTCAACGAGGGCGGCGGCACGCTCACGTTCAGCGCCACTCCGTCAACCCTGTCCGGCGGCAATTGGCTACGGGTCTCGCCCCGCACCAATACGGTTGAACGCCCCCTCTTCGATGTCGCCGAAGTCGATGTCATAGCCGACCAGAGAACTCTGGCCGCCGGAGACTACTACGGCCAAATCCGCGTCGCCGCGGCGAATGCGGCGCCCCAATCTGTGACCGTCGTCCTTCGTGTCCTGCCCGCGGGTGCAAATCCCGGTCCCGACCTCCGTCCAAGCGGCTTAATCTTCAGCGGTACATCGCCCGCATCGCAGGAAGTCCTCGTGACGAATCTGCTCAACCGCGATATCTCCTACGCGAGTGGCACCGTAACTTTCGACGGCGCGGCGTGGCTGAAGCATCTCCCGACCAACTCCTCCGTCTCGCCCAACGACCCGCGGCATCTTATCGTTCAGCCCAACTTCGCCAACCTCGCTCCCGGCGTCCGCCGCGGCGCCATAACGCTTGTCTTTGACGACGGTACGATTCGTAACGTCAGCGTACTGTTCGTCCTGCCGCCATCCGCTCCCGCCGATGCAAAGCAGCTTACGCGCGAAGCAGCCAGTTGCCGGTCTCCGCGTCTGAATCTGACATTCACGCAGATTGGCGACGGCGCCACCGCCCGTGTCGGACAGGCGTTCCCGATTGAACTGCGCGCTATCGACGATTGCGGTAACCTTGTCCGCGGTAACGAACGCAATGCCAATTCCGCCGTATTTGCCAAGTTCGACAACGGCGATCCCGATCTCCGGTTGGTTCCGCTCGGCGACGGGCGATGGACCGGAACCTGGCGGCCTCTGAACGACGGAAAGAATCCCGTCACCGTCTCCGGCGTCGGCGTGTTCGTCGAGGGCCTCGATCTCCAGGCCGGCCGGATAGACCGCCAGGTCTCGTTCCTTCCATCCGGCACCACCCCTGTCGTCCGCGCCGGAGCTGTCGTCCATGGCGCCAGCCAGCGAGCCGACGTGCCGATTGCTCCGGGGTCGCTGGTTACTCTGTACGGAACAAACCTCTCCGAACGTACAACCGGCTCGAATCCTTTGCCTCTGCCCACCGAGTCGGAGGGAACGGAAGTTCTTCTCGGCGGAGAGCCTTTGCCGATTCTCTTCGCGAGTCCCGGGCAGATCAACGCGCAGCTTCCTTTCAGCCTGCAGTCGAACGCCGTCCTGCAGGTCGTCGTGCGGCGCCGTGATCAGATCTCCGTTCCGGAAGCGTTTGTCGTCGCGCCAGCTCAGCCCGGTATTTTCACGAAGAACCAACAAGGTAGCGGGCAGGGAATTGTTGTGCGGTCCGATCAGGTGACTCTTGCCGAGCCAGGCACCCCGGCTCGACCTGGCGAGGCAATCGTCATCTATGCCACCGGACTCGGGCCCGTCAGCCAGCCCGTCGCGGCCGGAGCGCCGTCGCCATCGAATCCGCTAGCCGTAGTACTGTCGCCGGTAACTGTGGTCGCCGGTGGGAAAACCGCGCAGGTGATCTTTGCCGGGCTCACCCCAGGCTTTGCAGGACTGTATCAGGTGAATGCGATTCTCGCGACGGACACACCGGCCGGCAATGCCGTGCCGCTGCTGATCCGTGTCGACGGCCGCGAAAGCAACGTAGTGGACATTGCAATACAGAATTAGAACCAGTCATACTACAGTGCTTAATATCGGCTCTCGTGTCCGCAACCCATTTGTCCGCAGCGCCTTTTCCGCCCATCTTCAATCTGACCTACGCCATGGGTTCCTGACCTTGGGCGCCACCAATGGTGCGGATTGTTGTTCAGGGAGTTCGAGCCTGTTGCTGTCCGGCTTTCCGCGCATCGCGCCAGCGTGGATCGATAGGTGGCGGAGTCACAGACCCCGGCCAGACGGATCTCCTCGCGAGCACCCCGATCCTCCTTGGCCTCTCGCCGAGTGCGGGTATTCCAGAACCGGGTAGAATTGTGCTCTCGATGGTTAGGTTGGCTGCGATTGGGCTGCTCGGCCGTCGAGTCCGATAACGTATATTATGTCAACTATTGTCCGTCGCCGGATTGCGTTCACAGGGCGCATCGTCCTCCCAGACCGAATCCTCGACAGCGGCACGGTCGAGTGCGTTGGCAATCGAATTGTTAGTGTTTCCGCACGGCGGCCTTCACGGACCGCTGATGTTGTTATCGACGCCGGAAGCGGATTCATCTCGCCTGGCTTCGTCGATATTCACGTTCACGGCGGTGCCGGCGCCGACTACATGGACGGCACTGCCGAAGCCGTTCGCATCGCGAATCGCGCGCATCTCCTCCGCGGCACGACTTCCCTCTTTCCGACCACAACCACTGGCTCGCCAGACGAGATCGCGCGAATGATTGCCGCATGTCAGGAGGTCGCTGGCGGCTGGAAGCCGGAGGATGGCGCGCGCATCGCTGGTGTTCACCTATACGGACCTTATTTTGCGGCGGGTAAAGTCGGCTGTCACTCGCCACACGGTCGCCGCGAACCATTGGTAGATGAGTACGATAGATATTTTTCTTCAGGTATTGTGCGAATCGCAACTTGCGCCCCGGAGCTGCCTGGATCCGAGGCGTTTTACCGTGCCGCGCGCCGGCGTCGATGTTTAATCACTTGCGGTCACTCCGATGCCAGTTGGCCGGAAATGGAGCGGGCCTTTGCTGTGGGAATGCGCCATGTGGACCACTTTTGGTGCGCAATGAGCTCCGTCCCAAGTGTGCGCGCGCGCCTCGGAACACCGATGCGCGGGAGCATGGAGCAGTTCGTATTGGCTCACGATGAGATGTCGACCGAAGTCATCGCCGACGGTCTACATCTCTCACCTGAACTATTAACCTTCGCCTGGAAGATGAAGGGCGCACAAAAGTTATGCCTGGTCACTGATGCTAATCGGGCACTTGGCATGCCGCCGGGACGCTACCGCTTCGGCCCCTGCGATACGGGTACGTGGTTCGAGAGCGATGGGAAAGTCGGCTTTGTTCCGGGGGCAGGACTTGCGAGCAGTGTAGTCGCGCTCGACACCATGGTTCGCACCATGAAACGCGACACCCACGCACCGCTGGAGCAGGTCATCCGAATGGCTTCGCTAACGCCGGCCGAGCGCGCCGGAGTGGCACGCTCGGTAGGCAGCTTAGAGGTTGGAAAGCGTGCAGATGTGCTCATTTTAGATACAAAAATGCACGTTAAACGCGTATTTGTGGACGGTTTTTGCGCGGTTTAGCGGTTCCTGCCGCCGTGTCCCGCACCCCGGTCGCCGCCTCGTCCGCCGCCGTTGTCACCGCCGCGGCCTCCTCCATTCCCGCCGCCGTGATTGCCGCCGCCGGAAGGAGCCGATGGCGCGGAACGCTCGACGTGTGGCGCGCTCTGCCGCATTTCACCGCCGCCGCGCCCACCGCCTCCGCCACCAAATCCGCCGAACCCGCCACGGCCGCCGCCGTCTGGATTCGACCGTTCGCGGACGACAGGCGGCGGAGCGGACATCCGGGGCGCGGAGTCCATTGGGGGGTTACCCCGTCCGCCACGATCCATTGATGGCATTGATGGTTGGGGCTGCTGACTTCGCCCGAACGAGCCGCGGTCCATATTGCCGCTGCGATCCGTTGCCGGTGCGCCGCGTCCGAAGGAGCCGCGATCCATGTTGCGGTTGCCGCCGTCGTTGTTAGGAGTGGGCGATTCGCCCATCCGTCTCCATCCGTTGTTGTTGTCTCCGCCGCGCGACGGCGGATTACCGCTGCTGGGGGTGGACGACGTCGAATCGCCAAACCGCCGCCAGCTTCCGGTATCGGAGCCGCGTGACGCACCGCGATCAACCGAAGAAGAGGAGTTGGACGAAGAGTCGCCGAAACGCCGCCAGCCGCCGTTGTCGGAACTGCGCGAGGAGCCGCGATTATCCATGTCCGCGCCACGTCCGGCCGCGGATGCATTCGAGTCGCCCATCCGCCGCCATCCGTTGTTGTTGTTGTCCGCGCCGCGCGTCGCGCCGCGATCGGCACCGGACACGCGGCCTGTGAAGCCATCGCTGCCGCGTCCGCCGGTGTTGGCGACTTCCCCGCCCCTGCCCGCATCGCCGAAGGTCCGGCGCGAGGTCTCCTGCATGGCGGAACGCTGATTCTCAAACGGTACCCGGTCAACACGCGTCGCCTGGCGAGTGGCGAAGAACCGGTCATCGGAGCGGCTGGCTCGATTGCCGGCGATCCGCGATTCGCGATCGCTCATCCGCGTGGCGTGCGCGTCGGGCACTAGCGGCAACTGTCCACGAACCATCGACGCCGACTGGATCTCATTCCGGTTGAACCGGACGTTGTTGACCGAGCCGCGGCCGAAGTCGCCCGTCCGCACGGAGGTAATTCCGTTATCGACGCGCGCATTGCGGTAGATATTGGTGATGTTGGTGTTATTGATGATCGTGACGTTGTTATAGGTACGGTTGCGATAGCCGCCATAGTAACCGCGTCCATACCATGGATAGTAAGTTTCAAACGGTGCGAGCGGCACCCAGCCCATGTGACCGAAGCCTATGCTAGCGGAAAATCCGCCGTTGCCCCAGCCAAAGAACCCTACGAGCCCAGGGCTCCAGTAGTGGCGGCCATGAATCTGCCCTGGCCACCAGCACCAGCCGCTTCCGGGCCGGTTGATCCAACGGCCATAGTGATACGGCGCCCAGCCCCACGGGTCATAGCTGACCCAGTTCCAGCCGTAGTAATCCGCCCAGGTCCAACGGCCGTAGCGATACGGCGCCCAGTCGACGCTGGTGTTGGGTACCCAGACATTGCCGTAGTCCGGCGTACTTTCCCACTGGCCGTAGTTATCAAGATCCTCGGCGCCATAGATGTCCTGGCTGACGTAATCATACGCGCGCGAGCGTTCCAACTGGCGGTCGCGGCTCTCGTTCCAGCGGTCCCAATCATCGGCCATCGGCGCGTTGACGAACTGGAACTCGGGATCGGAGAAGTTGCCGCGAGCCAACATCGTGCGGCCCGCTTTCAGGCGCTGTGTTCCCTTGGGTGAAAAGATTTCGGCTTCGCCGCTGCGAACGGTCACTTCCGTCGAGCCGTCTTCAAGAACAGAAACGCGATAGCTGCCCTTTTTCATCGGGCGAATGGCGATGGAGGGCGTACTGATTTCGGCCTGCGATTCGGTAGCGCGAAGGACGCGGTAGGTCATCGTGCCGCGGGCCAGCCGCAGCAGGTAACGATTGTTTTCGATGTCGGCGAGACGAAATTCCGCGTTTTCCGAGAGGCGCGCAAAGTTACCGTAGTCGAACTGAACTTCGGCGCGGGAACCCGGACCGGTCAAGACCTGATCTTCTCCCATCAAGGTCCCGTTCATCGCAGCCGCTATCGTCTCTCCCGTATCGCCGCGGCGGACGGAGACGTCGCCGTTGAGCATACTCAGCCGGGCAACACCGCGGCCGGAGGGATCGGCGTCCTGCGCGGACAACTGGTTGGCCGCCGCGAGGGTGAGAGTTAGAACTGCGAGCATTGTACGGTTCATGGTGGTTTGCTCCCACCGTCTTTGGTGCATGCCGATAGCCAATTTACAACTGTAGTTGAATCAATTACTTATCGATTCTCTGCGCTGGTGCATTTGCACCACAACCGCTCGTCTATAGTGGAATTCAGCCGTCTGCGCTACACTGTTCGATCAGCGGTCAAGAAAGGCTGGACAAGGTGGGCGACAGCCCGGGCGAAATAACCCTCCTCTTGCAGGCGGCTGCTCACGGCGATTCGGCGGCGGAGTCGCGGTTGATCGAGTTGGTGTTTCCCGATCTGCTTCGACTAGCGCGGCACTACATGGATCGTGAACGTCCAGGGCACACGCTGCAGCCGACGGCGCTCGTGAACGAAGTCTATCTCCGTGTGATCGGAGGCGAGCCGGCCACATGGCAGAATCGCGCTCACTTTTTCGCTGTTGCCGCGACTTTGATGCGACGGATTTTAGTCGATTATGCGCGAGAGCGGAAGGCGGCAAAACGGGGCGGCGGTAACCGCCAGGTGGAGCTTGAGGACCGCCTGGCGTTGACGGAGCTTCGCATCGACGAGATCCTGGAGGTTGACGAAGCGCTAAGCCGGCTTGCGCTGCTAGACGACCGGCAATCGCGCATCGTCGAATTGCGCTTCTTCGGCGGCATGACGGAAGAGGAGATCGCTGAGATGCTAAAAATCTCGGTGCGGACGGTGAAGCGCGACTGGAGCGTAGCGCGCGCCTGGCTGCACGCCGAGTTGCGCGCGAGGCCGCAGTAGCCGGCATGGAGTTTCCTGGATTCCATCCGGAGCATCGGAAGATTCTGTTTTTCTCTCGCGGACGGGGCCGCGGGCATGTGATTCCGGATATGCAGATCGCACAGGAGATTGCGCGATTAAGGACCGATGTCGATGTCTGTTTTGTCAGCTACGGCACCGGCGCCGCGACACTGCGGTGCCATGGCGTTTCGCACATCGATCTCGGGCTGCCAGATCAGAACCGGATCAATGACACGATCGTTCTTGCGGGGCGATTGATTGGTTCGCTGAACCCCGATCTTGTTGTCGCCCATGAAGAGTTTTCGGCACTGCCGCCCGCCAAGATTTTCGACAAGCCGGCGATCCTGATTACCGATTGGTTCACGGAACCGGATGCGTTATCGATGGGATCGCTTCGGTTTGCGGACCGCATCCTGTTCCTCGATAGCCCAGGCATTTACGCGGAGCCGCCATGGGTCGCCGGGAAAGTGGAGTATGTTGGCCCCGTGCTTCGCAACTTTCAGTACCGGGCTGCGGATAGGCAGAGAGCTCGACGAGAGCTTGGCATTGGAGGTGACGGCCTTGTCGTGGCTGTATTGCCGGGGAGTTGGCGGGAGAGCGTCGTACCGATTCTCGAGCCTGTTTTGGCGGCTTTTGACTTACAGCGGTGGGATCTCCGGCATCTGATCTGGATTGCGGGCGAGGACGAGGACTTGATCCGCGAACATACCCGCGACCGCAAGGACGTGACGGTCCGGAACTATGAACCGCAAATCGATCTGATCATGGTGGCGGCCGATGTCGTGATTACAAAGGGAAACCGAAAGACGCTCCTGGAGCTGGACTACTTGGGAGTTCCATCGGTTTCCCTTTCGAACGGCACGAATCCGATAGATCACCATCGCGCCGGATTGCTTCCGAATAACCGGATGCTGCCGGCCGATGCAACAGCGCTGGATATTTTCGATGCTGTGGGTGCGGCGATTGCGCGGCCGATCCAGCCATCGTCAATGAAAAACAGCGCTGTTGTATGTGCCGATCGAATTCTGGAGTTGTGCCGGTAGAGTCAGCACTCGATGTGCCAGTCGGTGTGCGTTCTCGTTTGCGGACCGTGATGATGGCACGGGTCGTGCTTCACGCAGGGATTCAGCGGCTGGAAGGCGCCCTTAACCACGATCTTTCCCTCGGGATCGTTCCCGATCATTGGGCTCACGGTGTATTCGGCGGCGGTATGAGCCCCGGCTTGTCCGCGCCGTTCTCTCTCGGTAAATGGGAACACAGTGGCGGGATCCAGGTGCTCGCTCGTTCCATCCGTGTGCGTCACCACCGCCGAACAGACCACGTACTCAAAATCGAACGTCTTGAAAGATGACCGGTTGTGGACAAGCACCTTATGCCTGTTGCCATTCCCTTTATCTATGTCCAAAGGCCGGTTGTCGCCGAAGAAACACTCCTTATCGGCGTCAAAATTATACTCGGTGTGGTGCGTTTCATCGCTCATTTGTATGCCCCTGTGCGCGTTGCGCTAGCACTCAATATGCCAATCGGTGTGTGTAAGGATTGTGACGTCCGACGCGGCCGAACACGGATTGTGGACCGTACAGGGACGGAGCGGGACGAAGGCACCGTCGACGACAATATGTCCTTTCGGATCGTTGCCGATCATTGGACTGACGGTATATTCAGCGGCTGTGCGAGGGTTGGCGGTGCGACGGCGTGTTTTTACAGTGAACGGATTTACACTTGCCGGATCCAAGTGCTCGACGGTATCGTCGGGATGTGTGACCTTTGCCGAACAAACGATGAATTCAAAGTCCAAGGCCCGTAGCGCCGAATTATTGTGTATAAGGATTTTATGTGTCTTGCCATCCTTCTTGTCGATGTTGAACGATACTTGTCCGCCTTCGAAACAATTACCGTCCGAACCGAGATCATAGTGAGTGTGGTGTAACTCGTCGTTCATCTTGTTGCCTCTCCTTTTTCCTTTTGTTCAAGCGCTTTGCGCAAGTCCTCGTTCTTTTGTACCTGGTCGGCCTGGTAGCCGCGCTTAATGGCGGCTGCCACATATTGCATCGCCTTCTCATTCTGCCCGAGCTGTGCCAACGTCACCGCATCCCGCACGAGCATTTCCACATCCGTACCTGTCAAACTTGCCGCCCTTTCGATATCCGCCAGCGCGTCGCTTTTTCGCCCGAGAGGCGACAGGAAATGCGCACGGTAGCTGTACAACTCGCCGTTTTTCGGATTCACGCGGATCGCTTCGCCGGTCAAACGCACCGCTTCAGTAAACGCACGTTGCGCATCGGCCTGCCTGGACGCCTTTATGTACGCCGCCCCGAGATTTCCCCATAACCGAAAACTTGTGGGATTTCGCTCGACGGCGCGATTCCACCGCTGGAAGGCTTCTTCATGGCGGCCTTCGTCGAAGAGTAACTTCGTCAGGTTCGTTAGTGTGCTGACCCGGTCCGGCTCAATCTCGATCGCCTTTTCCAGCATCTCGCGGGCCTTTGTCTTTTCGCCCAACAGGCCATAGAAACCGCCGAGATTGTTATACGCGCTGGCGTTGTCCGGGCTGAGGGCGACAACCTTTTCAAATTGTTCAATCGCTTTCCGATATTCGGAGCGCTTGTAGAAGAATGACCCCAGTTCCTTGTAGCCACGCCAGTCACGCGACCGCAATTCGATGGCTTTTCGGTACGCCGCCTCCGCTTGCGCGTAGTCCTTGGATTCCAGATACGCCCGTCCAAGGCCCTGGTAGGCCTCCGGCAGGCGCGGATCGATATCGAGCGCTTTGCGAAACTCGACGCCGGCCTCGGCCTGCTTGCCGGTACCCGCAAGCACGCGTCCCCAGATGACGTGTGTTTCGGCGAGGCTATTATCCAGTGCGAGCGCACGGCGGCATTCCTCCGCGGCCTTGGATACCCATTGTGGATCCGCCGTACGCTCATGCTTAAACCAGTAGGCCTCCGCGAGCGCCGAGTGCACCCCGGCGTTGTCCGGCGCTATCTCCCGGGCGCGGTTCAGCAGGGCGATCGCACTGTTAATGTCGGCCAGACGATCGTTCCGCTGCAAATAGCCCTTCGCCTGTAAATAGAAATCATATGCGCCGGGATGCATGGGGCTGACACGGTTTAGTTCCGCGGCATACTTTGGCTGGACCTTCATATTCAGCGCATTGGCCAACTTCGACACCGCGTCGTCCTGCAATGCAAATACCTTGTCGCGTGTGCCGTCAATCGTGGTTGACTCCATCTGGTGCAGCGTGGCGGTGTCGACAACGGTGAGCACCAGGCGCATGCGATTCTGTTGCGCGTGGAGGGTACCTTCGACCGCATAGTCGGCGCCGAACTTGAGCTTCGCTTCGCGCACGCTGCCCAATCCCTGGTGATTCTCTCGCGCCGAGGCAACCACCAGTTCCTGGTTGACACCTTCGTATTGGGAAAGACGCTGTGTGATCGTTTCCATTAACCCGTCCGCGAATACTTGCAGCTCCTGCTCGCCGACACGAAACGGCAATACGACCACGTGTTTCGGCGCCGCTTTGGACTCTGTGAGCTGTTTCCAAATGGATAAGCGGGAGAAGCCCCAAGAGAGTGCCACTACCGACGCAATAAGTAGCGATGCCGCCGCCGCTCGCCGGGTCCAAACGTGCGATTTCGGCGCGGAGGCGTCACGGAGAGCGGCGATGACTGCCTGCGCCGTCTGTGGTCTGGCGCGCGGATTTCGCTCCAGGCAGGTGTCGATCACGGCGGCCCAGCGCTCATCCGGCACAACCCCAGGCGAGCGCGGCCATTTCGGCTTCTCCCCGGAGACCATCTCATGCACCACCACGGCGAGCGCGTATAGGTCCGTGGTTGCGTCGACGTCCCCGCCGGTCCACTGCTCGGGCGCCATATAATCGGGTGTTCCGACAACACCCCGGGAACCCGTTAGGCGGGTTTCCGCGCTATCGTCCTGCACGCTGCGAGCGATGCCAAAATCCGTGACGACCGCACGATCCGTCTTGCCGCCATCCGGCACTAACATGATGTTTGACGGCTTGAGATCGCGATGAATCACTCCGGCGCGGTGCGCCGCGTCCAGCGCATCGAGAATCTGGAGAACATAGGGGAGTGCCTGTGCCGTCGTCATTGGCCCATCCCGCCTCAACCGCTCGGCCACCGTTTGCCCGTCGAGGTATTCCATCGACAAGAATGTGATCGGCTCCGAACCTCCATCCGGAGTATGCTCGCCGAGGTCAAAGATGCGGCACACGTTGGGATGGGTCACTGTTCGAGCGATTGCGATCTCACGGCGGAACCTAGCCATCACGCGCGGGAGGCGGGCGATCTCGGGGAGAATTGTCTTGAGCGCTATCCGCTGTCCAAGCTTGCTATCGTAGGCCTCATACACCTCGCCCATTCCGCCGGATTGGATGCGGCGCACGATGCGATAGCGATTCGCGACAAGTTGGCCGTTTCCGAATGCGGTGGTGCGTTCCGGAGCCGGAATCCCGGCAAGCTTATCAATGATCGTGAGCGGACTCATGAAATCGCCCAGCTCGTCTTCTTCACGCAGCAGGCGTAAGACTTCGAGCCGTACTTCGGAGTGCTCTCCGGTGGCGGATTCCACAAAGCCGGCGCGCTGTTCCGGCGGAAGTTCCAGAGCGTCGCCATATACGCCTTTGACCCGCTCCCAGTCGACGTAGTTCACGGCACAAACCTCGTGCGCCCAGTTGGGTGCAAACGAATAACCTCAAGATTCTCCGAGTAGGCGCGAGTATATCACAGGCGCCACGTCCGAAATGCTATCTACATGTTAGATTCTAGGGATGCCGCCTAGCCGCAGAACCACGATCCCATTAGTACTTTTTGCCACCGCACTCGCCGCACAACAGTATCAACAGACTCCGCCTCCCGTACAGGGTCAGCCCACCGGGACACCGGCTCCGCCCGCCGCAGCTCCCGTGAAACCACCGGCCACCGGGCCGAAGAAATATGAGGATGTAATTACAGCGAAGGCAAAGACGAAGAACGGTCTCTTCAAAGTCCACGAGGTAGAAGACAGGTGGTACTACGAAATACCGGAGGAACTGTATGGCCGGGACATGCTGCTCTATAACGAGATCGCCCAGGCCCCTCCTGGTGTGGGCTACAGCGGCAGCCCCGGCAACAGCCGCATGGTGCGGTGGGAGCGCCGCGGGAACCGTTTGCTGTTGAAGATCAATCCAGTGGCCAAGCGCGCAACTGAAGGCGATGCGGGCACGCAGTTGGCTGTGGCGTTGTCGAACTTTCAACCGATTATCCGGGCGTTCAATATCGAAGCGGAGGGAAAGCCGAAGGGCGCGGTGATCGAAGTGACGCCGATGTTTTCCGCGGACATTCCCGAGTTCTCCGCCGCCAATCTGCTGAGCGGGCTGCGGCTGCCGGCGGCGCCGCCGATCGATCCGACGCGGAGTTTCGTCGACGACATTAAAGCGTTTCCCGGAAATATTGAAGTCCGGTCCACATTGACGTGGAACCTGGGGACGCCGCCCATGCCTCCCACCAGTCCGAATGCCCCGCCCCCGCCGCTGATTCCCGGCGGTCTGCGGAGCCTGAGCGTGATGGTGCACTACAGCATGGTTCTGCTGCCGGAAAAACCGATGATGGGACGCTTCTCCGATCCGCGCGTGGGGTACTTTGTTCAGCCGTTCGAAGAGTATTCCAACGACGACAATCGCGTAAAGCGGCAAGGCTTCATCAACCGGTTCCGGCTGGAAAAGAAAGACCCAACCGCGGCGGTTAGCGAGGCCGTGAAGCCGATCGTGTTCTATATCTCGCGGGAAGTGCCGGAGGCTTGGAAGCCATTTATTCGCAAGGGAATCGAGGACTGGAACGGGGCCTTTGCACAAGCTGGCTTCAAGAACGCGATTCTGGCCAAGGACGCACCGACCAAAGAGGAAGACCCGGCTTGGGACGCGGAAGATGTGCGTTACTCTGTGGTCCGGTGGGCAGCGCTGCCGGTGGAGAACGCGATGGGACCGCACGTTCACGACCCGCGGAGCGGCGAGATCATCAGCGCTCACCTGATTCTTTGGCACGACATTCTGAAGCTGGCGCAGGGCTGGTATTTCGGCATGTGTTCGGCGCAGAATGACGCGGCGCGGAAACTGCCGTTCGACAACAAGCTGATGGGGGAAATACTGGGTTCAATCGCGGCTCACGAGGTTGGGCACACGCTTGGCCTGCGGCACAACCACAAGGCCAGCTCCGCGTATACGATTGCGCAGTTGCGCGATCCGGAGTTTACGAAAGCTCACGGCACCACGGCGTCGGTGATGTCATATGGGCGCTACAACTATGTGGCGCAGCCGGAAGACAACGTACGCGCCCTGATTCCGGTTATCGCCGATTATGACCGGTTTGCTATCGAATGGGGATACAAGCCATTGGCCGGCGCGGCGAAGCCGGAAGATGAGAAGAAGATGCTGGACGAGATCGCGGCGCGGCAGATGACCGAGCCGTTCCTCCGCTTCGGCGGCGAAGATGGACCCGCAATGGTCGATCCCACGGTGAAAACGGAGAATATCGGCGATGACGCCATTGTGGCGACATCGCTGGGTTTCAAGAATCTGGAGCGAGTGATCAATGGCTGGCTGGTAAAAGCAACTACCAAACCGGGCGAGAATTTCGATCTGCTGCAAGAGACATTCACCAGTCTTTGGACATTGCGAAGACTTTGGCTGGGATCGGTGGTTCGGATGGTTGGGGGAGTTGTGGAGAATCGAACACTAGCCGGGCGCGGCGGCGATCAGTTTGTGCGTCTGCCCAAGGCGAAGCAGAAAGAAGCGATAAAATTCCTGCAGGAGAACGTGTTTGTTCCGCCGACCAGCTTCATCAAGCCAGACGTTGTGAATCTCTTTCAGTATTTCGGCGCGTCGGACCTCATTATCAACCAGCAGAAGCAGACGCTGGAATCGCTACTGACCCCAATGCGATTCAAAGTGCTGACCGACGCCGAGGCGCTGGACGCGAAGAACGCCTACACTCTTCGGGAGTTCATGACCGATGTACAGAGCGGCCTGTTCAGCGAGACGGCAAGGCCAGGTGCAACCATCGACGTCTACCGGCGTGCTTTGCAGAGGAACTATCTGGACCACCTCAAGACGCTTCTGGCCCGGCCGGCGACGCCCGGGACGCCGGCAATCACCGCGGGTATTGGGGCGGTGTTCACGGCGTCGTGGCAGCAGACAGATTTCCGCGGGACGGCCAGAACGCTGCTGCACCAGTTGAACCAGCGGTTGGCTTCTGCCGCGGTAACGGCGAAAGACCCGGCCACGCTCAGCCATATCAACGATTGCCGCAAAGAAATCGAGCTTATTTTAGACCCGAAGAAGGGTTAACCGCTATATTGGAAGTATGCGTTACCCCGAACAGTTGATTGGGATTATGAGACAGGATCTGACCGCCCACGGCGTGGAAGAAACACGCACGCCGGAGGCGGTGGAAGCCGCGCTGGCGCCCGGCAGCGGGACGGTGCTCATGATCGTGAACTCGGTATGTGGCTGCGCCGCCGGCAAAGCACGGCCTGGTGTAGTGAAGGCTCTGCAGGAATCCGAAGTGAAGCCGGACAAGGCCGTCACGGTGTTCGCCGGCGCCGATGTGGAAGCTGTGACTCGCGTCCGTGAACTGCTGGTTGGCTATCCGCCGTCGTCGCCGTCGTTTGCGCTTTTTCAGGACGGCAAACCGGTCTATATGATGCATCGTTTTCAGATTGAGGGCCGCAACGCGGAAGCGATCGCCAACGATCTGAAATCCGCATTCGCCACGTTCGGCGCCAAGCAGATGCAGTAACTCCGATGACGCGCCGCGACTGCCTTGCGTTGGGGCTCTTGCCTGCCGGTGCGGCAGATGCGGCGCCTCCGCGAGTGTCGATCTCGGCGCGCTCGATGCGTTTGGATCTGGTCAATACCTGGACCACCGTGATGTCGTCGAGCGATTACCGCGAGACACTGGCGGTCCGGGTGACCGGCGGCGGCATCATGGGGATCGGCGAGGGCGCGCCGATCGTACGGTACAACGAGTCGGCCGCGGAGGGCGTGAAGATTGTCGAAGGGTTGCAGTCCACCTTCGCGGGCGTCGATCTGGCGCAGTATGCGAAGGTACTCGACCAGTTGTTCGCCAAGGTGCCGGGTGCGTGGGCGACGAAGGCAGCTATCGACATCGCGTTGCACGATTGGGCGGCGAAGCGGCTGGGAGTCCCGCTTTGGAAGATGTGGGGCCTGGACGCGAACGACGCGCCGCAGACGACGTTTTCCATCGGCATCGATAAGGCTGAGGTCATTCGCCGCAAAGTGCGGGAAGCGGCCGCGTATCCGGTGTTGAAGATCAAGGTGGGGTTAGCGAACGATGAAGAAGTGATCGACGCGGTTCGGGCGGAGACGAAAAAGCCGCTGCGCGTCGACGCGAATGAGGGTTGGAAGACCGTCGACGAAGCGGTGCGGAAGATCAAGTGGCTGGAGACGCAGGGCGTGGAGTTCATCGAACAGCCGATGCCGGCCGCGATGCTCACCGAGACTGGCGAGGTGCGCAAGCGTGTGAACATACCGATCTTCGCCGACGAATGCTGTCTGCATCCCGAGGATATTCCGCGCATCGCGCCGTATTTCGATGGCATTAACGTGAAGGTGGACAAGGCAGGCGGGCTGCGTCAGGCGATGCGGATGATCGAGATGGCACGGGCGCTGCAATTGAAGGTGATGGTTGGCTGCATGGTGTCGAGCTCGCTGGCGATCACGGCCGCGGCGCAGTTGTCGCCGCTGATAGACTATGCCGATCTGGACGGCAACCTGCTGATCAAGAACGATCCGTTCGACGGCGTGAAGGTAGTGAACGGCAAGCTGGTGCTGCCGGCGCGGCCCGGAGTGGGTGTTATTGATCGGCCTGGCGCGCCCAGGTAATCCATGCTTTTTCGGTGCGCTTTCCGAACCGCCGCCGCCAGGTCCTCTGAAATCTCTCGATGAGATCCATGCCTCGGGCGTGGAGTTCCGTGGAAACCCGCCGCGCGGCGGGAGAGAGCTTCGGCAGGCCGCGGAGGAACTCTTCGGCGACGAAAGCGTCATGCATGTCGCCAAGCTGCGTCTGCACTTCCTTCAACCGCAGCAGCACTTTGGCGCCGCCATTAGGATCGAGTATTTCAATCGAATACCGAAGACGCTTGCCGGCGATGCGGAAGGCATGCAGTTCGTTCGGATCCACCGACAACGCCGCTATCCGTCCCGACGCGAAGAACTCTTCGATCAGCGGTTCGAGCTTCACGGATCTTTTCCGATCCAGTCAAACCAGCGTTGCGGGCGGTCTTTTTCAATGATGCGGCGAAGGAAATCGCGCAGTTGTGCGGCAGCCAGATCGCGCTGGCCGCTTAAGTAGACGTTCGCCGCGTCGGAAGCGGACAAGCGGTGGCGGCGCAACAGGTCCCGGATCACGTCGCGGTCGCGCACGGTGGCGGCGTGCTCGCGAACTTGGCGGATCTCCTTTTTCAGACGCTTCGCGCGCGGCACTTCGTCTTGGTAGACGCGCAGCGCGGCGGTGACGCGGCGTACCGCGACGCGAAGATCGTGCACCGGCTTGACGCCCGTTTCCTCCGCGGTCCGTTTCACTTCGGCGTGCAAATCCCGCAGCAGCTTCGCGACGATGGACATTCTCTTCCGAGGATACCGGGTCCGGCTGGTAAGCTGTGGGGTATGGCAACTTATGGCGCCGCCGAGCTGGCGGCAAGCTTTCGCACTGTTCGCAAAAATACAATTCAAATCGCGGAAGAGATTCCCGAAGACCAATATGGATTTGCCGCGGCGGCGGGTGTCCGCACCGTGGCGCAACTGCTGGTGCACATGGCCGTCGCGCCGCGTATCTGGCAAAAGATCGGTGAGAGCGCTGTGACTACTCTCGTTGGGTTCGACTTTATGACTCTGTTCCAGGCCAATATGGCCGAAGAGTTGATACCGCGCACGAAGGCGGAGATTCTGGCGCTGCTGGCGGCCGAGGGCGAGACGTTTGCGTCTCACCTGGACGGGCTCACCGGCGAATTCCTGGCGGGATACGTCACGCAACCGGACGGGCTGACTTCCAAGAGCCGGCTGGAGACCATGATGGGCGCGAAGGAGCACGAGATGCACCATCGTGGACAGTTAATGCTGATCGAAAGGATGCATGGCATTACGCCGCACCTGACGCGGGCGATGCAGGAACGCTTCGCGCAAATGGCGGCGGCAAAAGCCTAACGGGAGATGACGTTCGGCGAGTGGCCGTCGCTGCAGGACTTCGAATGGATCCAGGCGTTGCGGGATTGCCCGCAGGATCCGGTGCATCATGCCGAAGGTAATGTCTGGATTCACACGGGCATGGTGCTGGAGTCGCTGGCGGCGGACACTCGCTTTCGCGACGCGTCCGAAGGCGAGCGCGATGTGCTCTGGGCGGCAGCGGTGCTGCACGACGTCGCCAAGCCCGAGACTACCGAAGTCCAGAGCGATGGCCGGGTAACGGCAAAGGGCCACTCGGCGCGCGGTGCGTTGAGGGCACGCGCGATTCTTTGGGAATTGGGAATGCCGTTTGCACGGCGGGAGCAGGTGTGCGGGATGATCCGTTATCACCAGTTCCCGTTCTACCTGATTGAACGAGACGACGCGCAGCGGAAGGCGGCGGCGATCAGCCTGTCGGCGCGGTGCTCGCAGTTGGCTGTGCTGGCCGAAGCCGACATCCGCGGGCGGGTCTGCGCGGACCTGGAGAAAGTGCTGGAGAACATTGCGTTGTTTGAGAGCTTCTGCCGCGAAGAGGGATGTTGGGACCAGCGACGGCACTTCCCTTCTGCGATCGCGCGCTTCGAATATTTCCGGCGGCCGGAGCGTGCGATCGATTATGCGGCGCACGATTCGACCGTGATGGAAGTGGTTGTGATGTCCGGGATGCCGGGCGCGGGCAAAGATATGTGGATCCGGAATAATCTGCCCGATTGGCCGGTCGTTTCGTTGGACGCGCTGCGTGAAGAGTTGGGCGTGGATCCGGGGGAGAACCAAGGCACGGTGGTTCAGGCGGCAAAGGAGCGAGCGCGGGAGTATCTGCGGAAACGGCAGCGCTTCGTATGGAATGCGACGAATCTGTCGCGAACACTGCGCTCGCCAGTGATCCAGTTAATGGCCGATTACAACGCGCGTGTGCGTTTGGTATACGTAGAGGCGCCGGCTGACGCGTTGCACCGGCAAAACCGCTCGCGCGAGCGCGTGGTTCCTGAGGTAATTATGGAGCGGCTGCTCAGTAAGTGGGACGTGCCGGATCCGAGCGAGGCGCACGAGGTGGTGTATTGTGCCGGGTAAGTATCCGCGCTGCTTTCATCTCCCCTGGTCACCCGGAGGAACGCGGGACGACAAGCGGATGGTGTCGGCGAGCGGGCTCTGCGGCGTACCGATCGTCATCACCGAGAAACTGGACGGCAGTAACATGGCGATGACGCGTTCTTCCCTCTTCGCGCGCAGCCATTCCGGGCCGCCATCGCATCCGAGCTTCGCCTGGGCCAAGGCATTGCATGCCAGGATTTGCAGCCACATCGAGAATGAGATCACCCTGTTTGGCGAGTACTGCTATGCGGTTCACTCGATTGTTTACGGGGCGTTGCCGGATTACTTCTTCCTATTCGGCGTGCGGGATGATACGACCGATATGTGGTGGGAATGGGATTTAGTGGCCGCGCAGGCCGAGTTGCTACAGGTACCTACGGCGCCGGTGTTATTCCGCGGCGTTTGCGAGACGGTGGATGAGTTAGAACGCCGGACGCTCGCGCTGGCGGCGCAATCATCGTGCTATGGCGGCGAGAGGGAAGGGCTGGTGGTCCGCGCCGGCGCCGGATTCGGCGACAGCGAATTTGTGGACCTTGTGGGCAAATACGTCCGTCCGGACCATGTGCAGACCGGCGAACACTGGATGTTCCAGGCGATCCGTGTGCAGCGAGGCCCCGCGGTGGCGGAGCCTCGTTGAACTTGGCCGCAGACTAGCTCTGGCTGGCCTGCAGAGCCTGGTCGATGTCCCAAAGGATATCGTCCAGATCCTCGATGCCGATCGAGATCCGGATCATGTCCGGCTCCACACCGGCGGCCAACTGCTGCTCCGGCGAGAGTTGCTGATGCGTGGTGGATGACGGGTGGATCACCAGGCTGCGCGCGTCGCCGACGTTGGCCAAATGCGAGAACAGCTTCAAGCTGTCGACAAACTTGCGGCCCGCTTCGTAACCGCCGGCGATGCCGAAACTGAAGATCGAGCCCGCGCCCTTCGGCATGTACTTCTTGCCGAGCGCATAGTATGGGCTGGACTTCAGGCCCGGGTGCTTCACCCACTTCACCAGCTTGTGGCCTTCCAGGTGTTCCGCGGCCGCCTGCGCGTTGGCTACGTGCCGTTCCATGCGCGGCCCGAGCGTTTCAATGCCCTGCAGGAACAGGAACGAATTGAACGGGCTGACGCACGGACCGAGGTCGCGAAGGCCTTCGACGCGCGCGCGCAGAATGAAGGCAATGGCGTTCAGCGGCGCTGGAAGTTCGCTGAATACAAGACCGTGATAGGCCGGCGACGGTTTGTTCAGCAGTCCGTGCTTGGACTTCGACCAATCGAAGTTCCCGCCGTCGACGATGGCGCCGCCGATGGAGTTGCCGTGCCCGCCCATGAACTTGGTAAGGGACATGACCACGATGTTCGCGCCGTGTTCGAGCGGCCGGCAAAGGTAGGGAGAGGAGAACGTGTCGTCAACGACAAAAGGAATGTTGGCTTCTTTGGCAATCTTTCCGACAGCTTCGAGGTCGAGTACGTTTCCGCGCGGGTTGGAAATCGTCTCACCGTAGAGCAGCCGGGTTCGCGGTGTGATGGCCTTACGGAAATTCTCCGGATCGTCGGGGTCGACAAACGTAACGTCGTAACCCAGGCGGCGGAACGAAACATCGAACTGCGTATAAGTGCCGCCATACAGCGTGCTGGCGGAGACGATATGATCGCCCGGTTCCAGAAGACTATTGATGGTGAGGAACTGCGCCGACTGGCCCGACGCAAGCGCCAATCCCGCCGCACCGCCTTCGAGCGACGCGATGCGCTGCTCCAGAACGTCCGTCGTCGGGTTCATGATCCGGGTATAAATGTTGCCGAACTCTTTCAGTGCGAAGAGATTCGCGGCATGCTCGGAGTCATTGAACGTGAACGATGTTGTTTGAAATATAGGTACCGCTCGCGCATTCATAGCGCTTTGCGGAGAATAGCCTGCGTGCAGGCTACGCGTATGGAAACCTAACTGCCGTTGATCAGACATGGGCTTATTTTAGCCAGCGGTCAAGGTTTTCGCTGACGAACGCATCGTCATTTAATTCCGGGTAGGCCGCATAGACGCGGTCGATCTCAGCGAGTTGGCCGGGGCCGAGTCCTTCGTTCGGGTCCAGGCACCAGATGCCTTCCAGCAGGCCTTGCCGGCGAAGCACTTCATGCAGCCCGGCGATACAGCCATGGAAGCCGTTGGCGGCGTCGAAGAACGCGGCGTTGGAATCGGTGACGGCGATCGCCCGGCGGAGATGATCGTGCGTAATCGCGGTGGCCGCTTGCAAACCGGCCTGCAGTTCCACGGCGCGGCGCGTCCACACGGCCCAATGTCCGAGCAGGCCGCCCTTGATGCGCAACGTGCGGCCGGCGAAGCGGTGGGGCGTGAGAAGGTCGATGACGATGTTGTCGTCATTGCCTGTGTAGAGGGTGATGTCCTCCCTTCCCGAATCGGCCACGGCACGGATAACGTCAATGGTCTGATAACGGTTGAACGGCGCCATCTTGATACCAATGACGTTCGGTATCTCGGCGAATCTGCACCAGAACTCGTAAGGTAGTACTCGTCCGCCGACCGCCGGTTGCAGATAGAATCCGACAACCGGGATGACCGCAGCCACGGCTTCCGCGTGTTCAATGAGCTTGCGCGTGGTGGCGTTGGCGAGCGCGGATAAACTGAGCAGACCGGCGTGGTAACCGAGGTCCTTCGCCAGTGCCGCCTCGCGCTCCGCCTGCTTGGTAGGGCCGCAGATACCGGCGACGGCAATCACATCGTCCTTCTTCAGCTCCTCACGCGCCAGCGTCAATACAGGTTCAAACAGCCCCTGTTCACGGATGGCGAACTGTGTCGTGTGCACACCTACCGCGAGCCCGCCGGCGCCGGAGTCGAGATAATAGCGCGTCAACGCCCGCTGGCGCCGTTCGTCCAGTTTCCTCTCCGCGGTCAATGCCAGCGGGTGCGCGGGGATTGCCGTTCCCGCATGAAAGCGTTCCAGTGCTTTAGAATTTGCCATCGCGAGCTTCAAAATGTGTCGGTTTGTTGAGCGTCGCTCCGCCCATGCCGATCCAGCGGGCCGTCCATTCCATCATTTCGTCCGGTGTCACGGTTGGGTAGCCGAACAGCCGGTGGCACCGCTGCGCGTTGTTGAGAAGCGCGTCCGTCGATTCCGCGCCGATGAATTCCGGTGTGATGCCGAGATGCCCCCCGATCGTTTCAGCGATCCGGCGCACGCTGAGCGTCTCCGGCCCGGTAAGGTTCAACACGGTCGCGGGCGAGGTGGCGTGGCGGAAGGATCGCAAGGCCACGGAGTTTGCGTCGCCCTGCCAGATCACATTCGCCGCGCCCATGGCGAGATCGATCGGTTTGCGTTCGAAGACGCGTGTACCGATATCGAGCAGGACGCCGTAGCGGAGGTCAACGGCGTAGTTGAGCCGGAGCAGAATGATGGGCGTGCCGTTGCGGCGGGAGTGGTAGTCGTAGATGCGCTCGCGGCCGAGCCCCGTCCATGCGTATTCGCCCACCGGAACAGGCTCGTCCGTCTCCACGCTGCCGCCGCGGGCAATGTGGGAATAACCATACACGTTGCCGCTGGAGAAGGCGACGATCGTGGAATTCCGGTAGCGCTCGCAGACGAGGCCAGGGGCATAGACGTTCATGGCCCAGGTGAGGGTAGGGTCGTCCGTGGAACCGAATTTGCGCCCGAACATGGCGAGCACGTTGTCGGCGTCGGGCAACGCGGCCAGTTGCGAGTGGTCGAGAAGGTCGGCCTTGCAGCACTCGATGCCGGCCTGTTCGAGCTGTTCCCGCAGTCCCGGCTCGCTGAAGCGCGCGGCGGCCATGATGCGTTTGCCGGGCGGCGCGGCGCGGCGGGCGCGGAGGGCGAGAGTCGGCCCCATCTTGCCGCCAACGCCGAGTATGAGGAGGTCGCCGTGGAGTGCCTCCATCTCGTCCCTGTCCGCCTGCGTCGGGCGGCTCATGAGTTCTTCGAGCTCGGCAACGGAGTTCATCATCGCTTGTACCCAATCTTCCGCAGGAACTCTTTGCGGACGGTGGCGTCTTCCGCTGTTTCAACGCTCCGTGGCTTCGAACCGTCGATCACTCCCATCACGCCCCGCCCGAGGCCCGTCGTCGCAACCACGACTTCCACCGGGTTCGCCGTGGCGCAGAAGATGTTCACAACTTCGGGGACATCTTTGATCCGGCCCAGGACGTTAATCGGAAAGCCGCCTTTCATCACCACGAGAAACGCGTGGCCGCACCCGAGGGTCTGCAAGTTGTCGACCGCGCACTGTGTCAATTCCGGATCATTGCCGTCGAACCGGGTGAGGCAAGGGCCCGAAGCTTCGTTAAACGCAACACCGAACTTAATGGTTGGATTGGTGTTGACGATCGCCTCATAGATGTCCTCGACCGTCTTAATAAAGTGCGACTGGCCGAGGATGATATTGGCGTCGGCGGGGAAAGTGATGGGGACGTTGCTGAATACCATGGGAAACTTTCCATTCTACCCAGTGGCGTCGATCTCCAGCAGTTTCGCCCCGTCCATTTGACGAAACAGGTCAAAAGCCTCGCGCGACTTGGTTTCGCATTGCGCGGCAAATTGCTGTATCTTTTCCTCCGCCGCATAAGGTGCGAAAACCGGGCTGTGGCGCAATTGCCAGGCGCAACAGAAGCCGCCGGTTACGGTCTTGTCGAGAAACCGGTACATCAACTCAACGTTGCCACTCCGCGCCGACAACTGCGCGCCTATGAACCAGAATTCCGGATCGCGTAGAGGCAGCGTTTCGCATTCCGCCAGCAGCCTTCGCAGTTCCACTTGCTCGCCGGTCATGAACAGCAACTGCGCCCGAATATGGAATTCCAGGGCCTGGCCCCACTTTTCCTGCGTCAATGCCGCGCGCAGGACATCCACGGCTGCACGCGAATCCCCCGCCTCCCAATATTTCCACGAAAGCAGGAATGAATCGGTTGAATACTCCAGCGCCTCTTTGATGTGGCCCAGATAGAACAGCGTCCAAGCAGCCCCAGCCGCCGACGCCGGGTCAACGCGCCTGGCGCGCTCATAGGCGCAAAGCGACAGCGCCAGCAGTCCGCAGTATCGCAACGCATGGCCCATGCCGGCAAAGACCGCTGCATCGGCACGCGCGCTTCGTCCGCGAGTCAGCAGTCGCCGCAGGGCTTTTGGGGCGCGGCCTGTATCGACTTGCAGAGATGTATAGAATTGATGCGCGGCAGGCAAATCGGCGTTCAGTTCCAATGCGCGGGTCAACGCCTCCTCCGCCTCGGCCATAGTCGCGGGATCCAGCGTATGGAACTTGCCTTCCACGTAAAGGACGCGGCCAAGCCGGGCCCACGCGGGCGCATACGTGGGATCTTCGGTCAGGCACATACGGTAAAGCTCTTTCGCCATCTCCCGGCTCTCGCCGGACACCGCGGAGTTACATTGATTGGCCCGCAAATAGCATTCGTAGGCGCGAGGCGTGGCGGGTTGATCCTGCGACACCCGCACCTTCTCACGCGCGGAAAGCGGAAGCATTAACTCCTGCAGGACCTCGCCCGCGAGCCGGTGCTGGAGGTCGAAGAGATCGCGGGAACTGCCGTCAAACGCCGACGCCCACAACACCGATCCCCCCGGCGCTTCCATCAATTGCATCCATAAACGGACGCGTTCACCCGCAGTCATGATGGAACCGGTCAGAACGATATCGACTTCGAGCTCCTTGGCAATTCGCGGCAGGTCGAGCGCTTCCGCGCTGGCAAAATACGCCGCCTTCTGTGTGGACCGGACCGCCAGCGTGTCGAGCCCGGCCAACGACGCCGCCACCGCGTCGGCCAGGCTGTAGCCGAGAAAATCCAGCTCCGCGTCCGGGCGCAACATGCGAAACGGAAGTACCACCAGGCGCCGCGCCGGATGATGCACCTCCGGCTCCAGTGCAGTTCCGCTGAGCGCCGCCAACATCTCCTCCGCGGAGCGGTAGCGATCCTCCGCCGACTTCGCTAGCGCCTTCGCAATCCAATTCCACGCGCGTTCGATCTCGACCGTGCCGCGAAGAGGCATCGGGCCGCGGTTCAACACCGCATACATCGTTTCCGCGACGGTTTCGCCGCCGAATGCCGGTTGGCCGGACAGCACCTCATAGAACATCGCTGCCGCCGAAAACAGGTCGGCCGCCGGTGTCAAGGGCTCGCCGCGCAGGTATTCAGGCGCGATAAATCTCGCGGTGCCGGAGAGGTTCTGCAGATTGGTCGCCTGCGTCTGGCCCTCTCGGAGCCGGCTAATGGAAGCGATGCCGAAGTCGAGGATCTTCGCGCCATCTTTTGTCAGCATCACGTTAGCCGGCTTCAGGTCGCGGTGAATGATATCGTCCCGATGAAGCGCCGCCAAGGCGTCAAGGATGTCGCGGAATATCGGTTCGGCCTCTCTCCACGGCATCGGCCCGCGAGCGACACGCGCCGACAGCGGCTCGCCCTCAAGGAATTCCATTACCAGCGCAAAGTTGCCTTCATCCTGAAACAGGTCCAGAACACCACACACCTTGGAATGGTCGACCTGCGCGGCGACTTGCGCTTCGCGCAGCATGCGCCGGCGGGCCGCATCGTCGCGGCCGTCGGCAAGGAGCTTCAACGCGACTCGACGGCACAGGCGCTCATCCCACGCCTCAAAGACAACACCCATGCCGCCCTTGCCGATCTCCCGCAATAGCCGGTAGTGTCCAATCGTTCGGTCCACGTCTATAACACCACCTAACGCACGGAATTGCGGCTCTGCCGCATCCGCACATCATAATAGCTCCACAGGGGAGCGGATTACCATGTGAGACTGGACTTAGGTTTGTACGTGGAATTGAATCTATCCGACGGCGAGATACTCGATCGCATCCGGCGCATGCCGCACGCAAAGGCGAGCTTTAAGAATCTGGTCCGTGAACTGGGCACGCACGGCGAAAAGCGGGATGCGCTGGAAGCCGCGCTGAATCGAATGGTGGAGAAGGGGCAGCTCGTCGAATTTCGCGGCGGGCATTACGTGGCGGCGTCCCACTCGAAGGAATTCATTGTGGGCAGGCTTTCGGTACATCGGGATGGATACGGCTTCGTGATTCCGTTGCAGAAGGTGGACGGAGTGACTGGAGATATCTTCATTCCACCCGCGGCCGTTTCCCAGGCTATGCATGGCGACCGTGTCCTGGCGCAGATTACCTATACGGGTTCCGACGGCAGGGCCGAAGGGACGATTCTCAAGATACTCAGCCGCGCGCACCAGACCGTCGTCGGCGAGTTCCGCATGCGCCGCCGCGGCAACTGGGTGAAGCCGAACGACGATCGATTGCAACAGTGGATCTACATTCCGGAAGGCATGGAACTCCCCGCCGCGCCGGCGTCCGAGGATCGGATCGGCGTCAAGAGCATGGATGTGTCGAGTGCCGAAGAGTTGGACGGAATGATCGTCAACGTCGAACTGCTTGAGTTCCCCGCCGATGGCGAGGATGGCGTTGGCCGGGTCATCGAGATACTCGGCCATCCGGACGACTTCGGCGTCGACGTCGAGATCACGATCCGCAAACACCACTTGCCACATCGATTTCCGGACGAGGCAATCGCGCAGGCAAAGGACGTACCGCTGACAATCGCGTCCGCCGAAATCGCGCGCCGCAAGGACTACCGCGCGCTGCCAATCGTCACGATCGACGGCGAAACAGCCCGCGATTTCGATGACGCCGTTTATGTCGAACGCCTGCCCAATGGCCATTGGCGCCTCGATGTTCATATCGCCGATGTGAGCCACTACGTGCGTCCCGGTTCCGCGATCGATAAGGAAGCGCTCTTCCGGGGAACCAGCGTGTATTTTCCCGATCGTGCCGTACCCATGCTCCCGCACGAACTGTCCACCGGTATCTGCTCCCTTCGGCCGGACGAGGACCGCCTGGTGATGTCGGCTGAGTTGGAACTGGACAACACCGGCGACGTTGTGGCGCAGTACTTCTGCCGGGGCATCATTCGATCGGCGGCGCGAATGACCTACACGTCGGTGCACAAGATTCTGGACGGCGACCTGGAAGAGCGGCGGGTCTACGCACACCTCGTCGAACGTTTTGAGCGCATGAAAGAACTCGCGCTCCTGCTGAATCGCAAGCGCACTAAGCGAGGCTCCATCGATTTTGACTTGCCCGAATCGCTGATTGAATTCGACGAAAACGGCCTGATGATCGGCGTCGCACGCGCGCCGCGCAACATCGCGCACCGCATCATTGAGGAGTTCATGCTCGCGGCGAACGAAGCCGTCGCCGCTCACATCGCGCACGCGGGTGCGCCTTCGCTCTACCGTATCCATGAGGTGCCCGACGCCAAGAAGGTCCACGACTTTGAAGAGATCGCCTCGCAGTTCGGCTACAATCTCGCCTTCGGTGCCCTGCCGGTGAAGAAGTTCGGGGTTGTCGACAAGCGCCGCGACGGCCGCAAGACACGCCGCGATATCGTCCTGGCCGACGAGCGCGTAACCGTCACCTCGAAGAACTACCAGAAACTGATCGGCAAGATCGAGGGCAAGCCGGAAGAGCGCATACTCAGCTACCTGATGCTCCGCTCCCTGAAGCAGGCGCGATACAGCCATGAGAACCAAGGGCACTTCGCGCTTGCGGCCGAGACTTACACACACTTCACGTCGCCCATCCGCCGCTACCCCGATCTGATGGTCCACCGCGTGCTCGGGCGGCTGCTCGACAACGAACCGCCGGGCTGGACCGAGGAGCAGATGGAGGAGTTCGGCACCGACTGCTCCTTCACGGAACGCCGCGCGGCGGAGGCCGAACGCGATCTGGTCGAGTGGAAGAAGGTGCAGTTCATGATCGACCGCGTCGGCGAGGACTTCGACGCGATGATCATTTCGGTCACTAAATTCGGCCTTTTCGTCGAGTTGGAACACCTGTTCATCGAAGGCCTCATCCCCATCGACACGCTGCCCGGCGACCGCTTCCGTTTCCACGACAACGCCCGCCGCCTGGTTGGCGAGCGCAGCCGCCGTGAATTCAAGATCGGAGAGAAGGTTCGCGTCATTCTGGACCGTGTCGACGCTGTCGCCAAGACCCTGCAATTCGGCCTCTGGCAACCTCCGCAACCTGGGCGCAAGAAAACCAACAAGCGCCGACATTAAAAGATATACTCGTGAGCATGCGGACCTGGCCCTTCCTGGCAGCCATTGGCCTCGCCGTGTGTGCTGGCGCGGCTCCGGTGCCCTCCGTGTTGACCGCGAAGTGTGGCATTTGCCATAGCGACAAAACAAAAGCTAGTGATTTTGTCGTGTCTGATCTCGCAGCGATTCGCAAGGGCGGCAAAAAACACGGCGCCGCGGTCGTTGGCGGACACCCGGAGAAGAGCCCGCTTCTGTTGATGATTAAGGGCGAACTAACCCCGCGTATGCCGCTGGGCGGCGAATTGACGGCGGAAGAAGTCGCGTCTGTGGAGTCGTGGATCAAGGGATTGCCCGAAGACAAGGCCGTTGCGAAATCGGATTGGCGATGGCCGTATGAAAAGCCTGTTAAACCGCCGGTGCCTCCCCTCGCAAGGAATCCAGTCGATAGCTTCATCCTCGCCAAACTCAATGCCGCGAATCTCAAACCCGCGCCGCCGGCCGCGAAGCGTACACTCGCGCGCCGCGTCTATTTCGATCTCATCGGCCTGCCGCCAAGCCCCAGCGAACTCGACGCCTTCCTCAGCGACAACTCCGATGCCGCCTACGAAAAGCTTATCGACAAACTTCTCGCCGATCCCCGCTATGGCGAACGCTGGGGCAGACACTGGCTCGACCTGGTTCGCTACGGCGAGACGTCCGGTTTAGAAGGTGACGGCGCCATTGGCAACGCCTGGCGCTATCGCGATTGGGTCGTCGGCGCGTTCAACCAGGACTTGCCATATGACCGCTTCGTCCTGAAGCAGCTCGCTGGCGGCGACGAACACTCCAGGACACGCAACAACTATGCGCCCGATGTGCAGGGCCACGTGCCGCTCGGCTTTCTTCGCCTCGCGCCGTGGGACCGCTCCAACCTCGTCGCCGATGAAGTCCGCCAGAACTATCTGAGCGAAATCACCAGCACAACAGCCTCCGTTTTCCTGGGGCTCACGCTCGGCTGCGCCCGCTGCCACGATCACAAATACGATCCCATACCGCAAAAGGATTTCTACCGCTTCCAGGCATTTTTCAACGCCATTCAGGTGGAAAACGTGGAAGTACCGTACAAAGACGAAGAGCTGAAAAGGCGCGCAGAAGCGAAGATCAAGGAACTGCAGGCGCTGTTGAAGGATGGTCCGGACCGCAAGGCGCTCGACAAGATGGAGGCCGATCTGCTTCCGCGTTTCCGCGCAGGCCGCCGGTCCACCGCTGCTACACGCCCGCTGAATATCGAGGACCTCCGCCTGGAGATGCGCCGCAAGGACTCCACTACTTTTACGCCCGCCGAACGCCTGCGCCACGCAGAGTTGAAAGAGGACGCCGACCGTACTCTGGATGCCGAAGAGAAGAAGGCGCTCGATAACTACGAAGCGCCGCTGCTCGCGCGCTTGAAAGAGTCGACGGATATCGACAAGCGCTTCGATGTTCTTACGGTCGAAGAGTTGCGCGGCGAACTCGCTAGATCCACATCAAGGATCTTCAACGCCGAGGAGCGGGAGCGCCACAAAGAACTCTCCGAGCGAATCGACACACTGCGCCGCCGCCTGGGCCGCTGGCAGCCCTCCGCGCTCACCGTCAAAAATGTCTCAGGCCCGCCCAACGGACCGTTTATCGCCCCCACGCACGTGTTAACGCGCGGCGACTATCGGCAGCCCGCCGAGCCCGTCGAAGCCGGATTCCTCACCGCCATAGCCGGTAAGCCGGAACCCGCCGTCATCGAACAGGACCGCTATCGTCAGTTCCCTACCCGCGGTTGGCGGCTCACCCTTGCCAAGTGGATCGCCAACAAGGACAACCCGCTCACCGCGCGCGTCATGGTGAACCGCATCTGGCAGCATCACTTCGGCACCGGCATCGTCGCCACGCCCAGTGATTTCGGCGTCAACGGCGAGCGGCCCACGCATCCCGAACTGCTCGATTGGCTTTCCCACGCCTTCATCGAATCCGGCTGGAGCGTCAAAGCCATGCACCGGCTCATCATGACCTCGTCGACCTACTGCCAATCCGCGGAAAACGGCGCGGCCGACGCCGACAACAGGCTATACTCCCGCTTCCCCCGGCGCCGCTTGCAGGCCGAAGAGATTCGTGACGGGATTCTCTATCTCAGCAATCGCCTGAACCCCGAGCGCGGCGGCCCCAGCGTCTTCCCTCCCCTGCCCGCGGACCTTGCCGACTTCGCCCGCTATGGCCGCGGCGGTGCGCTGATGTGGGAGACCAACGAGAACGAAGCCGACATGCGCCGCCGGTCCATCTACACCTTCCAGCGCCGCTCCATGCCGCTGCCCATGATGGCCGCGTTCGACGCGCCCGTTTTCAGTGAATCCTGCGATCGCCGCAGCGCCACCACAACGCCGCTCCAGGCCCTCTCGCTCATGAACGGCAACCTCGTCCAGGAGGAATCGCAACATCTCGCGGCGCTGCTCGCGAAAGAGGCCGGTCCGGAAAGGCCCGCGCAAATCCGCGCCGCGTTCCAACGCATTCTTCATCGCGCTCCCACACCGGAGGAAACGGACCGTTTTTCCTCCTTCCCCGGAACACTCGACGCTCTTTGCCGCGTGCTCCTCAACTCGAACGAATTTCTGTTTGTGGAGTGACCCTATGCCGAACCATTCCCGCCGCGATTTCCTGAACACCTCCTGGCTCGGTCTCGGCGGCCTCGCCTTGCAGAACATGCTCGCCGCCGACGCTCCGCTTGCGCTGAAACCCGCGCACATTCCGGCCAGGGCGAAACGCTGCATCTTCCTATTCATGGAAGGCGGCGTCAGCCAGATGGAGCTGTTCGAGAACAAGCCCGCGCTCGTCAAACTCGCCGGCAGGCAGATGCCGAAGGCGGAAGGAACCATCGGCGAAATCGCCACGTTCTCCGCCGCTCCGAACCGCGTGATTCCTCCCGTTGCTCCCTTGCGCCAACACGGCCAATCCGGGCGCTGGATCACGACACTGATGCCCAATCTTGCGAAGCAGGTCGACGATCTGGCCTTCATTCACGGCATTAAGGTCGACAACAACAACCACGGTCCCGCCGTCTACCATACGCTCACCGGCAACCAGTTCCCCGGCAGCGCGTCTATTGGCGCCTGGGTAACGTACGGGCTGGGCACGGAGAATCAGGATCTGCCCGGCTTCGTCGTCCTCGGCGATCCGCGCGGCGCCACCATAGGCGGCAACGGCGTGTGGGGCAACGGCTTTCTGCCCGCCGCTTATCAGGGCACTATTTTCCGTAATGGCAACACGCCCATTGTCGATCTGCATCGCCCCGAAAGCCTTACCGCGAAGCAGCAGCGTGACGAGCTCGACCTGCTGAAATGGATGAACGAGAAGCACATGGGCGAACGCACGCATACCAGCGAGCTCGACGCCCGCATCGCCGCCTATGAGCTCGCCTTCCGTATGCAATCCAAGGCGCCGGAGCTCGTTGACGTCACCAGCGAAACCGAAGCCACGCGCAAGATGTACGGCTTGGACGATCCGATGTCCGAGGCTTTTGGGCGCCAGTGCCTGTTGGCCCGCCGCATGGTCGAACGCGGCGTGCGCTATGTCCTCGCGCTGCATGGCGCGGGTGGCGATCGTTGGGACGACCATGGCGATGTCGCCGGCCGCATTCCGAAACATTGTCGAGAAGTCGATAAGCCCGTTGCCGGGCTATTACAGGATCTGAAGTCACGCGGACTGCTCGATGAAACGCTCGTCGTATGGGCCTCGGAAATGGGCCGTACACCCTTCGACAATAATCTCGTTACCGACAAACCCGGCCGCGATCACAACCAATACGGCCTCTGCGTGTGGATGGCCGGCGGCGGCGTGAAGGCCGGCGCCACATTTGGCGAAACCGATGAACTCTCCGTCCGCGCCGCCGGCGAACCCATCCCCGTTCGCGACGTGCACGCAACGCTGCTCCGTCTGCTCGGCCTCGATCAGGAGCGTCTCACCTATCTCCACGCCGGCCGTTATAAGAAACTCACCGACATCGGCGGCCGCGTCATCCGTGAGATCATCGCCTAACCAAATATGAAAATCCTCCATCTGGCCGTACTCCTTGGCCTGCCCCTGCTCGCGAAGGACTCCACGGTCCTCGTGCAAACGAAAGACGGCGCTGTCGGTGAATCGAAGACTTCTCTCACCGCCATCAAGCTCACCGTCGACGGCAAGCCGCGCTCCATTCCATTCAGCAGCATCCTCTCCGTCCACAACGGCGAGCCGGCGTCGTCAACCGAAGCTGAAAAGATCGAGAGTGGCATCAAAGCGCTGCAAGGCGCCGATCGCAAAGCCAGCGATCAGGCCATCGAAACGCTCACCGGCATCGGCATCCCCGTTCTCACCCCGTTGCTGAAGGCCTATAAGGATACCGACCAGCACGAGCCGAAACCGCTCTATCGCCTCTTTGAACGGGTCATGCCAAGCCAGGCCGACACCTTCGACCGCGAGCTCAGCCTCGTCCGCCTGACAAGTGGCGAAATGTTACGCGGCAAAGTGGAGCCGCTCCAACTCGGCGCAATCTCGTGGGACAAGATCCGTATGCTGGCGATCAAGCAGAAGCAGGTCACCCGCCGCGTTGACGTTCATTCGCTCCGCCACAGCACGCAGATCGAGTATTTCGACACAGCTCTCGTCTTCGCGGCCGGTTCCCGTGCGACTGCCGCTGCCTCCGGCTTCACCCGCCTAAGTTGGGAAACCGACGGATGGGCCACGGATCCAAACGGTCTCCAGAAACCCGGTCCCAACTATAAGACCAACCTCGTCGACGGCCATCCCTTCGGCGCGCTCGTTGGGCGCTTTAAGTCCGCCGGCGAAGTCTTCTTCCTCGGCCGCAATTGGGCGTCGAAACCCGGCCAGGAAGGCCGGCTCTATCTGGCGATCAACGACAATCGCCACTGGCAGAACAACCTCGGCAATTACCGGGTCGTCATCCAGGCCATTGACGTCTACGATGTCGGCGACCCGCAGTAACTCACGTCTTGTACGACGGATCTTTTTTATCCAGCATTCGCAACATAGCCGCGAACTCCGGATTTCGTTCGCGGCTATATCCTTTATCGCCCAGGAAATCGTCGCTCCGTTCCCGGCTGACCTGGCAGACGGATAACGGCGGCACCACCAGCCCGGCCCCCGTCGCCTGCGCCGCCAACTGCACTTCACAGGCGCGCTGGAGCCGGTACATACGCACGAATGCCTGTGCCACGGAATCGCCGCATGTCAGCAATCCATGATTGCGCATGATGAACGCGTGCTTGTCGCCGAGGTTCTCAGCCAGCCGCTCCCTCTCACCCAACTCTAAACTTGGTCCCTCAAAGTCGTGATACCCCACGCCCCCGTAGTAGCCCAGTGCATACATGCTGATCGGCAGCAGGCCGCAATCCAGCGCCGCCACCGCCATCCCGGCCACGGTGTGCGTATGCATCACGCACCGCACATCCTGTCGAGCCATGTGGATCGCCGAATGAATGACAAATCCGGCCGGATTTATCTCCTGCCGCTGATCGCCGGCAATATTCCCGTGTAAGTCGACTTTCACTAAAGTCGACGCGCACACCTCGTCAAACCGGTACCCGTACGGATTAATTAGAAAATGATGCTCTGCGCCCGGAACCCGCACCGTTGTATGCGTCCAGATCAGTTCTGACCATCCAAAATGATCGATCAGCCGGTACGCCGCCGCTAACTGGACGCGTAACTCCCACTCTTCGGGACTGCTCTCGCTCATAGTTTCTTCAGGTAGATGTTCTTATACTCCACCTTCATCGGTGGTCCCACGTGCATCTGGAATCCAATCAATCCATCCATCGCCCGGTTCTTCGCATCGTCATCGACAAACGCCGCCGCCAATTGCCCGTTCAGAATGTGGATCAATACGTTCCCGCGCGCAATGATATGCAGCGTATTCCAGCCATTGATATTCACCGCCCCGCGCAAATCCTCATTGCTCTTCAGATTTGCGATCACGCGCGGCCGCTTGCCGTCCTCGATCGTCGCAACCTGCCCGCGCATCGCCAGGAATCCGCGCCCGCGCTCTTCATACAACTGCCCCGTGTAGCGATTCTCGAAATCGAAATCCGCCTGATAACCCTTCAGCACCCATTTCCCAATGTCGGGCATCTCCACGCTGCGGTACTGCACGCCGCTGTTCGTCGAGTTCATCTTAAAGTCCAGCTTCAGCTCGAAGTTCGCCGGCTTGCCTGTGCGCCAGATAAGGAACGTGTTCACCTTCAGCGGCTTCTCTTTGGTCGACTCCCCCACCAGCGCTCCGTTCTCCGCGCGCCAGAAATCCGGATCGCCATCCCACCCCTTCATCGTCCCGTCGAAGATCGATTCAAACCCCTCCGTCGCGTTCACCACAAGAGCTTCCGGCAGAGCCGGGCCCCGCCGCTGGGGTTGCTGTTGCGCCACAACTGCGAACGCCGCCAGCAACGCCAATCCAATGATTTTCATTTCTCTCAGCTTCCTTTCCGAACTCTGAAAAATATCACTTTCTCGATAGTCGTGCACGAACCGCGTCCCAACGCCGCCGCACCCATCCCCTGTGCTTCGCGCGTTCGCGCCGCCACCAGCGTCCGATCGTCGAATTCGTCCACAACCCGTAAGCCGCGGCCCGCAGACGCAGCACATGGTCATACAGCCAATGAAACCATCCAATCGTCAGTAACTGCTCGTGCGTCAACTGAAATAGCCGCGCCACCAGCGCCGTCCCGGTCACCTTCGCCGTCAGGATCGTTCCGATTCCGAGCACCGGATGTCCGCCGGCCAGCCAGTAGAGCGCCAACAGCTTGATCGGCGCCAACGCCAGTGCCGGCACTCCGAAAAGAGCCAACGCACCCATCGGCGGCACTGCGCGAATCCAATTTTCAATGCTTCGGAAAACCGGCAGTTTGCCCAGCAGCGCCACCACGGCGGACAGCCGCCAAAGCGCCTCTTCCACCAGCAGCAGAACGCCCGCCAGCACCAATAGCGGATAGGTGATCAGGCGTTTCAAAAATCGGCGCACATTCTAAGCTAGCATTGACTACTAAGGCATGATTGCTCGCTTACTGCCGTTCCTCCTCATCGCCGGTCTCGCCTGTTACTCCCAATATGCCGTGTTGCGGCCGGCCCCGCGCGCGGAGCTTCCGGAAGTAATTGACGGCAATACCGCTGCCATGTGGGCCGATGGCCAACTGCATATCTTCCACTCGAGCGGCGTCCCCGCACGAAGCAAAGGTGCCGATCAATTCACGCTCGCGGGCACCGAAAGCGTTCAGTTCGGCGGCAGCGAGCACAAACCGGTCTGGTTTGAATCCGTTTGGCGCGACGACGACGGAACGCTCTTCCTTTGGTACCACCATGAGCCCGGCGGCGTCTGCCCCGGCTCGAACCTCACCGCTCCCAAAATTGGCGCCGCTGTCTCCCGGGACAATGGCAGGACGGTCGAAGATCTCGGGATCGTTCTCGAGTCCGGCGAGCGCGTAGACTGTACCGCCGGGAACGGTTTTTTCGCGGGCGGCCACGGCGATTTCAGCGTCATCGCGGACCAAGACCGCGGCTATTTCTACTTCTTCTTCACCAACTACAGCGGCGCTCTGGAGGAGCAAGGCGTCGCCGTCGCCCGCCTCGCCTTCGCGGATCGTTTCCAGCCGTCCGGCGCTGTATATAAGTACTTTCACGGGGAATGGAATCAGCCCGGCCTCGGCGGACATATGTCGCCTATATTCCCGGCCAGTATCGCCTGGCGCGAACACGACGCCAACTCTTTCTGGGGCCCGTCCATTCACTGGAATACCGCGCTCGAACGTTACGTCATTCTGATGAACCAAACCTGCTGCCGGCCGGGCTGGCCGCAAGTCGGTATTTTCGGATCGTTCAGCACGGACCTGGTGAACTGGACAGCGCCGCGGCTCATTCTCGACAAGCCCGCCATCCCCTACGGCCCCGCGTTCTATCCGCAGGTCCTCGGCCTTCGCCCCGGTGAGACGGACTCCCTCGCCAGCGCCACCGCCCGCCTCTACGTGCACGGGATCTCTCTATGGGAGATCGACTTTTCCCACGAGGCGCCGGCAATCGTCCCGGAGCCGTGCACCGAAGCAGCCAACCCGGCGTGCCCGGATCCGCAGTAGTATCCTGAATAAACCCCAGTCCCCGCCGATTTCAACGTCCCCACCCGCTACAAGTCCGAAACGTTCCAGCTCAAGCCTCTCGGCCCGGCGCTTCCCAGGCACGACTACGACGCCTACACGGCGTCCATCGAGCATTTGCAAAAGACCTTCTCCAACGGCGGCCGGTGGCCGAACGACAAGATCACCATGGCGGACGTAGCCCTCACCTGCCTGATCGCCCGCGAACTCGGTGGCGGGCGGTATGCCCAGGGTCTCGCCGCCCTGGCCACATTGGTCGCTCCCGGTATTCTCGCGACCGGCAACCTGCTGTCCATGAACGCGTTTGAGCCCCTGTTCTGGTTGGGCTGCGCCTGGTTGCTGATACGTATTTTGAAAACCGGCAACCGGAAGCTCTGAATCTGGTTCGGCATCCTCGCTGGATTCGGCCTCGAAAACAAGTGCTCCATGCTGATCTTCGGAGCCGGCATCGTTGCCGGCCTGCTCGTGACTCCGCAACGCCGTGTGCTTGCGAGCCGCTGGCTCTGGATGGCTGGCGTGATCGCCTTTCTCATTTTCCTGCCCAATCTGCACTGGAATATCCAGCATCGCTTTCCGTTCCTCGAGTTATTGGCGAATATCCGCCGCAGCGGGCGTGATGCCCCTGTCGGGCCCCTGGCATTCGTCGGTCAGGAAATTCTGGCCATGCATCCTCTCACTCTGCCCCTCTGGCTGGCTGGCCTTTGGTTTTACTTCTTCTCGACGCCGGGAAAGCCGTTTCGCGCGCTCGGCTGGGCATGTGCCTTCACTGCGATTGTGATCGTCACTCTAAGCCCGCGCATCTAATACCTGTTCCCCGCCTTCCCGATTTTGTTCGCCGCCGGCGCAGTCACTTGGGAGGTTCGGCTCGATCGGCCGCGTCCCTTATGGCGGAAACTCGCATGGCCGGCCCTGCTGGCCGCCACCGCTGTCGTCCTCGCGCCGCTCGCGATTCCGGTCTTGCCGCCCCAGACCTACATCCGGTATACGAAGGCGCTGCATCTGGCCCAGCCCGCGATCGAGACCCACACCCTCGGTCCACTCCCGCAAATTTTTGCCGGCCAGTTCGGATGGGAGGAGATGGTGGCAACCGTCGCGCGCGTCTACAACAACCTACCGGTGGAAGTCCGTCCCAAAACCGCGATCTTCGGCCAGAATTACGGGCAAGCCGGAGCCATCGACCTGTTCGGTCCAAAATACGGCTTGCCACCCGCCATCAGCGGGCATCAGAACTACTTCCTTTGGGGACCGCGTAGCTACGCGGGCGAAAGTGTCATCGTCATGGCTGGACGGCAGGAGGACCTCGAGACGCGTTTCGCGGACACCCAAAAGGTCGGCGCCGTTTATCATCCCTACTCCATGCCATATGAACATTTCGACGTCTACTATTGCCGCGGCCCCAAGCGGCCCCTGAGTGACATCTGGCCGCAACGGAAGCATTGGAACTGACGTGTGGTAAGTCCCCTAATTACACCTCCGCCACCCTTAACCTCACCAACTGATCCCGCCTTGCAATATCGCCCAGTATCGTCCGCGACCCCGCGTACAACACCAGCGAAAGCGCCACCAGCAGAACCGGAATAATCAGCATTGCCTGCTGCAGCCCAACCGCCTTAAACGCCTCTGTCATCTGCGTCGCGCCCGCCGCCTCCATGGCCTGCCGCGCCATCCGGTCGCTCAACATGCCCGTAAACAAAGGCCCGAACGATGCACCGCAAAGGTACATCGCCATAAAGTAGATCGCCATCGTGACGCCGCGCTGCGTCGGCGCTACGATGTCCTGAATCGACGAATAAACCAGTCCGTAGTAGCTGTTCATCAGGCCATACGCCCCCGCTAGCAGCGCGAGCGATAGGAACGCGCTACCCGCCGGTTGCACGATTCCCCAATACGCCAGCGGCGCGCCTGCCATTGTCAACCCCGCTGCCATCTGCATTCGTCCGTTTCGGTGGCGATTCATCACGTGGTCCCCCAGATAACCTGCCAGCATCCCGCCGCAAACACCGCCGATCAGGTTCGAGATCCCAGTCGCCGTGCCGGACTCCGCCACGGACATGCCATGGACGCGGCTCATCAGCGCCGGCAAGAACAGCAACACCGCGTACATGTTGAAGTTCAGGAAAACGCCGGAAGCGATAATCCACCACAATGTCGGCTTTCGCAGCACGGACCAGGCCGAGGGCTTCTCTCCCATTGGCGCCGGCTCCGACGCGCCTCGCAGCGGTTCGTGCAACAGCGCTAAAAGCGGCACGATCAACAGTGCCGGCGCCGCCGCCACGATCATTGCCGATCGCCATCCCCACGCCTGCGCAATCGGGCCGCTCAGGAAGAAACTCATGGCCGAGCCCACCGGTACACCAAGCATAAACAGCGCCAGCACCCGCGATCGCTTTTCCGGCGGGAACAGGTCGCCCAGCCAGGATGTCGCAGTCGGCGCGCAAACAGCTTCCCCGATGCCCACTCCCATCCGCGTCACCAGCAAAAACAGAAACCCGCTCGCCGCTGCGCCGATCGCCGTCATCGAGGTCCAAACGGTTACACCAATCATCAACAGCTTCTTCCGGCTCCACGAATCCGCCACCAGCCCGAGCGGTACCCCGACGATCGCGTAAATCCAAATAAACGCGCTTCCCATCAGCCCGATGTTCGTGTCCGACAGCGCAAACTCTTTCCGCATCGGCTCCACCAGCGCCCCCGCCAGTGTGCGGTCGTAGAAGTTCAGAATGTTGATCGCGAACAAAACCAGCACAGAAAGCGTGACCGCGCGTGGATGCATAGTTGGTCCGCAATGCTATCACGTCTGGCCGCCACTCGCGCGTACAATAATAAAAGGCCGCATCCATATCTTTAATCTTTTAGGAACTCAGGATTTGTTCGCCGATCAACTTCGCGCGATTTATTCACAACTTACTGCGGCGGAAACGGGAACCGAACTACACCGCATCCTGCTCGAGGCCAGGCATGACGCTCTTGCCGCCCTTCGCCGCGCCGGTCACTCGGAATCCGCCTCTAAGTGCCTGGCCTTGAAACTCATCAATATCTGCCTCGCCCGCGCCGAGTTCTCTGCGCGCCGGACGCACGTCGCGGCACGGCCGTTTGGCATCGAATTGGACCCCTGCAACGGGTGCGCCTTGGCGTGTCCCGGCTGTGTCCATTCGCAAAGATCGCTCTTCAATTGGCCACAAGGCATGTTATCCGCCGATCGCGCCGCGGCTTTCCTCAACGCCTACGCACCCTACGCCGTGCAAGCGATGTTCTATAACTACGGCGAGCCGCTCTTGAACGTCCAAACGCCGGCTTTCATCCGCTCGGCAAAGCGCTTCCTCGCGCAGACCGTCTTGTCCACAAGCCTCTCCGTCCACAACTTCGATGCGGATGCCTATGTGGCGTCCGGACTTGACTATATGTTGCTCTCGATCGACGGCGTCTCCCAACCGGTATATTCCAGGTTCCGGAAAAACGGCGACATCAACCTCGTTCTCCGCAACATCAGCCGTCTCGTGGACGCACGTCTCCGGGCCGGCACCAGGTTCCCCGTCCTCGCCTGGCAGTTCCTCGCGTTCGAACACAACCGCCACGAAATCTCCGCTGCCATTGAGTTGGCGGCTAGCCTAGGAGTGAACGAAATCCGGATCTCACCTCCGTTCGACGTGAGCTGGGATGACCCGGAACTTCGGCCCGCCGCGGACGTGGAATACGGCGGCATCGAGTTGCATCCCGTAACACCCGACGATTATCGACGAAACTGGAACCGCTTCCCCGGCTTGCTACACACGGCCGAAATCGATCGGGCCTTTGACGCCGGTTGGCCTGTGGACATCGACGCCGCCTGGGATCCGCCCAGTGCCGGCCATACCTGCCAATGGCTTTACATGAACACGGTGATGGATGCCAATGGCCGCATACTCCCCTGCTCCTGCGCCCCTATTCCCAACGCCAATCTTGTATTTGGTCACGTCGATAACGACGACGCTTTTAATTCCCTCCTCCATCGCCAGGCGCGCGCCCATTTCGTCACGGGCGAGACGGTTCCCGGCGGCCCCCACTGCCAATCATGCGAATGGTTTGACGACCAGCGAAAGACCGACATCGATTTAACTCATATCCGCCAATACGCTGCCGCCGTCAATCCGCCGATCCTGAACGCCGAAACTCAGGACTGGCTCGCTGGCTGGTCTTGTGCTAAAATTTAGATGTTGGGACTCGGGCCGCTGGCTCTGAGTCCCTTTCCGGTTTATGGGGTTCGGGGTTGCAAAACGCGATACAGCGGAGCATCCCACAAGTTATTGATTCCACAAGGAATTGAACCCGAGAGTAACCCGGGCGAAACCCAGCGATAACCCGCCGAACCTGAGCGAAACCCAAGACTTCGGGTTCAAGTGCGCGGTCGCGATAGAATAGCGGCTTATGTCCAAGCTGATCGTCTCCTTCGGAGAAATCATGCTCCGCCTGGCGCCTCCAGGTTTTGAGCGTTTTCTGCAATCGCCACAGTTTCTCGCTACCTTCGGAGGAGGCGAAGCCAACGTCGCGGTCGCAGTCTCCGGCTTCGGCCTCCCGGCTCGCTATGTTACGGTCTTGCCGGACAAAAACCCCGTCGCCGATGCCTTCATCGGCGAGATGCGCCGCTTCGGTGTCGATACCAATCAGATCGTTCGCGGCAAGGGCCGCTTCGGCATCTACTACGTCGAGCCCGGTGCCAACCAGCGCCCGTCAAAAGTCCTCTACGATAGGGAGCACTCCGCCATCTGCATCGCCCGTCCCGGCTCCATCGACTGGAACAAAGCGCTCGCCGGCGGCACGTGGTTCCACATCACCGGCATCACGCCCGCCATCAGTGAAGGCGCTGCCGAACTGGCCATCGAATCCGTTAAAGCCGCACGCACGCAAGGGCTGAAGGTCTCCTGCGACCTCAACTTCCGCAAGAACCTTTGGAAATGGGGCAAAGAGGCGAAGGAGATCATGTCGGAGCTCTTCAAATTCGTCGACGTCGGCATCGCCAACGAAGAGGACTGCCAGATGACGCTAGGCATCAAGGCCGAGGCGGACGTGCACTCCGGCGAGCTCGATCGCGAGGTCTACAGGAAGCTCACAGACAAAGTGCTCGAAACGTATCCGAACCTCGAAGCCATCGCCGTCACTCTCCGCGAATCGCACAGCGCGTCGCATAACGGCTGGGCCGCCTGCATGAACAATCGCAAGGAGTTCATGGTCTCCAAGCACTACGACATCACTCATATCGTCGACCGCGTAGGCGGCGGCGACTGTTTCGCCGGCGGCCTCATATACGGCCTCAACGCGCTCGGCTCCGCACAGGAAGCGCTTGAGTTTGCCGTCGCCGCAAGCTGCCTCAAGCACTCCATCCCCGGCGACTTCAACCGCTTCACCACAGAAGAAGTCCAGGCTCTCATCAAAGGCGGCGGTTCCGGCCGCGTCCAGAGGTAATCGTCATGCAACGCGCCCTCCTTCTCCTCTTGATCGCCGCCGCATTCGGCCAGGCGCCCCCTCCGGCACCCGCCGTCAAGGTGTCCGCCGAAGAACTGGACAAGCTTCGCGAAGGGGTCAAACCGTTGACGGCAAAGGTGGGCGCGCTTAGCGGGAATCCGCTGATCGCCGACGTCGCGATCTACGAAAAGGCGGTCCAGAATCTCCTCAAACACACCGAAGAGTTCTACTCGGCCGAATACATCAAGCACGCCCACGCCGCCATCGTTAACGGTCTTGCCCGCGCTGAAGCGCTCCACAAAGGAAACGCCGCTTGGACGAAAGAAACGGGTCGCGTCATGCGCGCGTATAAGTCGAAGGTCGATGACTCCTACCAACCCTACAAGCTCTCCATCCCCGCAAGCTATAACGCGTCGAAACCCATTCGCCTCGACGTAATTCTCCACGGCCGCAACGCGCGGCTTACCGAAGCTGGTTTCCTCGCCGTCGATCCGAAAGCCAAGCCATACACGCAGGACTGGATCGAGCTCGAGGTCTACGGCCGCGGTAACAACGCCTACCGCTGGGCCGGCGAAACCGACGTGTTTGAGGCCGTCGATGCGGTCGTCAAACAATACAACATCAACCCGGACCGCATCTTGTTGCGCGGCTTCTCCATGGGCGGAGCCGGCGCGTGGCACATCGGTCTTCACCATCCCACTCGCTGGGCCGGCGTAGAGGCAGGCGCCGGTTTCACGGAAACCATCCGCTACGCGAAAAAGCCCGACCCTACGCCGTACGAGCGCGCCGCGATGCACATCTACGACGCCGTCGATTACTCGCCGAACATTGTCAATGCACCCACCGTCGGTTACGGCGGCGAAATTGACCCGCAACTACAGGCCTCGGTGAACATCAAGGAGGCCATGGAGGCCGAGAACATCCGCGCTAACGCAATCTTCCTCGTCGGCCCTCAAACCCCGCACCGCTGGCATCCCGATAGCAAAGCCGAATCGGAAGCGTTCCTCGCCAAAAACTTCCCGCGCCATATGCCGGACCAGTTCCGCTTCGTCACATGGACGCCACGCTTCGGACAGGCCTGGAACTGGAAGATCGCCGCTCTCGAACACATGTACGCTCGCGCGGAGTTGAGCGGTTCCAAGACCAACGTCAAGACGAAAAACATTGCGGAACTCGAACTCGACGCCCCGGCCGAAGTCACCATCGACGGCCAGGCGCTCAAGGGCAAGGCGTTCGTGAAGCAGATGAACCGCTGGGAAGTCCGCCCGTCGAAACCGTCTCTCCGCAAACGTGCCGGCCTGCAAGGCCCGATCGACGATGCGTTCATGGATCGCTTCCTGTGCGTTGCCGACGGCGCCGACCCCTCCCTCGACACGTTCACCGCAAACTTCGACAAGTACTTCCGCGGCAACGTTCGCCGCAAGACCTCGGCTGGCGTGTCAAAAGCCGACATCGCTGAAAGCCACCTCGTCCTTTGGGGCACGCCAGTGACCAACAAATTGATGGCGAAAGTTGTTAAATCTCTACCCGTGAAATGGACCGCCACGGAGATCGAGATCAAAGGACGGAAATTCGACGCGAAGTCCCACACGCTTGCACTGATTCACCCAAACCCGCTAAACCCCTCCAAATACGTCGTCTTTAACAGCGGACACACCTTTGGCAAGGCCGATCTCGACGGCACCAATGCCCTGTTGTACCCACGTTGGGGAGACTGGGCGGTAGTCGAAACCGCAACTGGCAAAGTCGCCGCGGCCGGCTTCTTTGACGAGAACTGGCAATAGCATAGTTTTGCAGAAACGCTTGCACTTCCTCATCGAAACGTCTACCTTGTAACAAATCCGCTGTCGGGGAACGTCTCACCCTGTGCTCTGGCGCACCGGGAGCCCCGACCGCTACATTTCGATTGGGGAAAGGGTTGCCGATGCGCTTACTCGCTTGGATCGGTGTATCTGTATTTAGCCTCACGCTCTCCGCGCCATTATCCTTGGCGCAAGTGTTGAATGGCAGACTCGAAATCGTTGTGCAGGACAGCAGTTCCGCGTCGATTGTGAACGCGCGAATCACTCTGCGCGATATGCGCAAACAGGCGCCGGTTGGTGGCGTCGTCTCGACGGACACGACAGGTGCCGCCCTGTTCGCCTCTCTCCCGCCGAGCGAATACGAAATCACGGTCGAAGCCACCGGTTTCCGCAAGGCCGTCGTCTCCGGTATTGAACTCAACGCCTCGCAAACATTGCGCCAGTTGATCGCGCTCGAAGTCGGCTCGATCACCGAATCGATCTCGATTGAAGCCACAGCCGCCATCGTCAATACATCCGATGCGACGATCGCCAGGACAATCAACCTCAAAGCGATCGATACTCTTCCCGCGCTCGGCCGTAATCCGCTGGCGTTTGTCTCCCTCTCCGCCGGTGTTTCGATCGACCCCGGCGACGCCTCGTTCTCGCGCATCAACGGCGCGCGGCAGGGGTCGAATAATACACGTCTCGACGGTATCGACGCGAATGACGCCGTGGTTCCGCGCCTCGGCCTCTCATTGACCGCCGTGAATACGGACTCTCTCGAAGAAGTCCGGCTCATCACCAACGGCGGAAAGGCCGAATATGGCCGCAACGCGGGCGGGCAGGTCGAAATGGTGACGCGTTCCGGCGCCAATCAGTACCACGGCAATGTCTTCGAGTTCTTGCGGAATACCGTGTTCAACGCAAACCCGTTCTTCAACAATGCCAGCGGCACCCCGCGCCCCGTGTTCATCCAGAACATCTACGGCGGATCGATCGGCGGCAAGATCCTCAAAGACAAGCTGTTTTTCTACGCGAACTACCAGGGCCGCCGCACAACACAGGGAGTTGTGCGCAACCGCACCGTCCTGACGCCTGAGGCAAAACAGGGCATCTATCGCTGGCCCGGCGGGTCGTTCAACATCCCCGCCGCCGATCCGGCCGGACGCGGCATCGATCCGAAGATGAAGGACATCATGGCGCTCCTGCCGGCGCCGAATAACACCGACGTTGGCGACGGCTTCAACACCGCCGGCTACCGCTTCAATGTTCCCGCCCCTTCACGCGAAGAACAGGGCACCGGCAAAGTGGATTACAACATGACGGCCAATCACCGCATCTTCTTCCGCTATAGCCGCCAGTGGAATCAGTCGATCGATTCGCTTAACAACGCCGAGCAGCGCTACCCAGGGCAACCCGATGGAGCCCAGGGCGGCGCCCGCTGGGGCTACGGCATGGGCAGCGACTGGACACTCTCTCCATCGCTCATCAACGAGTTCCGTTTGGGATACCAAAGCGCCACCGTCGATTTCATCCGTCCGTATCGGGACAGTGGTATCGCAGTCCTCTCGAACCTTTTCACCGACCCGATGAATAGCGCTCTGGGCCAAGGCCGTAACTCGCCTGTCATCGATATCACCGACAACGTCACGCTTCTCAAAGGCAAGCACACGTTCAAGACCGGCTTTAACTTCAAACGCGTTTTGCAATACGGGTATAACTATGGCGGCGTCTATCCAAACGTTGACCTTACTCGCACGGCGGCGGGCAATAGCGTTCCCGCAACAGTCGGTCCGCAGAATCTTACGAGCGCGCAGCGGCAGGTCTTCGATGGTTTGTTTAACGACGTGCTCGGCCGCACGGGCACCATCTCGCAGACCTTCTACAGCAACCTGCAGACGTTTCAGGACGGCGGCACGCCGCGCGTTCGTAATACCGTTTTCCGCGACCTCGGACTCTTCTTTCAGGATGATTTCAAGCTCGCGCGCAACCTCGTACTCAACGTCGGCGTGCGCTGGGAATACTACGGTCCGCCGGTTGAACGCGATGGCTTGCAGGGCTCGCTCGATAAGGTGGGGTCGATCAATTCCATCGCCAACATCGACGGCTTCACCGTGCAGCGAACAAACACGTGGTTCAACAAGGACTGGAACAATTTCGCTCCGCGCTTCGGCTTTGCATGGAACGTCGGCGGCGACGGAAAGACGGTGGTCCGCGGCAACTGGGGCGTATTCTACGATCGCATCATCGGCGCGACTTCCAGCTCGGTGGACGGCAACACGCCCGGTTTCGCGCAGAGCACGCAGACTTTCCCGAACAGCGGCGCGACGACGGTGCGCACCGTGAACACACTGGCTGCTGCCGACTTCCCGGCGAAGCCCGCCGCGCCAGTGACCAATCAGCCGGTCACCCGCGTGCCGACGGTTACGGTATTCAATCCCAATCTGCGAACCGGATATCTGCAGCAGATCAACCTCGGCGTGCAGCGGCAGCTTACGAGCAACACCGTGCTCGATGTCTCTTTCGTTCGCAGTTTAGGCACGAAGCTCTTCGGCTTCCTTGATCTCAACCAGCCGCGCATCTACGGCGATTTCCTCAATTCCTTCAAGGAATTGGAAGCGTTCCGCGCAAATGGCACGCCGGTAAGCGCGGGCAACACGATCTCCCGAATGTTCGGCGGCCCGCAGGCGGCAATCACCGCTCTCGGCGCGACAAACTTCCAGCAAGGCCTCGCCGGAACCGTCGCCGATAACATCGACCGCAATAACTTCGCGCGCTACGCGGCCGCCGGTGTCAGCCCGTTCTACCTCCGCAATTTCCCGCAGTACAACCAGGTGCAGTACGGCGACAACGTCGGGAGTTCGAGCTACAACTCGCTGCAGCTCTCGCTCACGCATAAGGGGCGCCATTCCGTGATGAACGTGAACTACACCTACTCGCGTTCCATCGACAATGGCTCCACCGACGGCAACGGCTTCACGGCCCCGGTTGACAACTTCAACCTCGTGAATAATCGTGGCCGCACCGACGCCGACCGTCCGCACGTGCTCAATCTCGTCGGCAGCTATTCCCTGCCTTTTGGCCGAAAGCAGCGGTTCCTTTCCGATGCGAACGGATTTGTCGACCGCGTCATCGGCGGTTGGGAAATCGGCGCTGTCGCCGTGGTGCAGAGCGGATCGGTGTTCTCGGTGACGAGCGCCCGCCGCACTCTCGGCAGCACGTTAAACACGTACGCGAATTACTCAGGCGACCGTACGATCGGTGAAGTGGTGAAGGTCGGCAACGGTGTGCAGTATTTCACACCGGAGCAGGTCGCCAGATTCACCTACCCCGGGCCCGGCGAGATCGGCACTTCGGGCCGCAACAGCTTCCGCGGACCGGGCTTCTTCAACATGGACATCTCCATCGTGAAGCGGATTCCGATTACGGAACGGCTGCGGCTCACTTACCGCGCCGAGATGTACAACGCGCTCAACAAAGCGAACTTCTCCACGCCGGGTAACAGCATCCTCACTCCGACGACGTTCGGCAGGATCAGTTCGGTCGTTAACGCCAGTTCCGGCACCGGCGCCCGCGTTGCGCAGATGGCGTTGCGTATCGATTTCTAAGCCGATTCCGGATGGGCCTTCGCCCAGTCCAGATACTCCTGGACTGTGAAGAAGGTCTTGTGCTTATACAGGCGGCCGGCGTCCTCCACCGGGTAGCTCCAATTGCTGCTCCAGGAGTCGCCGGTCTCTTTCATCCAGCGCGCCAGGCGTTTCTCCATCGCCACGTGTACGGCGGCCGCCTCGGGCTTCCCGATCAGATTGTACTGTTGATACGGATCCGCCTTGAGGTCGTATAACACCCACGGCTTGTCCTGATATCGCGCGTACATATGCGTGGCGGTGCGGACGCCGCGCCAACCGGCACTGGTTCCATCACCCGCGAATGGGCCAAAAATCTGAAAGAACGCCGAGTCCGGTGACTTGCCCTTGCCCTCCACGATTGGTTTTGACAGATCATGTCCCTGCATCGTTTTCGGCGGCGTGATTCCCGCCATGCCGAGCAGCGTCGGCGCGAAGTCGACGTGTGTGAAGAAGACATCGCTGTGCGAACCGGGCTTCACGCGGCCGGGCCAACGCAACACGCCGGGCACGCGGATCGATTCTTCCCACGGTTTGCGCTTCAAACGCTCGCCCTGCGAACCAAGCATGTCGCCGTGATCGGAGGAGTAAAGCACGATCGTGTTTTCGCGCAGGCCCAGTTCATCGAGCTTCGCCATCAAACGGCCGACTTGATCGTCAATCGCCGTTACCATGCCGTAGTACTCGGCAATCAATGCGGCCGATGGTCCCTTCCCGGCTTTGTAGTTCGCCCGCATGGTTAGCTTTCCGGGATCGTAGTGCCGCGTGTACTCGGCCGGCGCCTTGTAGGGGTCGTGCGGCGGCCCCCACTGCACGGTGAGGTAGAAGGGACGCTTGTCTTTCTTCGCACCTTCCAGGAATTCGACGGCGACATCGCCCCAGCCTTCGGCTTCGAACTTGCCGAACTCGATGGCTTGCGGAGTATCGCGAAAGTAGTGATTCTCGAAATGCCTGTGGCTGCACTGGTGCGCGGCCCAGAATTCGAAGCCCTGCCGTCGAGGGCCCGGCGGCACCCAGCCCGGTTCGCGCTGGCCGCCGTCGAGATGCCACTTGCCGGCGAATCCGGTGCGATACCCGGCTTTCGCCAACACTTCCGCAAAGCTCACACTCTCTTCGCGCAGACGCAGGTCATTGGCCACCATCCCGTTCCTGTGGCAATACTGCCCGGTGAGCAGAATCGCGCGCGCCGGGCAGCATACCGGTGTGTTGGCGAATGTGTGATGGAGGCTCACGCCCTCGGAGGCGAGCTTATCGATATGCGGCGTCTTCACATCGTCGTTGCCGAGACAGCCGACGGCATGATACCGGTGCTGATCGGGCATGAGGAAAACAATGTTCGGCCGCGATTCCGCTGCGCGAGCAGTGGCGGCCGCGGTGGCCACGAAGGCGCGCCGAGTGAGCTTAGGCATTTGGCAATGACTTCTCCCAGGCTTCGTATTTCTTGCGCAGCGTCTCGGCGATTTCAGGATAGACGTAGAACAGGTCGCGCGTCTCGCCGGAGTCCTTCGAGAGATCGTAGAGGTTGCCGATGCCGCCGTCGAGCACGAATTTCCACGTGCCGCTGCGCACCGCGCGCACGATCTGCTTCGGTTGGTTGATGCGCCAGAAGAGATCACGGTCACGCTCCGCCTCACGGCCGGCGAGGATCGGCGTGAGATCGATGCCATCGAAAGGCTCGGACGGCGCGGCGGTAACACCGCAGGCCGCGGCAATAGTCGCCGTGAAATCCATCGAGACGCATGTCTGACGGCTGGTCTTCGCCTTCGGCAGCTTGCCGGGCCATCGAATCAAACCAGGCACGCGGATGCCGCCCTCCCATAACGTCGCCTTGTGATGGCGGAAGGGGCCGTTGTCGGAAAGACGCTCACCGCCGTTATCGTTCGTGAAGATGACGAGCGTGTTATCGGCAAGGCCGAGGCGATCGAGAGTGTTGAGGATGCGCCCGATGGCGGCGTCCATCGCTTCGAGCATCGGCTTGTATTCACCTAGCCTCGTGCCGTCATACCAGGTCTTGAGTGAACGCACCGTTTGCGGCCGGTTGGGCGCCTGGAAGGGCCAGTGCACCGCATTAAACGGCACATAACAGAAGAACGGGTTGGCGCGATTAGCCGTGATGAATCTCTCGGCGCGCGCGGCCAGCATCTCAGTGAGATAACCGGGCTGACTCGGCGCCTTCTTCAAGCCATCGTAGAGATCGTAGTTCTTGAAACGATCCTCCTTCGAATACATGTCGACATTGCCGCCGGTGAGCCCGAAGAATTCGTCGAAGCCGTGATGAACCGGATTGAACTGCGTCTCGCGGCCTAAGTGCCACTTTCCGAAGATGCCGGTTTTGTATCCGGCCGATTTCAGCAGACGCGGCAGAGTGGTGTGTTTGGGATCGAGGCCAATGTTGACGCCGGTTGGAAGTAGTGCCCATTCCAGCCCCTTGCCGTAGCGCTGCTGATAGCGGCCGGTCATCAGGCCGCAACGTGTGGGTGTGCAAACGGGTCCGTTCGCGTAGCAGCCGGTAAGCTTCACGCCTTCGGCCGCGAGGCGATCGATATTCGGCGTAACGATGTCCTGAGAGCCGAAGCAGCCGATGTCGCCCCAACCCATGTCGTCGGCCAGGAAGACCACGACATTCGGCCGCGCCGGCGGCGGCTGCGCGGCTAAGGCGAGTGAACCTAGAAATGCGCGGCGGCCGATCATGCGATCACCTTCGGCGGCGGATTTTTCGCCAGCATCGATTCCCATTCGGCATAAGCGGCGGCGAGCTCGGCGGTCATTTTTGGATTGGTGTAGGCGAGATCCTTGCGCTCGGCGAGATCTTTCGAGAGATCGTAGAGTTGATCGAAACCGGAATCGTTGATCCACTTCCAGCGGCCGCGGCGGCAGGCTGTCTGTTTACGGTTCATGCGATTAATGCGCCAGAAGAGTGTGCGCTCTTTCACCGCCTGCTTTCCTTCGAGTATCGGGAGAAGGCTGATTCCGTCGAATGGCTGCGACGCATCCGGCTCCACGCCACACGCGTCGGCGATCGTCGCGGCGAAATCCATGGATGCACAGGCCTGGGCTGAGATGGCGCCCGCCGGAACGCGGCCGGGCCAGCGCACAATGCCGGGCACGCGAATACCACCTTCCCACAGCGTGCCTTTGTGATGAAAGAAGGGGCGGTTGTCGGAGAGACGCTCGCCGCCATTGTCGTTAGTGAAGATGATCAGCGTGTTGTCGAGCACGCCTTTGCTCTCCAGCTTCGCGAGTACCTGGCCGATGGCGTTGTCGATCGCTTCGAGCATCGGTTTATAGTCCTTCTCGCGGCTGCCGTTGAACCAGGTTGGGCGTTGCCGGACATCGTCCGAGCGCCCGGGCGCCTGGAAAGGCCAGTGGACCGAGTTGAACGGAAGATAAAGAAAGAATGGACTGGCGGCGTTGGCATCGAGAAAGCGCAATGCACGGTCACGCAGAAGCTCGGTGGAATAGCCGGCGGCTTTGACGGGCGTGGTGTTTTCGAACCAATCGTCTTCGTTGTTGATCTCTTTGTGCGAGTAGTGGTCGACATTGCCGCTCAACAGCCCATAGAATTCGTCGAAGCCGTGACGATTAGGTCCGAACTCAGGCTCATAGCCGAGGTGCCATTTGCCGAACATCGCCGTCTTGTAGCCAGCCGCTTTCAGATAGCGTGCGATTGTGTTGTTGTGCGGTTCGAGGCCATAGCCTTTTTGGCCGGGGCTAAGCGCCCATTCGAGTCCGAAGCGCTGTTGGTAGCGTCCGGTCATCAAGCCGCAGCGGGTGGGCGTACAGACGGGACCGTTCGAATAACAATCCGTGAGCTTCGTGCCTTCGCGAGCTAAACGGTCGATGTTCGGCGTAAGGATATCCTTTGCGCCGAAGCAGCCGATGTCGGCGTACCCCATGTCGTCGATGAGGATGAGCAGAACGTTCGGCTTGGGCCTGGCCTGAGCGAGTGCCGGCACGGCGGCCGCGCGCAGGAATTGCCGGCGGGTCCACATAGAAGGGGCATTCTATCGCACTCGTGGGATAATGGCCGACACCATGGAGACGGGGAACAGAGAACGGCGGCTGCGCGTTCTGGCCGTTCTGTCGATGGCGCTATTGGGCGGCTATCAGGCGGCCGTGGCTACTCAGTTTTATACCCAATTGCGTTGGCCGGAGAATGAGGCCGCGCCGGGCTTTTCCGTCGTGCCGCCGTGGCCTTCGGTCTCGCGGGCATCCGAGCGGGCAAAGCAGGCCGGGCTCAAGAATGGTGACAGGCTCCTGGCCGTGCAGGGATATCCTTACGTTGGCGACGCGGCCCGATTTGAAGCATTGGAGAAGGCTTTTCCCGGCGACCGGATTAGGGTGCATGTTGAGAGTCCGAATGGCGTACCGCGGGAAGTGAGTTGGCAACTGGAGTTCGCGCACCCGGAAACTTCGTCTCCGGGCCGCGTCGTTTTCATGGTCTTGATGACCGTGGCAATGCCATTCCTCTGCCTGCTCGTCGGTTTTTGGACGGTACTGGCGAGGCCTGGCGATCGCCAGGCCTGGCTGCTGCTTGGCATGGTGACCACGTTTTCCCACTCGGTCGTCCATCCGGGTTTCCTGCCCGTTTCCTGGGGATTGCTGCGTCCGCTATTCCACGAGTTGCACGCCGTCGCGAATGCGTGCTGGCCACTCTTCATGTTTCTCTTCGCATGGGAGTTTCCGCGCCGGACAGAATGGCAGGATAGACGCACATGGCTCCGCACTCTGGCGATCCTATTGTTCGCATTTTGTATTCTGACGCTAGCGGCAACGAGTGCGGCTACGTCGTGGGGCGACCCGCAGAAATGGGGCATTTGGATTGACCGCCTGACCAGTTTGAGTGGTATCGTCCAGCTTCTGCAGATGGGCGGAATCAGTTGCTTTTTTGCGCTACTGACCTATAAGCGATTCGCATTGAAAGATATCGACTCGGTGCGGAGAATGCGGACGATCCTGTTCGGCGCGACGCTTGCTTTGACTCCTCTTTTCCTTGTCGTAATCATGTCGCTGATCCTGAGGCGCGACATGGGCTCATTGTCGGGATGGGTGATTATTCCGGCACTGCTGGCCATGTGCCTCTTTCCGGTAACTCTCGCCTACGCGATCGTCGTGCACCGCGCATTTGGGCTGAGCATGGTGATCCGGCAGGGATTGCAGTACGCTCTCGCTTCACGCGGGATACGGATTCTGCAGGTAATGCTGATTGTTGCCGTAATCCTTACGGCGGTGATCATGGCAACGCAGCCGGGCATGAACCGGCCGAGGATTCTGCAGGTGGCCGCGATTGGAACATTCGTGGTGTTGGCCTTGCAGCGGGCGGCGGAATGGTTGACGAAGTGGGTGGACCGGCGGTTCTTTCGTGAAGCGTACAATGCCGAAGTTGTGCTCGCGAATTTGAGCGACGATGTGCGGACCATGGTCGAAACGAAGCTGCTGCTGGAGAAAGTGGCGACACGTATCAGCGAGGCGCTGCATGTGGATCGGATCGCACTATTGCTGCGAGAGGGCGGACAGTTCCAACCGGCCTACGCGATGGGCTTCGACCACGGGACGTCTGCGCCGCTACCGGAATCGGCGCGCACGGCCGAAGTGTTGAGGCGTGACCGCGCCCCGCTGCGGGTGTACATGGACGATTCCAATTCCTGGATCTATCGCGAGGGACTGAGCGGCGAGGAGACGGCTTGGCTCTGGGCCACGGGCGCGGAGCTGCTACTGCCATTGGCGGTAAAGGACAAGTTACTCGGCTTTGTAAGTATGGGCCGGAAACGCAGCGAGGAACCTTACACCGGAAATGACTTAAAGTTACTCCAGAGTGTCGCCGTTCAGACCGGGTTGGCGCTCGAGAACAGCCAGTTAGCGGCGGCGATCGCCGAAGCGGTGGCGCAGAGGGAGCGGTTGAACCGCGAAGTGGAGATTGCGCAGGAGGTGCAGGAGCGCCTGTTCCCGCAAAATCTGCCGGAGATTGCGGGGCTGGACTATTGGGGCTACTGCCGTCCGGCGCGGGGAGTGGGCGGGGATTCGTATGATTTTCTGCCGCTCGAGTCCGGGCTATTCGCGATCTCGATCGGCGATGTGTCCGGTAAGGGTGTTCCGGCATCGCTTTTGATGGCGAGTATGCAGTCAGCGTTACGCGGGCAGGCGATGTCGATGCCCGCCGACCTGGGCGCGATGATAGGCACGTTGAACCGGCTGATTTTCGATTCGTCGCCATCGAACCGGTATGCGACGCTGTTTTATTGCCAGTTCGATCCGGCGAACCGTGTTCTGACTTACGTGAATGGAGGGCATTGTCCGCCGATGATCGTACGCGGAGACACGGTGTTGCGACTGGAGGACGGAGGACCGGTGGTTGGGTTGTTCCGGCCGGCGCGGTTCACGCAGGGCCGGATGGCGATCGAGCGTGGCGATGTTCTGGTCGGGTTCACCGATGGAGTGAGCGAGGCGATGAACGCCCTCGATGAGGAGTGGGGCGAGGATGCACTCGGTCGGTTTTTGCTGGCGAATCGCGATGCCGCGGCGCGGGAGTTGATTCCAAAGATTGTGGCGGCGGCCGATGCGTTTGCAGACGGGACACCCCAGCACGACGATATGACGCTGATTGTGGTGCGGTTCCTATGACGATTGAGAACGGATATCATGCATTACCTCCGGGTAAGTTGGCGTCCGTGGTGACTTACATGGAGATGACGGAGAGGCCGGACTGGATTGACGGACCGTTCGGCGATGGATGGGAGAGAATGCCGCTCGACGACCTGTCGGTATATCGGGCTATGTTCCGGCGTGTTGGAGAGAATTGGCTCTGGTTCAGCCGGCTGCGGATGAGCGAGCAGGAGTTAAGGGCCCGGCTTGGGAAGCCCGGATACGGGGTATTCCTATTTGAAGGCGGACGCGGGTTTGTTGAGTTGGACCGGCCGGCGGCCGACGAGGTGGAAATTTCGTTGTTTGGGCTGGCGCCGGGTGAGACGGGGCGCGGGCTAGGGCGCGCCATGATGGCGAATGCGCTGCGGGAGGCGTGGAGCGGCCGGACGCGGCGAGTTTGGCTGCACACGTGTACGTTGGACGATCCCCGGGCGCTGGGTTTCTACCGCAAGATGGGATTTCGACCGTATGCGCGAGGGATCGAAATTGCGGACGATCCTCGATTGCAGAAGTTCCTGCCTATGACGGCGGCACCGCACGTTCCTCTACTTTGAGAGTGGCGCCGGAACAAGCGGCTGGGTCGATTCGAGGCCGCTGAAGTCATCGTCGCCGTCGTTCGCCGCACCTTCGTGATAATCCTCGTCGGCATTCACTTTCCACAGATCGTAGTGGGGACCGGCGCCGCGCATTTCATGCACAATATTGCGCGCGGCGAGGATCGCGGTGAGCATGGAGTGGTCCTGGTTGTTGTACCGGTGCATGCCATTGCGTCCGACGAGCTGCAAGTTGGGAACCTCGGCGAGGAAGGCGCATATGGCGTCGATTCCGCGTTGATATACGTCGTCGTAGACGGGATAAGCCTTGGCCATGCGGACGACCGCGCCGTCGACGATATCCTCCGCGCGGGCGAGGCCGAGCTCCGCAAGTTCCTTGCGGCCAAGCGCCACCAGATCGGCGTCCGGCGTGTTCCAGAGGCCGTCCCCTTCGAAACAGAAATACTCGAGACCCAGACAGGACGTGGCGGGGTCGGGCACCATCTCCGGGCTCCAATTCTTAAAGTTCTGGATACGGCCGACCTTAACACCGGGTTCGTGAATGTAGATCCAGTTGTCGGGAAAGAGTTCCGGCGAACGCACAATGAGTGCGACGGTTAGAAAGTCGCGATAGTTAAAGTCCTCCGCGGCACGGAGGAGTCTGGGGGGAGCGGGTGGATCGAGCTTCTGGATCAGTTCGCGAATGGGCAGGGAGCTGATGAAGTATTCACCGGAATACCTGTGGCCGCCGGCATAGACACCGGTAACGCGGCCCGGTTCCCAAAAGATCTTTTCGACGGCGGTGTTCAGTTCGACTGTGCTGCCCGCGGCTTCGACGATGTCGCGCGTGCGCTGCCACATCATTCCGGGCCCGCGGCGCGGGTATTGGAATTCGTGGATGAGAGTCTTTATCGCCGTGCTGCTCTTCGGCGCGAAAAGGGCGTTCTTTACGAGCGAGAGAAGTGAGAGGCCCTTAATTCGCTGTGCGGCCCACTCCGCGCGGATCTTTTTACAGGACATCCCCCAGACTTTTTCTGTGTAGGACTCGAAGAAGATCCTGAAGAGGCGGCGGCCGAAGCGGTTCGATACCCAGGCTTCGAAATTGTCCTCGGGCCGGATGGGAACGACACGAGCCCAGAGGTAGGAGAGACCGCAGTGGGCGGATTCAAAGATACCAAGTCCAAACAGCGCATTCATCGGCTGCAGCGGGTAATGGAAGAACTTGCGCCGATAGAAGATGCGGGACAGCCGCGGGCGGGAGAGGAGGTCGGCGCCGAGCACTTCCTGCCACATCTTGCGGACAATCGTGACCTTAGTGAAGAAGCGATGCCCACCGATATCGAACAGATAACCCTTGTATTCAGCAGTCCGGGAGATGCCACCAACTGTATTGTCCTTTTCGAGGACCACGGATCGGATATCGTTCTTGCGGAGCTCGTAGGCAGCCGTTAATCCCGCCGGGCCTGCGCCGAGGATAATAACGGGAGGGGTTGAATCAGCAGAGGGTTTTGTCGCGATAGGCTCCACGGAGTGATCCTGATACCTGGTATACAACGGCGCTTTAAGCAAGACGAAGGTGTTTGAACTGCTCAATAAGCCCGAACTCCTGGCGAAGCGAGGCCGGATTTTCACCGCGTTGGTCGATCTGGGACGCGGAGATTGCGCCAAGATCCGCAGCGAGTTGCAGATAGTCTATTTTTGCCGGGTCGATTCCCATCATACGGCAACACGTGGCGTCCACGGCGACAATGTCCCGGCCGAAGACGAGGGCACCCATGTGTTTCGGTTGGCCCTGAATCGGGCCGTTGCCTTCCATGCCGGTGATGCCATCCACGATGGCGAACGTGTTGCGGAATTGGCGATTCAGCGCGGCGATAGAATTCGCGATGCCGTTGTAGTGGAGGAGGTTCTTGGGCCATCCGTAGATGGAGCCGGGGACAAGGCCAAAGAAGTTCTTCATGGAGAGCGTCGCGCCGGCCCAGTGATGCGTTTTCATTTTGGGGAGCGAGACGATAAGGTCGGCCGCGAGCAGTGTCTCGGAAAAAAAGAATTCGGGGCGGCCCAGAAAGGGGCCGATTGATTTCACATCGTCACGGTTCAGGTCGACGAAGTGCTCGTCGAGAGCGTGGAACTGCCGCCAGTAGCCGGCTTCTTCGGTGAGGCCGAAGGTGTCGCGGCGGTGGCCGGGACCTTCGCCGATCGTGACATGGGCTCCGAGGGAGCGGAACGCTTCGAACGCGGCGACGACGACGCGAGGACTGGTGTTGATAGCAGTAGCGTGGTCGAACTCGACTAAGTTCGGCTTCAGCAGCACCCGTTTTCCCTTGACGTCCGGCAGACCTGCATGCGAGAGCCCGGCAAGGATGATCGGGGTGAGATCGTCGTCATAGCTGGCGGCCTTAAGGACAGCCACTGTGGAGCGTCGGGAAAAAGGAGGCGGCCCCTGCGGCTGTTTGGATGAGCAGCCGGTGAGCAGACTTGTGGCAGCAGCGGCATGGAATCCGCGTCGGGATATTGCGCTCATACGAGTGAACCGGGCCGAAGCAGACTATGACCGCCGTTGGGAGCGGAGAGGGCTTCGAGCGCGGTGGCTAGGATGTCATTCCGATAGATGGGTTTGTCGTCTTCCGGCAGATCGACGCCGAAGTTGCGGAGGCTGACGGCGAGCCAGGCGCGACCGAGGCGGGCTTCGCACTGCTGCCAGAGTTCCCGGGCGCGAATGAGATCCTTCGACAGGTCGGCTTCCGGGCAGGACTGAAGGCCTAACAGCGCGAGCGCCGTTGTCTCCGGGTAGGAAGGCAAGTCGATACCAAGCGCCGCGCGGCTGCCGTAGTTCCAGCCACCGTCGGAGCATCGCCGGCGGAGGATCATCCCTTCGGCGAGCGTGACGCGGCGGCGCAGTTCGCTACCGCCGAATTCGGGTGCCGAACGTTTGAGGGCGACCAGAGCGTGGGAAGTGGGCTCGATCCACGACGTGGTGCCGGGGAGCCAGGGCCAGCCGGCGAACTTTCGGTCATGGCCGATGTGGTTCTCCATAAAGATGCCGAGGAAACGAGCGAGCGTGGTGCTTTCCTCGCCGCGTTGCTCGAGCAGCCATTCGACACCACGGCGGAAAGGAGCGTCAAACTGTTTCCGGGCGCAGTGGAGCGTGACGGCGAGAGCGGTGGACCAGTGGGATTCGGAGACTTGTCCGTTTGGGCGCCAGGAGCCATCGGGGAGTTGCCAGGAGCGCACAAGATCCCAACCACGCTTCCAATGAGGGGAATTCATCTGGTCATAGAGGGCAAGGAGGCCGTAAGCCGTGGGCTCCAGCCACGAGCGTTTACCAGCGAAATAGCCCCAGCCGCCATCGGCGTTCTGGGAGGCGATCAAAGCATCGACACGCTGCGCGCGGAAGGTCCCCGGCATAACCTTTCTATCGGCCGGGAACTTAAAAAACTTTACGCGAGTCTATTGACAAGATGTCAAAGCCAGTTCATTCTCAAAAGACTCGTCACTTATGAACATTCGATTTGGACTTATAGGGATTTTAACAGGAATAGGTTTGTTCGGTGAATCAGCGGCAAGAGTACAGCCGTTACCAGGATTAATACCTGTTTTCGAGGAAAACAAAGGACAGGCGCCGGATTCGGTGCTTTTCCTGGCGCGCGACTCGCGAGGCACATTAGCCATCACGCGGGCTGGGGCGCGCGTCGTGCTCCTCAATCGGAACCGTAAAAAGGCAATTGCGTCCTCTGAAATTTCTATTCAGTTTCCGGGCGCGCGATGGACGAGCGTACGCGGTGAGACACAAAAGACGTCGCATACGAATCTCCTGCTTGGCAATGATCCGGCGAAATGGATGCATAACGCTCGCCATTTTGGTCAAGTTCGCATCTCTGGCGCGTACCCCGGCATTGACGTTGTCTTTCATTCGCGGCGCGGGATTGTGGAATTCGACTTTGAAGTGTCGGCGGGTGCGAATGCCGCGTTAGCGCGGTTTGCATTCCCGGGACGGAAGCCGGTGTTGCAGTCAGACGGTTCACTGCGTGTGGCGGCCGAGGCGGGCGACCTGGTGCTGCCGAAACCCGTGGCGTATCAAGATGGCGGAGCCAATGTGGAGAGCCGGTTCGTGCTGAGAGGGCGTGAGGCGCGGTTTGCGCTTGGCTCCTACGATCGCGGAAAACGGCTGGTAATTGATCCGGCACTGGCTTACTTGACGTATCATGGCGGCGGTGGAAATGAATCGGCTTACGCAAGCGCTGTGGATGCGGCGGGAAATATCTATATCGCCGGTGCAACTACTTCCAGCAACTTCCCAGCGACGCCGGGCGTTCTGCAGGCAACTCCGCTCGGCAAGACCGATGCTTACATCTCCAAGTTCAATGCGGCTGGGACGCTCGTTTATTCGACGCTGCTTGGCGGCGCCGACAACGACCGCATCGACGATATTGCCGTCGACAGCCAGGGAAGCGTGTATTTCGCGGGAGCCAGCGCGTCGGGCAATTTTCCGCTGGTAAATGCGATTCAATCGATCAACAAAGGGGGTGGGGCGGGCTTTGACGTTATCTTCGGCAAGCTCAATCCCTCCGGCGCGGCACTGGTCTACTCGTCCTTTTATGGTGGTAATTACGATGACGAAGCGCTGGCGTGCGCGATCGATGCGGATGGGAACCTGTATCTCACCGGGTTCACGATCTCCGACAACTTTCCATTCACGCCCGGCGCTTTCCAAACCTCGAACCGGTCGCCCATCGCCGGAAACGGGTTTGTGACGAAGATCGCCCCGGCCGGCGACAAAGCGGTGTTCTCGACCTTCATCGGGGGAGGCGTGAACGATCGCTTCTATGACATTGCGCTGGACAAGAACCGCAATATCTATCTCGCGGGAGACTCGTTGTCACCGACCTTTCCCGTCCTGGGAGCATATCAGCCGACTAACCGCGGGAACTACGATGCGGTGCTGACGAAGCTGCGAGCAGATGGGGCGGCGCTGGCGTTCTCCACGTTCATCGGTGGGGCGCAGTTGGACACGGCGTTTGGCGTAGAGGTGGATGCCAACGACAATGTCTTCGTGACTGGCACCACCATGAGCCCGACATTTCCGACAACGACGGGTGCGTTGCAAAAGGATTTGTCGGGCCCTTCGGACATGTTCATCATGAAGTTCGATGCCACCGGCAGCATCCTACAGGCCAGCACACTCTTTGGGGGGAACCGGGAGGAGGAACCGTTCCGGATGGCAATCGACCGGGCGGGCTCCGTATACATTGCGGGGACGACAGCGTCCGCCGGCATTCGCACTGTCGACGCCGTCCAGCAAACCAGCGGCGGCGCACGCGACGCGTTTCTTTTGAAGTTGAGCAACGCGTTGGATACTGTGCAGATGTTTACGTACCTGGGGGGAACGAACGACGATTTCGGATTGACTATGGCTTTGGATCCGTCCGGGCGTCTGATTATCGCCGGACGAGCCGTCTCGACCGACCTGCTAACGACGTCGAACGCGCGGCAAAAGACCAGCTCGGGGGGAACCGACTCATTTCTCGCGGTGATTGACACATCGTCCGCGGCAAATCCGTTCACGGTCTCCTCGGCGCGGCTGACCTTCAGCGGCGCGGCCGGATCGACGATCGCGCGGCAGCAATTCAACATTCGCGCGGCGACTGGGCAGCCGGAATGGACGATCGACGCAACTTCGACCGGAAACTGGTTGTCGGCGTCGCCAAAGAACGGCGCCGGCAACGCGACGATCGATGTGTCCGTGAACGTGGCGACGCTCGCGGCCGGTAATTACGAGGGGTCGCTGTCGGTGAACAACACGCGGCTTGGTACAAAGACCGTGATCGCGGTGATTCTGACGGTGAACGCGGGCGGCGGCACGGTGCCGGACAATGGCGTCGTTAGCGCGGCAACCTTTACAGGCGGCGCAGTGGCACCCGGTTTGCTGGTGACGATCTTCGGGTCGAACATCGGACCGCCGGCACTCACCTCGGCGCAGGTAACGCCGCAAGGCACGCTGGCGACAACGCTCGCAGACACGCGGGTGTTATTCGACAATGTCGCGGCGCCCCTGGTGTATGTTTCGGCGGGACAGTTAAGCGCGATCGTGCCCTACACCGTCGCCGACAAGGCAACGACCTCAATGCAGGTCGAGTACAAAGGTGTGAAGTCGAACGCCATTGCGCTGCGGATAACCGCGACAGCTCCAGGACTGTTCACCGCCAATTCGAGCGGGAAAGGGCCGGGCGCGATTTTGAACGAAGATGCGAGTCTGAACACGGCGTCAAATCCTGCCAAGGCTGGTGGCATCGTGATCCTGTATGGCACCGGTGAAGGCGTGACAGATCCGAGTGGACAGGACGGTCAATTGGCGCTGAATGTATATCCGAAGCCGCGTCAGCCGGTAACAGTGCGCATCGGCGGGAAGGAAGCCGAGGTGCTCTACGCGGGAGCGGCGCCGGGCCTTGTGGCCGGCGTCTTCCAGATCAATGTGAAGGTGCCGGAGGGACTCGATGCGGGGCCGCAGCCGGTGGTTGTACAGATCGGAACAGCCTCGAGCTCGCCCGATGTGACGGTGGCGGTGCAGCCCTAGAAGTGTTGGAGGATTTTTGGGGCATGTGCATTCAGCGCGGGGGCGCTGAAAACTCCTCATCGCGGAAGCAACCCTTTAGAGGCTAACGCCGGGAGAAGACCTCCGGAATTTGCGTGGCGGGTCGCGAAAGAAAAGAAGCAATCATCGCGGCGGCGGCGGCCACTGGGTCCCGCACTGCGATGATGCGCAAGAGTTGTGGGCTAGCGCTGGGGTACCACAAGTCATTGATGGTTTGGTACCAGAGCTTGACCTGCCTTCCGCCGCGTGGCGGTGGTTTTGATCCACTTTGCTCTTTGTCTTGCGCCATTTGAGGAGGACCGGGCAGGCGGGTACCTCACGCCGGACATGTTCTCGCTTGAGTTGCACGCCCGATTCCGCCAGAATTAGAAGATTCATGGGAACGTCCTTTTCTCCCACCCGCCAGGACGCAGAGCGATACCGAAGGTTCAGGGCCATCAGCATGGCCCTGAACCACAGGATCATCAAAACCATTCCGCGCCATGCCTTTGACAAAATTGGAGACGCCCTCGGCATCCTGCGCAATGGCGTGCTGGTATTCGACAGCAAGGACATGGGCAGCGTGATGATGGACTGTTGCCTTTACGATTGGTATGAAAACGGCAAGAATCTGGTCCAGCGATACGCCGAGACGCAACCCGCCACGCCGGAAACGGACGAGAGCTACCTGTTGCAGGCATATCTCCATGCGAAATACCGGATACTGGTGGCGCAGTCAGCCGTGCCGGGCGCCGGCATCCACTGCCAGGACGCTCTGAACGGCGAGGAGTTGTTCCTGATGGATCTTGCTATGAGCCAAAGTATTCCGGGCGGCAATGCCGCACTCGCAACTCGGACCATACCACTTGGTGAGTACTGGATGACGAGCGGCGCCGGATTGCCGATCAGCTCCAAGGAATCCATCCTGGACGCCTTGAGCCGGATCGAGAGCGAAAACCATATGTCCATCAGAGGACCGGGCAGTGTGGCGCTAGCAATCGCACGCGCGTGTCTCGCCGCCGGAGCCGCTGAATACATTACTTACGAGAACGTGGAAGCAAGCTCTAAAAAGCGTCGTCGTCGGCTCCGCTAGAGAATACCCATTCGCTTTGCCACGCGGGCGAGGATTTCGAGAGCTTTGTCGAGATGCTCGCGCGTATGGGTGGCGGTGACTATGGTGCGGATGCGCGCTTTGCCTTGCGGAACGGTCGGGAAGCCGATGCCGGTAGCGAAGAGACCTTCCTCGAAGAGCGCCTTGGAAAAGGCATGAGCCGCGGACGCTTCGCCGACCATGATGGGCGTGATCGGCGTCTCGCTGCGTCCAGTATTGAAGCCGAGGCGCGCTAGCTGCTCCTTGAAATAGCGGGTGTTCGCCCAAAGCGCTTCGATGCGTTCGGGCTCGGATTCGAGCAGGTCGAACGCCGCGAGGCATGCGGCGGTGACGGCGGGCGGATGGGAGGTCGAGAAGAGAAACGGGCGGGCGCGGTGATAGAGGTACTCGATGAAATCGCGACTGCCGCAGACGTAGCCGCCCAGGACACCGACCGCTTTTGAGAGTGTGCCGACCTGAATGTCGACGCGGCCGTGGAGATGGAAATGATCGACCGTGCCGCGTCCATTACGGCCGAGGACACCGGACGAATGGGCATCATCGATCATCATGATGGCGCCGTATTTTTCGGCTACTTCGACGAGCGCCGGGAGCGGGCCGATGTCGCCGTCCATGGAGAAGACGCCATCGGTGATGAGAAGTCTGCGTCCAGGGACACCGTCGAGCGCGGCGAGTTTTTCTTCAGCGCCCGCGGCATCGGCATGCCGAAAGACATGGATTTTGGCGCGGGAGAGACGGCAGCCGTCGATAATACTGGCGTGGTTGAGTTCGTCGGAGATGACATGATCGTCTTTGCCGAGGACGGCCGATACGGTGCCTGCATTCGCAGTGAACCCGCTTTGGAAAACAACGCAGGCTTCGACGTGTTTGAAGGCGGCGATGCGGCGCTCCAGTTCCATGTGCATTTCGAGAGTGCCGCTGATGGTGCGGACAGCTCCCGTGCCGGCGCCGAATTTGCGGACAGCGTCGATGGCGGCTTCCTTCAGTTTGGGGTGGTTGGCGAGACCGAGGTAGTTATTCGAGGCCAGATTGATGAGTTCCTTGCCGTCGTAAATACTGATCGGCTCGCACGGGCCTTGTAACTCACGTAGACGCTGATAAGTGCCTGCGGCGCGGAATTCTTTCAGTTGTTCGCCGAGGAAGGCGAGGGGATCGATGCGTGTCATGGTTAGAGGGCCCGGAGACGGATGTCTTTGTACTCGATCCAGCGGCCTTGCTGGTGAGCCTGGAGAAGGATATGGCCGTCGCCAAGGCGATCGAGCGTCCCATATTCAACAACCGTCTCTCCGTTGATGCGGACAGCGACTGTGGAGTCCTTGACGAAGAGTTGGAAAAGATACCAGGTTTCCGGCGGAATATGGGGATATTTAGCACGTTTGAAGCCGTAGAGGGAACCGGTGGGATAGACCGCGCCTTCGACATCGTGAAGCTGGATTTCGTAATGAGGTTTGCCGCCGGAGCCTTCCGCACGGAAGAGGATGCCGCCATTGGAGTGGAGCGCGGCGCGGATGTAGAGCTCGAGTGCGAAGTTCTTGTAGCGTTCTTTCGTCGCAAGATGGCCGAGGCCATCGGCGCGGAGCGTATCGCCGATTGTGGTCCACTTGGCCTTCCCTTCCTCGACCTGCCAGTTACTCGATAAATCCGCCGGCTTGGAGTAGAGGGAAGTCCATTTCCACTTGGCAGGGAGCTCGGCTATATGTAAGTTGCGGAAGCGGATGGGGTAGGAGAGCGATTGCAGCCCGATATAGCCATGCCGGAGGCGGCGGGCGAGTTCGGGATTGGACTCGACATCGAGATCCTGGACAAGTTCACCGTTGGTCCAGACTTGGAGCACCGGCCAATCAAAGCGGACACGGATCTCGTTCCATTCGCCTTTCGATTTGACGTTGTTGGTTTTGGGCGCGATGAGCGGAAATATGCTGCCCATGCCTTCGGGCTTGGGCGGCTCGTTCTTGTGGAAGAGCTTGATGCAGAAGCCGGCGTCCTGGGCGTTGCCGTGGAGCGGGGCGTGGAGGAGCAGGCCGGAATCGATCCAGCCTTTGACAAAGAATTCACCACGGAGCTCGAAGTTTTCGTATTGTTTGGCGGAGCGGAGCCAGGTGGGGGAGTTGGCGGCCTCGCTGACGACGATGGCGCCGTCCTCCACATAGAAGGCGGATTCCGGACCATCAACAATGTGCCAGCCGTTGAGGGTTTGGCCGTCGAACAGTGGCGTAAACGATTGTTTGGGATCGGCGGCGAGGAGCGCCGAAGCGAGGAATTGGCGGCGAAGCATCTTCTTCGCATCGTAGCGCTGTTTGGGGTCGTACCGTACTGATACCGGCGGGGAAAAATGGGCGCATACTGTTCCTATGGCTTCGGGGCTTTCAACAGGCCGGGTACGGCACCGCGTTGTCCAATTCGGTCCCTATGAATTCAACGCGGACTCGCAAGAGCTGAGGAAACATGGGGTAAAGCTGAAATTGCAGGGGAAGCCGCTTCATTTGCTGGCGGCGCTGGTGGAGAATCCAGGAGACGTCGTGTCGCGCGGGGAATTGCAGAAGCGGTTGTGGCCCGCGGATACCTTTGTCGATTTCGAAAACGGGTTGAACACAGCAATGAAACGGCTGCGCGGCGCGTTGTCGGATTCGGCGGACAACCCGGTGTACGTGGAGACGCTTTCGCGCAACGGCTACCGGTTCATTGCGCCCGTGCAACGGGCGGAGGCTGTAACGTCTGAGGCGCCCGAACTCAGAACAAACACTCGCCGAATTTGGCTAGCGTTCCTGGCGGGTGGCGGCGCAATGGCCGCGGCTTGGACCGCCGTGTGGATCTTACGATCCCCGGAACCGGCACCGTCGTTTCGCCAGCTCACGTTTCGGCGAGGCCCTGTTTTTGGAGCACGCTTTGCGCCGGACGGCCAAAGCGTCATCTTTGCGGCGCAGTTCGACGGGTCTCAGCGGCAGGTGTATTTGAACAATGGCGTGAGTCCGGAATCGCGACCTATCGGACTGGCAGGCTTTTCGGTGTTATCCGTTTCCCGGCAGGGGGAGTTGGCGCTGAATCAACACGACGGTACAAATCCGATCAGCGGCGGCGCGTTGTTGCGCGTGCCCATCCACGGCGGAGTGCCGGTACCTGTGGAGCAGTCTGTCATGTCCGCTGACTGGGACCCCGAGGGGCGGCAGTTGGCGATCGTGAAGATGTCGGGCGGGCAGAGCATTTTGGAGTATCCGGCCGGCAGGAGACTTTTTGCGACCGCCGGCTGGATATCGGCGGTGCGATTCCACCGGAGCGGAGGCAGGATCGCGTTTATCGACCACCCGGCGCGGCACGACGACGCCGGGACCGTACGGGTAGCGACCATTGATGGCGAGACACGCGCGATCGGCGGAAGCTGGCCGAGCACAGGCGGGTTGGCCTGGCACCCGAGCGGAGAACTATGGCTCTCGGCGGCGCGGGAGTTAGCGCCACGATCATTGTGGGCGATCAACATGTCCTCCGGCAAGGTGCGGTCCGTAGGCGCCTTCCCCGGTGTAGTGAGCTTGCGGGACATCTCCGCCGACGGGCGAGTATTGCTGACCAGGGAGATTCGCCGCCTGGAGTCGACGGCCGATTTCGGAGGAGGCGAGACCGACATTTCCTGGCACGATTGGACCCGCGCAGTGGACGTCCGGTCCGGCGGACAGGTGTTATTCGATGAGAGCGGAGAGGCAGTTGGCGCGCGAAGCGTGACCTTCCTTCGTTCCCAATCGGGGACCGGTCGATTGGCCGATGGGCACATCGCGCTGGCGATTTCTCCGGACGGGCGGTCCGCGCTGACCTTGTTGCACGAGGACCGTGGGCTTTTTCGGATTACGCGCCTGGGGGGCGGAGCGCCGCAAGAGTTCCGCGCAGGAGGGCTGCAAGTGCAGTGGGCGAAATTCTTTCCGGATGGAACCCATCTATTGGCCTTGGCGGCGGCGGCGGGCCAGCCGTTGCGGCTGTACAGGTTAGCGATCGATGGCGGCGCGGAACCAGAGGCGATCTCAGCGCCGGGGATGGTTCGTCATGCCGCCGTGCGGGAAGATGGCGAGGGTGTGCTTTACCTGGCCTCCGATGGCAGACTGACGATTTGGGAACGAGGGGCGACACGGCTGGTTCCGAGTGTCGAGCCCTTGGCGCCCATCCATTGGCAGAAGGCTGGCCGGCGGGCGTATGTGCAGCATTTGAAGAACACGGTGGGTAGTGCAAAAGTGTCGCTGATCGATCTGGATACGGGCCGCCTGACGTTTTGGAAGGAATTAGGACCTCTCGACAAGGTGGGTGTTGACCAGTTGACAAGGGTACTGATTTCACCGGATGAGAAGGCGTACGTCTTTACGGCGCGGCGCGTGCAGTCAGAACTGTTTTCCGTTCGCGGACTTCGCTGACAGATCAAAAGCGAACATCCTTGTTTTCTATGTTTTGACGAGACAGAAACAAATCAGCAGCGTACTATTGCCAGCGTGGCCGTTGGCGAGCAGACTAATCCGCACCCCTATGTTTATCCGCTATGCCCTCTTACCATTGACGGCGGTGCTGGTGGCCGCTCAACCGGCCCCGGCACCCACGCAGGACCGGGTTGGGTTTCCCTCCAACTACACGGTCTCGTTCAGGAAGTTGCTGACGTTCGACCGTCCCGACAACGGCCAGATTCGCGTCATTTGGGCGAACCAGGCGGCCGCCGCCACGCCATCGTGGGAGAGCTATCCATACGGTTCCGTGATCCTGTTTGAGTCATGGACTTCGAAACGCGACAGCTCCGGAAATATACTGTTGGACGAGAACGGGCGATTCATCCCCGACACGCTGTCGACGCTCTTCGTCAAGCGGAAGGAATTCGGGTTTGGAGAGGCGTACCAGAACAATCGAAACGGGGAATGGGAGTATATCGCGTACAGGCCGGACGGCACGACGTCGACAGCCCCGCCGGCTACTGGCGCGTGCGCCGTATGCCATTTGGACGCGGGCGCACAGAACGATTTCACCTTCCGGCGCGACCTTATGCACTCTGGCGGCACCGGAGCGGCACCCTTGGCGACGATGTCCCATTACCGTTTCATACCGGGCGATTTGACCGTGAAACCAGGCACTGTGGTGACGTGGTACAACGATGACCAGGTGCAGCACCAGATCAATTCTCCGAATGGAGCGTTCAATAGCAACTACCTAACGCCGGGAGCGAGCTATTCGAAGAAATTCGTTACGCCGGGAGAGTATGATATTCGCTGTACGATTCACGCGGGGATGCGGGGCAAGGTGATCGTGAAGGAGTGAGTGTTCCAGCTCATGGCCTGCGATTTCCAAACTGTTCGGAAGTTGGGACTGCAGCTCGAAGGGGTAGTGGAGTCGACGACCTATGGAGCGCCGGCGTTGAAGTTCGGCCGAAAGCTGTTGGCGTGCATGACGACACATCGCTCGGCGGAGCCGGGTACGCTGGCGGTGCGTGTGGGATTTGTGGAGCGGGACGAATTGATTGCCGAGGCGCCGGCCATCTATTATGTGAAACCCCACTACTTGAATTATCCTGTGGTGCTGGTGCGGCTGGCGCGGGTTTCGGAAGAGGCGCTTGGTGATTTGTTGCGGATGGGCTGGCGGTTCGTGAAGCGCCACTAAGACTCGCCGATCCCGTTATAATTACGCGCATCATGCGTTTCCTTTTTCTCTTAGCCGTTTCCGCGATATGCACGTGGTCCGCCGAGCCTAAGAGGCCCAAGATCATTGATGCGCACGTCCACTACAACGGCGATCCAGCATTTTTGGCGAAGTACACGGAGAAACTGGAGACCGTCGACGGGCAGGCGCTGCTGATCACGGAGCATAAGCACGTGGCGGCAGTAAAGGCCTTTATCGCGTCGCACCCGGGAAGGCTGTACGGGATCGGGCAAATGTCTCTTGATCATCCGGACGCCTTGAAGCTGGTGGATGAATTCCACGACGCGGGATTCCGCGGGCTAGGGGAGTTGACGGGCCCCGAGTATTCGTACGACGACAGGCGCTACTGGCCGATCTATGAGCGGGCGGAAAAGTATGGCATGATCGTCCTGTTCCACACCGGCATAGTGAACCGGCGCAATTTCAGTGAACCGATGAATATCAGCTCGGATCGGATGCGGGTTAGCACGCTGGACCTGATCGCGCGGCGGTTTCCCAAGCTGACGGTCATCGCGGCGCACCTCGGTAATCCGGATTATGCATGGGCGGCGGAGATCGGGCGATGGAATCCCAATTTACTGTTTGACGTATCCGGATCAACACTCTATAAGAAGCAGTCCGACCTGGCTTTCTTCAAATCGATTTTCTGGTGGGACAATGTGGTGAGTCCGCACACGCCCAAGACGGACGTTAGCGCATTTGAGAAGCTGGTTTTCGGTTCCGATGTATTTGGCGGTAACCTGGATGAGTTCGACCGCGAATTAGACCTATACAGAAAGTTATTGCAGGCATGCGGCGTTGCGCCGGCCTCGCAGGCAAACATATTTAACGGGACGCTCTGGCGAATCCTTAGCAAGCAGTAGCGTACCGGGGAGATACCCGATGAAAGCCGTATTGTCTATAACGATCCTTGCCGCGGCCGCGTATGGCCAGCAGATCATCAGCACGTTCGCGGGGACCCAATGGGTATTTCCTCCGGCGAGCAGGCCGGCGCTGGATGCTCCCCTTTCCAATGTCTTTGCCGTGGCGGTTGACAACCAGGGCCGCACCTTAATTGCCGACTGGCGGAATTCGATTGTGGCGCGGATTGAGACATCGGGCGTGCTGAGCGTGGTAGCGGGGAACGGCGTGGCGGGATTCTCGGGCGATGGCGGCGATGCGACGCAGGCGTCGTTAAACGTTCCAACCGACGTGACCTGCGACCGCCAGGGCAATATCTACATTGTCGATAACGGCAACGCGCGAATCCGGCGAGTGACGCCGCAGGGAATTATCTCGACGTACGCCGGCAGCGGGTCCTTCTTCCACGGGGGTGATGGCGGAGCCGCCCTTCGGGCCGGAATGAATCCGTTTCATATCAGTTCGGATGCGGCAGGTGTTATCTACTTCACCGATTACAACAACGCGCGGGTGCGCCGTATCGGGACGGATGGGGTGATTACGACGATCGCAGGTACGGGCAGCAAGACGTTTTCCGGGGAAGGCCGGCTGGCGAGGGATACCAGTTTGTCGCCGTGGTCGATTGCGGTAGACACCTCGGGACGGGCGATCGTCAGCGACCCGGATAATCTGCGGGTCTACCGGATCGGTACCGATGGGATCCTCCAAGTGTTCGCGGGGAGCGGCGTGCGCGGATTAACCGGCGACGGAGGGCCGGCGCGGGACGCGCGGTTATCCAATGTGGAGGGCGTGGCTGTCGGGCTTGGCGGTGATGTATTCCTGGCGGATACGTCGAATGGGCGGGTGCGAAGGGTCGGCATGGATGGTGTGATCCGAACGGTGGCGGGCACAGCGTCCGGTACCGCCTCGGGCGCCGGCGGCGATCCTTTGAAAGCCGTGATCGGCTTTCCGGTCAGCGTCAGTGTGGACCCTGTGGGGCGGGTGAACATCAGCGATGCGGACAACGCGCTGCTGTGGCAGATGGCGGCCGACGGAAGATCGATAAGCATCGTGGCGGGAAACCAAAAATTCAAAGACGTTCCTGCGGGAACGAAGGCCGCGCTGGCGTATTTTACGCGGCCGCAGGGCATCGCGATAGCGCCGGATGGGGCGGTGTACGTCGCGGAATATACAGGGCAGAAGATCGTGAAGATCGCCGCCGACGGCACGGCATCGACCGTGATTGGACACGGCGTGACGTCCTGCTGCAACGATGACGGGCCGGCATCGCAAGGGCGCATCGCCAATCCGGCGGGCCTGGCGGTGGACAGGCAGGGTGCGCTGCTGTTCGCCGACAGCTACAACCATGCGATTCGTAAAGTGGCGAACGGCATTGTTACCCGCGTGGCGGGCACGGGTCCGGACATGTTCGGAGGGCCGGGCGCTTTTGGTGGCGACGGGGGGCCGGCGTTGCAGGCGAAGTTGAACCGGCCATGGGGAATCGCTGTGGACGGTGCGGGGAATATCTTTTTCTCCGATAATCTGAATCACCGCATCCGGCGGATCGCGACCAACGGAGTTATCACAACCATCGCCGGCGATGGACAGGCCGGCTATGCCGGTGACGGCGGCCCCGCTATAAACGCGCGGTTGAATTATCCAACAGCGCTCGCGTTTAATCCTGCAGGGGACTTGCTGTTTACGGACACGGATAATAACCGGGTGCGCGCGATTTCGACGGGAGGGACGATTCGCACCGTTGCCGGAAATGGCAATTACGCGTCGACCGGCGACGGCGGACTGGCGACTGTGGCGGCCGTGCAATCGCCGATCGGCCTGGCGGTGGACAGTGCCGGGAGCTATTTTGTCACACAGGCCTACACGGGAGTTATTCGCAGGGTGGATGCGAACGGAACGATCATGCGGTTTGCCGGCCTGCCTCAGTTTGGCTTCAGCGGCGATGGCGGATCCCCGTTGCAGGCGAACTTCAATGAGCCGGTGGGGCTTGCCGTGGATACGGCGGGAAATCTGTTCATTACCGACGCCGCCAACGATCGTGTTCGAGTGATCCGGACAGTGACGTTGAACACCATCCTCACACCATCGCCGGTGAGCTTGACCGCGTTGCGCGGCAGCAGCGCCGGAACACCGGCGCGCGTGAGTGTCTCGAGCGGAGTGACCGGACTACCATTCACGCCGTCGGTGGCGTACGGGCCCGGCGGAACAAACTGGCTGATGGTAACCGCGTCGAACACCGTATCGCCGGCGACGCTCACATTGAGCGCGGATGCGTCGGCACTGGCGGTAGGACGGTACACGGCGACCCTGACGGTGACCACGAATCCGGCGGGATCGTCGAATCCGGTGAGCGTGGTGCTTGACGTTACGGACGCGGCGCCGCGACTGGGAGTGTCGACCACCTCCATACAGGTTTCGAAGGTACAGGGCGCCGGACCGGATGCATCGACGCTGGAGGTGCGAAATACCGGCGGCGGCACTCTGAATTACCTATTGGCCGTGACCGCTTCCGGCGGAGCGAATTGGCTGACGCCGGGCAAATCCGGCGGGACTCTGCCCGCGGGGCAGGTTGACACGGTGAATGTCGTCGTCAATCCGGCGGGCCTGGCGGCGGGCACATATACCGGGGCACTGACGCTGACGGCGGGTGAGCAACGCGCCGTGGTGGCCGTGACGCTCACGGTACGAGCGGTGCAGAAGACCATCCTGCTGTCGCAGACCGGATTGACATTCACAGCCGTGGCAAATGGCGGAACTCCGTTGGCGCAGACGCTGGGGATACTCAACATCGGCAATGGCGTGTTGAATTGGTCGGCGGCGGCGAGGTCGCCGTGGGTGGGCCTTTCGCGGCGTTCCGGAAGCGTGAATACCCCATGGCTTGAGGTGAGCGAGACGGCGGTAAGCGCGTCCGCTCAAGGGCTGGCGCCAGGGAAGTATTACGATCAGATCGCGATTACCGGAGACGCCGAGAATTCGCCGCAATTCGTGACGGTGCTGTTGGAGGTGCTGCCGGAAGGGACGAATCCGGGACCGGAGGTATCGCCGTCGGGCATGGTGTTTGTCTCGCGGCAGGGCGAGAATCCGAGTTCGCAAACCATTTCGATTAACCATTTGGGACGGAACGCTGTCACGTACGATTCCGGCCGATTGGGAACCTGGTACGACACGGCGCCGACTGCCGGACGCACTGCGCCCAACAATGCCTCCCGCATGGTGGTGCAGCCGCAGACGGCGTCATTGCCGTCCGGCGTGCGGCGCGGCGCGGTGACTGTACAGATCCAGGAAGACGGCAACGTGCGCACCGTGAATTTGCTGTCCGTGGTGGCGCCCGCCGATGCGGGACGCAACGCGTACGGAAGGAGGGAGGCGTCGAGCTGCGCATCGGCCGTCCTGCGCGTGGAGTCGACTTCGCTACGGGAAGGCTTCACGGCGCGCGTGGGCGAAGCGTTGCGCGTGGAAGTGAAGGGTACCGATGAATGCGGAAATCTGCTGACGCCGCTAGCGGGCGGAACTGGAGCGCAGGTATCGGTGCGGCCCGGCAACGGAGACACGCAGTTCGCGCTGGCGCACGTCGGCAACGGAGTGTGGACCGGAACATGGCTACCGGTGCGGCCGACGGCGAGCACGCGGCTGACCGTGGTGGCTGTGTTTGCGGGCACGTTGGCGGACTTCACGAACGGGCGGATACAGGCCGGAAAACTGGAGTTGAGCGGTACGGTTCTGGCGCAGGGCGCGGCATCGGCGCCGCTACTCTCCGCAGGCGGCGTACTGCACGCGGCGAGTTTTGAAGCGGGCGTGCCAATCGCACCGGGAAGCCTTGTTACGCTGTACGGCAGCCAGTTGTCGGACGGCGCGGCCCAGTCAGCGGCGCTTCCCTTCCCGACAGAGGTGAATGGGACCGAAGTTCGATTGGGTGACCGGCCCCTGCCGTTGCTTTATACAAGCAGCGGACAGTTGAATGCGCAAATTCCCTACGACGTGGCGGCGGACAGGCAGCATCAGATCACTGTGCGCCGTGGCGACGCGATTGCAGTACCGGAGACGCTGAGCGTGGCCAGCGCGCGGCCCGGAATCTTCACGAAGGCGCAGAATGGCATCGGCCAAGGCGCAATTACCAGGCAGGACGGTGTGACGCTCGCCGAGGCGGCGACGCCGGCGGCGCGAGGAGAGGTGATTGTCATTTACTGCTCGGGTCTGGGTCCAGTGAATCAACCGATCGTGGCCGGCAGGCCCGCTCCTTCCTCGCCTCTGGCGTCGGTGACCAGCCCTGTTAAGGTGCAGATCGGCGGTGTGGAGGCACAAGTGCTGTTTGCCGGGCTGTCGCCAGGTTACAGCGGCCTCTACCAGGTGAACGCGCGCGTGCCCGCGAATGCGGCGGCGGGCGGCGCCGTGGAGGTTACCGTGGAGGTGGCTGGGCAGGTGAGCCGGCCAGTGACGATCGGAGTGCGATAGATAGAAGGCGGCTTGGTATCCTGGCCTGAGATGACATTGTGTCAACTTAGGCCAGGTAGCGTACTCCTCCTATCTGCATTCATTGCCAGCGTTGTTAACGCACAGATACCCGCTCCGTTTCGCTCGACGCCGGCTGAGTTACTTGCCGGGGCGGCGAAACTCAAACCGGAAGAGGGCGCGAGTATTCAAATCCTCTTCGACGACAGCCGTTTGGACTTCGATGCCGCGGGTCGATCGCGGTACACGTGGCGGCGCGCGTATCAGATATTGACCGAAGAGGATAAGGACGACTGGGCGAGTATCAGCGCATCGTGGTCGCCGTGGCACCAGGAGCGGCCCGCCATCCGCGCACGGGTAGTGACAAAGGATGGACGGGAATTCCCGCTGGACTTGAAGACCCTCACGGAGTCTCCCGCCCGCGAGTACGCGCGTGATATCTTCAGCGACCAGCGTACGGTGCGCGCGCCGCTGCCGGGCATTGCCGTTGGCGCCATCGTAGAGATGGAGATCGACACTGTCGACAGGGCTCCGCTATCGACGGCGGGCGTGGCGAACCGTTTCTCGCTAGGCTCCGGCGTTCCGATTGGTCAGACACGCTTTGTCGTTTCCGCGCCGTCCACCATTCCGTTGCAAGTGAAGACGCACAATCTTCCCGCCACGGCGACGAAACGGGAAGAAGCGGCCGGACGAGTAACTTTCACCATCGACCATGGACCTATTGCTGCCATGAAGCTCGAGCACGCCATGCTGCCGGGCGACGTGAGAACGAGGGCCACGTTGGAGGTCTCAAGCGGCGAGAGTTGGGCGAAAGTGGCGAGCCACTATGCGAGCCAGGTGGACGCGCAGATCGCAAACCCCGGTTTGACGGAACTGTTGAAAGAGATTCCGGCAAATGCAAACCGGGAAGCAACAATTGCCGCGGCGATGGCGATCTTGCATCGCGAGGCGCGATATACGGGGTTAGAGTTCGGTGAGGCGGCGATGGTTCCGGCTCGCCCGGTGGAAGTGATTCAGCGCCATTATGGCGATTGCAAGGATAAGGCGGCACTGTTGGCCGCCATGCTGCGCGCCCGAAAGATTCCAGCCTATGTAGCACTGCTATCGACGGGACCGGGCCTGGATATCGAGCCGGATCATCCGGGGCTGGGCATGTTTGACCACGCGATTGTCTATGTTCCCGGTTCGCCGGAGTATTGGATCGATGCAACGGCGCAGTATGCAGTACTCGGTTCGCTGCCGGCGGCAGACCGGGACCGCTGGGCGTTGGTCGCCAGCGAATCCACAAAAGGCTTGGTGCGGACCCCCGCGCTCCTCTCCGCGGAGAACAGAACGGTGGAGACGCGGGAAGTCTTCATGGCAGAGCGAGGCAAGGCGCGGATCGTAGAGACGACGGTGTCGAGTCCGCACGGCGGTATCGGACTGCGAGCGGACTATGCGTCGTCCGATCCGAAAGAGTTCAAGAAGAACCTGGAACAGTACGCGGAGGATGCCTATCTGCGGGCAAAACTGGATTCCTTTAAGACCTCGGCTCCAGGGGACCTGGCTGTCCCGCTGCAACTGCGGCTGGAGATGTCGAACTCCGGGAGAGGCGTTAGCGAAACGGCGTCCGGAGTGGTGGGCATCCGGCCGATGGAAATGGCCAATTCCCTGCCCGCTTACTTCCGCACCGAAGAGAAGGAAGGCGGAGAAAAACTGCCGGCAAGAACCGCGGACTATGTCGTGTTGCACCCATTCGTTCTGGAGTGGCGCTATCGCATCGTGCCGGCCAACGGGTTTCAGGCGCGGGAACTGCCGAAGGAATCGACCGACCGATTCGGGACGGCTTCGCTGATGCGCAAGTATTCCCTGGAGGAAGGGGGCGTAGTTTCCGCGGTGTTCACATTCGATTCCGGAAAGGGCCGCCTGTCGCCAGCGGAGGGGGAGGAGTTGCGAAAGGGAATCCTGAGCTTTCTGAAATCCGACCCGGTGTTGATCCATTTCGACCAGTCCGGCGAATTGCTGTTGAGCAAGGGCAAAGCCAAGGAGGCGCTGGCGGAATTTCGTAAAGAGGCGGCGAAGGATCCGAAGAACGCCATACCGCATACGAGGATCGCGCTGGCGCTGTTGAAGGCGGGACTGGGCGAAGCGGCGAGGAAAGAAGCCTTCGAGGCGACAAAGATCGATCCGAAGCTGGCTTACGCATGGCAGACGCTCGGCTACGTGCGGCAGCACGACCTGGTGGGCCGCTTCCGCAGTCCTGGATACGATCTGGAAGGCGCCATTGCCGCGTACCGAAAGGCGAAAGAGTTGGAACCGGACGGCTGGTTGGCGCGGGTGGACCTGGCCATCCTGTTGGAGTTCGATGCCTCCGGGATGCGCTACTCTTCCCTGTCGAAGATGGCGGAGGCGATCGCGGAGTACAAGGAGATTCCTGAAGAGGAGAAGTCCGGTGTCCGTGCGGGCGACAACCTTTTGTACGCGCTGTTTCATTCCGGACGATACAAGGAGTTACTTGAGCGGATAACGACGGCGAAGGCAACCGCCAATACACGCGTTGTTCAGGTAGCGGCGACGGCGATGGCGGAAGGTGCGAGCGCGGCGCTGCGAGCCGCGGAGAATGTGCCGGAAAACGAGCGGCAGAACGCAATTGTTACGGCCGGACGCCTTGTGGCGCAGCGGCGCAATTATCAAACGGCGGCGGAACTACTGACCGCGGCGGCGAGAAGCGGGGGCAACGGCTCACAGGTGCTTGGGCTCGCCAATGCACTCCGCAACGCAAAGCGGATGGACCAGACGGCGCCACCGCTCACAGACCCGGCCGGAGTGCCGTTCCGGCTGATGACGATCCTTTTAGGTGAGGAGGAGCCGAAATCGGCTGACTTTGTTGCGCTGCTTGCGAAGACTTCGCGCCAGGGCGAGCACGCGCCGGATCTAAATGCGCTGGGAAAAGCGTTCGGCGTCGGCAGGCAACAGATCCGCCGCCAGGTGGCGGCGAGCGGATTCCCGCTTCAGGTGATCGCCGATATCGGAATGACATCCATGCAGGTGTCGAAAGAAGGCGACGACAAAACCGGATACCGGATTCGGATCGTGCCGCCGAATACGGACGCGAAGGGCGCCGTGGCGATGTTCGTGGCACGCGAGGGCGATGAGTACCGCCTGTTCGGAATCGACAATTCTCCCGATGATATCGGCGCGGAAGCGACCCGGCGCGCGAACGCGGGCGATCTTGCCGGCGCGAGGAAAATACTGGACTGGGTGCGAGAGACGAGCAAGCGCGCGGGCGGGGACGATCCGCTCGCCGGACCGGCGTTTCCACACTTCTGGGAACGCGGAAACGAGGCGAGCCTGGAACAGACTCTCCTTGCGGCGGCCGTGCTTTCCGATGACCGCAAGGATTCGTTAGAACTGCTGCAGCAGAAACGGACAACGGTGCAGGATGGTTCCGAGGCAATTCGCCTGGATCATGCGATCGCACACGCGGCGATTCGCCAGGGAAAGATGGAACTTCTGCTGGCGGCTGCTCAGAGGTCAAAAAAGACACACCCGCTTTCCGAGACGCGCTTTGGATGGGAAGTCAACTCCCTTCGCCAGTTGAAGCGGTATGCGGAAGCCGAAGCCGTAGTCACGGAAAGACTTGCCAAGTTACCGTCCGATGCGATCGCCATGCGTGCCGGGATGATGAACGGGCTATATAAGCCGGATTGGAAAGCCATGCAGGAGTGGATGTCCAAGCTCACCGCCAGTGGACAGGCGAATGCCATCGACTTCAACAACATGGCATGGGCCGGATTGATCACGAATGGAGCCACCGAGGAGGTGGATCAATGGGCGCACAAGGCAGTGGCCGGAGATAAGAAGGATTTCGGCTCGTTGCACACGATCGCGACGGTTTTTGCCGATTCCGGTCGCGTTGCGGAGGCAAAGGATCTGCTGTTGCAAGCGATGAATGAGGCCGACTTGATCGAGCCCAACGGATCCTGCTGGCTGGTGCTCGGATGGATTGCGGAACGTCTCGAATTGCCCGGCATAGCGAAAGAGTTGTACGGCCGGGTAATCAAGGAACATCCGGATGCGGACGATCGCAGTTTCAGTAACACGGGCGTGGCGCGAGCGAGAATGGCGAGGCTGCGCTGAACTAATTCGCGGTCAGCGCCCGGCACTGCGGCAGCAAGGGTTCGGCGAGCTCAGGAACAAACTGGATGATGTCGCCGTGCCCGGCGCTGGCATGAGCGGCGAATAGGGCGCGGCTTGTACCGTGATAAGCGCCGAGCAGACGCTGGGACATGGCGAAGGGCATTGTGTCGTCGTTCTTTGCGTGGAGAACAATCAGGCATGTGTCCTTTAGATGGCTGATGCGTTCGCGGTTGGGGAAGTTGGTCCACACGAACGGCGCGAGCCGCCCGAAGAACGGATGGAGCGCGGCCCGTTCGGGAACGCTGGTATACGTGGCGGCAGTCATCAGTACAGCCATGTTGTATTTCTCCGCAAGATAGGAAGACGGCCCGCCACCCAGAGAGTGGCCGAAGACGAGCGTGGTTTCCGGCTTTGCGTGGTCTCTGTGTTGCGCTTCGCGCCATATGGCTTCCACATCCTGATAGATGCCTTGCTCGGTGGGCCAGCCGGTGGAGAGTCCGTAGCCGCGGTAATCATAAACGTAGGTTGCGATTCCCTTGCCCGCGAGCCAGCGCGGGATGGTGTAGTAATCGTCCATCGTGCCCGCGTTGCCGTGGCTGAGGATGGCGGTACGGATCGGGAGTTGCGGGTTGCCGTTGGCGCCCCAGCGGCGGAAATGAATCCTCTGGCCGTCGATGGTGCCGGCGAAGAAATCGGCGGCGTTAGCGCCGGGTGCCGGAGGATCGTACGTACCAGAATTGCCGATCAATTTGGCCATCAGCTCCGGATAGACCTGCAGGTCCTGCGTGAGGATGATGAACAGGATGAGCGCGGCGGCGAAATGGAGGTGCCGGACCATTCCGCCCATTTTAAAGGAACGGCCCGCCGTTGGGAGAGCGGCGGGCCGAATCGGAGAACGGAATTGAGTTTGGAATGGAATGAGGAGAGGGCCGGCCTTCCGTGCCATCGCGCCGTCATAAAGGTAGTGCGGTTCCGAATGAATTCCTCTCACAATTAATTGTTAAGGCTACGCTAAATTGGCGCCCGGGCGCGCCAGCGCGCTCGATTTGACGCACAATGGTCTGGCAGCCATGCGCATGAGCGAAAAACAGGTCAACGTGCTGGTGGGCGGCGCGTTGCTTGCCTTGCTGCCGCTTGCGTGGTTGCAATACCGCTGGATCAGCGAGGTCAGCGAGGCCGATCAACAGCGGCGGCGCGGGGAGTTGAAGGCGGCGATGGAGCGGATTGCCGACGAGACGGACCGCGACGCGACCGATTTGCATGCCTCGCTCATCGGACCGATCGGGCGGGATGACGAGCCGCTGGACCGCCGAATTATGGCGCTGCGGCCGGACGACGAGTCGCTGCCGGTGGCGGCAGTAATATCCTTGTTCGACGCAGGGGAAGGCGATTGGCGCGCGGAACAGTGGAACCCGGAGATGCGCGGCATGGCGCAAACGGAGGTGCCGGATTGGTGGAGGAAACGGTCATTTCGGGAGGGCCCGATCCACGCGGAACCGCCAGCGCTTGTGGGCCCGGTGCAAGATGATCGCTCGGAAGGGCCCGGCTGGCTGGTCGTCAAATTGGACGAGAAAAAGATCGCCGAACACTACTTCCCAACATTGATCCGGCATCACTTGGGAGAGGAGTTTTTGCGCGAGTACGCGGTTCGCATCGTTGCTCGCGATGGCTCCCAGACTCTCTATTCGTCGGTCTCGGGTGGTTTTCCTGGCCAGCCTGACGGCACTATCCCCCTGCTGCGGCGGGTACGGCGGGCGTTGGCCGAAGCGCCGCCCCCTCCTCCCGGTTCAACGCCTCCACCTCCGCCGCCGAGAAAGAAGAAAGGGCGCCGGTTCGGCGGGGAGGGACCTCCGCCTGAGTTTGGAGGCGGCGGAGTATGGCGATTGGAGATACGGCATACCGACGGATCGCTGGACACGGTGGTTGCACGTACGCGCATGCGGAACCTAGTGGTCAGCGGGATCACAGTCTTGTTACTCGGGCTGGCATTCATGGCGCTGGGATTCGCGGTGAGGAGATCGCAGCGGCTGGCTCGTCTACAGTTGGAATTCGCCGCGGGTGTGTCCCATGAACTGCGAACGCCGCTGGCGGTGATTGTGTCGGCGGGAGACAACCTGGCAGGCGGATATGTGAAGGATCCGGCCAAAGTGCGGGAGTACGGGGCGCTGATGCGGGACGAGGGGACGCGGCTGACGGGAATGGTGGAGCAGGTGCTCCGATTCTCCGCAATAGAATCCGAGCAAATGCCGTTGGAAAAGCGGGCCGTGCTGGTCTCGGATGTGATGGAGAGTGTGGAGCGGGAGATGAAACCTGTGGGAGACAGGCAGGGCTGCGTTTGGGAATCGCGGGTTGAGAATGCCACATTCTCCGGCGATCGAGGAGCTCTCCACGTGGCGGTGCGGAACCTGGTGGAGAACGCGATGCGGCACGGCGGTGGGAAGTGGGTGGGCGTGAGCGGACAGAAGTCCGGGGAGTCGGTGGTATTTACCGTGGAGGACCGCGGGACGGGCGTGCCCGCGACCGATTTGCCGCATCTGTTTGAACCCTTCTATCGAGGCGCGGACAGCCGGGCCCAGCAGCGAAAGGGATCGGGCCTGGGACTGGCGCTGGTGAATCGGATCGCGAAAGCGCACGGCGGGAAGGTGGAAGTTAGTAACAAGGCCGAAGGAGGAGCGCGGTTTGTCTTAACAATTCCGTGTGATTAACTTATGGCACTTATACTCCTGATTGAGGACGAGCCTGGACTGCGATTGACGCTTACCGACCGGTTGATTGCCGAGGGATATTCCGTGGAGAGCCGGGCCGACGGATTAGCGGGCTTGGAGTCGGCACGGACGGCGGGATTTGATTTGATCCTGTTGGACGTGATGCTCCCGGGAAAGGATGGATTCGCCATCTGCCGAACTCTGCGGGAGGAGGGAGTGGACACGCCGGTGCTGATGCTCACAGCGCGCGGACAGGTGGACGATCGTGTGGCAGGGTTGAAGTTAGGGGCCGACGACTATGTGCCCAAGCCGTTTCACACGCCGGAACTGTTGGCTCGGATCGAGGCGCTTCTGCGGCGGGCAAAGAAGGAGCCTCTCACCGAAAACACGCGGTTTGGAGACATTACGATCGACGCGAAGGCAGCGATTGTGCGGCGCGGCGATCAGGAAGTGGTGTTGTCGGCAAAGGAGTATCAGTTGTTGCGCTACTTGGTGCAGAGGCGCGGCGAAGTAGTGACACGGGAGACGCTGTTACGGGAAGTGTGGGGATATCAGGCGACACCGAACACGCGCACGGTGGATGTCCACATGACATGGCTGCGGCAAAAGATGGAGAATGATCCATCGGAGCCGGTGCACTTAGTTACGGTAAGAGGATTGGGGTATCGGTTTGATGGGTGAAGCGGCGGCAGTGTGGTTCAATGGCAGGGGAGCGCGCATTGATCCTGGAAGAGCCGCGGTATATCACTAAGGAATTTCGGAACCCGGCAGCATCAATGTCGCCCGTTCGCATGGTTACCGCAGCATCCATGGCGGCCGTGGGCTGGATACCGTATTTTGGCTGTCAGGAAGCACTAGGCGATTCTCCCCTCAGAGAGCGTTATGTGAAGGAACTCGCCATGCGCCTGCTATTCGCCTCGGGAAATCCCGAACCGCAACCTGAATTTTGGAGCGACGTTCGATTCTGGGACCGGCTTGCGCTCGGCGATTTCCGTGCCGCGCTGGCCCTGCGACGGCCGCGCGTCTTTTTCGACGCGCAGGGCAGGCCGGTGTCCGTGCGAATGGAGACGCTTCGACGCGTTGGAAGAACGCCAATTCCCTACGGGAGAGAGTTCCTGCAGATTCAAATGAAGGGTCGTGAGGGCGGTGGTGACGCGCGGCGCGACGCGGCCCATGTTCGGTTCTCTAACCTCGGAGTAGAAATCGTATATGACTACTCCTTCAAGTTGGGACGCCTTGCGGACTGGGCCGGGGCGTTGCTGACCGCCAAGTTGGCGCCATTCGCGTGGATGGAACTTCGCTACCGAGTCCCGTGGTCGGGTGAGGCGAACCTGTCGCTGCATAGCTCGGCCGTCCCGTCCACGCGCTGGTACGTGGAAGACCGGATAAATCCTGGGACCAGTGGCCATGGGAGGGCCGTAGGGGGCGCCGATATGGAGCGACATGAGGCTGTAGAATTTGAGAGATTTGTCGATACGAGTTCAGAGGGAAGAGGACCGAGGGTGATTTCGCTGCATAAGACGGTGCCCTGCCTGAATGAAGCAATTCGCGGTAACGAATTATGACCGAAGGGAATCTCAAACACAGGAAGGCAAGAGTATGACGGAATGGACGGTCGACGAGTTGAAGCTAGCGCTTGAGAATGCGCCTTCCAGCGGCGGGCAAACACTGGTGACCGAATGGTTGGACGGCGCCGATGAGGCGTCTGGATTGATTGTCGTTTACTTCCATCTCGACAATACAAAACACCCTGACGACCAATCGGGCTATGACTTTACCTTCGATCAATCGGAAACACTCACCAAGAACTTCGCGAGTCTTTGGGAAAGCGTTGCGCGGCTTCAGAAATCGGGAACGCGGGCCGACACTGCTGTCCGCTAATGCTAATTGGTAAGCGTGTTCAGCGTAGCGAACCGCTCTGCCTCGTAGGCCGCAATCTGAGCCTCGTGCTGCGTTACGTAGCCGATCTCATCGACTCCCGCCAATAGACAGTGCTTGGCGAACGGGTCGATTGGAAACTGCTCAACCGGTCCGCCGGACCAGGTAAGCGTTTGCGCCTCGACGTCGACGGACACCTTGAGATCCGGATTCGCGGCCAGAGCGTCGCGCAATTGCTGATGTACTTCGCGGCTCACGACAAGCGGAACCAGGCGGTTCTTCAGCGAATTCTGCTTGAAGATATCGGCGAAACTGGTGGAAATGACCGCCTGGAAACCATACTGGGAAAGCGCCCAGGGAGCGTGCTCCCTCGAGGAGCCACAGCCGAAGTTGTCCCCAGCCAATAGCACGTTGGACGCCTTGGCCTTCTCCGTATTCAAAATGAATTCCGGTTTCGGTGATCCGTCGGCGTTGTAACGCCAATCGAAGAAGAGCTGATCGCCGAGGCCATCCTTGCTGATCGTCTTCAAGAAGCGCGCCGGGATGATCTGATCGGTATCGATGTTGTCGACAGGGATCTGCGTAACGGTGGATTCGAATTTCATCGTGGAATTCCTTTCTAGAGCAGTGTCCTAACGTCGGTGACGACGCCAGTAACGGCCGAGGCGGCGGCGGTTAGCGGGCTCGCGAGGAACGTGCGGCCCCCCTTCCCCTGACGGCCTTCGAAGTTCCGATTGGAGGTTGACACACTGTACTGGCCCGGCGTGAGCTGATCGCCATTCATGGCGATGCACATGGAACAGCCGGCTTCGCGCCACTCGGCGCCCGCGGCGCGGAAGACTTCGTCCAAGCCTTCGGCCTCCGCTTGACGCTTGATCTCCTGCGACCCGGGCACAACCATCGTTCGAACCTTCTCCGACACTTTGCGGCCCTTCAGTATGCTGGCGGCGGCGCGGAGATCGGAGAGGCGGGAATTCGTGCAGGAGCCGATAAAGACAACGTCAATTTTCTGTCCAGCGAGCGGCTTACCGGGTTCGAGCGCCATGTAAGCAAGCGCTTTGCGCAGCGAATCCCGCTCGAGCGGATCGGCGATGGTGGACGGATCGGGGACCGCGCCGCTGATGGCCATGCCCATACCGGGGTTGGTGCCAAACGTGATCATCGGTTCGAGAGAATCGGCGTCGATCGAGAGGTTGTGATCGTATGCCGCGCCGTCGTCGGTGGGGAGTTGCCGCCACTTAGCAACCGCTTCGTCCCATTTCGCGCCCTTTGGCGCAAAACGGCGGCCGGCGAGGTATTCATACGTCGCATCATCCGGAGCTACCAAACCGGCGCGCGCGCCGGCTTCGATCGACATGTTGCAGACCGTCATGCGCTCTTCCATCGTCAGGGCGCGAATCGCCGAGCCGGTGTATTCAAACACGCATCCCGTGCCGCCGCCGATGCCGATCTTCGCGCAGAGCGCGAGAATGATGTCCTTTGCGGCGACGCCTTTCTTCAGGCTCCCGTCGACACGCACTTCATAGGATTTCGACCTGCGCTGCAACAAGCATTGTGTGGCAAGCACCATCTCCACTTCGCTGGTGCCGATGCCAAACGCGAGTGCGCCGAAAGCGCCGTGGGTCGCCGTGTGGCTGTCCCCGCAAACGACTGTCATGCCCGGCTGCGTAAGACCGTTTTCCGGTCCGATAACGTGGACAATGCCCTGGTCCTTGTTCTGGAATCCGAAGTAGGGAATGCCAAACTCCTGGGCATTGGCTTCGAGCTGGGCGACCTGGGCCTTCGCAATCGGATCGACGATGGGCAGGCTGCGCGGCGTAGTGGGGGTGGAGTGGTCGACGGTGGCGAAGGTCAGGTCCGGACGGCGGACCTTGAGCCCCCGCTGGCGGAGGCCGGAGAAGGCCTGCGGCGACGTGACTTCGTGGACGAGGTGGAGGTCGATGAAGAGCAGGGACGGAGCGCCTTCGCGCTCGGCGACGATGTGGTTGTCCCAAACCTTCTCGATAATTGTGCGGGGCTTAGATGGCATTGGCTACTGCGTCTCCTACTTCCGAGGTCGTTGCGGGCGCGCCTTTGGGCTTCAGATCCGCGGTGACGCGTCCGCTGTTGAGAACCTGTTCCATAGCGGCGTTCACAGCCGCTGCTTCTTCTTTCAGGCCGAAGCTGTATTCGAGCATGGCCGACACGGAACCGATGGCCCCGAGTGGGTTTGCTTTGTTCTGTCCGGCGATATCGGGGGCCGATCCGTGGACTGGCTCAAAGAGCCCGACAAATGCGCCGCTGGCTTTCTTCTCGCCGATCGACGCGCTGGGGAGCATGCCGATAGAACCGGCAAGCACGGCGCCCTCGTCGCTGAGAATGTCGCCAAACATATTTTCCATCACTACGACGTCAAACTGCTTGGGGCGAAGGATGAGTTGCATCGCGCAGTTGTCGACCAGGATGTGCTCCAGCTCGACATCCGGGAATTCGGGAGCAACTTCGTTGACCACTTTGCGCCAGAGCTGCGAGGTTTCGAGGACGTTCGACTTGTCGACGCTGGTTACCTTCTTCTTGCGGCTACGCGCGAGGTGAAACGCCATACGGGTAATGCGGGCGATTTCGGCGCGCGTGTAGGTCATCGTATTGGTGCCGCGCTCGGTGTCGCCGGAGCCCTCGATGCCGCGAGGCTGGCCGTAGTAGATGCCGCCGTTGAGTTCGCGGACGATGATCATGTCCACGCCCTCAACGATGTGATTCTTCAGCGGCGACGACTCGATCAGCGCCGGCCAGGCCTTCACCGGGCGAAGATTCGCGTACACGCCAAGGATCTTGCGGATACCCAGCAGTCCCTTTTCCGGCCGCTTTTCCGGCGGAGCGTTGTCGAATTCCGGGAGCCCGACTGCGCCCATCAATGTGGCGTCGGCATCGAGCGCCTTGCGGGCGGTATCGTCCGGGAACGGGGAGCCCGTCTTGTGTATCGCGATTCCGCCGAGGAGTGCTTCGCTCAACTTCAGCGAGTGGCCGAACTTGGCTGTGACCTTCTCAAGAACCTTCACGGCTTCGCGCGTTACTTCGGTTCCGATACCGTCACCGGGGACTGTGAGTACGTTTAATTGCATGGAATCCTTTGGGGTTAGGCCGTCACGCGGGATGCGGTAACTTCCCGGCAGATGGCGGCAATGGCGTCGTTACGAACGCCTTTCACACGGTCGGCCAAGGCGCAAAAACCCTGGTAGGCCGCGTCAAGCTCTTCCTTGGTGAGATCCGGGAAGCCGAGGTCCGCACACCGCTGCTTCAGCGCATGGCGCCCCGAGTGCTTGCCGAGCACCAGCTTGCCCGCCGGTACGCCTACCGATTTCGGGTCGATGATCTCGTACGTCGATTTCTCCTTCAGGTAGCCGTCCTGGTGGATGCCTGCTTCATGGGCAAAGGCATTCTCACCGACGATGGCCTTGTTCGGCTGCGGTCCGAAGGTGATCATGGAGCTCAACAACTGGCTCGCCGAGTAGAGATGCTCGGTGTGGATGCCGGTAGTGAAGGGCATCTTGTCGGGACGGGTTTTGAAGATCATGACGATCTCTTCGAGGGAGCAGTTCCCCGCCCGCTCCCCAATGCCGTTGATGGTGCATTCGATCTGCCGGGCGCCGGCTTCGACGGCGGCGAGCGAGTTGGCGACAGCAAGACCGAGGTCATCATGGCAGTGGACGGAGACGACGGCGGAATCACCCAGCGCTTTGACCATGCGGCCGATCAGCGCGCCGTACTCGTCGGGAACCGAATAGCCCACTGTGTCGGGGAGGTTGATTGTCCGGGCACCGGCTTCGACCGCGGCGCGGGAGACTTGTTCCAGGTAATCGGCATCCGTACGGGAGGCATCTTCAGCGGAGAACTCCACGTCATCGCAGTACTCACGAGCCAAGCGAACTGAATTAACTACCTCTTCTAGAACCTGCTCCCGTGATTTCTTAAATTTATACTTGAGGTGAATATCGCTGGTTGCCATGAACGTGTGGATGCGCGGCCGCCTGGCCGATTTCAACGCTTCCGCCGCCCGCTCAATGTCCAGCTTGGTGCAGCGCGCCAGCGCCGCCACCTGCATCCAGTGGTACTCCTTGCTGACGGCCTCCACCGCCTCGAAATCCCCCTGCGATGCGATAGGGAATCCGGCTTCCAGAATATCCACGCCAAGATCGACCAGTTTGGCCGCCATCTTGAGCTTCTCGCTCACCGTCATGGAACAACCGGGGGATTGTTCGCCGTCACGTAGCGTCGTGTCGAAAATATATACTCGCTGACTCATGGTAGTTGCCTCCGCGATGTAGTCCGCAGGGGCCGGCTGGTAAGCCGGCCACCCCGCAGAGTGATATTCCGATTATCCGGGCCTTATCTTAATTTAGCAAATTTATTCGATTCGCCTGCTTGATAAGTGTTCCTAATGAGATAAGCTGGATTTATCTGTAACGGCTAAGGGATAACGATGGAACTGCATTCGTTGAGAGTCTTTCAAACGGTGGCTACGGAGAAGAGCTTTTCGCGGGCGGCGGAGAAGCTTTTGCGGACACAGCCGGCGGTTTCGTTAGCGGTGCAGCGGTTGGAATCGGAACTGGGCGAGAGGCTTATCGACCGTTCCGGCAAGGAATTGCTGCTAACGGACGCCGGAAAGATCGTATTCGACTTTTCGCGCCGTTTTGAGAATCTGGAACTGGAGCTGGCGAACTCGCTGGCGGAGATGCGGGATAACGCGGCCGGCGTGCTGATTGTGGGAGCGAACGAGTCGACTTCGCTCTACCTGCTGCAGCATATTGTGAATTACCGCCGTTTATACCCGAAGGTGAAGGTGCGCGTGCGCCGAAGCCTCTCGAGCAAGATTCCTGGGCAGTTGATCGACGGGGAATTGGAACTGGGCGTGATCAGCTACGATCCGCAGGACGAGCGGCTGCATTCGCAGGTCATATTTACCGATCATCTGGCATTCGTGGTGAGTCCGGAGCACCGCTTTGCACAGCGCGGGGTAGTGTCAATCAGTGAATTGGGGATGGAGACGTTCATTGCGCATAATGTGCTGTCGCCGTACCGGGAGATCGTTCTCCGCGAGTTCCAGAGGCATCGCGTCCCGCTGAATATGGATGTCGAGATGCCCACGGTGGAGACGATCCGCCGCATGGTCCAGCGGAATGAAGGCGTGGCGTTCCTGCCGAAGATGTGTGTGCAGCAGGAAGTGGAAAAAGGATTGATGTGCGAGGTCCGGATCGACGAGCTCAGCGTGGAGCGCAAAGTACACCTGGTAACGCCGCGGCGACGGGCGTTGAGCCATGCCGCTCGCGCGTTCTTGGAAGTTGTCAAATCTCCGGACTGAGAATTTTCCTCGTATGCCGCCACTCCTTTAGTGTGAAGCGATCCTTATCCCTACTCCCGCTGGTCGACTGGATGCGCCATGCGGGCCGCCAACGGCGCGAAGCGCCCCACATGATTATGGCCAGGCGAGGGGAAGATCTCGCGCACCGGTTCGTGGAACGGGAAATGGGTTGGCGCGTGGTCGCGCGGAACTACCGGCATCCGATGCGGAAGCTGGAGATCGACATGGTGGCCTTGGACCGTGACACGCTGGTGGTTGTGGAAGTGAAGACTCGGGCATCCGAAGCGGTCAGCCACCCTCTGCGCGCCGTGGATGAACAGAAGTCCTGGTACATCGGTCGCGCGGCACGCGCGTGGGTGGCGCGGGCGGAGATGCTACAAATGCCTGTGCGTTTCGATGTGATTACGGTGCTCATCGGGGATAGCGAGCACGTGGAGTATCACCGCGACGTCTACGCGTTGGCGGGGCGAATGGCGGTTTGACTCCTATAATAGGGAGTTCATGCCGGAACTTCGCAAAGATCCGATCACCGGACGGTGGGTGATCATCAGTACCGACCGGGCGCGCCGCCCGTCCGACTTCAACCAGGAAAGCGTCGTCGTGACGGGCAGCCGGTTCTGCCCGTTCTGCCCCGGAAACGAAGACAAGACGCCGCCGGAAGTGTTGGCCTATTCGACGGATGGTCTGCGCGGCAATTCGCAGTGGAGCCTGCGCGTCGTGCCGAACAAGTTCCCCGCCCTGCGGGTTGAAGGCGACATGGACCGGCAAGGCGAAGGCTTGTACGACCGCATGAACGGCGTTGGCGCGCATGAGGTAGTGATCGAATGCGCCGACCACATGAAGACGCTGGCGGAGATGGAAGAGCGGCAGGTAGCGGAGCTGATCTGGGCCTTTCGCGACCGCGTGATGGATCTAAAAAAAGACCGCCGGCTGCGGTACGTCATGCTCTTCAAGAACCACGGTGAAGGCGCGGGCGCCAGCCTGGAACATCCGCATTCGCAGATTATTGCGCTGCCGGTTGTGCCGAAGCGTGTGCAAGAGGAGCTCGATGGCGCACGCAAGTATTTCGATTTCAAGGAGCGTTGCGTTTACTGCGACATTCTGCGCCAGGAAGTGCGGGATGGCGAGCGCGTGGTGCTGCAAACCGAAGAGTTCCTGGTAATCTGCCCGTTCGCGGCGCGATTCCCATTCGAGACGTGGATCGTACCGTTTCGCCATGACTCGCACTTCGAAAACATCCAGGAACGCGAGGTGTACAACGTGGCATGGATGTTAAAGACGGTATTAAAGAAGATGGACCGCGTGCTGGAACGCCCGGCATACAATCTGATCATCCACACGGCGCCGGTGCAGGAACCCGGATACACGCACTATCACTGGCATATCGAAATCATTCCAAAGCTGACCCGCGTGGCCGGATTTGAATGGGGTACCGGATTCTTCATCAACCCGACGCCGCCGGAAGAATCGGCGCGGTTCCTGAAGGACTAAGCCTCCACATCCACTTCCGGCTGAAAGGCCTTCGGCAAGCCCCGCACCCAGAGCTTGGTAATGGTCGCGCCGAGATAGAAGATCTGCGCGGCGTAGTAGACCCAGACAAGAAAGATGGCAAGCGATCCCGCGGCGCCGTAGGTAGACGCAAAACTTGCGCGACCCAGATAATAGCCCAACGCCGATTTGCCCAGCGCAAACAGGAGCGCCGTGATAAAGGCTCCGGGGAGAACCTCGCGGAAGCGGATGGTTACGAAGGGAATGCCGCTCATGATGAGGGCGAACAGAAGCGTGGCGAACAGAAGGAACGTGGCCAGATTCCAGATCTCGATCGCGTAAGGAATGCCGGCAAACAGGAACGGGAAGAATCTGCCGATCACGGTCAACGCCGCGCTAACGATGAGCGAGAGCAATAACAAGAATCCGGCGCCGAGAACCAGCGCCAACGCGTTGCCGGTGTTCAGGACGAAGCCCCGAAACGTGCTGTCTTCGTGAGCCTCCCAAATCAGATTCAGTGTCCGGCGCAATTCACCGACGACGCCCGCCGCGGCCAATAGCAGCAGCAGCACGCCCCACACGGATGCCAGTACACCCACACCCGACGCGAACGCGCTCGCTTTGATCATGTTCTCGACGGCCTCCGCGCCGCGCTGCCCAATCAGGTAGGCAACTTGCATCGACAACTCTCCACGCACCGCCTGCCGTCCCAAAACCAGTCCCGCGACCCATACGGCCACCACCAGCAGCGGCGCGATGGATAACATGCTGAAGAACGCCAGGCAGGCCGAGCGCCGCTGCGTTTCCACGCGCGCCCATTCAGAGGCGAGCGCGAACAAAAAACGCTTTGCTTTCGCCAGACGAATTCGTGTAACCATGGCGAAATCCTTCGTCTACTGTTCGGAGCATTCCGGCGTAAAACTGTTACGCGCCCTGTAACGATCCCCGGGGCCAAACCTCTAAGAGGGTAAGGAGGCGCCATGCGATTCGGAACGTGGATGTGTATACCGCTCATCGTCTGCCCGCTGTTGGCGGGCAGCCAGGAGAGAGGCAGGGAGCTTGTCCAATCCCGTGATTTCAAGACGGCCGAGACCGAGATGCAAAAGGCCGTGGACGAAAACGGCGACGATGCGTGCGCGCGGCTTTACCTGGGTATAGCGCAGACGCACCTGGGACGCGGGGCAACGGCTGTTGACACTCTGAAAAAAGCTGTGGATCTCGACGGAAACAGCGCCGGCGCGCGGTATGCGCTGGCCATGGCGCAGATTGAAGCGAAGCAGTTCTCCGACGCCGAATCGACGCTCCGCGAAGCCGAAGGTCTGGACGGCGGACACGCGGACAGGCAGTCCGTAAAGGGCTCCTGGTTCGCCGCGCAGAAGCGGTTCAAGGAGTCGGTGGAGCCACTGGAGGCCGCAGTGGAAAGCCGCCCCACGGACGCCTACGCCCACTATTACCTCGGGCTTGCCTACAGCAATTTAAAACGTCCCGACAAGATGATCAAACATTTTGAGGAATTCCTTCGTCTGGAGCCGGATAGCCCGAATGCGAGCCGCGTTCGCGCCTTCTTGAAGAACGTCCGTTAAAGGCGGCGAATCTTGCGGCTGCGTTTCTTTCGCATCGCCGGACTTACGATCGGCGGCATTGTCCTGGCCGGAGTTGCCTTCCTGCATCTGCCTCCCGGGCGGACAATGGCGTTGCGGCAGTTACAGTCCATCCTGGCGAAACAAGGCGTTCAATTCGACGCTTCAGGGATCGATTACAACCTCCTGAGCATGCGTCTCCGCCTCCGCGACGTATCGATTGCGCCGAAGCAGGACATGCCCGCGTTGGCCAGGATCGGCGCTATCGATGTCGATGCTTCGCTCGCCGATCTGATTCGGGGCAAGGTTGTCATTACCAACGCGGCATTAACGAAGCCGGAAATATTCCTTCTAATAGACGCCAATGGACGTAGTAACCTGCCGGAGCTCGCCGGCGGCGATTCGTCAAAGAAGCGCAATGTCATTTTGGAATTTCTTTCCGTCGATCACGCCTCCCTCCGCTTCCAGGACCAGAAAAACAAAACCAGCCTCTATATCCCGGACTGGCAGATCACCGCCGACGGCAATCGCATCACCGGGCGGCACCGCATTTATGCGCAGACGAAGACTCCGGCGCACGCGGAGTTCGAAGACCGGAAATACACAATCGACAACCTGCAGGCGACGCTCGATTTGGGCGATCGGGATCTGAAAGTAGCCGGCCTGAATGCGGCGTTGATGGGCGCATCGTTGCGGGCATCGGGCTCGGTGCGCGATTTCACAAATCCGGTGATCGACGCGCGAGCGGAAGTGACCGGAACGGTCGAGGGTCTCGCCTTGCAGTTGCCGGCCGGCGGTACCTACAAGCTACAACTCGCCGCGTCCGGGACAATTCCCGCGTTGAAAGCAAACGGCCAAGTTACCGCCGAGAATGTCCGCTACGAGAAATACACGGGCATTCGCGCGAATTCGGCGTGGTCGTTCGATCGCAAGGAACAGATCGCCGTCCTGAACGGCCTGCGTCTGTCTTCCCCGCTCGGCAACGCCAATGGCGACGCGACACTCGCCCTCAATAGCGGCGCCAGCTCGCTGCGAGCGAACCTCAACGGCATCCGCCTGGACGCCGCGTCCCGGTTGGCTAAATCGCCGGTAACCATCGCGAGCACCGCATCCGGCACAATCAGCGCGCAATGGCCGGGCATGAGCTGGCAAAAATCGACGGCAACCGCGAGGCTCAGCGTGCAGCCGCTTCGCGCCGCCGGACGCGATACGATCCCCGTCGAAGGCACGCTGGAAGCGAGTCTCCGTAACGGTGCGGGCACAGTCAGAATCCAATCGCTGCGCGCATTGGGCGCATCTGCTGAAGGCACCGTCGCCATTGATCCGCGGCAGAGCCTGAGCGGCGCCATCCGCATCGCCGCCTCTGACCTGGCCCGCTCCGCTGAATCTATTCGATCGGTCACAGGCAGCGATTTTCCGGAACTGGCCGGCGCCGCATCGGCCGATATTGCAGTTACCGGCACTGTCAATAATCCTGTTGCCGATCTTCATCTCCGCGACGCGGTTTTGCGCTGGGAAGGACAGGAGATCCAAGTCAGCGGCAATGCCCGGCTCGCCAAGAATAGCGCTCTGGATCTGACCGCGAGTGTCCATGGAGCCGCTCTCCCGGGCCTGCTGAAAACGGACCTCCCTATCACCGGCGCCGTCAATCTCGACGCCCGCATTACTGGCACGATACAAGCGCCGCGTGTCGTCGCGAAGGCTCAGGCGACCGATCTCGTCGCATACGGCCAGCCATTCGGGACGTTGAAGGTCGATGCCGTGGTCAGCCCGGAAAGGATCGCGACAGCCCAATTCGAGCTTGCAAAGGCCGACGGTGAAAGCCTCACCGGCCAAGCCGCCTACACCATTGCCGATGGAACATTGACGGGCAACCTGACTTCGACACCGCTGCGCCTCACGACGTTCATGATTCCCGGCCAGGGCCCGGTCACCGGTGCCGTCCAACTCACGGCCAACACCACCGGCCCCGCGAAGGAGCCAATAGTCGAAGGCACGGTGCAAGCCCGCGATCTGACTTTCAACGAGGTTGCCGCCGGCGACCTCAATGCCAAGTGGCAATATGCGCGGGAGCGTGTCCAAGCCACTATTGACGCTCCCAGACAGAAGCTCACCATTGCGGGTTCGGCCGGCACACAGGAGCCATATCCGTTCGAGGTAAAGATCGACGCGCAACAAACCGATCTCGCTTCCCTTCCCCTTCCTAAGGACACACCCATTACCGGGCACGTAACGCTCCACGCGGAGGGCAGCGGCGATGCCGGCAAACCGAAATCCATTCGCGCCGCGATGCGCGCCGAAAAACTCGACTTCCTCGTCAACAACCAGCCAGTCACCACCGGGCAACCGCTCGTCGCGCGCCTTGAAAACGGAATCGTCCACATCGACGAAGCCGTCGTCCGGGCGGCCGGCACGCAAGTGGTGTTCAACGGAGACATCCCGCTCGAACCGGATGCCACCGGTGCCGCCCTTTCCGTTAACGCAAACGCCGATCTCGCCGTCGCCTCGGATGTTCTTTCCCTCAAGGAGAAAGGCATCACGGCCTCCGGGCAGCTCACCGCGCGAGGAGCAATCAAGGGCAGTCTCAAAGCCGTTGAGCCGGACCTCACCGTCACAATGAACAACGGTTTCGTCGCGCTCAACAACAACCCGCCCGTTCGCAACATCCACTTGGAAGCCGCCATCCGCAACGGCGCCGCCGCCATCGCGGATCTCTCCGCGCTCTGGACCGGCGCCGCCATCAAGGCCACCGGGACCGTTCCGCTCGGTCTTCTCCCGCCCGGAATCCCCATCGCCCGCACCACCGATGCCGGGCCAGCGCAATTCCAGGCCAGCGTGACCGGACTCGACCTTTCCCGCCTGCAAGGCGTTCCCGAAGGACTCACCGGCAAGGCTGCCGTCTCTGTCGATCTCACCGCACCGCGCCCCACGCTGGAAGCAGTGGCAGGCAAGCTCCGCGTCGACGAGTTCATCGTCGACTACAACCGCGTCCATATCGCTCAAGCCGGCGTATCGACACTCCAATTCGCCAACGGTACCGCCACCGTCGAGCGCTTCAACATCGAAGGCACGGGCACAAAAGTGACTCTCAGCGGCTCGGCCAAACTACTCGAACCCCGGACGATGGACATGCGGCTGAATGGTACCTCCGACATCGCCCTCGCCTCCATGTTCGAAGAGCAAGTGCGCGCGCAGGGTCCGGCCGCCATCGACATCGCCGCCCGCGGCCCGCTCGACGATCCGCGGATTACCGGTTCCGTTACTCTGCGCGGTGGCGAACTGGCGATGCGCTCTCCACGCATTCAGGCCGATCGCATCAATCTCCGCCTGGACGTCGATGGACGCGAGGTCAAGCTCTCCCAACTCGACGGCCAGTTGAATGGAGGCCGTCTCACCGGCTCCGGGGCGCTGGCCTGGCAGAATGGAACATTCACTGGCCCGGGTCTTGCGTTAAAGACGGACGGCGTCTATCTCGACATCCCCGCAAATCTACGAACGGTGTCCGATGTCGACATCAAGCTTGCGCCCGTCAACTCACGGGTGTTGCTCTCCGGTTCGGCGCTCATCCGCGAGGGCTCGTACACGGAGCCGCTCAACCTCGATCAGGGTCTTTTCAATATCGCTAATCGCACCCCGGAGCTCGACCTCACCGAAGAGCGCAACCGTTTCCTCGACAAACTCGACTACAACGTCGCCATCAAGACAGAGGAGCCGATGGTGGTTGACAACAACTTGGCCAAGGCGGAGGTGGAAGTGGAGGTCCGTCTGCTCGGCGAGTATTACGAACCCGGTCTTACGGGCCGCGTCACGCTGCTCGATGGCGGCGAGTTGAACCTGAATGAACGGAAGTATCTGATCGATCGCGGAGTCGTCACCTTCGTCAGTGAACGTCGCATTGAACCCTCATTCGACATCCTCGCGCGAACGCAGGCCGCCGGTTACGACATCACCCTCGGCGTGCAGGGCAGTGGCAAAGAACGCGAAACAACCCTCACCTCGGACCCGCCCCTGCCCGAGCCTGACATCGCCTCCATTCTTCTCACCGGCCGCACGCTGGATCGCCTGCAAGGCTCTGAGACCGACATCGCGAAGGAGCAGGTGCTCTCCTACCTCACCGGACGCGTCGGCGGCTCGGTCGGCCGCGGCATCGAGCAGGCAACGGGCCTGTCGCAGGTCCGCATCGAGCCGAACCTGATCGCCAATGAATCGGACCCCAGCGCGCGCCTCACCGTCGGCCAGAATCTCACCCGCCAACTTAGCCTCATCTACTCGATGAACCTCACCGATAGCGGCGATCAGATCATCGTCGGCCAGTACGATTTCGCCCGCCGGTTCCGCGCCCGCGCGCTCAAGCAGAGCGACAACTCCTATCGCATCGATTTCAGCCGCGCGCAGGAGTTTGGCGGTGATCCCCCGCCCCCGCGCACCGCCGCCGACCGCGAAAAGCGCGTTGTCGGCGCAGTCGGCTTCGACGGCCAGACACTGTTCACGGAAAAGCAGCTTGGCGATTGGCTCTCCGCGCGCACCGGCAAGCAGTACGACTTCTTCCGCGTTCGCAAAGGGCTGGATAAGATTTCGAACAAGTACGCCGATGCCGGGCTCCTGGAATCAAAGGTGCGGCTCCAGCGCGAGGCGCACGGGTCAACTGTCGATCTACATGTCGATATCACTCCCGGGCTGAAGGTGGAGTTCATCTACGAAGGCTTCAGCCCTTCACGCAGCCTGCGGAACCGCATTCGGGATCTATGGGTGGCCGGCGTATTCGATGTGCAGCGCGCGGAAGACGCCGCCGCGCAAATCCGCAAGGAACTCGTCGCCGGCCACTACGTTCAGGCCCAGGTCGACTACAAGATCGATATCTCTTCTCTCCAATCGAAGCGCGTCACCTTCGACGTCCAATCCGGCCATCGATTTGGGAATTACCGCCTCGCCTTCGCCGGCGCGAAGGGTGTCAGTGAGAGCGAACTGCGGGGACTGGTGAAGGACCAGCAGCGAAAGTATGACGCGGTTCTCGATCCGCAGCCCGTCATCGATTTAGTCGGCCGCTACTATCGCGAGCAGGGCTACCTGGATGCCAAAGTGGCGAAGCCGGAGTTGGTTGTCGACCAATCCAAGGATTCCGCACTATCCGTGTTCGCCATCGACGAGGGGCCGAAGTTCACCGTCGCCGCGCTCGAGTTTAAGGGCAATTCGGCCTATGAGACGCAAGCGCTTGCCAAGGAGTCCACGCTTCATGAGGGCGATACCTACGCGCCGCGCGATCGTGAGGAAACAATATCCAACCTACGCCGCGCCTACAGCCGGAAGGGGTACAACGAAGCGGAAGTGAGTTATCTGCTCGCCCGCACCGATACGCCCGGAACCGTGCGGTTAATCTACATGATCAAGGAGGGGCAACAGAGTGTTGTCGACGCCGTCAGCGTTGCCGGGAATCGCCACACGAGTCCAAACCTGGTGAACACACAACTGGCGCTGAAACCAGGCGACCCGTTGAACATGGACTTACTCAGCCGCAGCCGCACGAACCTCTATTCCACCGGCGCCTACTCGCTCGTCGATATCGACCGGGTCGCCCCCGCCGTTCCCGGTGTGGCGGGCAATCCGCAGCCGGTGAACCTCGTCGTCAAAGTACGCGAAGTGCGCCCGTTTCTGGTGAACTACGGCGGTTATTACGATACCGATCGCGGCCCCGGCGGAATTGTCGACGTCGCCAACCGCAATATGCTCGGCTCCGCGCGAACCGCCGGTGTCCGCGTCCGCTACGATTCCGACCTCCAGGAAGGCCGCCTCTATTTCACCCAGCCGCTCCTTCGCCGTTTCCCGCTGCGCACCACCGGCTCGAGCTTTGTGCGCCGCGAGGTCCACGAAGGATTCAATACGGACCGCGTTGGCTTCTCTGTATTGCAGGAGTCCCGTTTCCGCCGCGTCTGGCTGCTCAACTACGGCTATCGATGGGAGAAGACGCGGACCTACGAAAACGTTCCCGATCCGCTCTTCGACGCGCGCATCCTGGTGGCTCCGTTCACCGCCTCTCTCTCCCGCGATACGCGCGATGACATCCTTGACGCTTCCCGCGGCCAGTTCATCTCCAACGCAATCGAGTACGCGCCCACATGGTCCGGCAGCGAGCTCAACTTCGTGAAGTATTTCGGCCAGTACTTCCACTATCATCCGTTCGACAGGCCGAAGCCCCTTCCCATGCAAAAGGGTCTGCGTAAGTCGCGCCTTGTCTATGCGGGCGGAGTTCGCGTGGGCCTGGCCGGAGGGCTGAACGGGCAGGATCTCATTCCCGGCCATAGCTCGTCCGGCCGCATCGGTCTCGGTGAGCGCTTCTTCGCCGGGGGCGGCACCACCATCCGCGGCTTCAAGCAGGACGGCATCGGCCCGCGGCTTTCCGATGGGATCTCCCCCACGGGCGGTGACGCGCTGTTCATCATGAATCACGAGATGCGTTTCCCGCTCTACAAGATTTTTGATGGTGTCGGTTTCCTCGATATCGGCAACGTGTACGAGCGGGCGTCCAGCTTCCGGCCATGGGAGGTTCGTAAAGCGGGCGGAGTTGGTATCCGCATCCGCACCCCGTATTTCCTCATTCGTTTCGACTACGGCGTTAAGCTCGACCGCAAACCGGGCGAAGCGCGCGCGCGTCCGTTTTTCAGCATCGGCCAGGCGTTCTGAAATCCTCCGCGGCTTCGGCCTCGGGAGTATTGTCACCGGGCGGAAACCTTAAAGCGCCAGAATCCGGTCCATCGCCTTGCTGCTGCGGTCCAGGTGCTGTTCGAAATCCGTGCCCGCGCTCCACTCATCCACGATAAAGCCCCGGTAGCCGATGGCCCGGATGGCAGCCATTGTCGCTTTCCAGTCCAGGTCGCCCTCGCCCAGTTCCACAAAGTGCCCGGCGTAGTTACTGTCGAACTTATAGTCCTTGAAATGAATCCGCCGGATGCGTTTCCCCAACGTCGGAATCCAGTCCTGCGGATATCCCTGCAGCAGCACGTTGCCAACGTCGAAATACACCTGCACCCAGTCGGAGCGGATCTCGTCGATAAAACTACGCATCTCGATGGGGCTTAACAGGAAACGGTTGCCCACGTTCTCCACCAGCAACCGCACCTTATGTTTTTCACACACCGGGATCAGCGTTCGAAGTTGCTCCTGGAACCGTTTGTAGACGTCTTCGTACCGGTTCATCAGCTTTGGCCCCGTGCCCACGCGCACCGCGTTGACGAGAATCGAATCCACGCCCAACGCCACGGCTGCCTCAATCGCTCGTGCCAGCGCATCCCGGCCCTTCTGCCGGCGCGCCGCATCGGCGTCGTGCATCGCGCCGTCGGCGTACAACCGCCCGGAAGCCCAAAGCGTCGCAATGGTAATACCTTCATTGGCCGCCGTCCGTTTCCACTCCGCGCATTGCCCAGCGTCCAGGGGAACGGCGATATCGTCGATACACCGCACTTCGATCGCGCCAAACCCGTACTTTTTGGCCAACCGGCAGCGCTCCGGAAATGGCATCTCTTTGGGGAAGGAGACGGTTCCGACTCCTTTAATAAACCCCGGCGTCTGCGCAACAAGAGCCGCTGCGGCAGACTGAAGGATAATTCGCCGAGTCAACTCCTCCATGGCAGGGTTCCACTATACAGTTCCGGCCCTTCGTGCGCCAGCAGTCCGGCTAATTCCGGGCAGCTTAGTACATACCCCGCCGTGCGCCGGAACGGGTTGCGGGCTTCCCGCTTGGCCCGAAACGCCGCCAACGCTGAGTATGGATCGGCAACGTATGCCATCCGGTTGCGCTCTTCAGCTACTACCGCCTGCGCGAGCGCCGGAGGATCGTTCGCACCTAAATAAGTAAAACGATCCGCCGGCCAACGAATGGCCTCCCGATGTAAGTGAAATCGCTGGCGCTTGAACTCCCAACTTACAAACGTGACATGCTCCGGATAACTTCCGCCGTACTCGCGCGCACGGCAAACCGAATAAAGCAGGTTCTCATGGGAGTCGCGCGCGAACTCCTCCGTGATGGTCCGCTGCCGTACCTCCGGATGCCCAAACCACCCCAAACGATCGGCGATCCAATAGTACGATTGCGCCTCGCTGCGCGGCCCCGCTGCCTCCCGCGAGCATCCGCCCGTAAAGATCAGCAGAGCCGCGGGGTCTACCGCCACGGCCCGGACACCGGCCGCTATGTGGCCGATATAACATTCCACTTCTCCGCGCTGAAACGGCAGCAGGATCCAGTTCGATTCGTCGAAAGGGTTGCGGCAATCGCTGCATATCGCGTGCCCGGCCACCGCCACAATATTCCGGAAGTCCATCAAACAAAAGATGATACGATAAACTACAATCCCCGCATGGTGAAGCTTGGGACAATCCGGTTTAAGGGCCGCTGTGAACGGCATCCCGGCTTCGACCCGCTCCGTGGCTTGGGCGGCATTATCGGCGGCTGCAAACGTTGCCAGTTGCTCCTCGAAATTCACGATGCGCATGGCCGCCTGGTGGAATTGATCCGGAAAGCAAAGAATGACGCAGGCCCGGTTCTAGTACGTCGCGCCGCGGCCGGCTCCATGGACGACCGGCAGGAGACGCTCTTCTAAGCAGCGCGCGGACAACGGCGCTAAAATGTCTGGATGCCACAGATACAGCGAAGCCCCGAAGCCTTTGACGTGGTTGTCGTCGGCTCGGGCGCCGGGGGTGGAACAACGGTCCGTGTTTTGACAGAGCACGGCATCAAGTGCGCCCTGCTTGAGGCGGGCCCGATGCTCGATGTCGCCAAGGAGTTCAAAGAGCACCAGATGCCTTACGACGTCCCCCATCGGGGTGCGGAAGAGGGCGGCGCTGCATATTTTGGCAAAGGCAAACCCTTCGGCTACTTCTCCACGACATCCGGCGGATGGGAACTCGAAGGAGAGCCGTACACGGTCGGCGAAGGCAGCGAATTCCGCTGGTTCCGTTCCCGCATCCTCGGCGGGCGCACCAACCACTACGGCCGTATGTCGTTCCGTTTTTCGCCCTATGATTTTCAACCGTACACCAAAGACGGCCTCGGCTACGACTGGCCGGTTACCTATGATGAGATGGCGCCTTACTACGACAAGGCGGAGCGCTTTGTCGGCGTCACCGGCTCGAATCACAACGACCTCCCCAGTGCGCCTAACGGCCAGTTCCTCAAGCCGCCCGCTCCGAAGGTTCATGAGCTGCTGATTAAGGAGTCCTGCGACAAGCTGGGCATCCACTGCATTCCCAATCGCCGCGCCATTGTCACGGAGCCGATGAAGGGCCGCATCCCCTGCCACTACTGCGGGCAGTGCGGCCGCGGCTGTCAGACCGCATCGGCCTATTCCAGCTCGCAGGTCGAGATCTTTCCGGCCATGAAGTCGGGCAAGCTGAAGGTTTTCGACAACGCTATGGTGCGCGAAGTCCTGACCGACGGCAATGGCAAGGCGACCGGCGTTGTCTACATCGACAAGAACACGCGGCGGGAGAAGGTGATTCACGCGCGCGCGGTCGTGCTTGCCGCCAGCTCTTGTGAATCGGCGCGCATCCTCCTCAACTCGAAGACAAAGGACTTTCCGAACGGAGTGGCCAATGGTTCCGGCGTGGTCGGCCGCTTCCTGATGGACACCGTGGGCTTCGGCCTTAGCGGCTACGTGCCGGCGATGGAAGGCATGCCGCGCTACAACACGGACGGCTTCGGCGGCGCGCATCTCTACATGCCGTGGTGGATGTGGGACAAGCACAACAAGCTCGACTTCCCGCGCGGCTATCACATCGAAATCGGTGGCGGCTATGGCATGCCCGGCATCGGCTCGTTCCAGGGCGCGGCGCGGCGTGCCGGCTACGGCAAGGGGATTAAGGAGCTGGCCCGCAAAGAGTACGGCTGCTCCATCGGTTTCGCCGGCCGCGGCGAGATGATTCCGAACATTCACAGCTACTGCGAGATCGATCGAAACGTAGTCGACCGCTGGGGTATTCCGGTTCTAAAGTTCCATTTCAAATGGTCCGATTACGAGTGGAAGCAAGCTCGCCACATGGAGAAGACGTTCGCTGACATCATCACCACCATGGGAGGCCGGGTCACCGGCCTGAGCGCGGCGCAGCGGGAGGCGGATGGCATTTCCACACCCGGCACGATTATCCATGAAGTGGGCACCGTGCGTATGGGCAAGGACAAGCGCGATTCGGCCCTCAACAAGTTTTGCCAGGCACATGAAATGAAGAATCTCTTCGTCGTCGATGGCGGATTCTTCGTCTCCAACCCGGACAAGAACCCCACCCTGACGATCAACGCCTTCGCCTGGCGCGCCGCGGATTACCTGGCGGAAGAAATGAGGAAAGGCAATGTCTAACTCCACCTCCACACGCCGCGATGCCCTGCGGCGGATCGCACTCAGCCTCACGGCCGCCGGCGCGCTGCGCGACCTCGACGCGCAGTCGGCGCAGCACGTGCATAGCGCCGCCGCCGCGGAAACAAAGGGCGGCAAGTACGCGCCCAAAGTGTTCAATGAGCACGAGTGGGCCACTATTGCGAAACTCTCCGAACTTGTAGTGCCGGCCGATGACCGTTCCGGTAGCGCCTTAGACGCTGGCGCGCCGCAGTTCATCGACGTCCTGTGCAGCCAGAACGAGGAGTTGGCCGCAATCTTCACTGGCGGCATTTCCTGGTTCGACGCGGAAATGCGCAAGCGCGCGGGCAGGGAGTTTCTCGATGCCGCGCCCGCCGAACAGACCGCGCTGCTCGACACGATCGTCGCCGCCGGGCGCACTGTGCGCGAACAGCACGCGGAGCAAGAGCTATTCGCTCGCGCGCCGCAATATAAGAGCTTTTCCAATTACACCGTGAAACCGGGAACAGACCTGGCGCCTGGCGTGCGCTTCTTCGACTGGGCTCGCAGGCTCATTGTCGACGCCTACTTCACAAGTCCGATCGGTATTAAGGACGTCAACTATATCGGAAATATGGCGCTGTCAAAATACGAGGTTCCGAAGGAGGCAATTGATTACGCCTTCAACCGGAGCCCGTTCCGTATTGTCTGAGTCCAAGGAGCCAATGCGATTATCAATTCTTGTCCCGGTCTACAATGAACGGGCAGTGGTGGAAACCAGTCTGGCTAAGGTGATGGATGCGCCTCTTCCGGACGGAGTTGATCGGGAAATCATTCTGGTGGACGACTGCTCCACGGACGGCACCAGTGCGATCCTCGATCGCATTGCGGCGGAACATCCGGAGATCCGTCTGATTCACAAACCGGTCAACGAAGGCAAAGGCGCAGCCATCCGCACTGCCATTCAGCACGCCAAAGGAGACTTTTGTCTCGTCCAGGATGCTGACCTGGAATACGATCCCAACGAGTATTCCCGCCTCCTGCGTCCTTTGCTCGATGGAAATGCCGACGCCGTGTTCGGCTCCCGCTACCTGGCCGCCGAACAAAGCCGCGTCCTCCCGTTCTGGCACTCGATGATCAACAAGACGTTGACCACACTGTCCAACATGTTCTGCAACCTTAATCTGACCGACATGGAGACCTGTTACAAGGTCTTCCGCACGGACTTGCTAAAGAGCATCCCCATCCGCTCCAACCGTTTCGGTTTCGAACCGGAAATCACGATGAAGTCGTCCAAGCGGAAGCTGCGGATCTACGAGGTACCGATCAGCTACCACGGCCGGACGTTCGAAGAAGGAAAGAAGATCGGATGGAAGGACGGTATCAAGGCGCTCGCGGCCATCGTCTATTTCTGGCTGATCGACGACCTCTATGTCGAGCCATACGGCCGCGGCCACCTGCACAACATCACTGGAACGCCACAGTACGTCTCGTGGCTCACGCGGCAACTGCGGCCCCATCTCGGCGACCGCATCCTCGAAGTAGGCGCCGGTATCGGCAACCTGGCGGGCCGCATGATGGCAAGCGTCAAGTCTATGTTGCCGCCGAAAAGGATCCGCTCTACTTGCACGCTCTGCGCAACCGTTTCCTGCGCACGCCGAATGTGCAGGTAAGGAGTCTCGACCCCGAAGACGCCGCCGGATGCCAGGCATTGCCCGGGCCGTTCGATACAGCAATCGCCGCCGGTGTCCTCGAGTTTACCAATGACCCCGCGGCGGTCGTCAAAAACCTCGCTGCGCAGCTTGCACCGGGCGGCAAACTGCTAATCATCGTCCCGAATCAGCAGGCGCTGTTCTGCAATCTGGATCGGACGCTCGGTCACAAACGCCGATTCGACAGCGGCGAGCTCGGCCGTCTCATCGCCGACGCGGGTTTGGAAGTCACTTCCATTCGCAGCTTCAACGCGATGGCGTACGTGGCATGGGTTATTAGCGGCAAGTTGTTCGGCAGCCGCCGCTTGAATCGCGTTACTCTCAAGCTGTTCGACAAGACCGTCTGGTTCTGGCGCTGGATCGATCCCATCATCTCGCTCCCGGGCCTGACGCTGTTCGCTGTCGCCACGCGGCCATAGCCATGCGGGCTCTCCGGCTTGATTTCGATGCACAACGGTTACAAGTAGCCAGTCACCCGGATCCTTCGCCGCCGCAGTCCGGCGAAGTACGGATACGCATTCTCGAATGTGGCGTCTGTGGCACGGACCGCGGTGTCGCGTCCTTTGAATTCGGCTCCCCGCCCGCGGGCGAGCGCTCTCTGGTGCTCGGCCACGAAGCGGTGGGGATCGTCGAATCGGCCGGCAGCCATGTCTTTACCCTTTCGCCCGGAGACCTGGTTGTGCCCATGGTGCGTCGCGACTGTACACCTGGCTGCGCCATGTGCCGCCGCGGCCGCAGGGACAACTGCCTCACTGGCGACTATGTGGAGCGCGGAATCTTCGGCCTCCACGGCTACATGTGCGAGTACGCCGTCGACCGGGCGGACGATCTGGTCCCGGTTCCGGCGAACCTCGCCGGCTTCGCCGTGTTAGTCGAGCCGGCCAGCGTGATTGAAAAGGCCTGGGAGATGGCGCTGCGCCTCCACCAGGGAGAACCGGAGCGGGTGCTGATTCTGGGTGCGGGTCCGATCGGTATTCTCGCGGCGTGGTGCGCGTTGCGCGATGGGTTTGCCGTGACAGTGTTGTCGCAGGAGAGCCCGGAATCGCCCCGGGCGCGCTTGCTTGCCTCGCAGGGCGTTCAATACACGCGGACGCTCGATGGAGCCGGCGCCGACATTGTTCTCGAGTGCTGCGGTAGTGCGGAGTTGGCAATCGCCTCGATGCGCGCCCTGCGCCGATTGGGCGTTCTTGTCCTGCTTGGCGCACGTCCGGCGGAGGTCAGGCTTCCAAGTCTCGATATGATCGTCGGTAACCACGTGATTGCAGGAAGTGTAAACGCCTCCCGCGAGCACTTTGAGAAAGCGGTTGCCCGGCTCGGCAAATACGATGCCGCCTGGCTAAGACCACTACTGCATCGGCTGCCGTTGGCCCGGGCCGCCGAGACGCTCTTCCAGCCTCCGCCCGATGCGGTGAAGATCGTTCATCGTGTTTCTGATTAGGCCCGGACTTCGTACACTGGTAATTCATGTCCTTTCGTTTCCGCCACGCCATCTGCAACGAAGTGTATAAGGGCTGGGACTTCCGCACGGCCTGCCAGTCGATCCGCAAAGCCGGCTATACCGGCATCGAAATCGCGCCCTTCACCCTTGCCGAAGACCCTTGCACGCTCACGCCCGCGCAACGCCGCGAATGCACGAAAGTCATGGCCGAAGAAGGATTGGAATTCGTCGGCTTGCACTGGCTCATGGTCTCCCCTCCCGGTCTCCATGTCACCACCCCGGATCACGCCCTCCGCGCCCGCGGTTGGCGGCATATTCACGATCTCATCGATCTTTGCGCCGATCTCGGCCCCAATGGAAAAATGATCTTCGGTTCTCCCAAACAACGCACATCGACCGGAGGGATCTCCGCCACCGAAGCCACGAAGCACTACGTCGACGGCATGTCCGTCGCGGGCCTGCGGGCGGCGGAGCGCGGCGTTACGCTGCTGATTGAAGCCCTCCCGCCCGCGGACACCGATGTTGTAACCTCGCTCGATGAAGCCGCGGCGTGGGTCAATCAAATCGGCAATCCGTTTGTCCGCACCATGTTTGACAGCCACAACGCCGTCCAAGAGACCGAGCCTCATGCCGTGCTCGTCGAGCGCCACTACCCGCTCATCCGCCACGTGCACGTAAACGAGCTCGATGGCAAGCACCCCGGCAAGGGCAACTATGATTTCAAGCCCGTTCTGTCGATCCTGGCGGAACGAAACTACCAGGGCTGGGTTTCTCTCGAAGCGTTCGACTTCTCTTTTGGCGCGGAGACGATTGCCAACGAATCGATCCGCCACATGGAAACCCAGATTACGGCCCTCAATTTATAGACCATGGAAACTCGGCCAAAAAGCATCATTACCGGCGGCGCCGGTTTTATCGGATCGGCTCTGGTCCGCCAACTACTCGCCAACGGAGACGGCCGCGTCGGAATCGTCGACAACCTGAACAGCGGGAAGCTGAAGAATCTCGAGGCGGTCGGTGACCGTGTCGAAACCCACCTCGTCGACATTCGCGACTACGATCCGCTGGAACGAATTTTCGCGGGTGCGGAAGTTATCTACCACCTCGCCGCCATTCCGTCCGTGCCCCGTTCCATCAACGAACCGGTGCCCTCGCACGATGTAAACATAAACGGGACATTCAACGTCTATCGCGCTGCACACGCCGCCGGTGTCCGGCGAGTCGTCTACGCGGCATCGAGTTCCGCTTATGGAGACACCGACGTGCTGCCGAAAACCGAGTCGATGGCGCCTCGTCCAAAGTCGCCTTACGCGCTGCAGAAGCTAATGGGAGAGTACTACGGGTCGGTGTTTTCCTCCTGCTTCGGCCTCGAAACGGTCGCGCTGCGATTCTTCAACGTCTACGGTCCCCGTCAGGATCCGTCGAGTCCTTACTCCGGCGTCTTGTCCCTGTTCATGAAGGCCGCCCTGACCCGTCAAGCGCCCACGATCTTCGGCGACGGCGAGCAGTCGCGCGATTTCACCTACGTCGAGGATGTCGCCGCACTGGTCCATAAGGCTTCCATCGCTCCGGGTGTCTCCGGCAAGGTCTTCAATGCCGGCAACGGCGGACGGTACACGCTGAACTATCTCTGGGAAGAAGTCCAGCGGCTGGAGGGCATCACGCTCCCCGCCAACTACGGGCCTTGGCGCGAAGGCGACGTGCGTGACTCCCAGGCCGACACGACTGCGGCCGTTCGGGAACTCGGTCATGCGCCCCGTTTTACGATTCAGGAAGGATTGCGCCGGACTCTGGAGTGGTACCGCGCTGAGAACGCATGAGCGCCCTGCGCTCGCAACTACTGAGCGAATTCGATTGGGTGGGACACGGGTTTGGGACTCGCGATGACGGCTACTGGACGCCGCAGGCACGGACCGCGGCGCTGCATCAGGTGCACGGAGCGGGCGTTGTCCGCGTCGACGCCCCCGGACACCACGGCGACGGCGACGCACTGATCGCGCAGGCGGTGAACCTTTGGCTCGAAATACGAACGGCCGACTGTGTGCCGCTCCTGCTGGTCGATCCCGTCCGGCGCGCTGTCGCCGCCGTCCATGCCGGCTGGCGAGGCACCGCGACATGGATCGCCGGGCTAACCGTCGACGCGATGCGGCGCGAGTTCCATTCGGAACCAGGTGAACTTTACGCTGCTATCGGCCCCTGTATCGGCTCCTGCTGCTTCGAAGTCGGTGATGAAGTAGCGGCCCAGTTTCCCGGTTACACCATAAACAACTACACCAGGCCACACGTTGACCTCGTGAGTGCTAACGTGAGCCAGTTAACCGCCGCCGGCGTACGCTCGGAGCGAATCGACTCCCTTGGCCTCTGCACGGTGTGCGAGCCCGCGCGCTTCCATTCTTTCCGCCGCGACCGTGGCGACGGGCGCATGGTGGCAGCAGTCGCCATTCACTGCTAGGAAAGCGAAACGGGGCGCGGCAAATGCCGTCGCCCCGCTGTATTTGGTGGACGGTTGATTAGGCCGCGTTGACCAGCATGTCGTCGAACTGCTCGTCGCCCTCGATCTTATGCGCGTCGTACTGCTCCTGGCAGGATATGCAGTAGGGCGCCCAGGGGACTGCGTTCAAACGTTTTACACTAATGTCTTCTTCGCAATGGAGGCAAACACCATACGATTCACCCTCGATGCGTTGCAGTGCCGCGCGCACGTTGCGCAAGAGGCTAGATTCGCGGTCGAGTGTACGGATAGCGAGTTCGCGCTCGGCGGCGCGCTGCACTTCGTCCAGAGCATCCGGGCTCTTTTCGATCTCGATACCCTCACGGTTGCGGAGGGCGCCGACGAGCTCGGCCTCCTTCGCAGCCAGGATCTTCTTATAGGCTTTCAGTTCAGCGTTTGTCATGGTTTTTTCCTCCCTATTGCTTTTTGCTGGTTGTTTGCGGTTCAGTAGTCCGACGTCAAGAACGCTGTTTGCGTCTCGGACTCTCTGCTATGTGGCCTCTGAACTATTCGTCAGCGGCTCCTGTAATAACGCTTCAGGGAAGCGTTTAGTTTCGCTTTCCCCTAGCGGAGTTAGCTGTTTAACTACTCTCAGACCAATTGGACGCATGGTCGAGCAAAAAGGTTCAAAATTCAAAAGCGTAATCGGCGTACAAACCTGGTCAAGAAATCTTTCGACGGGCTGACGATCACCGTTCAGCCGGACCAGCAAAGCAGCTTGGGCTGCACCCTCGCCACCCTGAGCGAACAGCTCTGTTAACGATCCGTCGCGCCGAGCTTTGGTTTCGATTCGCATATATGCTAGCACACCTAAAGAGCAATTCAATAGCCAAGTTATTCCCGGCATCGAATATTTTTTTAGTCGTGCCGCCGCAGGAAATCCCTAAGCCATTGAAAATCAAGCGCTGTGTTGTCTTATCGGCGCTGCGGGGCACCAACATTAGGGCCTCTAAAATCTTTCTCGCGGCCGATGGCTCAATTTGAAACACGTGTCTGGTTTTGAACCAGCTAGCGTAGGCCGATCTTGCCAAACGCCAAGCCCAACTCGCGCCCGTTCGAGCCGTCCTCGCGCAGAACCGGCGCAATCCGCAGATCTATGCGAATTGGCTTCGCTCTATCGGTTGCAGCGGGCAAAGGCGTGGATACTGCGAGAGAGCTATCGTCGCGCGGCATCTCCCATTTGCCCGCCGCAACGCCATTCGCGAATACCGTAATCGACACTGCTCCGCGCTTGCCATCCTCATGCCCGCGAAACGCTTCGATCGTGATCTCCCGCACATCCGCCGTCGCGCCAAGACGAAGCGACGCCTCTCCCTCGGACCAGCGGAAGCTTTGTTCGATCTGGTGCCACCCCTTGCCCAGCTGCCCCGCCAACAACGGCTGCCCAATGTCGACGATCGGCGACAGTTCCCCGCCCCACCGGTCCTTCGCCATTCCCTGCCATAGCGCGGTCACGTTCCGAAGCTTCCCGCCCGCCGGCGAGTAAACCACCGCCTGCCCCGCCTCCAACGCTACCCGGGCCGCTGGCCCGGGTAGCACATACCGCCCGGGATCGCCCAATTCCGGGTGTTTTTCGATGTTTTCGTCTCCTCCCGGCGCCAAGTGCAGCTTTAGTCCGTCGATGAGGCGGAAGGGGTTGTCGTTCATTACCCCCCAGTACTGGTCGGAGCTGACCGCGGTCAGAAGGATAAGCTTGCCCGGATGCAGTCTCGATGCTTCTAACACACCAAAAAATAAGGCCTTACCGGTTTCGGCGCGGTCGTAATTGTAGGCAACGGTCTTCCTCGCCCAGAGACCACTGGCGGCGGCGTAGACGGCGATCGGGAGGAGCGCCAGGGCAGGTTTCCGGGCGGCCGCGAGACCGGCCGCCATGGCCAGACCAAGCGCGGGGACGGTCAAATAGTAGTCAGAAACGTGCATTTTGAGGGGCAAAAGTGGCCCTAAAGTAGCAAAAAACCACACCAAACTGAACACGATCCAGCGCTCCCGGCGCCAAAGCAGGTAGCCGATCGCAGCCAGCAGCCCGACCCCGGCCACCCATTCCGCAGTCGTCCACCACGCTGGATTTTCACGAATCAGATCGGGACGCCAGATTCCGGTTGCCATTCGCAGGTATGCGCCGAGAGTGCCGGCAAGATCGCTATCCCAGTAGAGCGTATAGACCGGACTCGATTGTGGCTTGGCCATCGTACGGTTCCATATCGCGTAGAGTCCGGAGACGGCGAAAAGAGCGGGCAGATCCTTCCAGCGCTCTCGACGATAGAGAAGTGTAAGGGCCGACGCGATCGCCGGATAGACAACATTCAATTCGAGAGCGCCGAATCCGAGGACGAACCAGAGCGACTCCAGATATCGCGCGCGATGGCTGCCGGTTTCAAGCCACGTCCAACGCGCATGGCAGGCCGCAAGCATAAAACACGGCCACATGATCTGGTTGTACGCGCTGCTCCACGACATAGCGAGCGCGAGGGCACTGTTGACGATCCAGAGCAGTGCCGACAGGAAACCGGCGGCCTTCGATCCGGTGACACGCTCTACAAGGCGTATGACCAGCCAGAGATTTAAGAACTGTGTCGCGAACGCGACGATGCGAAAAGGCAGCGCGTCCATACCGAACAGTTTTTCGAGCACGAGAAAATAGAGCCGCTCGGAGAGTGGACGGACGGTCCCTTGCGCTTTCGGAGCGAAGAGCGTTCCAACAAGATCGCCAGCGTTCTCTACGGAGAGGCGCAGACCGAGCCAAGCGAAATCATCGAGCGAAAACCACGTGATCAGGCCAAGCCAGTAGAGCCAGAGGGTAAGGGCGCACGCGAGTACGAAGCCCGCCAGCCGTTCCTTCATTTCGTCGCGGGCGCCGGGGCCTTTGAACCCTGCAATCCAACCGCGCTGACGATCAAGCCGAGATCGCGCTGATCGACAGCCCCCGCCGGAAGGAACTTATCCAGGGAGAAGTCAACCGTTATGACGTCGCTGCGCAGCAGCTCCGGAGGAACGGTGCGTTCGACGCGGCCGCTGCCGGCCTTATTAATCACTTCGGGATCGAGCGCTTTGCCGTTCACCATGACGGAGAGCGTTGTCCGCGGCACCTTCTGCAGGAAGACGTCAGGAACGGCATATTCGAGGAAGAGCCTTGCGCCTTCCGGCGGAACCTCTTTAGGGGGGCGGAGCGCGACGGCGAACGTCGGCCCGGTCCAGCGCCAGGCGTTGTTCTCGACATCGTGAAAACCACGGAGAAGCTGGATGGCGGCTCTGGGGTCGGCGACGTTGATGGCGATGGCGAGTTGCGAGCCGCCCTCCTCGACATACTGAACGGGATCTTTTCTCCGCTTACAGCCAGGCATGGCGGCTATTGCCAACACCGCCAGGACCGCGACTACTGATCTGCGCATCTTTCCACCTGAATGAGACAACTGTAGAATGTGGCACCGCCACCGAGGTCGGTAAGGCGGTCCGCTATCAGTGTATTCACTCCGGCGCGGTTTTCGCTACGGCGCGGCCAGCGGACGGCGGGAACGGCGACGACACCGGGGGCCGTCTTACCATCTACCTCGGCGCGGGCAAGGACTTCCCCGCGATCGTTGAAGAGACGGACAGCGTCACCGGTGGAGATCCCGCGTTCCGCCGCGTCGGAGGCGTGGAGCCACGCGACGGCAGTCTCCGCATCGAGTTCCGGCAGGTAGCCGAACGTGGAGTTCATGGCGTCGTGCGCTTTTGGCGAGATCAATTCGAGAGGGTAGACAGATTTTTCGTCGCCGAGGCGGGATTCGGGCGGCGGCGCATACGCAAGGCCGTCAGGAGAGAGTTGTGCTTTGCCATCGGGCCCGCCGAAGCCGCCATTGACAAATGGCAGATAAGGCACCGGCAAGTTCAGACGCACATGATGTTCCGCGTCGAGCCGTTCGATGGTGATTCCATCGAGGTGTTGGTGTCCGCTGCCGAGGAGGACTTGAATCATCTCGTCTTCGGTCATGTGGAGCTCGGCATCCTCAATACCCATGCGTTTCGCGACGGCCTGGAAAACCCACACGTTGCTTTTCGCCTCGCCCGGCGCGGGCAGCGCGGGGCGCGCGATTTGCAGGTAGTGGTGGCCGTAGGCGAAGTAGAGATCGGTGTGCTCGAGGAAGGTGGTGGACGGGAGAACGATGTCGGCAAAGTCCGCGGTGTCCGTTTGGAACTGTTCGAGCACGACGGTAAACAGGTCTTCGCGGGCGAGGCCTTTGAGCACATGGGGCTGGTCTGGCGCGACGGCGGCAGGATTGGAGCAGTAGACGACCATCGCCTTCACAGGAGGCGCGTCGAGCTCCGTGAGCGCATGGCCGAGTTGAGACATGTTGACGATGCGGGCCTCGCGGCCGAGCGGCGAGCGTTTCTGCAACTCAGCCATTTCGAGCCCCGGGCGGTCCAGCGTGAAGGACTGCGACGTAGAGAGTTGCATGCCGCCGCCTTGATGACGCCATGCGCCGGTAACGACGGGCAACATGGTGATGGCCTGGACGGCGGTGCCGCCGTTGGGATTGCGCTGCACTCCATAGTTCAGGCGAATGACGGCAGGTTGCGTGTCCGCATATTCGCGGGCGAGCGTTTCGATTGCCGCCGCGTCGATGCCGGTCCACTCGGCGACTCTTTCGGGTGTGTAGTCACGCACGAACTCGCGGAGCTCCGCGGCCCCGGAGGCATGGCGGGACAGGTAGTCGGGATCTTCGAGGCCATCGCGGAAAATCACGTGCATCATGCCGAGCGCGAGCGCTTTGTCCGAGCCCGGGTTGATGAACAGGTGCTGATCGGCGGACGCAGCCGTGCGGTTGCGGTGCGGATCGATGACGATGAACTTTGCTCCCGCCCTGCGAGCCTCAACGATGAAGGGCCAGAGGTGGACGTTGGTGGCAAGGACGTTCGCACCCCAGGCGATGATGAGGCGAGCGTGGACAAAATCCTCCGGGGCGATGGAGTAGCGATTGCCCTGCGTTTTCATCGTGCCGGCCGCGCCCGCAGTGGCGCAGATCGTACGATCGAGCCGCGATGCGCCGATGCGGTGAAAGAAGCGGCGGTCCATGCCGTTGGCGTTGAGAAGGCCCATCGAGCCGCCGTAGCTATAGGGCAGGACAGCTTCCGGGCCCCATTCCTGCGCGACGCGCCGCAACCTGTTGGCGATCGTGTCCAGCGCCTCGTCCCACGTAATTCTGGTAAATTTGCCTTCGCCCTTGGCGCCGGCGCGCTTCATGGGATAGAGCAGGCGGTCCGGCGAGTATTCGCGATCCAGGTACTTCGTTACTTTGGCGCAGAGGAATCCGCGCGTGATCGGATGGTCCGGGTTTCCGCGCAGCCTGGTGGCGCGGCCGTCTTCCACTTGCACAAGGAGCCCGCACGCGTCCGGGCAATCGAGCGCACACACCGAGTGACGAATTTCCGGCATGGCCCATTATAAAACTTGCTTGCAACCTGCCACACGAACCACTAGTCTCAAATGCAGAGGTACCACATTGCTACGGAATCTACTCGCGGTTGCCGGCGTGGCGGGGCTCGCCTGCATCGCACAACCTAAGTTCCCGCAGTTCCCGCAACACTCGACGGGAATGCCGGCTGTGCTTCCTCCGCCAGCGGTGGCTCGTACGCCGGTCGTGCTTCCTCCGCCGATCGTGAACCATGTGACAAACCTGAGCGGAAGCATTGCCGGACGGCCAATGCCGCAGAGACATGGCGCGCGGCCAATCTACCCGGCACCGTATCCTGTTTATATCGGCAGCGGGTGGTACGAACCGCCAGTGCAACAGGCTCCGTTGGTCCTGGTGAATCAGCAGAACCTGGCGCCGGCACCGCAGCCGATACTCGTGGTGAATCCGGACTATAAGCCGGAAACGCCAAAACCGGTGATGCGGGAGTATTCGAACATCAGCAACCCCTATGAGAATTTCCAGCCGGGCAAGCCGAAGGTGTTTTTGCTGGCGTTGAAAGACGGGACGCTGCGGCAGTCGGTTGCGTTTTGGGTGGAGAAGGAGAAGCTCCACTTTGTGCAGCCTGATCACAAGCAGGACAGCATTACTCTGACCAATCTCGATCGCGAGTCCACGAAGCGCTTCAACTCCGAGCGCGGGCTGGAGATCCAGATACCGGAATAATGAAGCGCCGGGCCTTCTTAGCCGCCGCACCTGCTTCCGTATTGGCCCAGTCCGCGGCGCGGAAGAAGATTCTGCTACGTACCGGGTGGCAGATGCGGAACATCGGCGATGTTTGTTTCACCCCGGCGATGTTGGGCGCGTTAGCGCGGTTCATTCCTGAGGCCGATGTTACCTGCTGGGCCGCGAATATCGATGAGTCCGGCAGAAAGTTGATCCGCCGCGATTTTCCGCAAGCGAAGTTCCTCGATGGGCGGATCAATGAGCCCGGTAAGCCGACACCGCCGCACTTGCGGACAGCGTTCGAGGAGATGGACCTGTTTCTGTACAACTCGGGGATGGTGATCAACTATGGCTTGCATGGGACGCACGACTGGGAGCGGACGCTAGCATCGGTGACGCCGTTGTTCCTTGCGGGGAATTTGGGGAAACCCTACGGAACGTGGGCGCAAACGTTCGACACGTTCGATCCGCCAAGCCCGATTGTCTTGCAGCGCGTGTTGTCCGGCGCAAAGTTTTTGTTCACGCGAGATTCGATCTCGATCGGCATTCTGAAAGAGGCCGGGATTCAAGGACCGCACATCGCGTTTGCACCGGATATCGCATTTCAGTACCGGCAGAGAAATGACGCCGCGGCTAACGGGTATTTGACCGCCGCAGGGTTGGAGCGGGGTAGGTTTCTGGTGGCGATTATTCACTACGCCGTGCTGGACCGGCCGGGCGTAAAGGAGCGCGGGGCCGAGTATGTCCAGAAGATGCGCGAGGTGCTGGTTCGTTGGGTGCGTGAGACGAAACTACCGATTTTAATTGCACCGGAAGACGACAGGGAGATTGCTCTTGGTAAGGAGCAATTGATTGACCCGATGCCGGCGGATGTGAAGCCGTATTTGAAATTACGGGAGAAGTTCTGGCTACCGGACGAGGCGTTGAGCGTGTTTCTGGCGTCGCGGACGATGTTCAACATGGAGCCGCATGGGAACATCATGGCGCTTGCGAATGGGCTTCCCTGCTTGCACTGCTTTGAGTGGGCGTTTGGGAAGAAGGCCGAGATGTTCAACGATATCGGGTTGGGTGAGTGGGCGTTCCATTTGGCTTCGGCGACACCAGCGCAGATGGGGGACGCGCTACTTGGAGTACATCATGATTATGCGGGGGCGCAGAGGAAAAGGGAGCGGGCGATGCAGGTGGTGGAGCAGAAGACGCGGGAAGGGTTTGTGGTGATCCGGCGGACGATGGGGCTCATGTGAGTTGGGATAGGCCTACGTTCCAGCGGCTGAGCGGAACAAGCCCTTCGCAAGCCGCCGTACGAAATCCACATCGCCATCGAGGAAATCATACTCCGGCAGCTTGTGGCGCGTTTCCCAGCGAATGCTCTCGAAAACGTGGTTTTTCGGCTCGCCGGTGAAGGAGACGACGCGGTAGAACATCAGCAGGATAGCGGTCTTACCCGGATAATAGTGTTCATAGCGGGCCAACTCCTCACCGATCTCCGCAACGATACCCAACTCTTCAGTCAACTCCCGTGCGAGCGCCTCCTTTGGATCTTCATCCGGCTCGACTTTCCCGCCCGGAAACTCCCACTTGAACTGAAATCGATCACCGGCGCGGCGCTGCCCGACGAGGATCATGCCGTCCCTTTCGATGACACCGGCGACGACGCGAATCTCATGCCGTTTCACGCGCCCTCCAGACAACTGCCAAAGGTAAAGGCGAAAAACTGCAGGCCGCGAGCAGCGCAGGAAAGCTCCAACAGAGCCTGCTCGAACACCGCGCCGCGGATCAAAGAGTACATCCGGGGACGCGTGATTTTCACGATCGTCTCCCCATTGGGCTCGGTTTGCAGATCGCTGCCGCGCGACCCGGCGGGCACTGGCTCGCCGTTCAGGATTACGGTGATTGCAGCGAGTCCGGATTCGGCGCCGGGGGAGACAACGGCATTAACCTCAGCCGCCGAGTAGATGAGACAGAGGCGCACGACGCCCGCGGTGGCGGCACAGTCCGGCAACGAGTGCCAAGCGCCGCCAAGTTCGGGAAGGTCCTCCAAGGGACCGGCGCCCATGACGTAGTTGTGCACCGCGTCTTCGACGAAGCCGCCTACGTTGGCGATCCGGCCGCGGCGGTGACCAAGATAGAGCTCCGGAGCCGGCGGCAGGCAGCGCGCCATGGCGCCTGGGGCGTCGAGCGCCCGCAATGGCGTCATTGGCAGGGGCATTGATGCGCCAGGGTCCCGCTCCAGCAACAGCGCCTGGATGGCCAACTCCGTCTCCTGGTACGCACCCTCGCCAGCGTGAGAGTATCGCAAGTACCCGGCGGTATCAATGACATACTTTGACGGCCAATACTTATTCGCGAATGCCTTCCATACGGTGAAGTCGTTATCGAGCATTACCGGATAGGGTAAGTCGAACTCTGCAATTCCCTGTTCCAGAATCTCCGGCACACGCCCAAAGTAGAACTCGGGAGCGTGTACGCCAATTACTGTAAGTCCGAGAGAATGGTAGCGACGGTGCCACTCCCGAATATACGGAAGTGTGCGAATGCAGTTAACGCAAGTAAAGTCCCAAAAATCGACCAGGATCACTTGTCCTCGTAACTGCCGCAGGGAGAGCGGCGGCGAGTTCAGCCAGACAGCGCCGATTTCAGGCGCGTGGACGGTCTTCGGCTCGAGATGCATCGGGTCGGATTACAATCGGGGAAGCAATCAGAATAGGGAATTATCGCATGTATAGTGCAACACTTTTAGAATTCTTTCGCGCTCCGAAGCATGTGGGCGTGCTGCCGGCGCCGGCGTTACAGATCGAAGTGATGAACCCTATCTGCGGCGACATTTTACGATTTAGCGCGCTGCTGGAGGATGACCGCGTGAAAGACGCGGCGTTTCAGGCGAAGGGCTGTACAGCGTCCATTGCGGCCGGGGCTGCGCTGGCCGAGTGGTCGATTGGCAAAACCGTGCTGGAGCTTGGAGCGGTCAGCGCAGCGGATGTGGAGACGATGCTCGAAGGACTGCCGAATGAGTCGAAACACGCGGCAGTATTGGCTGTCGATGCAGCCAGGGCAATCGCTAAGCTTTAAGTGCGGCGGCCTGCGTTTTTCCGATGGCGGCCGCTTCGTCAATGAGCGCGGCTATTTCGGCGGGACGGGAGGCCAGCGAGGCGTGGCTCGCGTTCAATTTGATCACCTTCTTCGCGTCCAGGCGTCCGGACATCCATACCTGACTGGCGGGGGCGATCATACGGTCCTCGCTGGAGATCTGATACCAGGAAGGTTTCTTCTTCCATGCGGGAGCGGGGTCTCCGAAAGTACTGGCCAACGGGGCCTTCTGCGTAACCGCCATGACCAGCGCTTCGTCGGCCGTCAAGTCCTGACAGAAGCTCTCCTGGAATAACTCCTTTTTGATCCAAAGATAGCCATCGCTGCCGGGAGCGAGATTCGGCGCGGCAACCGGGGGATTCTTACCGGTGATGCCGCCGGGGCTCTCGCCGGCGTCCGGTGCAAACGCGGCGATGTAGACTAAACCGACCACGTTCGGCCGATCGCCTGCTTCGGTTATTACCGCGCCGCCATAGGAGTGTCCTACCAGCAAAACCGGACCATCCCATTGCGCAATCATTTTTCGTGTTCGTCCGGCATCGCCGGAGAGCGACGTCAGTGGCAGTTCAATTCCAATGCGCGGCGCCACCCCAAAAGCCGTGCACCAAAATGATGGCTAGGTTGTCAGTCATCGCGTGTGCCTCTCAGCACGAAGCGTAGCCGATAGCACGGTCCGGCGCGATGACTGGCGGCTGGCCGTTAGAACTCTTCGGCGAAGTTCACTTCGCCGGTAATGGCGACTTGATAGGAACTGACACGGCGTTCAAAGAAATTAGTGAGCTCCTGCACGTCCTGCAGTTCCATGAAATCGAATGGATTCTTGGACCCGTACATGGGGGCGATGCCAAGGGCGGCGAGACGGCGATCGGCGATGTATTCGAGATACTGGCGCATGGAGGCGCTGGAGAGGCCGCTGACGCCGCCGGAGAGGGTGTCCTCAGCGAAGTGCGCCTCGCAATCGACGGCTTCGCGAATCATCTGGCGGACGCGGGATTCGAGCTCGGCATCGAACAGGTGCGGCCGCTCACGGCGAACCGTCGAGATGACTTCGAGGGCGAACTCGATGTGGGCACTTTCGTCGCGGAAGACCCAGTTCGTACCCGTGGCCAAGCCCTGCAACAAGCCGCGGCTTCGCAGGAAGTAGACATAGGCGAAGGCGGCGAAGAAGAACAGGCCCTCAATGCAGCAGGCAAAGCAGACCAGGTTGAGAACGAAGTTCTTCATGTCGGCTTCGGTGTGGACGGCGTCCATTTCATTGATGGAGTCGATCCATTTGAAGCAGAAATCGGCCTTGTGTTTGATGGAGGCGATGTTCTCGACGGCGGAGAACGCCGCGGCCCGTTCGTTAGCGTCCGGGATGTAGGTATCGAGCAGGGTGAGATAGAACTGAACGTGCACTGCCTCTTCATACAACTGCCGGGAGAGGTACATGCGCGCCTCGGGCGAGTTGATGTGCTTGTAGAGGTTGAGCACCAGGTTGTTGCCGACAATGGAGTCGCCAGTGGCGAAGAAAGCGACGAGGCGCTTGATCAGGTGCTGTTCCGCCGGATTCATCTTCTGGCGTAGATCGGTGACGTCAGTCGAGAAATCGACCTCCTCCACGGTCCACGTGTTCTTGATGCCGGTCTTATACATTTCGTAGAAGACCGGGTACTTCATGGGACGGAGGGTGAGATTAAAGCCGGGGTCGAGAATCATTGGGTTACTTTCTATGCCTACTGGCAGGCCTCACAGGATTCGGGATTCTCCAGCGAGCAGGCAATGGCCTGAGAGACGGACACGGGAGCCGCGTTGACAGGAACGGTTGCCTTCGAGATCTTCGACGCGGGGCGGGAGCGGAGATAGTAGGTGGTTTTCAGTCCCTTCTTCCACGCGTACATGTACATCGAAGAGACCTTGCCGATGGTCGGACTCTCAATGAAGAGGTTGAGCGACTGGCTCTGATCGATGTACGGCCCGCGCTCGGCGCCCATGTCGATCAGAGAGCGCATCGGCACCTCCCACACGGTCCGGTAGACCTGTTTGATGTCGTCCGGAATCTCGTCGATGTGCTGCACCGAACCCTCACCCATTTTGACGCGGTTGCGGAGATCTTCGCTCCAGAGGCCGAGTTGTTTCAGCTCGTTAACGAGGTAACGGTTGATCTGGATGAAATCGCCGGAGAGCGTCTCCCGTTTGAAAAGGTTCGACACCTGCGGCTCAATGCATTCATACGACCCGACGATGGAGGCGATGGTCGCGGTGGGCGCGATGGCGATCATGAGCGAGTTGCGCATACCGGCTTCGGTCATGCGAGCGCGGAGCGCTTCCCAGCGGGCCGGCTCCGGGGGCTTGACGCCCCAGAGATCGAACTGGAATTCACCCTTGGCGGCCCGGGTTTTCCCGAAGGCGTCGTTAGGACCAAGCTGCTCGGCGAGATCAACGGTGGTGAGCATGGCCCAGTAGTAGATCTCCTCCTGGATCTTGCGGGAAAGCTCGCGTGCCTTATCGGAATCAAAAGGCAGGCGCAACTGAAAGAAAACGTCCTGCAAGCCCATGATGCCGAGGCCTACGGGGCGCCACTTCCGGTTGGAGGAGCCGGCCTCGGAGGTCGGATAGTAATTAATGTCGATGACCTTGTCCAGGAAGCGGACGGCGAGTTGGACGGTTTGGGCGAGCTTGGTGAAATCAAACTCTCCGTTGTTTACGTACCGGGCGAGATTGACCGAGCCGAGGTTGCAGACGGCGGTTTCGGCCTGGTTGGTGATTTCGGTAATCTCCGTGCAGAGATTCGAGAGGTGGATGACGTTATCGTCGTGCCCAGTCTGGTTGTTCTTCAGATTGCAGGCGTCCTTGAAGGTCATCCAGCCGTTGCCGGTTTCGGCGAGCGTCTTCATCATCCGGGCATAAAGGTCGCGCGCCTTGACCTGACGCATGAACAGACCCTTCTGCTCGGCTTCGGCGTAGGCCTTTTCGAAGGCCGCGCCATAGAGGTCCGTGAGGTGCGGGACGACTTTGGGATCGAACAGCGACCACAGCCCATCCTCGTCCACGCGGCGCATAAAGACGTCGGGAATCCAGTTCGCCAAGTTGAGGTTGTAGGTACGGCGCGCCTCGTCACCGGTGTTATCGCGAAGCTCTAAGAATTCCTCGATATCCGCATGCCATGGCTCAAGATAGACGCACGCGGCGCCCTTCCGTTTGCCACCCTGGTTTACAGCGCTAACAGAGCTATCGAGCGTTTTCAGCCAAGGAACGATACCATTCGATTTGCCATTGGTGCCCCGTATAAGCGATCCACGCGCGCGGATGCGGTGGTAGGCCAGTCCAATACCTCCGGCGAACTTGGAGAGCATGGCAACGTCTTTATAGCGCTCGTAGATGCTTTCCAGATTGTCTTCCGGACTATCGAGGAGGTAGCAGCTCGACATCTGGGGATGCTTAGTGCCGGAGTTGAAGAGCGTGGGCGAACTCGGCATGTAGTCGTGAGCCGAGATGAGCTTGTAGAACTCGATCGCTTCCTGGACGTTGGCGCTTAGGCCGCAGGCGACACGGAGGAAGAAGTACTGGGGCGTTTCAATGACGTCGCGGGATTCGGGATTCTTTAAAAGATAGCGGTCATAGACGGTCCGGATGCCAAAGTACTCGAAGAGATCGGTGTTGCGGTCGTCGATGGCGCTATTGAGCTTGCGGGCGTTGGCCTTGACGAATTCGTGGCACTCCTCGCCAATGAGGCCGAATTTATGGCCGGCTTCGATGGATTGCGAGAAGGAGTAGATATTTTGGGCGGCAACTTCTTTTTCGACGAAGTTGGCGAGCAGGCGGCCGGCGAGGCGGGAGTATTCGGGCTCTTCGGCGATGAGGGAGGCGGCGGTTTGGATGTTGAGCTGATCGAGCTCGCGGGTTGTGGAGCCATCGTAGAGGCCGCCGATGGTCTTGACGGCGATCCGCATTGGATCGACCTGGGTGAGGCCGGCGGCACAGAGCTGAACCGCGCGAATGATCTTGGAAACGTCGACGGGCTCAAGGGTGCCGTTGCGCTTTTTCACACGCATCGCCGCTTCCGGGACTTGGGGCCGAACGTCCGGAAAGAGTTGCTGCGCAGTCGGCGTGTTTCCTTTTGTCATTTGTTGTGCCGTCGTCGCCATCTGGATTCACCTTGGGGGGAGGATTTGGAACGCATAAATACGGGAAAACGTGAGGCGGCCCCGCCAGCCTAAATCCGGAGCAATCGAGGGTGGAGAGACCGATTTTTTGTCGACCGAGAGGAACCGGGGAGACTACCCGGATTGCCTACCTAAGGACTACGGTATCTCGGTAACGAACTACAGCATACTGCGGTCCTTTGGAGCCGGTCAACTACTAATTGTGGTTTTCCTCAACAATTCCACAAGATGGCGTAGGTGATTGGAAAGATTGAAGTTAATGTATGGGCCCGAGCGGATGGCTGGCGAGATGGGCGGCTGAGCCATTCCGTTCAAGGTGGCCGGATAACGTATTAACAATGTGTGACTTAGGGTTGGTTTTCGGCGGAGGCGGGTGGCCTGACAATGGTCGTTTAAAAGATACAGAGCGCTACATCGAACTATTTGGGAGTGGGGCATAGTTCCCGGAAAAGTCCTAGAGGAATAGGAAAGAGCGCCCATATCGATTTGGAGTTGTCCTGGCTCATGAATGTTTCCTAAGCTCCATCTCTTCGAGTGTTTTCGGCCAGTCCTTGCCGAGGAGACGGGAGAGGGCGCGGTCGGCGAGGAGTTTGCCGCCAGTCTGGCAGGCGGGACAGTAGTTGGTTTCATTGGCGGCGTGGACAATCCGCTGGATAGGCGTGGCGCAATGCGGGCAGGGTTCCTTGAATTTGCCGTGCACCGCCATTTCGGGGCGGAACGCGGTGACCTTTTCGGGAAAGCCGGTGCCGGTTTGCTGGCGGAAGAGAACCGTGAAATAGGTAAGCCGGTCGTGGATGGAATGGAAGAGGCGTTCGATCTCGGCGGAAGAGAGTTTTTGGCTGAGGGCGACTGGACTAAGCCGGGCGTGATGGAGGATCTCGTCGCTATAGGCATTGCCGATACCGGAGAGGATGTGGGGATCCGTGAGGGACCGCTTCAAGGTGTGATTCTCCGCGGTGAAGCGCTCGGTGAATTCGGCGAGAGTGGCGTCCATGACTTCGAGGCCGCCGGGGTCGATGGAGGCGATACCGGACTCACCATCAAAGAGATGGACCGCGGCCTGGCGGCGGGTGCCGGCTTCCGTAAGCGTCAGGCTGCCGTTATCGAATGCGAATGTGGCGAGAGCCTGGCGCCGGCCGTTCCAGTGGAGCCGGCCGGCGATCATCAGATGGAGCACCAGCCAGTGGCGGTTGGAGAAGCCGAAACCGATCCTTTTACCGATACGGCGGAGAGCGACCAGTTTCTGACTGTGAAAAGATTCAATCGGCGGCTTGTAGGTGCGAATCAGGAAGGGCGTCGTGAGCTTGACAGTTTGCAGTGTGTGGTTAAGCGCGTGCCGCTCGATCGCTTCGATGTAGACCGTGATATCGGGGTATTCAGGCATGCGGCCAGACGCGTTCGATCGTCTTCGACAGCATCCACATCTTGTCGTCTTCGTTGAGGAACTTCATCTCGTCGCGAACGACGGAGAGCGTTTGGGCATACGTCGCATGGGGCAAGCAGACGGGCCAATCGGTGGCCCACATGAGGCGTTGCGGACCGAACGCCTGGTGGAGCCGTTTGACAAGGGCTTGCGAGTCGGTCCATGGATAGGACTGTTTGGAGAGCGACCAGGTGTGGGAGACTTTGACGAAGAGTTTGGGGTGGCGCCTCAGCGCGATCAGCTTTTCGAGCTCGTCCGGCTTGTCGACCGGAGAGTCGGCCATGTGATCGATGACAACGGTGAGTTCGGGAAACTGGTCGATGAGTTTGCCGATGCCGGGCATGCGCGAGACGGGGGCGAGAAGCGTCATCGGCACCTTCAACTCGTCGCAGCGTTTGAAGAGGGGCTTCATCAATGGGCCGTTGATCCAATCGCCGGATGCATTGGCGGCAGGGCTAAGCCGGACACCGCGGCAGCCGGCTTCGGTCAGTTCGGCAAGGTGCTCAGGCGCGTCGGGGTTCTCCGGGTTCACGCGGCAGACTCCCTGAAAATACTGTGGGTATTGCTTCAGCGTGTGCAGCAGGAACGAGTTGTCGAACATGTAGTGGCGGACCTGGATGATGACGGTCCTGGCCACATTGTTCGCCTTCATGAGCTCGATGAGCATCTCGGGCGATTTGTCATCCTGCGGGTGGGAGGGGTTACCCTTCCAGTAGGGAAAGCGGGGGTCGCGCTTGTAGACGTGGACGTGGGGATCAAGGATGCGGTAGTTGGGAGCGGCACTCATGGCTGTTGTTGTGGCGGCGGCAAGGAGGTCTCGGCGGGTCATGAAAAGGGACCAGTGATACAAACTATACTGCACCGGCAGGTCCGCGCGGATCATAATAGAGGTTTGTTAAAGGGAGCGCGAGCGGATGCCACAGTACGACTATGACCTGATCGTGATCGGATCCGGACCCGGCGGGCAGCGGGCGGCGATTCAGGCCGCAAAGCTGGGAAAGCGCGTAGCGATCGCCGAGAAGAAAACTGTATTGGGCGGAGTATGCATCAATACCGGGACGATTCCCAGCAAGACGCTGCGCGAAGCGGTGATGCACCTTTCCGGATACCGGGAGCGCAGTTTCTATGGGTCGTCGTACTCGGTGAAGCAACACATCACGATGCAGGATCTTCTGTTCCGCACGAACCAGGTGATCAAGCACGAGCAGGACGTGACGCGGCACCAGGTGATGCGGAACAACATCGACCTGCTGGAAGGCTGGGGCAGCTTCGCCGGGCCGAACAAGGTGCGGGTAGAGTCAACGGACAACCACGGCTTGCAGGAGTTGTCAGCGGAGAAGATCATCATCGCGGTGGGCACCACGGCGACCAAGAGCGACAAGATACCGTTCGACTCCGAGACGATCTTCACGAGCGACGAGATCCTGGATCTGGCGAAGCTGCCGAAGACGCTGGCGGTGGTGGGAGCGGGCGTAATCGGCGTGGAGTACACGACGATATTCGCGGCGCTCGGCGTGCGGATTACGTTGATCGACAAGCGGCCGATTCTGCTGGATTTCGTGGATGACGAGATCGCCGATTCCCTTGCGTACCAGATGCGAGAAAATCGCGTGACCATGCGGTTGGGCGAGGAAGTGTCGACGATCGAGACACTGCAGGATGAGCACGGCAAGCGTGTGAAGATCAACCTGCAGAGCGGGAAGCAGTTGATTGCCGAGAAGGTGCTGTACTCGATCGGCCGCACCGGGAACACCTACCGCCTAGGGTTGGAGAATGCGGGGATTACGCCCGACGACCGGGGACGCATCAAGGTGAATACGCATTTTCAGACGGAAGTGCCGAACGTCTATGCGGTGGGCGATGTGATCGGGTTCCCGAGCCTGGCGTCGACTTCGATGGATCAAGGGCGGCTGGCGGCATGCCATGCATTTGGGATTGAAGCGAACAGCGTGCCGGCGCTGTTGCCGTATGGGATCTACACGATTCCGGAGATCTCGATGGTGGGGCGCAGCGAGGAAGAGCTGACGCAGTCGAATATTCCGTATGAGGTCGGGAAGGCGAGGTATCGTGAGATTGCGCGCGGGCAGATTATCGGGGATAACACCGGCTTATTGAAGCTGATTTTCCACCAGGAGACGAAGGAGTTGCTGGGCGTGCACATTATTGGCGAGGGGGCCAGCGAGTTGGTCCATATCGGCCAGGCGGTGCTGAGCTACAACGGGAAGATCGAGTACTTTGTGAATACGGTCTTCAACTATCCGACGCTGGCGGAGTGCTACAAGATCGCGGCGCTGGATGGGTTGAACCGGTTGGGCGTTTAGAGGCGATTCATTTCGCGGCTCCCAGGCTGATGAGATTCGCAAACAGGCGTACGCCGCCGGGGACCGCATACGGCAGTTGACGATACCAGGCGTAGGCGCAGTACACGTAGAGGCCTTGCCCGTGTTTCGCTACCAGCCATCCGCCTTTCTGCGGTGGTTGGCCGGTGTCATGGGTTTCCAGCAGGGCCTTGTAATGCGAGTCCCAGGTGGTAAGGAATTTAGAACCTCGCTGTTCCACCCATCCTTCGAAATCGGCGGCAGTGATCTTGTTTGGAGTAAGAAACACGGGATCGTTCGGCTCAAGGATGGTGACCGGCGAATCCTCCTCGCTGACCTCCTCCGGATTGCGGCCCATGGAATACGGAAAGGGTCCGTAGTTCTTGTCGAACTCCGGCGTATTGTATTGCACGATCAGCACACCGCCCTTCTCGACGTAGGACAGCAGCCGCTGGTTGTACGTGCGGACATCCGCCCGAACGGCATACGCGCGAATGCCGAGGAGGATGGTGGAGTATTTGGAGAGATCGGCAGCGGCGAGCGCGTTACGATCCAGGAGTTCCACAGGCACACCGAGTTGGCGCAGTCCTTCAGGAACATCGTCTCCGGTGCCCATCACGTACCCGACTTTCAAGCCCGGCGCGACCTTCACATCCATGGACCGGACGACGTGCCGCGCGGGCTGGGAGACGTAGACGGAATCGTAGCCGGGCTGCGTGATCTCGTCGAAGCTGGCCGAGAAGTCCTTACCGTTGAACGACGCGATGGCTTCGATTTTCGCCTCGCCGCCGGCACGGTGGGAGGGGGCGGTGAGAGTGAATCGGATGGTCGCTTCCTCTTTCTCCTTTTCGAACGCGAACGGCTGTTGCGGCGGATCGGTAACCCAACCAGCGGGAGCCTGGAGCTTCACGATTCCGGCGGCGCGGCCATCCACGTTGGAGGAGACGGTGCATTGTACTTCGTAGGTGCGGCTGGTTAGCGGCAAAATGCCTGCCTCGGTAGCGAACTTGACTGCGATGGGTGGACCGACGGCGAGCGGCTTCAACTTCTCGACGCCGAGCGCATCGAGCGGACTGGCAAGCACAGGCGTTTCGATTTCTCCGCCGGCATAGGTGACGCGAGCGATCAGCGGGGGCGCGGGATTGGGCGCGTAAAAGGGAGTGCCGCCGTCCGTTTGGTATGCCGTTTCGCGCACAGATTTGCGGCGCCAGTGCGCTTTCGTGAACGCTGCATCGGCAGGGACGGTGACCTGGTAACGTCCGGGTTCGAGCGGCCTCGCGGACAATGCGCCGAGAAATTCGACATGTTGCATTTCGGCGCCGTGGAGCCTTACGGTGACATTGAAAGTTTGTCCCGGAACCGCAATCGAAAAGGTTTCGGCAGGGCGAAAGGCGGAGAACGGGCCGGTAATGGCCACCTTGGGATCGACACGGGCCTCGACCTGTAGATTGTTGGCGAGAGCAAGGGCTTGGTTGAGTTGCCGGATCTTGATCGGCACGTTGGGATCGCTGGGATCGAGCAATTTCGCCGCTTTCAACGCGGCGGCGAGGTGCGGAGCGCAAGCTTGCAGGTTGTCGATGCGGAACGCGTTGACGGCCGCGCCGATGTGACGGGCAAGCTCGGGATAACGGTCGAGCGTGACATCGATGTGATCGAAGAAGCTCTGCTCCTTCTCGGGGTTCCCGATTTTTACATAGTAGGAAGCTGTGGCGCCTGGACGGGCCGTTGCGGCGCCTGCGCCTTGCGAGCGCTGCCAGCGAAGGCCTTCACGCGCGAATTGCGAATAGCTGCGGCCGAGCAAGGGGTCGACAGTGCCATGATCGATTTTGAGCGTTGCCTGATCCAGCGTATTGCGGTTACCGGCGTAGATCTTTTCGGCTTGCCAGGGCTTCAGATCTTCGGTGATGAAATTCGGGTCAGCAGCGGCGATAGCGGCTTCCTGCGACAAGATCCCGGCCGCTTCGTGATTGCCATGCCCGTCACGCGGCGTACCGCTCCATCGCGAGATGATGACGTGCGGTTTTACCGTGCGGATCACGCGGACCATGTCGCGCAGAACAGCTTGGCGATCCCATTGGCGGAACGTTTCGGCGACGTTTTTCGAATAGCCGTAATCGACCGCGCGGGTGAAGGCGAGGTGAGCGCCGTAGTATTGCGCGGCGCGCAGAAACTCGATGGTGCGCAGTGCGCCGAGACGGTCAAAGAAATCGCCGGTGACGAGATTGGCGCCGGATTCGCCGCGCGTGAGGCTGAGCATGGTGACCTCCACGCCGCGTCCGCGCGTGAGGTAGGTTATCGCCGGGCCGTCCTCATCATCGGGGTGTGCGGCAATGTGCAGCACGCGGGCCGTCGTTTGCAGTTGGAGCAGTGACCGCCACAGTCCGGCAGCGCCGCGGTCTTCCGGAAGTGGTTCAGCGGAGAATATCGGCAGGGCGAGGGAAAAAATCAGCCAGCGCATGGGATAATGGTAACTGTACTGGCGGAACGGGCAATCGCTGACGAGCTTCGCAAGGAGCGAGTTGGAGGAAAGTCCGGTCTCCGTAGAGCAGCGTGCCGGCTAACGGCCGGGGGGGTTCGCTGAAAGCGGGCTTCACGGAAAGTGCCACAGAGAATATACCGCCGCCGGGTTCCGCAAGGGCCCGGAGGTAAGGGTGAAAAGGTGCGGTAAGAGCGCACCGTGTCCGCAGCAATGTGGTCAGCAAGGCAAACCCCACGCGGAGCAAGACCAAATAGGGGTGGAGGGGCGGCTCGCCCTGATCGACACCCGGGTAGGTTGCTAGAGCCTTCCAGTAATGGCAGGCCCAGAGGAATGATTGCCAGCTTTCTTCGGAAAGCCACAGAAACCGGCTTACAGTTCCGCCAGTGCTAAAATCGGGAGTTCGACCGCATCTCCGCCCATGCAGCGCGCCGCCAAAATTCTCTCGAAGCTGAAACTGCAAAACGCCAAACTCGCCCCGGAAGAGTTTGCGGAAGCGGTGTGGCCGGCGGCGGTTGGCAAGCGGCTTGCACAGAGAACCGGGCAGGTGAAGCTGTACGGACGGAAAATGGTTGTGGATGTCGATGACGCGACCTGGCAGAGACAACTGACGACGATGTCGGGCCAGATCCTGACAAAGCTGCAGTCGCTCGCCGGGCCGGGCATGATCGATTCGATCGAGTTCCGGATCGGCGCGCCGCGCCGGGGGCCAACGATTGCGCTGGCCATCACCAGCGCCGATGACCGCGCCGACGGCATTACCGATCCGATTTTCCGTCAACTTTATTTGGCCTCCCGCACGCAAAGCGAGCGCGAAGAGGAGCTACGTATGAGGGTTTCCGCGTGAAGCTAACCGAAGAGCAGGTCCGGTACGTTGCCGGCCTGGCGAATCTCACTCTGACCGAACAGGAGATTCATCAATACGCCCACGATTTGAGCGACATTCTGACACACATCGACAAGCTGAATGAGTTGAATACCGACGGTGTGGAGCCGATGGCACAGGTGCTCTTCGACGCGGAAGAAACGGCGACTCTGCGCGAAGATGAGCCGCATGCGACACTGTCCAATGCCGAGGCGCTGGCGAACGCCCCGATTTCGGGCGCCGGTTATTACAAAGTGCCGCGAGTGATCGAGCGCTGATATGCAAATTCCGTCACTCACGATTTCCGCGGTCCGGCAGGGCCTGGCGGAAAAGAGGTTCAGCGCCGTAGAGTTGGCGCAGGAAGCGCTGGCATATGCAAAAGCCGAGAATCCGAAGACCAACGCCTATCTGACGATCAGCGACGACCGTGCGTTGGCCGCGGCGCGCGGTGTGGATGAAAAGCTTGCAAAGGGCGACGACCCGGGTGTACTGGCCGGCGTGCCGGTAGGAGTGAAGGACGTGATCTCGACGCGTGGTGTCCGGACCACGTGCGGATCGAAGCTGCTTGCGCATTACATTCCGCCCTACGACGCGACCGCGGTCCGGCGATTGGAAGCCGCCGGCGGCGTAATCATCGGCAAGGCAAATTGCGATGAGTTCGCGATGGGTTCCTCGAACGAGAATTCGGCGTTTGGGCCGGTGCGCAATCCTGTGGCGGCCGATCGTGTTCCTGGCGGATCAAGTGGCGGTTCAGCCGCGGTGGTCGCCCAGGGTACGGCCGTGGTGTCGCTCGGTTCCGATACGGGCGGATCGATTCGCCAGCCGGCTTCGTTTTGCGGATGTGTCGGCGTGACTCCGACCTACGGCCGCGTTTCACGGTACGGTCTGGTAGCATTCGCGTCGTCGCTTGATCACATCGGACCTTTCTCGCGGACGGTGGCGGACTCGGCGACGCTGCTCGGGGCCATTGCCGGCCGCGATCCGAACGACGCTACCAGCGCGCTGCATCCGGTGCAGGACTATCATGCGGCAATGCAACAGCCATTGCAGGGCCTGCGTGTCGGCCTGCCGAAGGAGTATTTCGCGGGGCTCGCCAACGAAACCGGCGACCGCATGCAGGCGGGCATCGAGATATTAAAAAAGCAGGGCTGCCAGTTTGTCGATGTCAGCCTGCCGCACACGGATTGGGCGATTGCGGCGTACTACATTATCTGCACCGCCGAGGTGAGCGCAAACCTCTCGCGATTCGACGGCGTCCGATTCACAACGCGATCGTCCAAAGCGGAGACGCTGATCGACATGTACCGCAACTCACGCGGCGAGGGCTTCGGTGCTGAAGCGAAGCGGCGTATCATGCTCGGCGCATACGTGCTGAGCCATGGCTACTACGATGCCTACTATTTGAAGGCCCAGCGCGTACGGTCACTGATCGCGCGCGATTTCGCCCGGGCGTTTGAGGATGTCGACGCGCTAGTGACCCCGGTCTCGCCCTTCCCTGCCTTTAAACTCGGAGAGAAAGTGAACGATCCGTTGCAGATGTACTTGAGCGACATCTACACCATCACCGGCGACTTGGCCGGCATTCCCTGCATGAGCGTTCCTTGCGGCAAGACGGCCGAGGGACTCCCCGTCGGCATGCAGATACTAACCAAACACTTTTCGGAAGATCTGATGTTCCGAATAGCTCACCAGTACGAAATCAACGGCGGCTTTGCGGCCTGAAGCTGCATCAAAAGAAATCCAAGGAGAACACTCTTATGCCTTTTACCCTTCCCAACCTGCCCTATGCCAATAACGCGCTGGAACCGTCCATCGACGAGATGACGATGGACATTCATCGCAGCCGTCACCACAACGCTTACGTGACCAACCTGAACAACGCGGTGACCGGCGACCCGGCGCTGGAAGGCAAGACACTGGAACAATTGCTTGCCAACAATCTCGCTATCGTTCCCGACGCCAAGAAAGCGGCGGTCCGCAACAACGGCGGCGGTCACTTTAACCATTCGCTGTTCTGGCTGACTATGGCGCCGGCGGGCAATGGCGGAGGCGGCGAACCGACTGGCAAGCTCGGCGAGGCGATCAGCGCTTCATTCGGCAGCTTCGACAATTTCAAGACGCAGTTCAAGGCGGCGGCCATCGGCCGCTTCGGTTCCGGTTGGGCTTGGCTTGTGAAGAAGGCCGACGGCTCGCTGGAGATTACTTCAACCCCGAATCAGGACACGCCATTGATGGACGGGAAGACCGCTGTGCTGGGGCTCGATGTGTGGGAGCATGCCTATTACTTGAAGTATCAGAACGTGCGCCCCGGATACGTCGACGCCTGGTGGAATGTCGTTAACTGGTCGAACGCGGACGCCGCCTACAACGGCACACTGACTCTGACGTTTTAATCCGGCGGCCGGCTGCGGCAAGCAGGCGCGGCAGCCGGCCGCATCCTCAGACTTCGCGTCCCTTCCACATCGTGCGCGCGCCGGCAAGGCCCATCATAACGGCGCGTAAAGCGACGATCGGATAGAGATAGATCGCGACCGGTGCGAGCAGCACTGTTGCGCTCCGATACCAGGGGAAAAGGATGAGTATCGGCACCAGCGCAAAGAGTATCGCCTGCCGTGTGTAGCGCGCATAGAGCAGCAGCGCGAGCAGCGGCAGCCACGCCGCCAGCAGGATAGAGGTTAGAGCCGTCTGTACGCCGCCGAACGGATTCTCCTTCATCAGGCGGAATGCTTTTCTTTCGGACTCGTTCAGGATGGCGCCGAACGAGCCATCCATGCGTGCGAACCCCATATGCTCCGCGCGCGCCACGCGGCTGCGGACCCCCTTTGCCGCCGCTCGTTTTGCCAGCGCGACATCGTCCAGCACCGCGCCTTCAACCGCGGCGTGCCCGCCAATAGCGTCGTACGCTTTCCTCGTGATCAATAGACATCGTCCGCCGCCCGGCCACTCCGAGGGTGGCCTGCCGTTGGCGCGCGAACTGTTCACGCCGGCGAAATAGAGCGCGAAGGCGTATGGCAACAGAATCTTTCCGGCCAGTGTCCCGGTCTCACGGTTCAGAAATACGCTTACCATTTCCAGCTCTTCGTCCACGGCATAGTTGAGCAGCGACGGCAGAAACACGCGAGCATAATGCGTGTCCGCATCGACGAACAGCAGCCACTCGCCCGCCGAAGCCTGTGCGCCGGCCATGCACGCGTTCGGCTTGCCCATTTTCCCGTCCGCCAACGCGGGCGCTTCTATCACCCGAACTTCCAGTTCTCGCGCAATTTCCGCTGTGCGGTCTTCCGAATGGTCATCGGCCACCGTTACGATTTCCGGCGGGAACGAAGCGACACAGCTCGCAATACCCGCCTCCTCGTTTCGGGCTGGGATGATAACGGCCACATCCGGCAACTGGGCGCCCGCGACATAGGGGATCTTCGGAAGCCTCTCATAGTGGAAACGCGCTTTGCGCAACATCAGGACAATGCCAACGGCGACGGCGATCGCGACGGTAAGTACCGGCATAGGGTTCAGATATCTACTTTACAGCCACCCATTTGCAACCCGGCCCCATTTTTGTGCATCCTAGTAGTGACAGCAAAAGGGGAGTAGATCACCCTAACCGCTGGCCCGTCAAGACGGTTCGCCTTGATCTTGGAAGACCCAGGCAGCCCGGGCAGCGGCGTGACGCCAAGCGCACGGATCAAGACCTTTTGCGCCAGCCGGACCGGACGCGAAATCGTACCGGGCGGGTTGACGCAAAGGGTCTTTCGCACGTTAGGAGGATTACAACCAATGAACCGCTTAAAAACATATTTGCTGCTGGCTGCGCTCACCAGCCTGTTGCTTATCGCCGGACAAGCCATGGGAGGCCGCTCAGGCCTTATGCTCGCCCTGGTCTTTGCCGTCGTCATGAACGTCGGCTCCTATTGGTTTTCCGATTCCATCGTTCTTCGCATGCACAACGCGCAGGAGATCGGCCCGGCCGACTCGCCCGAAATCTATGCAATGATTCAGCGCCTGGCTCAGCGGGCGAAGATTCCGATGCCGCGCGTCTACATCATTCCCGATGATTCGCCAAACGCCTTCGCCACCGGCCGCAGCCCCGCCAAGGGCGCGGTGGCGATGACAGAAGGAATCCTTCGCGTGTTGAACATGGATGAACTCGAAGGCGTCATCGCACATGAGCTTGGCCACATCGCTCACCGCGACACGTTGATTATGACGGTCTCGGCCACGATTGCCGGCGCCTTGAGCTCTCTCGGCAACATGGCCATGTGGGGCGCCATGTTCGGAGGACGTTCGCATGATGACGAGGAGGGCGGCCATCCGGTCGCAATGCTCGTCAGCGCCATCGTGGCGCCTTTTGCCGCCATGCTGATTCAGATGGCCATTTCCCGCTCGCGCGAGTTCCTCGCGGACGAAGCGGCCGCCGAGTATTCGGGCAAGCCGCTGGCACTCGCCAGCGCGCTACAGAAGATCGAGGCGTGGAGCCACCAGATTCCGATGGAGACCGGCTCGCCCGCCACGGCGCATATGTACATCTCCAATCCCTTTTCCGGCGGCATGGCCAATCTGTTTAGCACCCACCCGCCAACGGCCGAACGCATCGCGCGGCTGGAGCAGATCGGCCGCCGGGCATGACCCCGGCCCAACTTTCCGATATAGCGCTCTTTCCGTTCAGTGAGTATTGGTGGTTCTACCTTGCCTTCACGGCCGGGGTCCTGTTGTTGCTGCTGCTGGATCTCGGCCTGTTCCATCGAAAAGCGCACTCTGTCTCCTTTCGCGAGGCCGCACTGTGGGTCTTCGTTTGGGTGGGATTGGCGCTCGCGTTCTGCTTCGGCCTCTATGTCTATTCGTCGTGGGCCTTCGCCCACGATCCTCGTCTGGCGGCTGTCCCCGGGTTTGATCCCGTCACTGCCGCGCGCCAAGTGGCTCTCGAATTTCTCACCGGTTATGTACTGGAGGAATCGCTCAGCGTCGACAACATGTTCGTGTTCGTTGTCGTGTTTGGATTCTTCGGCATTCCGCAACAGTATCAGCACCGTGTTCTTTTCTTCGGCATTCTCGGGGCGCTCATCTTTCGGGCGCTGTTCATCGCCCTTGGCTCGGCCCTGCTGCATTTCCATTGGATGATCCTCGTCTTTGGCGCCATCCTGATTGTTACCGGCTTGAAGATGATGTTCAGCAAGGGCGATTCCATTGACCCGGAGCACAACTCGATTCTCCGCCTGCTGAAACGAATCCTGCCCATTACCGGCAGCCTTCACGGCGCCCGCTTTTTCGTGACGGAAAATGGGAAGCATCTCGGCACTCCGCTCCTGCTCTGCCTGGTCTTTCTTGAACTCACCGATATTCTGTTCGCGGTCGATTCGGTACCCGCCATTTTCGGCGTCACGGACGAGCCGTTCATCGTTTTCACCTCGAATATATTCGCCATCCTCGGACTGCGCAGCCTTTTTTTCCTGTTGGCCGGCGCCGTTCACCTGTTCCATTTGCTGAAGTACGGCCTTTCCATTGTGCTGATCTTCGTCGGCTTGAAGATGGCGTGGCTGAATAAACTCTTCGACGGCCACTTCCCGATCACGCTTTCGCTCGCCATCATCCTTGGCGTCATCGGCGCGTCCATCCTCCTTTCGCTCGCCTTTCCGAAGAAAACCGAAGAAGCGCCAGCCGCCTAACGCGCGAACGGCGAGAAGCGACAATAAAGGTACATGGACACCGCGCTTGGATTGCACAGGCTGCACTTCGCGTTCACTATCACCTATCACTACCTTTTCCCTCAGCTCACCATGGGCCTTGCGCTCCTCATCTTCGTGATGAAGACGCTCGCGCTGCGTACCGGGAACCCGTTCTATGAGGATGCCTCCCGCTTCTGGATCAAACTGTTCGGTATCAATTTCGCCATGGGTGTCGTCACTGGCATTCCGATGGAGTTCCAGTTCGGCACCAACTGGTCCCGCTTCTCAAAAGCGGCAGGCGGCGTTATCGGCCAAACGCTCGCGATGGAGGGAATGTACTCTTTCTTTCTGGAATCGAGCTTCCTCGGGATCCTGCTGTTCGGAAGGGAAAAGGTGGGACCGCGGATCCACTGGCTCGCGTCCCTACTGGTGTTCGCCGGCTCCTGGTTGAGCGGGTTTTTCATCATTGCCACCGACGCGTGGATGCAGCATCCGGTCGGCCATCGCATCGGACCGAACGGCGAGATCCTCCTCGACAGCCTGTCGACTTTCCTGCTCAATCCGTGGACGTACGTCCAGTTCGCCCACAACATGTGCGGATCCGTCGTTACCGCCGCCGCCGTAATGTGCGCAACGGGCGCGTTCTACGTTTTGTCAGGCAGACATGCCGGCTATGGCCGCTTCTTTCTGCAGATCGGCGTTCCTGCATTTGCACTCTCGGCTGTGCTCGTCGCCTTCCCGACGGGTGACATGCAGGGCAAGATGGTGGCGGCCTATCAGCCCGTCGCTCTGGCCGGAATGGAGGGCAATTTCGATACGAAGAGCGGCGCATCGCTCAACATCATCGGACAACCCGATGTCGAGAAGCAGCGTATCGACAATCCGATCACGCTTCCGAAGATGCTGAGCTTCATCAGCTATGGACGCTGGAACGCCGAGGTGAAAGGGTTGAACGAGGTGCCGCGGGATCAATGGCCCGACAATATCCCTCTGCTTTTCTATTCCTTCCACATCATGGTCGGCCTGGGAACGATATTCATCGCGCTCAGTCTCACCGCGTTCGTGCTCCTTCGTTTGAACAAACTCTATACGAACAAAGCCGTCCTCTGGGCACTCCTGCTCTGCTTCCCGCTGCCATACGTCGCCAACACCGCCGGCTGGATGACCGCGGAACTTGGCCGGCAGCCGTGGCTGATCTATGGACTCATGCGTACCGCCGACGGGTACTCGACCAAAGTGTCGAGCGGCAACACACTCTTTACGCTGCTCGGCTTCCTGGGCCTTTACACGTTACTAAGCATGCTTTTCCTTTTCCTTGTACAGCGCGAATTGGCAACCGGCCCGGGGGAGGCACACTGACATGGAGACGCTCTGGTTCTGGCTCGTCGCGAGCATGATTGCCGGCTACGTTATCCTCGACGGTTTCGACCTCGGCGCCGGCGCGCTGCACCTCTTCCTGGCCAGGACAGCCGAGGAGCGCGACCAGGTGCTGGGCGCCATCGGCCCGTTCTGGGATGGCAATGAGGTATGGCTGATCGCTGGCGGCGGCACGCTGTACTTTGCGTTTCCTTCGCTCTATGCCAGCGCATTCAGCGGGTTCTATCTGCCACTTATGTGCGTTTTATGGCTGCTTTTGCTGAGAGGAATCGCCATCGAAGCGCGGCATCTGATGCGCGACGTGCTATGGACGCCGTTCTGGGACGTTGTATTTTGCGGCGCCTCGGCGCTGCTTGCCATCTTCTTCGGAGCGGCACTGGGCAATGTGGTTCGCGGTGTGCCGCTTGACGCAAACTTCGAATTCTTCCTGCCGCTTTGGACCGACTTCCGTGTCTCGGCCGAACCCGGGATTCTCGATTGGTACACCATTCTGGTGGCCCTGCTGGCATTCGCGACGCTACTCCAGCACGGCGCTCTCTGGGTGGCCTATCGCACGCATGAGCCTGTCGAATCCAGAGCCCTGGCAGCCGCGAACACCGCCTGGTGGATCGTTCTGCTGCTCGTACCCGCCGTTACGTTCGCGAGCTACTCGGTACGGCCTGCATTGTTTTCAAATTTCGCCGCAAGTCCGGCGGGCACGGTGTTTCCATTGCTTGCGGCGGGCGGGTTGTTCCAAGTGAAACGGGCGAAGACGCCGCTCGCGCGATTTTTCGGGTCGTGCGCGTACATTGCCGGCATGTTAACCAGCCTGGTTTTTAGCCTCTATCCGAGTGTCTTGCCGGCGATCGACGGACCTGGGTTGACGGTATATAACGCCGCCGCCGCGCAATACGGCCTGCAGGCCGGGTTAGTATGGTGGATTCCCGGTTTTATCATTGCCTGCGGATATGCGGTCTTCATTTACCGCCGGTTCGCGGGAAAAGTGGACAAACCGGCAGCAACTTGAAACGGAGTGCGGGGTTTTTAACGAACTATGGGTTTACGAAGCGTCCTGGCGACGCTATTTCTCTGCCTTGGCGCGCAGGCACAGACGTGCACATCCGTCAGTCTGAACAACACGGGCGCGTTCGCGGCGGCCGGGTCGAGTAACGGAACGTTCACCATCAGCGGCAACCCTACCAACTGCAACAAGTTCGCCTCGAGCAACGTTTCCTGGATCACTATCAGCTTCGGCGGCGGTACTGCAAACCCGTCAACGGTCGGCTACACCGTGCAGGCCAACCCTTCGCCGGCCCAGCGCGCCGGAACCATCACGGTAAATGGCGGTTTAGCGACGTTTAGCGTCACGCAAGCCGGTATTTCGTGCAGTTTTAGCGCATCTCCCGGATCGGCCTCTTTCGGTGCGGATGGCGGCACGGGCAGCGCAAACATCACGACGACTTCCGAATGCTCGTGGACACCGGTGCCGTCGGCATCGTGGATCACGATCGTCAGCGGTGGAGGCACCGGCAGCGGCGCGCTCAGTTACCGCGTCGCGGCGAATACATCGAAGGACGCTCGCACCGGCACCATTGCCATCGGTAACGACTCGATCTCCGTCACGCAGGCCGCGGCGTGCAGCTTCACTCTCAACCCGTCACTCCAGCAGATCCGCTCCTCGGCCGAAACGGGTACAGTGACCATCACTGCAAATGTCGGGAGCTGCGCTCGTAATGCCGTCAGCGACGCCGCCTGGTTAACAATACCGGTCGGCGCTTCGGGCACCGGCAACGGAACGCTGAGTTGGTCGGCGGCCGCGAACCCGACCCCAACGACGCGAATCGGACACATCACGATCGGCGACGCTGTATTCACCGTGCAGCAGGAGGGTGGTAGCTGCAGCTATGTGCTGAACCCGGCGAGCCAGCGCATGACGGCTTTGGGCGGAACCGGAACATTTGCATTGACGACCAGTTGCGTGTGGACGGCGCAATCGAGCGCATCGTGGCTCGCGCTCACCAGCGCCGCATCGGGAACCGGAACTGCGACCTTTACATTCCGCGCCGATCCGAATCCTGCCCCGGCCGAGCGCTCCGGCTCCATCATTATTGGCGGAACGGCGTTTCTGGTGACGCAGGACGGGGTTGGATGCAGCCTGAATATTTCTGCTTCCGCTCTGGACGTTCCAGCCGCGGGCGGCGCGGGTAGCTTCGACGTAAGCTCGACAACAGGATGTAACTGGACCGCGGCGTCCAATGTGCCGTGGATCACCTTCACGTCGGCGGCGTCGGGCGGAGGCGATGCCACTATATCTTTCGCCGTCGCCGCGAACACGACGCCCGGTACACGAACCGGCGTCATCACCGTCGGCAACAGGACATTCACCATAACGCAAGGTGGCGCGAACTGCGAGCTCTCGATAAATCCAACTGCAAACACCGCCGTGCCATCGAACGCCTTCCAAGCCTCGATTGCCGTCACTTCCACTTGCCAGTGGACAGCCCAATCCACAGTACCGTGGATTACGATCACGGCCGGAGCGAGCGGCAACGGCAACGGCCAAATCGACTATTCCATTCCGGCCAATCCGGCCGGGCAGAACCGGTCGGGCTCGATTAAGGTCGGCAACCTGACATTCAACGTGACGCAGGCCGGCGGCGGGTGCTCGCTTTCCGTTTCGCCGCAACGCATGACTGTCGGCGGCGGCAACACCGGCGGCCGATTCAACGTCAATGGCAGCGCGGGATGCCAATGGACCCCAAGCTCCCCGGACTCCTGGATTTCGATTACAGGTTTCTCCAGCGTGAACGGTAGCGGCGCGGTGGACTTCAGCGTTACGCCTAACTTCAGCGGCGCGGAGCGCACCGGCTCGGTGCGCATTTCCAGTGACGTGTCGTTCATCGTCGTGCAGAGTCAAGCCAAGCCGTCGATCGTGACGGGCGGGATTCTGAACGGAGCGAGTTTCAAGGGCGGTGCGATCGCCCCGGGCGAGATCGTCACGATTTACGGCACATTGATGGGGCCGGCTGAGTTAAAGACCCTTGAGTTGACGTCGGACAGACTCGGCATTACCGATTCACTCGCCGGCACGCGGGTGCTGTTCGACGGCCAGCCTGCGCCGATGATTTATACGACAGAGAAACAGATCTCGACGATCGTGCCGTACGAACTACAAGGCAAGACGACAGCGAAAGTAAAGGTGGAGTATTTGAACTCGCCGTCGGACGAAGTGGACGTGACTGTCGCGCCGGCGGCGCCCGCGATCTTCACGCAGGCGGCGAACGGCGCCGGCCTGGGCGCAATCCTGAATCAGGACAATTCACTGAATGGGACGACAAATGCGGCGCAGCGGAATTCAATCATCCAGATCTTCGCGACCGGCGGCGGCCAGACTTCGCCGGTTGCGGGACAGACCGGCAGGCTGGCGGGCACACCTCTGCCGCAATATCCTGCAGGGCGAGTGACGGTGCGAATCAACAACGTTGACGCTCCGGTGGTTTATGCGGGCGCGGCGCCCGGACTGATACAAGGCCTGATTCAGATCAACGCGCGGGTGCCGGCTGCGGCGCCGCTCGGGAACGCAGTGCCGATTGTCATAAGAGTTAACAATGTCGACAGCCCGGCTGGAGTGACGGTCGCTATCCGGCAGTAGGATAGAATGGCCTCACGATGAAGCTCTTTTCAACCATCACAACGCTATTTGTAATAGCCGGTTTCAGCCTGTTAGGCCAGACTCCTCCGAAGACGCACCTCAAAGTCGGCGACATGGCGCCCGACTTCGCGTTACGCGATACGGCTAACAAGGAAGTGAAGCTTTCCGATTTCCACGGCAAGAAGAATGTCGTTCTGGCGTTCTATCCGGCTGCGTTCACGGGCGGCTGCACGAAAGAGATGCAGGCCTATCAATTTGGCCTGGACAAATTTGAAAGCGCCGATACGCAGGTGTTCGGCGTGAGCACCGATAATTCGCCTTCGCAGAAGCGGTTCGCGGAAGAGCTGAAGGCCGTATTCCCGATGTTGAGCGACTTCTCCACTCGCAAGGTTTCCAAAGAATACGGTGTGCTGCTCGCCGAGCGCGGCGTGGCGAACCGGGCTACCTTCGTCATTGACAAGGCAGGGAAGATTCAGCACATCGAAGAGGGCTCGGCGGCGATCGATATTACCGGCGCCGCAAACGCATGCAGCCGTTTGGCCGGAAAGCACCACTAGCCGCACTTCTGCTGGTTCCGTGCATGAACGCGGAACAAGAGCGGACGGTGGACATACGGTACGCCGTAGAGATTCGTGGAGTTCCAGCTAGTGGGACGGCAGCGGTCTGGCTGCCTGTGCCTCATGCTTGGCAATCGGTTCTTCCATACGACCGTACGCCAAGGCGGCCAGGTGATCATGCGGTTTCGCGCACGACGGCGAGAGCGGATTCATCGGAAGGCCGGCGGCAACATTGGCAGCGCGGATTGCTGGGCCAACGACGACGATTATGTATCGTGACGTCGAGTGAATCGGGCTGAGTCGCTCGTATCCCGATACAGGCGGCGGAGTCTTTCCATCTCCGCCTTCAGCTCCGCGATCACCCGCTCCATTCCTGGTTCGCCGTAAAGGTTGTGCAGCTCATTCGGATCGGCGGAGAGATCGAACAGTTCCCAGAGATCACCGTCGGCGTAATAGTGAATCAACTTGTGTGTTGCCGTGCGCACACCGCGATGAGGACCAATGCGATGCGGTGTGAAGAACTGGAACGATGGATCGGAGCGCGCATCGAGTCCTTTGCCGGCGAGTTGCCAGGAGTTCTCGTAGTAGGCGTAGTAGACCGATTTTCGCCAGTTTTCCGGCTGATGTCCCTCGAGAATCGGACGCAGCGATTGACCCTGCATGGAGTCAGGAACGGAGACACCGGCGTAGTCGAGGATGGTCGGCGCAATGTCGATGTTCATTGCCATTGCCTCCGTAACCTGCCCGGCACGGCCGCCGGGTGCGCGTACCAGCAGCGGGACGCGCAACGACGGCTCATACATGAAGCGCTTGTCGTACCAGCCGTGATCGCCGACGAAGAAACCGTTGTCCGAAGTGTAGAAGATCAGCGTCTCACCGATGAGCTTGTTGTCGTCCAGATACGACAGCACTCTGCCCAGGTTCTCGTCGACTGCCGCGATCGCGCCGTAGTAATCCTTGACGAACCGTTGATAGAGCCAGCGTTTCTTCGCCCCCGGCTTCATGCCGGCGGGCAGATCTTTGTAATCGCCTGCGATCGAAATGTCGAAACGCATGTCCTCGGCTTCGCCGGCGACCTTACGCGATTTGTAGTCGTCATTAAACGTGGGTGGCGGCGGGACTTCGACGTTGTCATAAAGATGCGCGAATCGCGGCGGCGGAAGGAACGGCCTGTGCGGCGCCTTGTGCTGATAGACCAGGCACCACGGCTTTTCGGATTGTTGTTTGAGAAAGTCGAGTGCGAAATCGGTGGTGAGGTCGGTGGCGTAACCCGTGTACTTTTTCTTGGAGCCGTTCTCGATGAATTCCGGGTCAAAGTAAAGACCTTGCCCGGGCAGCACGCGCCATGTGTCGAAACCAACCGGGTCATGGGAGAGGTGCCACTTGCCCACAATTCCGGTACGATAGCCGGCGGCTTGCAGCGCCTGCGGGTACGTGATCAGCGATCGGTTGATATTCTCGACCTGGCCCTTCATCTCGGAATTGCCGCGAATGCCGTGCAGGTGCGAGTAGCATCCGGTCAGCACCGTTGCCCGGGAGGGAGCGCAGAGCGAGTTCGTGACAAAGGCATTGGCGAAGCGCGTGCCTTCACGCGCGAGGCGATCGATATTCGGAGTCTTGACGAGCGGATTGCCGTAGCAGCCGATGTGACCGGAGGCGTGGTCGTCCGTCATGATGAAGAGGATATTAGGCCGGCGCGCGCCGCGCGTACACGCGCCTGCGGCGGCCAAACCGGCCAGCAGAAATTCACGACGCTTTTGACGCATCAGGCGAAGATCTCCCGCATCCGGCGGGCGACGATTTTCTCCTCGCCTGGATCGTTCATCAGGAAGGTGAACTCAATTCCCTTCCCTCCCGGGCCAGCCAGCGCGGCGACGCGTGGCTCACCGTCGCGTAGTTTCTTTTGAACCGCGGCCGTCGTCAAACCGCGGCTGCCTTCATCCCAGGTAGCGATGACTCGATGGACGCGCCGGCCGCGCTCAAACCGGGCCTTTTCAACTGTCAGTCCGGACTTGTGAAACTCCGACATCGCGTACGCCGCCTGGCGCTCATACTCCTTGTCGAGGGCCGCAAAGTCGAGCTTCGAGTATTTCTCAATCGCGGCAAGCAGCCCGATCATCTCCTCCTTGTTGACCTTCATGCCGCGGCCTTGGGAATCCGAATGCGGGCTGGAGTTGAGCCATGCGGCACGCATCAGATCTTTTCGGCCGGCGAGCACGCCGGTGCTCTGCGGACCGCGAATATGCTTGCCGCCGCTGAAGGCGATCATGTCAACGCCGGTTGCGGCAACGCGCGGAATGTTGTCCCAGGAGGGAAGCAAATTCGCTGCATCAATCAGCACGGGCACGCCAGCCTTCTTCGTGATGGCCAAACATTCCGCGAGCGGCACCGGCGTTTCCCAGGCCCAGTCACCGCGCGTGCCGCCGAGGTAGTAAAGCATGGCCGTTTGCGGATTGATCGCGTTGACAAGCTGATCGCGAGAATCGACCTCGACGATCTTCACTCCGGCGCTACGGACGGCATGGTCGTACCCATTGCGATGCGGCTTCTGGATGATGACTTCGGACTTCATTCCCGCAAGGTCAGGCAGGCGCCGGACTTTGGCGTTGTCGTCACCAGTGAGGCAGGCATACGTGCCTAAGGCAATCGCTCCAGCCGTGCCGGAAGTTACGAGCGCATCTTCGGTACCGCAAAGTTTCGCCAGACGCGCACCGACGGCGTCCTTCACTTCTTCAAGCACCGCGAAGTCGCGAGCCGCCTCAGCCATGATGCCCTGGATTTCGGGCCACATTTTCGAAGCGCCGACTGTCGTCACCGGGCCTTGAAAGTTGAGCACGGGACGAATGCCGAGATCGGCATACACACTGCGCGGCTTACGAGCCGCCAGACCCGCCGCGGACAATGCAGGGAAAAACCACCGCCGGTTTATCATTCCAGCATCTTACGACAAGCAAAAGAACACGGGGCGGACGCGTCGCATACCGCTCCGTTTTCCTTCCGAGTAGACGCCTTCTATTGCCACCTTAAGGCATGCGCGAGTTCGCGCCATCCGGACGTGCATGGAAGTACTCGCGGAGTCTACGACGTGCCGCCCCCTGTTTCCAAGGCTCACTAACGGTTATCGTTTCGATAAGCACCTCCTCTTCCAATGCAGTGCGTTTCGAACATCGGATGGTCCCCCCAATTGGGGACCCACGCTCTGGATTTCTGTTTCTCTACGGGCAGTGTGCGCCCGTTTTGATGGACTGTCAAGGTGAAATAGAATGGCCCTTACATGCGTCAACTATTCCTCGCCGCCTTCGCCGTTATCGCCCTTTTCGCACAGCCGGCCGCGAAGAAAAAGGCGGCCTTTCCGCCGCCAATTGTGCCGAAGGCCGAGGAGCTGGCGCGGCTTCGGATGAAGGTGGAAGAACTGGAGGGAATTCTCCGCGCAATTGCCCTGAAGAAGGCGGATTCCGACCTGATCACCGACGTTGAAGTATACGCGAAGGCAGGCCGTTTTCTGCTCGAATTTCCGCAGACTTTCTTCACGCAAGACGGTGTCAATCAGTCGTTTACGGTGCTTGATGAGGGCTTGGCGCGCGGCCGGCAATTGCAGAATGGCAAAGCGGAATGGGCGGCGCCGAAGGGACGGAAAATTCTGGCGTACCGTTCGGCACTCGACGGCTCCGTACAGCCGTATGGATTAACTTTTCCGGATAGCTATGACGGATCAAAGCCGGCGCGGCTTTACGTATGGCTGCACGGCAGGAACCAGACGCTGACCGAGGCGAATTTCATCGTTACCTTTCCGAAGCCGAACAAGGCGTTAACCTATGCGGCGGAGGATGTAGGGCAGATCGTTCTGGATTGTTATGGACGTTGGAACAACGCCAATCACTGGGCCGGTGAAGTGGATATTTTCGAGGCGATCGCCGATGTGAGCCGCCGGTACAAAATCGACAGGAACCGCATTATTTTGCGCGGTTTCTCGCTCGGCGGAGCGGGCGCCTGGCACGTAGCGTTACAGTATCCGGACCGTTTCGCGGCGGCCGAGATCGGCGCCGGCACGTATCCGCGCCGCGCCTCAATGGGCGGATTCCCTCTCTATCAGCAGGGGCCCCTGCGCATCTGGGAGAACATCATTGATTGGTCGTTGAACGCTTTCAACATACCGATCGCGGGGCATGATGGCGACACTGACCCGCAAGTAGCCGCGATTCCGCCGGAGCCCGGTAGGCCGTCGCGCGGACAGTTGGAGTCGTCACTGCGCGTTCGCGCGCAACTGGCGAAGGAGGGGTTCCCGCCGGAGGGCGAACCAAACAACTGGCGTGTGAAGGGGACACCTTCGATCTTTCTGATTTCGGAGAACACGGGGCACAGCATCAGCCCGCTGGTACGGCGGCGCATTGACGGGTTCCTGAAGCAGTATGGCGACCGCGGCATCGTCTCGCCGGACGAAGTGCGCTTCGTCACCTATACAACGCGGTATAACCGCGCGCACTGGGTTTCGGTGAATGGAATGGAAAAGCACTATGAGCGCGCCGATGTGACCGCCAGGCGCACCGGGGAACGCTACGACGTTGCGACAAGGAACGTGACACACCTGACATTGCGCGAGATGACAAAGGCAAAGACGATTCACATCGACGGCCAGGCGCTGAAAGTGAAGAGCGCGAGCGAAATCCATCTGGCGAAGAACGGCAGCAGGTGGAAGGTGTCAGGTCCGGTGCTGCCTGGTTTGCGCAAGACACACGCGCTGCAAGGGCCGATTGACGACGCATTCCTCGATCCGTTTCTGCTAGTGCGCCCGACCGGCACACCATGGAACAAGGAAGCGAATGATCAGGCAGTGCGAATTCTCGCGCGGTTCGACCGCGTGTACGCGCGCTACTATCGCGCGCATCCGCGCATCAAGGATGACACGGACGTGACGCCGGAGGATTTCGCACGCTATAACGTGGCGTTATTCGGCGATCCCGGCAGTAACCGGCACATTGCGAAGATACTGGCCAAACTGCCGGTAAAGTGGAACCGCCAGTCGATCGCCGCAGGGACGCAAACATTCGCCGCGGCGGAACATGTGCCGGCGATGATCTATCCGAACCCTCTGCGCCCAGGCAAATACGTCGTGATCAACTCCGGATTGACAATCGATGAACGCGAATACCACGGCGATTACAGCATGCCGAAGCTGGGAGACTTGGCGATTCTGAAAGTGCAGCCCGGCACGGAAACGCCGGATATCGCTTTTGCCGCGCTGTTTGACGAGCGTTGGCGATTGCCGTAAAGTAGGGAGCCGTCAAACTGGAACAGGGGGCAAAAAAAGAGCAATGCGCAAGCCGTCGCGCGAGCATCTGGAGTTCCTGGCCGCGTTTGCGCCGCACATTACGGAGTTGACTCTAGCGGTGCGCGCGCTGGTGCTGGAAGAGGCGCCGGACGCGAATGAGTTGATTTATGACGCCTACAACGCGGTGGCCGCAGGGTACTCCTTTACGGGCCGGCCGAGCGATGCGTTTATTCACATCGCGTCCTACGCGAAGTGGGTGAACCTTGGGTTCAATAAGGGCGCTCATCTACACGACCCGGATTTCCTGCTCGAAGGGAACGGCCGGTTCGTGCGGCACCTTCGCATGAGCTCGTTGGACGACGTGAAACAGCCGCACGTTCGGGAATTCGTGCGAATGGCGGTAGCGATCGCTCCGAATGCCGAAGAGGGCGGAGGGGGCGAGACGTTCATCCGCGCCATTTATCCGCAAAGGCGGAGGCCGGATCAACGGTGACGTTCGAGATAATCGAGCAGTTGATTCGCGGCCAGCTTCACGCCAGGCACGAGCGCGGCTTCGTCGAGATCAAATTCCGGTGTATGGTGCGCACCGGTGATACCGAGTTTTTCGTTGCGCACTCCCAGAAACCAGAAGAAGCCGGGGATCACTTTCTGGTAGTAGGCGAAGTCCTCGGCGCCGGTGACGGGCGGCTTGGCCTGGATGTTCTGCTCACCGAGTACGCGGCGCATTTGCGGCAGGCTCTCGGCGGTGAGCTTGGGATCATTGACTGTAACGGGATACTGCGCGCCGTCAAAGTCGAGCCTGAAATCGGCGTCACCCGCGGACGTGCATCCGGCGAGCGTGCGCTTCATCATCGTTCGCACGTTCTCGCGCGTGTTCTCGCTGAAGGTGCGGATGGTGCCTTCCATCTTCACTTCGGCGGTAATGATGTTGTTACGATTGCCGCCGTGGATGGAGCCGATCGTGAGTACCATGCTTTCGTTGGGGTCGATGCGGCGGCTGCGGATAGTCTGCAATTGAGTAATGCACTGGGCGGCGACGGAGATGGAGTCGATGCCGAGATGCGGTGTGGAGGCGTGGACCTGTTTGCCGCGGATGGCAATGGTGAATGAATCGGCGGAGGCCATGGCGGGGCCGGAGGCGTAGGTGACCGTACCCGTGGGCGCGAGACTCCAGACGTGCAGGCCGAAGATGGCGGCGGGCCGCGGGCTTTCGAGCGCGCCTTCCTTAATCATCAACGCCGCGCCGCCTTCTTCGCCGCGCGGCGCGCCTTCTTCGGCGGGTTGAAAGATGAATTTGATGGAGCCGGCGATCCGATCGCGCATGCCCGCGAGCAATTCGGCGACGGCGAGGCCGATGGCCATATGCGCGTCGTGGCCGCAGGCGTGATGGACACCGTTGTTGAGCGACTTGTAGGGTTTGTCGCTGGTGCTGAAGACGGGAAGGGCGTCCATATCGGCACGCCAGGCAACGACCGGTCCAGGCTGACCGCCTTTCAGCACAGCCACAACGCCATATTTGCCGACGCCGGTTCTCACGTCGTCGAGGCCGAGGGCGCGGAGCTTTTCAGCGATGACGCGAGCGGTGCGCTCTTCCCGATTCGAGAGCTCCGGGTGCCGGTGAAAGTCGCGGCGCTGCTCGACGACCTTGTCGCGCAATGCGGCGGCGGCCTTCGCGACCTGCTCCTCCCTGGTTTGGGCGAGGCAGGAAAAGGCGAGGAACAGCAGGAGTGTCAGGCGCATTAGAGGTTGCTGAGGTGTTCCACTTTGCCGGTGCTGTCTCCGACTTTCTCGGGCTGCACACCGGCGATGTCGAGCATGGAAAGGAACAGATTCGTCATCGGTGTACCTTTCGCATATTTGACGTGGCGGCCGCCATGGACGCGGCCGGCGCCGCCGCCGGCCAGGATGGCGGGGAGATCGAGGTGCTCGTGGCGGTTGCCGTCGCTGAGGCTGCTGCCGTACATGATCATCGAATTGTCGAGCAGAGTTCCGTCGCCGTCCTTTGTGGCCTGCAGCTTACCGAGGAAGGTGGCGAGCTGGGCGACATGGTGCTGATCGATCTTCTGCAGGCGCTCAATTTTCGAGGTGTCGTTGAAGTGGTGCGACAGGCCATGGTGCGCATCGGGAACGCCGATGTTGCGATAAGTGCGGTTGCCGCCTTCACGGCCGATCATGAGCGTGATGACGCGGGTGATGTCGGCCTGGAAAGCGATAGTCATCATGTCGAACATCAGGTTGATGTGTTCTTCAAAGGTCGGCGGGATGCCAGCGGGACGATCGAGCGATGGGAGGACGACCGCGTTCGGATCCTGCTTCTCGATCTTTTGAATGCGCACTTCGATTTCACGAACGGCTTCGAGGTACTCGCCGAGCTTGCGCTTGTCGCCGGTGCCAAGGCCCATGCCGAGGCGGGCAGCGTCGGCGCGAACGAAATCGAGAATACTACGGTCCTGTTTCGCGAGCTGCGCGCGGACGGCGGGGTCGGTGGTTTCTCCGTCGCCGAAGAGCCGTTCGAAGACCGCACGAGGATTGATCTCAGGTGGAAGGGGCGTTGTGGCGGAACCCCAACAGACTGTGTTGCTATAGGCGCAGCTATAGCCGGAATCGCAGCCACCGACCATCTTGTTGTCTTCCAGGCCCAGCTCGAGCGAAGGCAACATGGTGGCCTTACCGATCGCTTTCGCCGCGACCTGGTCGGCCGAGATGCCGGCATGGATATCGGCGCCCAGCGTCTTCTTCGGATGCACGCCAGTAAGCCAGCTCGCACCGGCGCGGGCGTGGTCACCGGCGCCGTCGCCAAGCGATTGGCCGTTGTACTGATCGAGGCCGGAGAGCACGAGGAACTTCTCCCGATAGGCGGCAAGGGGCTCGAGTGTTTTCGTCAGCTCGTACTTCGCGCCGTCGGCCTTCGGCGTCCAGTCCTTCATGATGATGCCGTTCGGCACATAGAGGAACGCCATCCGGACGGGCGGTTTGGCGCCGGTGCGATTCGGCGCGGCGAGCGCGGGAGCCATCGAGTCGAGGAACGGCAGTGCGATCGATGTACCGAAACCGCGCAACATCGTGCGGCGGGAAAGGGATTTCCTCGTGATAATCATCGCTCAGGGGTTCTCCTCATTTGGAATGGTACGCTATTCACGATCGCCAGTACCAACTCAGAAAACCGATGGTCGTGGGCGGCCGCGTCACGGCGAATCTGGCGGACGATGGGCAGGTCATAATACTCCAGGCCGCGGCCCAGAGCGTAGGTAAGCAGCTTCTCGGCGACGCACTCGACGAAATAGTCCTGTCGCTCGAGCAGAACCTTTTTGAGCCCGGCTGGACCGGCAAAACCAACACCGCCGGGGAGGGAGCCGGAGGAGTCGATTTTCACGCCGTCCTCCATGCCACGGAATTTGCCGACCGCGTCGAAGTTTTCGAGGGCGAAGCCGAGCGGATCGAGGCGGGAGTGACAGGACGCGCAGCCAGCGTTGGCGCGGTGTTTTTCGAGAAGCGCTCGCAGGTCCTTGGCGGAGCTCGATGCCTTCTCGGGAAGGTCGGGTACGTTCGGTGGAGGGGGTGGAGGCGGGGTAGCGAGGATGTTCTCCAGGATCCACTTGCCCCGAAGGACGGGAGAGGTGCGCGTGGGATAAGAGGTGACCGTAAGGATGCTGGCGTGCGTGAGCACGCCGCCGCGTTCTTCACCATTCAACGCTACCTTGCGGAAGTAGGTGCCTTTCACACCGGGGATGCCGTAGTGGCGAGCCAGACGTTCGTTGAGGAAAGAGTAGTCGGCGTTGATGAAGTCGAGAACGCTGCGATCCTGGTTAACGATGTACTCGAAGAAGAGCTCCGTTTCCCGCTGCATGGCGGAACGAAGCGAGTCGTCGAATTGCGGGTACTTTTCGGGGTCGGGGCGCCAGCTCGGAATGTTGCGGAGGTGCAGCCACTGACCGGCGAAGTTTTCGACGAGGGATTTGGCTTTCGCGTCAGCCAACATGCGGCGGACCTGTTGCGGAAGGCCGGCACGGAGCTTGTTCTTCCCGGCAAGGGCCAGGAGCTCGTCGTCGGGGATGCTGCTCCAAATAAAGAACGAGAGCCGGGAGGCGAGTTCGATGTCGCTCACAGGATGGGCCGCGACGCCGGCAGCGGGATCGCGCTCGGCGCGGAAGAGGAAGCTGGGCGAAACAAGGAAGGCGCGCAACGCGGTTTCAATGCCGGTGTCGAAGGAGCCGCCGTCCTTGCGGCCGATGGCGAAGAGGTTCATCAGCGGCGTGATGTCGGCGGCGGTTACCGGGCGGCGATAAGCGCGGTGGGCAAGCGATGTGATGATCTGGCGCGCGCAGGGTGCTTCGGACTGGCCGGAAGCCGGGCGGCACTTGAAGATCGTCTTGCGACTCTCGGTTTCGCCGGGTCCGGCTGCGTTGAACGGGCCGCCAATTTGCAGGTAGTCGACCGAAGGCTGCTGAAACGCCGGCGCGGCACCGAAAGCGCGACGGGCGACAACGCCGGTTTCCTGCTTCAACGTCTCTGTTAGAAAGGCGGCGCCGATGGCGTGCAGGCCGGCCTTCATGGGCACGCGCATTTCGAAGTTTCGCGTGATTTGCGCTTCTTCGTTGGGATCAATGATGACGTCGTGGAGCTTTGTGCGCTGGCCATCGATGCGCACGTCCAGCTTGGGCGGTGGCGCGTTGGCGGGCGGTGTGCCGCGGACGCGGACGAGAATCGAATACTCGGCGTCGACCGGGAAGTGATAGTTGAGCAGCAGGCCGCCGCGGAGGTTCAACGGCAGGTCGTCGCTGGCATCGAGCGCGGAACCTTTACCAGGGTTGAAACGCTCGATCGCGGCACTTGCTTTGACCGTTCCGACCGCAAGACGGCTGACGCGGCGGGCTGTGCTCATGTACTTTTCCATGAGCAGCGGAGAGACCGTAAGCACGCTGCCAATATTGTCGAAGCCATAGCCCGAGTCGTCGGCGGGGAGGCTGGCGGCATGGTCCATGCGAAGGCCAAGCAGGTCGCGAATGGCGTTGGAGTATTCGGCGCGATTCAGCCGGTGGACAAGCGGCGAGCCCGGATTGCGCCTGGCGACAGCGTTGGCGTCGAGCTCGGTTTCGAGCCACTTCACGAAATCGGCAGTGTCGGCCGCATTCGCGCGCGGCATACCAAGCGGAGGCATTTCGCCGGTTCGTACCTTGCGAAGGATTTTCTCCCAGGTCACGCCGGCTTCGGCGACTGGTTGAATGCCTTCCACGGAAACGCCGCCGGAGCGGTTCGATTCGTTGTGGCAGCCTTGGCAATACTTACTGAACAGTGTCTGCGCCGGCTGTGCGAATAAGCCGACAGTCACTACACACAACCAAATCGATTTTTGAATCATTCCGTTCGTCGATGATTCCCCGTTGCTTAAAGAAACTATATCATTCAAGAGTATGCGTCTGGTTTCATTTCTCCTCGTGGTGATGGCCGTTCAGGGCGCCGAGCCGCGGCTGCTCGATGCCGTGCAGAAGCGCGACCAGAAATCCGTGCTGGCGCTGTTGAAAGCAGGAGCCGATGTGAATGCCGCCAGGAAGGATGGGACGACACCGATCTTATGGGCGGCAGGCCGGGATGACGCGGAGATTCTGGCGGCGCTGATCCGCGCAGGAGCGAATGTGAACGCCGCGGATGAGAATGGCGAGACGCCGTTGTCGTTAGCGTGTACAAACGGGAATCTGGTTACATCAAAGATGTTGCTGGAGGCGAAGGCGAATCCGAACGCAACGAAGTGGAATGGCGAGACGCCGCTGATGGCTGCCGTGGAATCCGGCAATGCGGAGCTGGTGAAGGCACTGCTGGCGCAGGGCGCGAAGGCGGATGCCACGGAGGCGCGGATGAAACAGTCGGCGCTGATGTGGGCTATCGCCGAAGGCCGGACGCCGATTGCGAAGATGTTGATCGCGGGCGGCGCGGACGTCAACGCGGCGTCGGGCACCGGGTTTACGGCGGTACTCTTCGCGGCGCAGCGCGGCGATTTAGCCGCGATGCAAGCGCTGATTGCCGCGAAGGCCGACCCGCTACATAAAGCGCCTGACGGCAGCACGGCTTTTCAGATCGCTTTGAGCCGCGGGTATGAGCCCGTGGTTAGGCTATTGCTGGATCATGGCGCGGATGTGAATGGGCGCGACAGGAATGGCGGCACGCCGCTGCACGAGGCGGTGCGCCAGGGAAAGATGGAGCTGGTGAAGGACCTGGTGAAACGCGGCGCCGACATTCATGCGCGCACGACGCAGCCGCCGGGAGCGCCGGCGAGTCCGTTCCGGTCGTCCGCGGGGATGACACCATTCCTGACGGCCGCGGAAACGGGCAATCTCGCCATGATGAAAGAGCTGATCCAGATGGGCGCCGATCCGAAAGCAAAAACGCCGGACGGAGCCGGCGGGCTGCTTCTCGCGACCGGGAGCCGGAAACTCGATGCCGTGAAGTTCATGCTGGAGCAGGGTTCGGATGTGAACGAGAAGCGGACGGCGGGCTTCGGCATTAACCCGATTCACACCGCCACACGATTCGGCGCGCTCGACATCATTCAGTACCTGGTGGATCATGGCGCCGATCTTACCGTGCGTGATCGCTTTGGACGGACGCCGCTCGAAGAGGCGGAGTTTGAAGCACCGAAGCCGACGATCGAGCTGTTGCGGAAATTGACCGCCGCGGACAACGAGAAGCGTAAGGCTACCGCGAAGTGAAGAAGCGGATAATTGCCGCCGTCAGCTTGTAGAGCAACGCCGCGCAAATCAGCATCAGCACGACGACGATCAGCGGGTTGGTCATGTCCGGTTCGTGACCGAACATGGCAAGCGGCCCGGAGATCGGGATTGTGAGCAGAAACGGCACGACGCCGCGGAGGCTGATCCAGCCGCCGTGGCTGGCGCGATCGTCGACGATCCACAAGACGATGGACAGGACAAGGTAAAGGATGGCCACCAGGGCCGGAATGCGTTTCATCGTCCGGTCACCAAACCGATGACGATGGCTACGACCGCGTAGATGACTGCCGTGGAGGCAAACAGCAGCAGAGCGACGTTCCAGCGGTCGAAGAGATCGGGTTCAATGTGACACATTGCGAGTGGTACGGATACGGGGAACGTGGCGAAAAAGGTGAACAGGCGATTCAACATGCCGCCGCTGCCACGCGGGATTCTCGATTCCTGAATCGCGATGCCGGAGGCCATGACGAAATAGACGGCGGCGGTAATGAGGGCAGAGCGGTACATGGGTCTCGCTACCTGTTCATGCGCGAACGGAGTCATTTTCTGCGCATCAGTTCCACTTTCGGCGGGGTAGCCGATTCGAGCGTGGTGCGGTGAAAGTAATAGACGCGGCCGGATTCGCCGCCGAGCAGAAGATCAAGTTTGCCATCCTTGTCCCAATCGACGGCACTTACGCTGGTTTCGTGATGACTCACTGAGAGCGGTTTGCCGTAGTACAACACGGGTTCACGTCGAAAACGGCCGTTCTCGTTCCGATACAGAACGACGTGCGATTTCTCGCAGGCGAAGATGTCGATGTCGCCGTCGCCGTCCCAGTCCACGGCCTTGTAGCCATGGTGGTAGGGGATGGGGGTGCGGATTTCGGCGCCGCCGATCAGGTAAAGGGATTGGGGCGCGCGGAGTTTCAGTGTGCCGTCTTTATCGCGATAGCGGAGATAGAGGGAGATGGCGACGTCCGTGCCGGTGTTGCGGTTGACGCCGGCGGATGATCCGGCGATGAGATCGATCAAGCCGTCACCGTTCCAGTCGATCGGCGAAGGCTGTGCTCGAAAGCTGAATGTTTCGCCGGCATCGTGTTGGAGCGGAACCATAGGTTTGAACGTCGTGCCTGTCCGCTCAAAGTAGGCGATGCGGTTGCTGTTGTTGCCAACGAGAATGTCGAGATCGCCGTCACCGTCCCAATCGACGACTGCCGGTTTTGCCTGGCCGAACGGCCGCTCGGGGTCTTCGTCGGTGATGAATTGCCAGCGGGCGGCGTACATGTTGCCGTTGACGATGCGAGTGGCCGTGAACCGGGTGTGCTGCCTGGTGGATATGTTCTCGACCAGGTGAACGAAGCCAGTTTCGTTACCCATGATGAGATCGAGATCACCATCGCGGTCCCAGTCAACTACATCGAGTCCGTTGTAGCCGCCGGACGAAACGGGCATGCCGCGTGCTTGCAGGACGCCGCGATCGAACCAAGAGCTGCCTTGCTGTTCGAATCGTCGCAGCCAGCTTCCTTGATGGCTGACAAGCAGACCGGGCCAGGGAGACGCCGAGAGCGGGATGGCGAAACCTTCGGGCGTCGTATCGATGATGCACCCGGCGGGTTTGTCGTTGATCCAGGCGACGATGCACGTTTTCAACGGGCCTTTGCCCGGGCCGCGAGTGGCGCCGATCCAGTCCGGCTTGCCGTCGCGGTCTACGTCGTATTGATCGGAGGGCCAGGCGTCGAACTGCGTTGCGCCAGCGAGTGTGACTGGGTCACCTCGGCCGAAGGCGCCGTTCAGGCGTGGATGGCGGAAGATGGCGAAGTTGGTTTCTTGCGTTAAGAAGTATTGGACGTGAACTTTTAGCGTGAACAGCGCGCCGGCGAGCAGGCGCATACCGTAGCTAAGATCCGCGCCGCCTTCGCGCTCGATGTATGGACCCGCTTCGAGAATGGGCAGGCGATTGACATCGCGCCGGCCGGTGTTGCGATAGATCTTGAGACGGCCGCGCTCCTTCCCCGCTCCTACACCGATGAGAATGTCGACCAGGCCATCGCGGTCCCAATCGGTGAATTGGAATGACGCGTAGGGATCGTCGATCCAGTTGCCGGCGGCGCGGAGGCGGATGTAGCGGTCAAAGCGCGGCTCGCGTTCGGAGCCGATGTTGCGCCAGAAGTAGAGGCCCCAGTATGGCTGGCCGAACGTCGATGAGTAGATGTTGCGCTGGACGATGTCATTGACTCCGTCGCCGTCCCAGTCGATGACAAAGGCCTGATCGTTCTTCATGCCGACGCCGAGAGGGTCGAATCCGTTCGGGCGGTTGTAGAAGAGGTTGTCGCCGTTTCCGATTGGTTGGCGTTCGCGTTGGAGATTAGGGCGATGGGAGAAGTAGAGCGTGTAGACGCCGGGTCCGGCGGCGAGCCACGACAGACGGCCGGGAACTCCCGCTTCGAGCTCTTCAGAGATTTGCGAAGGCACTTCGACGCCGTTTCGCATGACTCGAACAGCCGGCGCGTCGAAAGGTATTTCGACCGGGCCGCGGGCATCGACGCGCACATCCACGCGACCGGGCTGTGCGAGCGCCGCCAGCGCGGCCAGGCCAAATAGCCATTTCATGCAGAATCAAGAATCGCATAGGATGGTTAGCCTATGAATCGAGCGATTCTCCTTCTTGCCGCGTGCGCAGGGCTCTGGGCACAGAACGTCGTTTCACCGGAAATCGCCGCCGGCAGCCGCGTCACCTTCCGCATGGCGGCTCCGAAAGCGAGCGAGGTGTTGCTCTATGGCGACTGGATGCCGGTGGGGACGACGAAGCCAATGACGAAGGGCGGGGATGGTGTTTGGTCGATCACCACGGACGCGCTGCCGCCGAGCGTGTACATTTATCACTTCGTCGTCGACGGCGTAACGATGGCCGATCCAGTGAATCCGCGCATGAAACTCCGCGCGCGAACATCGGCGAGTTTGCTGGAGGTCCCGGGCGATGGGCATGCCGTTTGGCAACCACGCGATGTGCCGCATGGGACCGTTGAGATCAACTATCAGAAATCGAAAGTGTTGAACGGTGAGACGCGCTGGGTATGGATATATACTCCGCCCGGCTATGCGGCGTCGCACAAGAAGTTCCCAGTGCTGTACCTGTTTCATGGGTCGAACGATACGGCGGGGGGATGGGTGCTTGCGGGACATGCAAACTTCGTGCTCGACAACCTGATCGCGGAGAAAAAGGCGGAGCCGATGATTGTTGTGATGCCGTTCGGTCATGCCGTGCCGTTCGGTTCGCCGCGCGAGTTGCAGGCGAAGAACACGCCGGCGTACGAGCAGTATTTGCTACAGGATGTGATGCCGATGGTGAACGCAAAGTACCGTGTGGAGACTGCGAAAGGCAAGCGCGCGATTGCGGGGTTGTCGATGGGCGGAGGACAGTCGTTGACGATCGGGATGAATCATCTGGATCTCTTCAGCGCGATCGGCGCATTCAGCGCGGCAGTGCCGCAGGGGTTGGACGCGAAGATACCGGAGCTGAAGAAGGCGGCGCCGCTGATCTGGTTTGCCTGTGGCAAGGATGATTCGCTGTTTGCACGGTCGTCCGAACTGGATCAAAAATTGACCGCGGGCGGCGTGAAGCACACATGGCGGCCGTCCGAAGGGGCCCATACGTATACCGTTTGGCGGCAGTACCTGGCGGAATTCGTTCCGCTGTTATTCCGATAAGGGTTGAGGAAACGATGCAAAGAATCTGGATGATCGCGTTCGCCGTGGCCGCCGCCGCGCAGCCGGTGCGCAATGAGTTGACGCTGCACGTCAAGACGCCGATGGTGCCGCCTGCGTGGGCCGTGCTCGAGCGGGAACTGTTGAAGTACAACTCGCTGGCCGTGGAGGAGTTCGCAAAGAAGTTCGTGGACGAGCGCGGCTACCTGTTGCACACCCCGCGATGGGGCACACTCGATGGGCCGGACGATGCGATTGAGACGTACTGGAACTGGACGCTGCTTCATGCGCTGGGCGGATCGGACTCGGTGCTGGAGCTGTACAAGAAGGGCCAAGAGGGTCATTGGAAGCAGTACAACGAGCTACGGACGAAGTTGACGACGCTGGCGACGAACGGGGCTTATTCAAAAGAGTTTGTCACGCAGTCCGACTGGTTCCACACCGGCGAGGGGATGCGGGCGTTTCTGCTGATGGGATTGTCCGAGCCGAACAACGAGTTGTACCGGCAGCGGATGCGGCGCTTTGCGGCGATGTACATGGGCGACGATCCGGAAGCGCCGAACTATGACAAAGAGAAGAAGATTCTGAAGAGCATCTGGACGGGCAGCAAGGGTCCAATGCTGCGGAAGGCAACGACGTATGACTGGGTGGGCGACCCGGTGCCAGGCACTTTTCATTTGCTGCACAATCCGGCCGGGCGCGGAAAGATGCTGGACCTGGAAGCGAACTATAAGAAGATGCTGTCGCATTGCGATGAGTATCTCGATAGCGCCGGGGACAACTTCCTGAATTTGGCGTCGACGGTGTTGGGACTGAATGCTTATGCACTGACCGGCGAGGAGAAGTACCGGCAATGGGCGCTGGATTACGTGGGCGCCTGGAAACAGCGGGCGGCGGAGACGGGCGGCAATATTCCGAGCAATATCGGGCTCGATGGGAAGCTGGGCGGCGAGTACAAGGGCCAGTGGTGGAAGGGGACATACGGGTGGAACTTCACGATATTCGACGGGGAGTTGGGACAGATCGCACATCGGAACTACTTTACGGACGGGTCGTGGCCAGGGTTCGGGAACGCGCTCCTGTTAAGTGGCGATCAGACCTTCGTCGATACACTGCGCAAGCAGATGGACAACATCTATGCGCAGAAGAAGGTGGAGAACGGGCGGACGCTGTTGCCGCAGATGTACGGCGATCCGCGCGGGTACAAATTCGATGGGCCGCCGCAGTGGTATCAATACACAAACCGGTTGCATCAGGACCGCCTGGCGGAGATCTATTTCTGGTCGATGGATCGCAGGGATTTAGAGCGCGTGCCGATCGCGACTTCGTTCAATGTGAGCATCGGCCGCGGAGGATATAGCGAGTCCGACCGGACAGCGCCCTGGCTCGGGTTCCTCGACGGCAAAGTTCCGGACTTTCCGGAGAAGGCTCTGCAAAGCGATCTGGCACGGGTGCGGCAGCGGGTGCAGATGATTCACGACGACAACACGAGCGCCGACTCGCGGCTGGCGGATTACCTTCTCGATCTGAATCCGGCAACGACGAATGCGCTGACGAACCTGACGATGGGTGGATACTTCTCGAATGGCCGTATTTGGGTGCTGCACAGCCGGTTCCGCTATTTCGATCCGAAGAAGCGAAGGGCCGGGTTGCCGGACGATGTTGGCGCACTGGTAGAGAAACTGGGCGCGGATTCGGCGACGGTCACGCTGGTGAATACAAATCCGATTGAAGCGCGCGATGTGGTGGTGCAGGGCGGCGGATATGGCGAGCACCGGTTTGAGTCGGTGACTGTCGCCGGGCAGAAGACTGAGTTCCGAGGCGCGGTGATGACGGTACATCTGGAGCCGGGCGCGGGTGCGCGGCTGGAATTCCAGATGACTCGTTATGCAAACAAGCCGACATTCGCGTTTCCGTGGGACCGCGGTTGGTATCCGGCGAAGTAATTGCTATTCCGATTGAAAGGCGCGCACGAGGAATCCGGCGAGTAGCGTCCGCCAGACCTTCCATTCATGCGCCCCTTGCGTAGTGGCGTATTCGTGATGGATGCTGTGTTTTTTTAAGAGCGCGGAGAGGTCTTCGTGGCCGGCGATGCGAGGGTCTTGTTCACCACAGCCAATATAGAGCAGCTTCAGATTGGCGTTGGCTTTGTCCGCGTTCTTGATGAAGCCAGGGACGACTTTTTCGATGTCGAAATCGACACCGCTGAGGAGGCCGGAACTGAATTCACCGATCCAGGCGAATTTGTCCATGTTTTTGATGCCGATCGTGAAGGCCTGGCCTCCGCCCATGGAAAGGCCGGCGATGGCGCGGTTGAGCCGGCCGGGTGCGGAACGGTAGTTCTTCTCAACGAAGGGGATGACGTCCGTGAGAAGCTCCGCGCCGAGTTTGTCGATTCCTTCCGGGCTGCTGCCGCCAGCCCAAGTGAGATCGGTGTAGCCGTAGGTCATGACGATAAGCATTGGGACCGCCTTCTTATTGGCGATCATATTTTCAAGAATCACGCCGGCGCGGCCGTCGATGGACCAATTCGACTCGGTATCGCCGAAACCATGGCGCAGGTAGAGAACCGGGAAGCGGCGGTTGGGTTCGGTGTCGTATTGCGGCGGAACGTAGACATAAAGGCCGCGATCGCGATTCATGACCTTGGAGAAATACGTGCGGATATGTGTGGCGCCGTGGGGAACGTTCTGCACGGAGTCAAAGCGGGCATTAGGGATGGCGAGATCGAGCAGGCTCGCGTCGAGGCCGTTGATCCCGGTTTTGAGGCTGGCATTGGCCTGATCGAGGACACGCATGCCGTCGACGGAGTAGGTGTAGGAGTAGAGCTCGGATTTGAGCGGGCCGATCGTCAGGGTCCAGACACCTTCGGAGTTCTTCGAGAGAGGCTGGGGCTTGGAGCCTGAGAGATTGAGGATGACTTCGGACGCTTTCGGCGCGCGGACACGGAAGGTGACGCGGCCGTCAGTGTGGATCTCGGGAGAGACGAAGCGATTCTGGCCAGCGGTTTGCAGGCCGCTGGAACGGTAGGTGTTGACGCGGCGGGGCGCGTCTTGCGCGACGAGGATTGTGGCGGCGGCGAGGGCGAGTGGTAGTCTCATTCTGCGAAAAGGGACTCCCATTCTATGACCAGGCGTGTGGCCTGTGGGGTTTGCTCGGCCGGGGCCCAGCCGGCGAAGTCCTTGTCGCTCGATGGTTCCCAGGGGCCGGGCTTCACTTCGTAACAGACGCTGACCTCGCTGAGCGCGAGGACGGTGTGCCAGACGCCCGCGGCAAGGTCAATGCCGCGAATGGGACCGTAGGGATCGAGAGTATACTTGCCTGCAACCACACCATCGTCATCGAAACAGAGGATGCCGACTCGGCCGGTGAGCGGGAGGAAGGCTTCCGTTTTCGGGGGCGTGACATGGCGATGGGGGCGCACGTAGGTACCGCGCAACAACACATTCAGCATTCGATGCGGATTGTCCGATGGGCTCGAATGCAAGTTGTGATTCATTCGGCGGCGAGAGGAAGCGCGGGCCTTGGTTTCGATGTCGCGGAACAGATCGGTGGTGATGAGTTGAACGCCTTGCACAGCTTCAGCGTACCGGGATTAGGTTGTGATAGTGTTGCTCCCAAATCTATGCTTCAAATGAGAAGTCTAATCGCCGTTCTTTGTGTCGGCGCGGCCTCACTCTGGGGGCAGAGCGAGCGCGGAAACATCACAGGTATCGTCACCGACCCGACCGGTGCGGCGGTGGCCGGCGCGCAACTAACACTGACGCAGCGCGACACGAATGCTATCAGCAGAGCCGTAACGACGAGCATCGGCGAGTACAACTTGCCGAACCTTCTGCCAGGCGCCTATAAATTGGAGATCACCGCGCCGGGCTTCAAGCGGTTTCTGCAACAGAATTTGACTCTGTCCGCGGGCAACACGCTGCACGTCGACGCGCTGCTGCAGCTTGGGCAACTGTCCGAATCGATTGAAATTACGGCGACCGCCGCGACCATTCAGACCGACAACGCGAAGGTGTCGACGAGTGTTGAAAACAAATTGGTCGATGAGTTGCCGCTGGTGGTAGCGGGCGCGATGCGCAGTCCGTTCAACCTGGTGGCCGTCGCCGCCGAGGCCCGCGGAGGCGGGCAGCAGCTCGCGCTGGGTGGAGGACAGGTAGCGCAGTGGGATGCGACGCTCGACGGGCATTCGGTTGGCACCAATCGTTCGGGCGATACGGCGGAGGCTGCGTTAAATACGCCTTCGGTGGAGTCGCTGACTGAGTTCTCGGTGGATACGAACGGGTTCAAGGCCGAGTATGGACAGGCGGGGGGCGGCGTGATGACGTTTGCGTCGAAGTCCGGAACGAACAAGTTCCACGGCTCGGCCTACGACTTCCTGCGCAACGATAAGATGGACGCCCGCGGGTTCTTTGCGGCCAAGCGCTCGATCTATCGCCAAAACGATTATGGCTTGACGGTTTCGGGACCGGTGCGGATTCCGAAGCTTTACGATGGGAGGAACAAGACCTTTTATTTCGTGTCGTACGAGGGATTCCGGAATCGAGTGGGCGCGAACGACACGATTTTATCGGTGCCTACGCCGGAGATGTATAGCGGCGACTTCCGCAACTGGGTGGGTCCGAACAACGCGCTCATTCCGATCTATAACCCGTTGACGACTCGAGCGAATCCCAGCGGTACGGGATCGATCCGCGACGTTTTCCCGAACAACCAGATTCCGGCGAGCTTGTTCTCGTCGACAGCGAACGCGATCGCGGCGTTCGGCAAAGCGGTCACACCGAACCGCGGCTTTGCGCCTGGAACCAGCGGGTATGTCCGGAACAACTATCAAGTGAGCGGCGGGACGATGGTGACTCCGACGGATAAGTGGAGTGTGAAGGGGGATCAGATCCTCGGCAGCAGGCAGCGCGTGACATTCCTGTACAACACAACCAAGTTCCGCAATAACCCCGGTCCGTCGGGCGCTCCGGGACTGCCGCAGCCGCTTTGGAACGGCCAGATTCAGGCGTGGGATACGGAGGCGTTCCGTGTCACGCACGATTTCACGATTTCGCCGAACATGGTGAACCACGCTTCGTTTGCGAAGAACACCTTCACGAAGAATAGCTATTCCGCGAACGTCGACAAGAACTGGAAGGACAAGATTTGCATAAAGAACGTCGTTGACTGCAATCAGAACTTCCCGACGATTAACATGACGGAGTTCACGTCGTGGGGCTCGACTTCCTACAACGGGACGAATCAGCCAGGCTGGGGTCTGAAGGACGACTTGAGCTACATCCGCGGACGGCATACGTTCAAATTCGGATTTCAGTATCAGGATCAGAACGCGGACGGATTCGGGCAGCAGGACATCGGCGGCCGCGCCGATTTCAGCTACCTGAGCACGAGCATTCCGGGCTCAACCTCGTTTCCGGCGAGCGGGGGCAGTTCGTTCGCATCGTTCCTGCTCGGCCAGGCGTTTCTGGGCCGCACCGAGACGATCCGGAACGTGACGCAGCGCTATCCTTACTTCGGCTACTACGCGCAGGACGACTTCCGCATTTCGCGCAAACTGATTTTGAACATTGGCTTGCGGTATGACTATACGCTGCCGCCGACAAACAAGAAAGACGAATACTCCGACTTCAATCCGACGCGGCCGAATCCGTCCGCGGGCAACATTCCCGGCGCCTTGTGGTTCGCGGGCAACGGGGCGGGACGGGAGAATACTCGCAGCCTGGTTCCCGGCTGGTACGGCGGATGGGGTCCGCGCGCCGGTCTGGCATACACGCCGAATGAAAAGACCACATTCCGGATGGGCTTCGGCCGCTCATTCTCCCGAGTGACGGCTGTGCAAGGCAGCGGACACTTTGCCGGATTCATTGGGCAATATCAGTTCAACAATGGCTCGCAAGGTGTTTCGCCGACGTTCCTGCTGGACCAGGGCCTGCCGGCATATACGTTGCCGCCTTCGTTGAATCCGAGCTTCTCGAACGGAAACACGATCGATTTCTGGCAGGGCCAGGAAGCGACGCGCGCACCGGAAAATCTCTTCTGGACGTTTACGATGCAGCGGCAGTTGGCAGCCAACATGACACTCGAAGTTGGGTACAACGCGAGCATCGGCACGCACGTGCAATCGGGCTTGCTAAACCTGAACCAAGTGCCGACGGCGACGATGAACCAGATGATCGCGCAGTACGGAGCGGCACAGGCGCTGAACCTGCTGCGTGCCGACATCACTTCCGCACAAGCTGTGGCGGCCGGTTTCAAGGAACCGTTCCCTGGTTTTAAGACGCTGTGGGGCGGCTCGGCGACAGTGGCCCAGGCGCTGCGTCCGTATCCGCAATATTCGAGCATCAACACGGGTGTGCAGAATGGCGACAAGAGCGGACACTCGAGCTATCACGCACTGGTGATCAAGGCTGACCGCCGTTTCTCAAAGGGTCTTACCGGGCAGTGGAGCTACGTGTTCTCGAAGTTGCTCACCGATTCCGATACGTATTTCGCAAGCGCAACCGGCGCGTCCGACCAGAACAACCGGCGGCTGGAGAAATCGATCGGCCAGTACGACCAGACGCACGTGGTGAAGTTCTCGACGCTTTACAACTTACCGTTCGGCAAAGGGGAGCGCTGGGCTACTTCCGGTTTCCTGAGTCACATTGCCGGCGGCTGGCGCATCGCGGCGATTCAGGTCTATAACAGCGGCCCGCCGCTCGCGTTGTTACGCAACAATCCGCTGCCGATCTTCAACAACCAGGCGCGGCCTGTCGTGGATACGTACGAGAACTGGCGCGCGCCGATCGCGGGCGACAAGTTCGATCCGGCCGTCGACCGCTTCATCAAGCCGGCTTCGTTCTTTCCGGCGCAGCCGGCAGCCGCATACGGTAATGCTACTCGATACAACCCGAAGCTCCGCTCCTTCTGGGGCCAGACGGAAAACATCAGCGTTGCGCGGACCTTCCGGATCACGGAATCAATCCGGGTCGATCTGCGTGGCGAGGCGTTCAATATCTTCAACCGGACCATTTTCGGGACCGGCAGCTTGAATTTGAACGCCGCCACTTTCGGTCAGGTCACGAACCAGGTTAACGACCCGCGTCAGATGCAGATGGGTTTAAAACTGTACTGGTAGTTAGTCCTCATCATGCTGGGAGGACAGGGCGGTCAAAACGTTCATGTCTTCCAGCGTGGTGACGTCGCCGGCGACTGTGTGGCTGGTGACGATTTCGCGAAGCAGGCGGCGCATGATCTTGCCGCTGCGCGTTTTAGGAAGCGCTTCGGTGAAGCGGATCTCTTCGGGGCGGGCGAAGGGTCCGATTTCGTGGGCGACCCACTGTCTGAGTTCGACACCGAGCTTCTCGTGATCGCTGAAGCCTTTCTTGAGTGTGACGAAGCAGCAGACGGCCTGGCCGGTGATTTCGTGGGGCTTGCCGACGACGGCGGACTCGGCGACAGCGGGGTGACGCACAAGGGCCGATTCGATTTCCATAGTGCTAAGGCGATGGCCGCTGACGTTCATGACGTCGTCAACGCGGCCGAGGATCCAATAGTAGCCGTCTTTGTCTTTGCGCGCGGCGTCGCCAGTGAAGTAGGCGCCGGGGACTTTCGACCAGTATTGTTCCTTGTAGCGCTCAGGGTCGCCCCAGATGGTGCGCAACATGGCCGGCCAGGGAGACTTCAGAATCAGGAAGCCTTCGTTGCCGTCGGGAACCGGCTTGCCGGAGCCGTCGACGATTTCGGGAACCAAACCGGGAATTGGCAACGTGCCGGAGCCGGGTTTGAGCGGAACGGCGCCAGGCATGGGCGCAATGAGAATGGCGCCGGTTTCGGTCTGCCACCATGTATCGACGATGGGGCAGCGGTTGTGGCCGATGATGCGATGGAACCATTCCCAGGCGGCGGGATTGATGGGCTCGCCGACGCTGCCGAGGAGGCGGATGCTGGAGAGGTTGTGGCGTTCGGGCCAGTGGTCGCCCTGGCGGATTAGCGCGCGAATGGCGGTGGGTGAGGTGTAGAAGATGCTGACCTTGTACTTGTCGACAAGCCGCCACCAGCGGTCGAAAGCGGGGGTGTCGGGCGCGCCTTCATACATGACGGTCGTCGCGCCGGCGGAGAGAGGGCCGTATACGACATAAGAGTGGCCGGTGACCCAGCCTATGTCGGCGGTGCACCAGTAGGTGTCGGATTCCTTGAGGTCGAAGACCCACTTCATGGTCATCGTGGTCTGGAGCAGATAGCCGCCGGTGGTATGAAGGATGCCTTTGGGCTTGCCGGTGGTGCCGGAGGTGTAGAGGACGTAGAGCGGATGCTCGCTGTCCAGTTCGACGGCAGGCACGTCCTCGCTGGCGGTTTCGTCGAGGACGTGCCACCAGTGATCACGGCCGGATTCCATGTTGACCCGGGAGCCGGTGCGCTTGTAGACGATGGAGTGTTCGATAGTCGGGCAGGAGCGGAGCGCTTCGTCAACGGCGTCCTTCAGGCGCACTTCCTTACCGCGGCGCCAGCCGCCGTCCGTAGTGACGATCACCTTCGCTTCGAGGTCCTGGATGCGGGCCTTGAGGGCTTCGGCCGAGAAGCCGCCGAAGACAACCGAGTGGGGGATGCCAAGGCGCGCACAAGCGAGCATCGCGATGGCGGCTTCCGGGATCATGGGCATGTAGATGATGGCGCGGTCGCCGGTCTTGAGGCCTAGCGCGAGAAGTGAGGAGGCAAATCGGCAGACAAGCCGGTGTAGTTCCTGATAGGTGATGATGCGCTGATCGCCGGGCTCGCCTTCAAAGATAATAGCGGCCTTGTTTTTGCGGGCGGTCTTGGTATGGCGGTCGATGCAGTTGTAGCTGACGTTGATCTTGCCGCCGCTGAACCATTTGACGAAGGGTGACTGCCAATCAAGGGCTTTTTCAAAGCGCTGAAACCAGTCGAGCTCGGTCTCGGCGAGATGGCCCCAGAAGGCACCGGGGTCCTTGACGGCGCTCTGATAGAGGGCCTTGTAGGCTTCCATTCCGGAGACATTGGCCTGTGCGGCGAAGTCGGCGGACGGCGGTACCAACGTGGGTAAGGAAGCGGGCTTGGCAGGTTGAGTCATTAGCCGATTATTCTATCAATGCACTATGATTGGAGTCTTGTATGACAGCGATCCCAGTCGACCAGCAACAATCGGTAGTTGAGCGCCTAGCAGCCGCTTGCGGCGGAGCGTATACGCCCGAGCAGCGGCGAAAGTATTTCATCACAGGCCCGCAATGGGCGGCGGCCTATGAGGGCCATTCGCTTTTTCAGGACAAGACCCGGCATCCGGTGACTTTTGAGCGGGTGATCGAGGAGTACGGGAAAATCGGGATCGGGTATTGGTGCACGCACGACACGGACGTGATTCCGACCGATCAGCTCGGACGGGACGGGCAGGCGGAGATTGTAGGACGAATCGGCGAGACGCTGAAAAAAAACGGCCTGGCGTGCTCGATGGTGACGACGGAAACCTTTCACAATCCGGTTTGGGCGGCGAGCCCGGCCGCGCACGCATCGCAGGTTCGGGAGTACGCGAATTGGCGCGTGGAGAATACGGTTTCGATCGGACACCAGTTGGGGGCGCAGTACGCGGTGTACTGGCCGGGCGCGCTGGGGTACTTCATTCAGGGCGCGATGGACGAGCTCGAGACGTTGAAGTGGTATGCGGAGTGCATCAACGCCGCCTGCGAGAAGGACATTGAGCTGGCTTCCAAGCACGGGCGCGCGACGTTGAAACATTGCATGGAGGCGAAGCCGTTTGAACCGGTCGCGGAGATCCTGCTGCCGACTTCGGATTCGATGCTGGCGCTGATTTTTTCCGGCTTGATCAAGCATCCGGCTATGGTGGGGTTGAACCCGGAATACCTGCACGAACTGATGTGGGGTACGGCGCCGCGGGCGGCGCTGGCGAGAGCGCTGATGTGCGGGAAGTTGTTCCACTTCGACATCAACGACGGGTATGCGGGCAAGCACGACGTGGATATCGCGATCGGGCTGGTGAATCCGTTCGACTGGCTGAACGTGCTTATCTTGCTGCGGACGTATGGGTACAGCGGGCCGTTCAACCTGGATTACAAGCCGCCGCGCACGACATCGGTGCACGGGGTGTTCCATTTGAGCTTCCCAACGGCTGTGGACCGGTTCATCACGCTGTGGGAGATGGCGGGCGAGGCGATGGAGGATGCGGTGATCAAAGATGCGACCGCCGCGTTGAAGGCCGGGGGACCGCGTGTGACCGATATTCGCGACGCGGCGTCTATCACGGCAGCAAATAAAGAGCTACTGACACTGCACGAATTGATCAGTCACCGGCTGTTCCAAATTTTAGTCGGACAGAACAAAGGCCGATCCTTTAGTTTGTAGGACTTAGCGTTGGTTTGTTCCGAAAAGCCGTTGGTTTGCTCCCGGTTTGTTCCCGGTTAGTTCCTTGGGTTATTCCGGGCCCAAAGTGGGTATTTTGTTAATGCAAAATGCCCATCTTTTCGAGCGGCCAATAGACAAACACGGCCTTGCCATAGATGTAGCGGCGAGGGACGACGCCCCAGGCGCGGGAGTCATTCGAGGAACTGCGGTGATCTCCCATGACATAGAACGCATCCGGCGGTACGCGGGTTGCAGGAACTGTCAGGCGATCGCGAAATTCTTCGGGGACGTAGGGTTCCTGGACCGGGTGGCCGTTCAGGCGGACCTCACCTTCGAGCACTTCGACGGTATCGCCCGGGACGCCGATGACGCGTTTGATGTAGGATTTGGAGGGATCGCGGGGGAACCAGAAGACGACAGTGTCGCCGCGCTCGATATCGCCGAAGCCGAAACGGTATACGAACTTATTGATGAAGATCCGTTCCTGGTCCTCCAGCGCGGGCATCATGCTGGTCCCTTCGACTTTCACCGGCTGATAGAGGAACAGGATGATGACGACGGCGATGACAACGGACAGCATCAGGTCGCGGAGCCAGTAGGCAGCGCCTAAAATCAACTGTTTGGATTCGGCTGGCTTTTCCGGAGACGGCGGGGTCTGGTCAGGCGTCATGGATTCCTACTACGCTGAATTGTACTCCGAAATGATACAGGGACACGCGGCGCTGATTATCCCAGCATTGAACGAAGCCGAATGCCTACCCTCCCTCTTTGACGCGATTCCGCCCGATTTGTTTCGCTGGATTATTGTCGCCGACAACGGATCGACGGATCGAACAGCGGGGATTGCCCGGGAACGAGGGGCGATTGTGGTTTCGGAACCGGAGCGGGGATATGGGGCGGCGTCGCTGAAAGCGATGGCGGTTTTGCCGGCAGAGGCAGAGGTTGTAGTTTGGATGCAGGCGGATCTGTCGGAGAATCCCGGGGAGGCGGAATTGTTGTTGGCGCCGATCCGGGCGGGTGAGGCGGACCTGGTGATCGGCTCGCGGACGATGGGGGAGGCGGCGAGAGGCGCTCTGCTGCCGCACCAGGTGTTTGGGAACGATCTGGCGTGTTTTCTGATGCGTATGTTTTGGGGGCACAGGTATACCGACCTGGGGCCGTTCCGGGCCATCCGAAGGGATGCGTTAGAACGGATGGCGATGGAGGATCGGAACTACGGATGGACGATTGAGATGCAGATCAAGGCGTTGCAGTTGGGGTTGCGTGTGCGGGAAGTGCCGGTACGGTATGGGAAGCGGATTGCGGGAGAGAACAAGGTGAGCGGGAATTGGAAGGCGTCGGCGCGGGCTGGGTGGATTATTTTGCGGACGGTCTTCCGTCACGCCGTGCGCGTCAACCAGGGTAGGCGGCCCAGGAGCTGAGCGCGGCGGTCAAGGTACCACTTGCTGGCGACGAGCTTTGCCTTGCCAACGGACAGGGCGAGCATGAGGGCGATAACGGAGATGGCCAGGACGCCGGTTTCGAAGAGCGGCGTTTTGCCTTTAAAGGGTTCGGCCCAGCGCCCATAGACGAGTTCGATGTGGACCCAGTAGATGAAGAGCGAGGTCTGGCCGAGTTGGCGAGGGATGCTGAATCGGGGGCCAAAGCCAGCGCCAGTGCGGATGCGCGGAATCCACTGATTCCAGAAGTAGGCGAAGGCCGCGACCATGAGGATGACGCCCAGCTTGATGAGGGTCAGGCAGGGGCTATCGAGCCAGAATTCGGCATGGGCGTAGATGTTGTAAGGGAGATTGGAAACATACTGGCCGGCGAAGGCGAGCGCGAATCCGGCCCAGCCGGCCCACTGCATGAGGTCTTCCCTGCCCTCCTCGCTGACGCATCGGAATACGGTGCCACAGGCCATGCCGAAGGCGACGAAGGTACCCCACGGAAAAAGGGCGAATGCGCCATAGTCCGGAGCGAGATACATGCGGAGGAGGCTTTCGGGCGCGTCGGCCTTCCAGTCACTCACGAAGGGCGCGCCGAAGGCGATGAGACCGGAGACGATCATCGCGCCGCGAATGCGGCCGAGGCGGCCAAACGCGGCGACGGGCGCAAGCATGACGCAGGCGGCGGCCATGCAGTTGAGAATGTCGACGCGCAGGAGATCCTTCCACGGAGAGTTGGGCCAATAGAAAGCCCACATCTGCAGGCGAAACAGAAGCGCGAGTCCGCCGAGATAACCGGCGCGCCGCATGGCGGCAAGAAACCTGCCACCGGGACCGGCGCCCCTCTGGCCGCGGCTGTCGATGAGGAACGCGAGCGTGACACCGGCAAGGAACAGGAAAACTGCCGGCGCGACGCCCCCGGGGAACTGGGACATCATGTAGACGCCGGTGTCACGGAGGTCCTTATGCGTGAAGCTTTCCCAAACGTGACCCTGGAGCATGACCAGAGTGGCCGCGCCGCGGGTCCAATCAATGAAGGCCAGGCGTTCCGCTGTCGAAGGACGGGCCGAGTGCTTTTCGGATGCGGACGGCAATGTCTCTACGGGACTGCTCACGTTAGACCTTTACTCACGGTATCGTATTTCTGATGCCCACGGACATGACTCGCCGCCAGGTTTTGATGGTTGGAGCAACAGCAGCAGCCGCCGCTCAGGCACCGGCGGAAAAGATACTCGACCTGCACCAGCACTCTCCGTATTCGGGGAGGACCGATGAGCAGATGATCGCGCACCAGGAGAAGATGGGGATCTTTAAGACGGTGCTGCTGCCGGCGGGCGCACGGTACGGACTCGCAGCGGGTGCCGGGCGGAACGACATCTGCTACAACCTGGTGAAGAAGTATCCGCAGAAATTTGTGTTCTTCGCGAATGAAGGGCCGAGTCCGGACCATACGCGGGCGGAGATCGAGAAGTACCTGAAGCTGGGGGCAATCGGAATCGGCGAGCAGAAGTTTCCGGTGGACGCCGACTCGCCGCACGTTCATTTGATTGCGCAGATTGCGCGCGAGTACAAAGTGCCCGTGCTGCTGCACTTTGAGCACAATACGTACAACATCGGATTCCAGCGGTTCTACCGAATTCTGGAGAAGTACCCCACGGTGGATTTTATCGGCCATGCGCAGACGTGGTGGGGGAATATCGACAAAGAGCTGCAGCAAGAGGTGTTGTATCCGAAGACGCGCGTCTCGCCGGGCGGGATTACCGATCAGTATTTGCGGGACTATCCGAATATGTACGGGGATATGTCGGCGGGGTCCGGGTTAAACGCGCTGCTGCGCGACGAAGACCATGCGCGCGGGTTTTTAGAGCGGCACCAGAATAAGCTGATCTACGGGAGCGATTGCAGCGATCCGTACGGCGAGGGAGAGCGATGCAGCGGGAGCAAGCAAATCGAAACGATTAAGCGGCTGAGCCCGCATCCGTCGGTGACGCGGAAGATTTTTTGGGATAACGGAGTCCGCGTACTGAAGTTGAAAGTATGAAGTTTCCGATTGCGTGTACGCTGCTGGCAGTTGGCGCGTGGTGCCAGCCGGTATCGTTCCTCGCGCCGGTGCGTGTCTTCGGGCGAGGCACTGTTGGGCCGTTGCGGAACGCAGGTTTAGCAGCAGGGGATTTTAACGGCGATGGGAAGCTGGATTTGGTGGACATTCCCGCCAACCGCTCCGGATTCACCGCACCGCTGATTTCATTTGGCAATGGCGACGGAACATTTCGGGATGCGCCGGCGACTTCTCTTCTCGCAGAGGCGCTGGAGCAGGCTGTTGCCGGGGACTTCAACGGCGACGGGCGGCTGGATGTGGCATCGCTGTCGAGTGGCACGCGCGTGGCCGTGTTTTTCGGTAATGGCGACGGAACGCTACGACCGCCCGTTTTTACCCCGCTGGAAGAGGTAATTTCTACGCGGATGATTGCGGTTGAATTGAATGGGGACGGTCTGACGGATCTGGTGGCGGGACGGTTTGCTCTCCTGGCAAAAGGAGACGGGACCTTTACGGTGCGGCAGGCGTTTGGCGGGGCCGGAAGCGCGGTTGCGGATTTCAATCGGGACGGGCGCCCGGATATCGCGGCAGTCTCGGGCGGGGACGTGATCGTGACGTTGAGCAACGGCGATGGAACGTTTCGAACACTGCCCGCTTTTGCAGCGCCATTCGCGCCAAAATTCGCGCTGGCGGCGGATTTCACTGGCGATGGGATTCCGGACCTTGTGTTGGGCGGGGATTCCGGCGTCGCGGTGCTAGCGGCGAAGGGAGAGGGGACGTTCTTGAGCGCCGTGGTTACGCCAGGGGTTGTGGGTGACTTGTCCGCGGTGGCGGATTTTAACGGCGACGGGCGGATGGACTTGTTGGCGCGAAATACCGTCCTGCCGGGGCGCGGCGACGGATCGTTCGGCATTCCTTCGACGTTTGGTGTTACCGGGAGCGTTTGCCTTTCGAGCACGGATCAACGGTTGCTGTGCGGACCCGAGTACATGGCTTTTCTGGCGGCCGATTTTAACGGCGACCGGAGACCGGATGTGGCCGCCGCCGCCCGCTTCACCAGCGGGACCGTGGGCATAGGGTACGCCGTGCCGGTACTGGTGAATAACGGAGCGGGCGATGGATTGGTGATAGCGGGCGTCTCGGCGGCTACGGGTCGCGGGCCAGTGACTGTAGGCTCGCTGGTGAGCGCGTTCGGGGTGAACCTGGCAACGGATATCGCGGGGGCCGTGAGCGGGCCATGGCCCACTACCCTTGGCGGTGTGCGAGTGCATGTCACGTACCGCAGTGCAATTTCGAATTCGGTGGTGGCAGACGTACTGGCTCCGATTGGGTTTGTGGCGCCGGGCCAGATCAACTATCTGCTTCCCGGGGAGGTGACGGGTGTGGCGGACGGATCAACGGCGTTTGTGACGGTGGAACGGGTTGGTTCGCCGTATGTGCCAACGGCGTCGGTGGTCGCGTTGGCCGCGTCGGCGCCGGGACTCTTCACGCATGGGACGCAGGCGATTGCGGCGGCGAACGCCGTGCGGATACTGGCGGACGGCTCGCAGCAGGCGGTGGCCGTGACGCGATGCACACAGATTATTTGCCTTGGGGTGCCGATCAATGTGCGGCAGGGGCCGGTTTATTTGAGTTTGTACGGAACGGGGTTTTCGCGAACAGGTTCGACGGTGTGTACGGCGGGGGGATTGGCGGCGGAGGTAAGTTACGCCGGCCCGCAGGGAGGGTTAGCGGGGTTGGACCAGGTGAATGTGTTGCTGCCCGCGGGTTTGGCGGGGCGCGGGTTGGTGACGGTGGAGTGTGTGTCGGGCGGAGTGAAGGCGAATGGGGTGGTGGTTTTGGTGGAGTGAGAGGGATCTGCGCCAGTTCGGTCTAGCTTGTCAGGAAGTTCTCCCAGGCGGTGTCGGACCACATCAATGATGGGATAGCGGGTATAGGTGGGAGGTTGAACAGGGGTCGAGTGGGAGGAATACCTCGTGCCGGTGCAAACGGAGCAATCGCCGTAATCGGCCGATTGGGTCCTCCTTGCGCATCCGGCGTAAACGCAATTGCATGCCCTTCGTGCGTTCTGAACAGACCGTCTTGGAAAACTCCAATGTGTTGGCCTGCGTGGCTATACAAGCCTTGCCTGGTGAGGAAGCCGGCGTGCCGGCCGTGGAGGTCATAGATGTCGCCTTCGTGCATCCACGCGACGACAGCTCCTTGACGATCATGAATCGACCTCAACTGCCACCTCTGTGGGGAAGCATAACAAAAGCCGCTAACAAGTCAAGGGTGGTGCTGGCGGACTGTTCTTGGGGTAGCAAAGGATCGCCTGGCAGTGATACCTGTAGAGTGAGCTCGCCGGTCCGTTGGCGCATTCCCGGCGACTTTTCTGGGTTTCTCCACAGTTCCCCCGGGCCCCTCGTTGGCGCTGCGAAGGACCGCGGCGCTGGGGCCTATTTCTACTTGGCGTCGGAAACCGACCCAGATGCGGACACAGTACCCCGGTAGAAATAGTACTGGCACTCAGGCGTTTCGAGTAGTGAGTCGGAGGAGCGCGGGATGCAAACTCGAACCATGGCCGAAATGCAGACCGCCCAGGAAGAACTTCCTAAAATCTCCATCGAAGACCGTCCGACAAACTCGGAGAATGAGCTTCTAAAAAAGAGACTCATTCTCGGCGGCATCATATTGCTCGTCACGCTTTTCTGTACAGCCATTATCCACACAGGTAGCGTCGGCTAATACGACGACAGAGAGAATCGAAAACGCTCCGCCATGCAGCCGACGTTCCGGCACGCGGCGGGCGCTCTGATGGAACGCGGTGCAGGGGCCAGTCTCCCGGACCTGGCATTACTGAAGGACGCTAATTGTTCAACTCGCGTCGAGTGTATACAACACGGAAGCTGCCTTCCGGTATTGAGACATCATGCTCGCCTCCAACAGTGTCGAGGCCAAGGTTTCGATGGGTTTTGACAAAGTCCTGAAGCACCTGGAAAGGACATTCCCCTTCAGAGATGCGCGCCGCGCCTTCGCTTTCAAACCAAGCTCCCACGGCGACTTCTGTCCAAGGGTCTCCGTTTGTACTCTTGAAAACCTTTAGGTCCCACGATCTTAGAACTGCACATGCCTCCCAGACTCCGGTAACCGTCTTACCTCTGGCCGGAGTGCAGAAAATTGCAGAATTTTCCGACGGATTTCGTCTAAGTTATTGATTTATATGGGGTGCCTAACGGGGCTTGAACCCGTGACATCCGGAACCACAATCCGGCGCTCTACCAACTGAGCTATAGGCACCACAGTTGGCTACGTTGCGATTATAACAAATACCGCCGGACGAAGTCTGCTCCGGAGAGGATGACGAAGGAGTTGGTGAAGTCGATGAGGAAGGCGCCGACCACTGGAATTGCCAGTCTGGCGCGGGGCGCGGGGCCGTGGGTGGACTCCAATACGGCCATGCACGCTACTGCGTTCGCGGTCGTCCCGAGCATGAATCCCGTCCAACCCGCCGCCGTGACCGCGCCCTCGTAATCCCGGCCCAGCCAACGATAGGCGATGAACACGGCGAAGAGTGTCGTCACCACCACCTGCACGGTCAGAATCAGCAGGAGAGGAAGCGCGAGCGCCGCTAACACCCACAGCTTCAACGTGATCAGCGCCATGACGATGAACAGACCCAGACTGAGAGTGCCGGAGCGTTCGAGCACCCCTTCATCCAGCCTCCGCGCGCCGCGATCGTCGATCCACCGTACGACAGCGGCTACGATCATCGCCCCAATATAGCCCGGCAGTGTGACACCCGCCGCCGCAATACACCGGCTGATCAGCGAACCCGCACCCATCGATAGCGCAATGGCGGCTAACGAATACACCCACTCGCCGCGCTGCGTTTCCCAGCTCTCCGACTCTGTCCCCGCCCTGGCTATGAGCCCATGCCGCCGAATGAGCCACCCGCCCACAGCCCCGCCGAGTAGCCCCGCCGCAAGTATTCCGAAAACCGCCGATGCCAGACCCACGGTCTGCGCATCGGCGACGCCCATCTCCTCAAAGGTCTTGCCAAACGCAAGCGCCGTTGCCGGACCGCCCGCGAGCGTTGTCGCGCCGGCCACGATCCCCAGCAGCGGATTCAATCCCAGAAGCTTCGCGCCGGCGATGCCGATGCCGTTCTGTAATTCCGCTCCGGCCAGCGCGAGGGCCAGACAGATCAGCACCGTTGCACTGTCCCGCCGCAGCAGCTCGACGCTGGCGCGGAGACCTATCGCCGTAAAGAACACCAGCGTGAACAGATCGCGCAGCGCGGTGTCGAACTCGCACTCAAACCCGGCCGATCGCGCGGCCGCAACGGCGGCGGCCAGAAGCAGCCCGCCGGTAACCGGTTGGGGAATGTTCCAACGGTTCAATGCGCCAACGCGGCCGTGCGCCGCCCGGGCCAACCAGAGCCCGCCGGCGGCGAGCGCCAGAGTCTCGGGCGCATTGGCCTTCCACACTACAGGCCAGCCTTCTTCCACATCGCCTCGACGCGCTTCTTCACATCGGCCGGCATCGTGATCACGTCCGGCCAGGGACGTGTGAAGCCTTCCTCTTTCCACTTCTTCGTTGCGTCGATGCCGAACTTCGAACCCCAGTTCGCCATGCGGCTGGAATGATCGAGCGAATCGATGGGACCCATGGCGAACTCGATGTCGCGCTGCGGGTCGATGTTGTTCAGCGCCTTCCAGGCGACCTCGCTGTAGTTCTGCACGTTCACATCTTCGTCGACGACGACGATGCATTTGGTGAACATGGCCTGGCCGAGCCCCCAGATGGCGTGCATGACCTTACGCGCCTGCATCGGATAGCTCTTGCGAATGGAGACGAGCATGAGGTTGTGAAAGATGCCCTCGGCCGGCATGCACATATCGCGGATTTCGGGGATCTGCATGCGCATGAGCGGGAGGAACATACGTTCGATCGCCTTGCCCATGAAGTAGTCCTCCATCGGCGGGGGGCCGACGATGGTGGTCGCATAGATCGGGTTCTTTCGGCGTGTTACGCAGGTGACATGGAAGACGGGGTAGTCGTCCTCGAGCGAGTAAAAACCGGTGTGATCGCCGAACGGTCCCTCGGTGCGCAGCTCGCCGAGCTCGACGTAACCTTCCAGCACGATCTCGGCATTGGCCGGCACCTCAATTTCAGAGGTTTCGCATTGGACCATTTCGACCGGCTTTCTGCGCAAGAAGCCGGCGATCATCATTTCGTCGAGATCGGGGGGCAACGGGAGAATAGCCGAGTACATCACGGCGGGATCGGCGCCGATGGCTACCGCCACATCCATCCGCTTTTCGCCGGCCTTGAAGCGTCGGCGATAGTGTTCGGCGCCCTGTTTGTGGGTCTGCCAGTGCATGCCGGTGGTGCGCTCATCATAGATCTGCATGCGATACATACCGCAATTGCGCTTGCCGGATTCCGGGTTCTTTGTAAAGACCATCGGCAGGGTGATGAACGGTCCGCCGTCCTGCGGCCAGCAGGTGAGCACAGGCAGTTCCTTCAGATTGAAACCGTCCTTCTGAATGACCTCCTTGCAGGGCCCGCTCGACACCTTTTTCGGAAAGAAGGTCCCCATCTCGGCAAGCTTGGGCAGCATCGACAGCTTGCCCATCAGTCCTTGCGGCATCTGCATTTGGAGGTAGTCGGTGATGCGGTCGGCGATCTCCTGAAACATGTCCACCTGGAGCGCAATCTCCATGCGCCGCTGGCTGGCAAAGGCATTGATGAGAACAGGGATGTTGGACCCTTTGGGCTTCTCGAACAGCAGCGCCGGGCCGTTGTTCTTGACGGAACGGTCGGCGAACTCGGTGATTTCCAGAACCGGATCGACTTCAAAGGGGACGCGCTTGAGCTCGCCGGCTTTTTCGAGGGCGGCGATGAAGTCGCGCAAATCGCTGTATGCCATATGATGATTCCATGATAGTTCGTACCGCTTTTGTCACTGGCGCAAGCCGGGGCATCGGGAAGGCCTGCGCCGAAGCGCTGGCCGCCGCCGGGGCCCGCGTGGTTGTCGCCGCCAGGACGCTCGACCGTTGTGAAGAAGTCGCCGCCGCGATCCGCGCGCAGGGGCATGAGGCGATGGCGGTGGCCATCGATCTGTCCTCGAAAGACTCGATCGTGCAGGCTATCGGGCAGGCCGCGAAGGACTTCGGACCGATTCACATTCTGGTCAACAACGCCGGGATCACCAAGGACGGCCTTGCGCTGCGCATGAAGACCGAGGACTGGGAATCGGTGATCGATACGAACCTCAGCGGTTCATTCTACGCCAGCCAGGCGGTGATGCAAGGGATGATGAAAGAGCGGTGGGGCCGGATTATCAATATCGTGTCGGTGGTGGGCGAGATGGGGAACGCCGGTCAGGCGAACTACGTGGCGGCGAAGGCGGGGCTGATCGGATTGACGAAGTCGCTGGCGCGTGAGCTGAGCAGCCGGAATATCACCGTGAACGCCGTGGCGCCGGGGTTCGTCTCAACCGATATGACCGCTGTGCTGAGCGAGGAGCTGAAGCAGAAGATGCTGGCGAACATTCCGCTGGCCCGGTTCGGGGCATCGGAAGATATTGCCGAAGCGGTGAAATTTCTGGCCTCGGATGGCGCCGGGTATGTTACCGGCCATGTGCTCGACGTAAACGGCGGAATGTATATGTAGTTACTGGGCGCCGCGTCCCAAAAGCACAGTTTTTAGGGTATTGAGGATGATATAGATATCGAGCGAAAACGATATGTGCTTGATGTAGTAGAGATCGTATTCGAGCTTGGTAATTGTATCTTCGATGGTGTCGCCGTACTTGTGATTGATCTGCGCCCAGCCCGTCAGGCCTGGTTTTACGCAATGCCGCTGGCGGTAGAACGGGATCTTCTCCGATAGCGCCTGGACGAACTCCGGGCGCTCCGGGCGGGGCCCGACAAAACTCATATCGCCCTTCAACACGTTCCAGAACTGCGGAAACTCATCGATCCGGAACTTACGCAGATACTTGCCGACGATGGTGATACGGGGATCGTTTTTCGAGGCCCACACTGCGCCTGTGCGCGCTTCGGCGTCGACGAACATGGACCGGAACTTCAGCACCGAGATGTGTTTTCCGTTCAGTCCGACTCGCGTCTGCCGATATAGGACTGGTCCCTTGGATGTGATTCGTACCAGTAGCGCGGCGATTAGCATGATTGGCAGCATCAATATGGCACCGATAAGCGCCGCCAAGAAAGAATAAATTTTCTGCAGCCCCACGCTTCTGGTGCTGGGCCCGAGCTCGCTCGAAAACACCAATTGCGACGGCCGGAGATTCCGTGTCGATACCCGGCCGAAGCAGCTTTCATAGAGCGCGGCGGCTTCTTCCACGTGAATGCCGGCGAGGCGGAAATCGAGCAGCTCGTAAACGGGCAACCGGGCGCGGCGCTCCGACATGCCGACGACAATTCGCACGGGCTTTTTCGCATCGACCACTTCCCGCAGGTCATCTACAGTGCCCAGGCATGGTATCGCTCCCATGTCCGTTTTCGGGTCGCTCCCACCGGTATCATCCAGGTAGCCCACCACACGGAAGCCCATTTCGATGCGTTCCTGCAGGTGGCGGCTGATCTCACCCAGAATCGTGGAGGTTCCCATCAGCAGGACCGGCGGAGCGTTGATGGATGTAAGCACCAACCGGCAGAACATGTACCGCCAGGCCGGCAACAGTACCAGAATCATCCCGGACGCATAGATCATCACCCACCGGGGCAGGATGAGATTCGGATTCACATAGGTGGACATCGCCTGGACGAGGAATGACAGGCCGACGGCCATCATAAACTGCTGCACGAGGAATATCCGGCTGCGGATGCGTAACTCGGTATACAGATCCTGGAAGTAAAGCCCCATGAGGATACTGACTACAGCGATCGCGATGCGCGGAGCACCCCCATCGTAAAACATCATAAACTCCGGGTCGACATCCAGGATGCTCACCATCGCAACGACGAAGCATAGGAAGAGCAAAATCACTTCCGAAATCAGAAGCGCGACGACACTAGTTGGAATAAATACCTGGAAGAGCCGGATCATCTGGCTAATGCGCCTCTCGGTCCTTCCATTGCCGCGTACTGTAACCGAAGTGCATGAAAAATAAGCCTTTGTGAATTATACCGCAGATGCAGGCACCGTTGACTGACTAGTCCTTTTCTCATCATCGGACGTGGTCCCGAATTCCTTCACGATTCTGAATCCTGGCGGGGGGTTTCCGACTCTATGAGGTATTCTGGACTATTTCGGTCGCAGTTTGTATTGCGGGAGACTCCGCGGTGCGGTACCATCAAGTAGGACCGAATCAGTCTCAATTCAGGCTGTCCGATGCTGAAACTCACCAAGAAAGCGGATTACGGGCTCATTGCGCTGAAGCACTTGACCGGAGTTCGTCCGCGATCGGCTAGCGCGAAAGAAATTGCCGACTGCTACGGAATTCCCGTCCCCGTTCTTTCTAAAGTACTGCAAAAGCTGGCCAAAAGCGGTTTCCTGGCGTCCGAGCACGGCACCAATGGCGGCTACCGGCTGAAGGGGGATCCGAAGGGGATCTCGGCGTTGGATGTAGTCCGTGCCATCGACGGTCCGGTGTTCCTCACGGCCTGTTTTGTGGAGAATGGCGAGGATGACTGCGCCCATCAGCAACGGTGCAATATCCGTGATCCGCTCCGGCGTGTCCACGAAGGCATTCTCCGGTTGCTCGGCAACCTTTCCATGGCGGAACTGGCCGCCGACGGGGAACAGAGCACACCGCGCGTTGTACCAACGGCCGCCCAGCCAACAATTTCGATTCCGAACCTGACTGTACTGAATCCATAGGTATTTCTAATGTCTAAGCCGATCTATTTCGACAACCATGCCACCACCCCAGTCGATCCGCGGGTACTGGAGGCGATGCTGCCCTATTTCTCCGACAACTTCGGCAACGCCGCGAGCCGGAACCATGCCTACGGCTGGGCGGCGGAGGACGCTGTTGAAAAGTCCCGCAAGCAGATCGCTTCGCTTGTCGGCGCCAACTCCAAAGAAATCGTCTTCACCAGCGGCGCGACCGAGTCGAACAACCTGGCGCTCAAAGGGGTCGCGGAGATGTATGCCGAAAAGGGCAATCACATCATCACCGCCGCGACGGAACATAAAGCCGTCCTCGACACCTGCAAGCACCTGGAAAAGAAGGGCTGCCGCATCACGTATCTTCCGCTGAAGGGCGACGGTCTGATCGACCTCGACATGCTCCGGGACTCGATCACGGACAAGACCATCCTGATCAGCATCATGTACGCCAATAACGAAATCGGCGTGCTGCAACCGATCAAGGAAATCGGCAAGATCGCGAAGGAAAAGGGCGTCCTGTTCCATTCCGACGCCGTGCAGGCGGTCGGGAAGGTGCCCGTAAACGTTATTGAAGACTCGATCGACCTGATGTCGATCACGGCTCATAAGATCTACGGGCCGAAGGGCGCCGGCGCTCTCTACGTCCGCCGCAAGAGCCCGCGCGTGCAGCTTACGGCGCAGATGGACGGCGGCGGTCACGAACGCGGCATGCGCTCCGGCACGTTGAATGTCCCCGGAATCGCCGGGCTAGGCGCGGCGTGCGAAATTGCGCAAAAAGAGATGCCGGAAGAGTCGGTTCGTCTCCGCGGCCTTCGCGACAAGCTGCGCAAGACGCTGGAATCGAATCTCGAGGAGGTCTACATCAACGGCTCGATGGAGCACCGGCTGCCCAACAATCTCAACATGAGCTTTGCCTACGTCGAAGGCGAGAGCCTGCTGATGGGCATTAACGACATCGCGGTTTCCTCCGGCTCAGCCTGCACGTCGGCGACGCTTGAACCAAGCTACGTGCTCAAGGCGTTGGGGCTGGGCGACGATCTCGCGCACACCTCCATTCGATTCGGCCTGGGCCGCTTCAACACCGAAGAAGAAGTCGACTACGTCGCGAAGAAAATGATCGACGTGGTGAACAAACTCCGCGAACTGTCCCCGCTTTGGGAGATGTTCAAGGATGGCGTCGATCTCAGCAAGGTCCAGTGGACCGCTCATTAAGGAATTCGAGGAACAAATACCATGGCTTACTCTGACAAAGTTGTCGATCACTACAACAATCCGCGCAATGTCGGTTCTCTCGACAAGTCCCGCAACGATGTGGGCACCGGCATGGTTGGCGCGCCCGAGTGCGGCGACGTCATGAAGCTGCAGATCCAGGTCAATTCCAGCACCGGCGTCATCGAGGACGCCAAGTTCAAGACGTTCGGCTGCGGCAGCGCCATCGCCAGCTCCTCACTCGCCACAGAATGGCTAAAGGGCAAGACCGTGGACGAAGCGATGGAAATCAAGAACACGGACATCGTCAATGAACTCACACTTCCGCCGGTGAAGATTCATTGCTCGGTGCTTGCGGAAGACGCGATCAAGGCCGCCATCAACGACTACCGCACCAAGCAGGGAGCCGGCGTTTCCGCGGAAACGGTCAGCCACTAATGACTACGGAAGCTGCTCCGGCAATTGACGTAACGCCGAAGGCCGTCAGCAAGATTCGCCAGGCTTTTGAGAAACAGGGCGTCACCGGCGGGTTGCGCCTCGGTGTGCTTGGCGGGGGTTGTTCGGGTTTGAGCTATCAGTTCAAGTTCGATACCAAGCCCCGCGCGACGGACCATATCTTCAACTTCGACGGCGTCCAGGTCTGGGTGGATCCGAAGAGCATGAATTTCCTGAACGGCATGACGCTCGACTACAAGGAAACACTGATGCAGGCCGGCTTTGAGTTCGTCAACCCAAATGCCCACAAATCGTGCGGCTGCGGGACATCGTTCTCCGCTTAACATGGTTTCCGGTCCTCCACCATCCGATTACTTCGCAATTTTCGGTATTGAGAAAAAACTGGCGCTGGATCTCGAAGACCTCCAGCGCCGTTTTTATTCGAATAGCCGCGAATGGCACCCGGACCGGCATGCGCGCGCCAGCGCGCAGCAGCTTGCCTGGGCAGAGGAAGCTTCGGCCACGCTCAACGACGCGTGGCGAGTCCTTCGCGATCCTGTCGCCCGCGCCGAATACGTGTTGAAAGGCGAAGGCTTCGACATCGGCGAGCAGCGCGGCAAAGATGTTCCGCCCGAGCTTCTCGAAGAGGTGTTCGAGTTGAATATGGCGCTCGAAGAGGCCCGCGAGGGCGACGCCAACGCCAAGTCGGAAGTTGTCCGCGCGCTGGCTAAGTTTGAAGGGCTGCTGTCGGAAATCGACAGCGAACGAGACACGCTATTTGTCGAGTACGACGCCGCGTCCGCCCGCGACACCCTCTCCCGCCTTCGCGCGCTATTGAATCGGCGAAAATATCTACAGAACCTCGTGCGCGATGCCCGCGCCACTCTCGCATAGTCTCACTTACAATGTCTCTCTTCCAAATCGATTTCGGGAACGAAGAAACGCCGCACCGCGTCGTCGGCATCGATCTCGGCACGACCAATTCACTCGTCGCCTTCATGGACCTCACCGCGCCGAAAGTCATCCCCGGCGCCGACGGCAGCCCCATCGTTCCGAGTGTCGTCTCCATTCCGGAACATGGCGAGCCGATAGTCGGCGCGCCCGCGGTGGCGCGATTGATAACGGACCCGGAGAGCACCATCTACTCGGTGAAGCGCCTGATGGGCCGCGGCGTCGCCGATGTGCAGGATGAGTTGAAGCTGTTCCCGTTTCACATTGCGCCCGGCTCAGAGTCGGTCATCCAACTCGAGCTCGGCGGCAAGCGCTTCACGCCGCCGGGCATCAGCGCGCAGGTGCTGCGCCAGTTGAAACGAAACGCCGAGGCCCACCTGGGCGAGTCCATCGATCACGCCGTGATCACTGTACCCGCCTATTTCAACGACGCCCAGCGCCAAGCCACCAAGGACGCCGGACGCATCGCCGGGTTGCAGGTGATGCGTCTCCTCAACGAACCCACCGCGGCTGCGCTCGCCTACGGTCTCGATAAGCGGCAGAACGGCATCGTCGCCGTTTACGATTTGGGCGGCGGTACATTCGATATCTCCATCCTCAAGCTGCACGACGGCATCTTCGAGGTGCTTGCCACCAATGGCGATACGCACCTGGGAGGGGACGATTTCGATAACCTTCTCCTCCGCGTCGCGCTGGAGGACATCGCCACCGAATGGGGCTTGGATTTGAGTATGGATCCCGTTGCGGTGCAGACGCTTCGCCGCGCTGTCATCGATGCGAAGCATCAGCTCTCCACGCTCGCAGCGACCACGGTCGCGTTTCACTATCAAGGCCGCTCGTACCGCCGCGAACTCACCCGCGATGTGTTCGAACGGCTGATCACGCCGATCGTCGACCGCACTCTCGCGCCGTGCCGCAATTGCATGGCGGACGCGGGAGTCACACCGGAGCAGATCGACGAAGTGGTCCTGGTGGGCGGGTCGACACGCGTCCCGCTGGTTCGCGAGGCCGTTCGTGTGCTGTTCAAAGCCGAGCCCCACACGGAGCTGAATCCGGATGAAGTCGTCGCCCTCGGTGCCGCCGTCCAGGCAGGCATTCTGAGCGGGCATGTCGAGGACAAACTGCTGCTCGACGTCACGCCGCTAAGCCTCGGGATTGAGACGATGGGCGGCGTGGTGTCGAAGCTCATCCACCGCAACTCCACCATTCCGGCCACGGCGTCAGAGACATTCACCACAGCCGTGGACGGCCAGCGCAACGTGCTTATCCACGTCGTCCAGGGCGAACGCGAAATGGTCCGCGACTGCCGCAGTCTGGCCCGCTTCGACCTTAAAGACATCGATCCTCTTCCGGCGGGGATGGCGAAGATCGAAGTGCGATTCCTCATCGACGCAAACGGCATCCTCAACGTCAGCGCGAAGGACCTCCGCACGGGTAAGGAACATTCGGTGGAAGTGAAGCCCAGCTATGGCCTGACCGACGAACAGGTGGAGGCGATGATCCTCGAATCGTTCGCCAAGGCGGAAGACGATTTCAACGAGCGGCAGGTGCGCGAGGCGCGTGTGGAAGCCGACCGCATCTTGAATGCCGTCGACAAGGCGAAAGGCGACGACGCGTATCTGGAGCTGAGTGAGGAAGAGCGCGCCCGCGTCGACAATGGAATCGCCGAGCTGCTACTCGCCTATCATGGCGAGAACCACCGCCTGATCCTCGACAAAATGGAAGCCCTCAACAAGGCCACAATGAAGCTCGCCGAGTTGATGATGAACAGTGCCGTCCGCGGCGCGCTGAAAGGGACAAAAATCGACCAATGAACAAATTCAACTGGCTCGACGCCGACGTCATCGGCGTACTCCTTCAAGAGACTTACCCTGAAACCGACCCGCTCACCGTGCGCTTCACCGACCTGCACAAGTATGTAATCGCTCTGCCAGGCTTTGACGACGATCCGGCAAAATCGAACGAACAGAAGCTGGAAGCGATACAGATGGCATGGTATGACGAGTGGAAGGATAACCAGTAACCCCCAGAGTCCTTACCAAAAAATTACAACTCCCTGCCTTATTTAGCGCCGTACGCTCTTATTCTGTATCCAAAGGAGCGTGTCATGACTATTACTATTCGTCCGCGATACGCAGTTTTTGCCATAGCGCTCGGCCTGGCCGCCGGGGCTTCTATCCACCTCTTTACTCCCGTTCGCGTCCAGGCACAGGATAACCTTACGCCCGGCATGTTGTTCGGCCCGCTGTGGGTCGGCGACGGCCAGCACCTGGAGCTCTGCGCCGCAAACCTGGGCGAAGGCGACATCAAGGCCGTCGTCCACTTCCGCAATACTACTACCGGAGAAATCACCGCGGCCGAAGAAGTAATTCTCACTCAAGGCGGCGGTAACTGTGCGTACTATACCGGCCAGGGCCGCGTGGTCGGTATGGCTCGCGGTGACGGACGCGCGTCGGACTGGGTCAGCCCTTCCAATGCGTTGATCTCAACCATGTCCGTTGTGAATAACAGCGATGGGAAAACACTGGCGGCGGTGCTCGGAAACGCCAAGCTGTGGCTGCGCGGCCTCTAAGCAGGCGCGCCCTATTTGCCGCGGCTTTCGCTTCCCCCGCTCCCCCGCTGTTTGAGGAGATTCCGGCCGCGAAGTCCGGCATCCGTTGGATTCACAACAACGCCCGATCCCTCCGGCACGACCTGCCGGAGTCGCTGGGGCCCGGCGTCGCGTTTATCGACTACGACAACGACGGCTGGCCCGACCTGTTCTTTGTCAACAGTGGGCCGCCGCGCCATGCGCTCTACCGCAACAATCGCGACGGCACCTTCACCGACGTCACCGCGAAATCCGGCATCGCGCCGCCGCGCTCGTTCGGGATGGGAGCGGCCATCGCGGATTTCAATAACGACGGCTTTCCGGACATCTTCCTCACGGCGTACGGCCGCCCTGTGCTGTATCGCAACAATGGCAACGGCACCTTCACCGACGTCACCGCGAAGTCCGGTATCGAGGGCCCGTCGTGGTCCACCAGCGCAGTGTGGTTTGACTATAACGGTGACGGCTTGCTCGATCTCTTTGTCTGCGGCTTCGTCGAATACGATGAGAAGTCGCAGGACCTTTGTATCGCCGAACGCGGCGGCCGCCCCGGTTATTGTATTCCGCGTATCTTTCAGCCATCGGCGTGCCGGCTCTATCGCAATAATGGCGACGGCACATTCACCGATGTCAGCCGCGAAACCGGCATCGCCGCAAGGCCATCGAAGGCGCTCGGTGTAGTCACCACCGATTGTAATAACGACGGCCTTCTCGATCTGTTCGTCGCGAACGATACGGTGCAGAACTTCCTCTTCGTCAACGGCGGCGGGCGTTTCGAGGATAAGGGCGTGGATGCCATGGTCGCCTTCAGCGAGTCCGGCTGGCCTCGCTCCGGAATGGGCGTTGACTCCGCCGACATCGACGGCGACGGCTGGCAGGATCTGCTCGTCACCAACATCGATCGCGAGCGTTTTTCGCTCTACCGCAATACGCGTCATGGGGTATTTGACGATCTTTCTTTTGCCGGCGAAATCGGCCGCGCCACGTACAATCTCAGCGGATGGGGGTGCAAATTCTTCGACGCCGATAACGATGGTGGGATCGACCTCCTCCTCGCCAACGGTCACCCGGACGACCTTGTCTCGGAGCGCTCCCCGCACGTCACCTGGGCCGAGCCACTGCTCTTCTTCCAATCCTCCGGCGGCGGCGCACTTCGCAATCGCAGCGCGGCGGCCGGCCCCGTCTTTCAACGGTCGATCGCCGCGCGAGGCCTCGCCGCCGGCGACTACAACAACGACGGCCGTCTGGACTTTCTGGTCGGCGTCAACGGCGGCGCGCCATTACTGCTGAAGAACAACGCGGGCGCGGCCAACCACTGGGCTGGTATCAAGCTCAAAGGCATCACCGCCAACCGCGATGGTATCGGCGCAAAAGTCACTTGGAGCACGCCGGCGGGCCGTCATTCGCGTCTGAAAACATCCGGCGGCAGCTATCTGTCGAGCCACGATCCGCGCGAAATTCTCGGGCTCGGTCCGAGTCCACGGTGTGAGTGGGTGGAGGTCCGCTGGCCCAAGCCCTCGAATCGTATCGAGCGATTCGAGGGCATTCCATCGGGCCGGTACACGGTGCTTGAGGAGGGGGCGGGACGGTCTACCGGCTAGCCGCGGCTGCCGCCGCGCCAGGAGCTTCCGATTCTTCCGCAATCGCCGGATACACGACACCCGCGATCGCCGCTCCGACAATTGGCGCCACCCAGAATAGCCACAACTGCTCCAGCGCCCAGCCGCCAACGAAGATCGCCGTACCCGTGCTCCGGGCAGGATTCACGCTGAGGTTGGTGACGGGGATACCGACCAAGTGAATCAGCGTCAGGCCCAACCCAATTGCGATCGGAGCAAATCCTGCCGGCGCGCGCCGGTCGGTTGCACCGAGAATGATGATCAGGAAGAAGAACGTCAGCACGACCTCCGCCGTCAGGCAGGCGGCCATCGAATACGCGCCTGGCGAGTGCTCCGCGAAGCCATTGCTCGCGAATCCCGCGGAGACATCAAAGCCACTCTTCCCGCTCGCAATCACCAGCAGCGTTCCCGCGCCCGCGATAGCGCCCAATACCTGCGCGGCAATGTAGTGGAGCAGTTCGCCTGCCGGGAAGCGCTTCGCCGCCACAAGCCCAATCGACACCGCCGGGTTCAAATGGCACCCGGAAATATGCCCGATGGCGTACGCCATCGACAGCACCGTGAGCCCAAAGGCGAGGGAGACTCCCAACAGTCCGATGCCGACATTCGGAAACGCGGCCGCCAGCAAGGCGCTGCCGCATCCACCGAAAACCAGCCAAAAGGTACCAAAAAACTCCGCTGCCGCACGCTTCGAAATTGGCATGCAGTACTCCTTTTCTGAGATTGGTTCAACGAGGAACCGGCACAGAGTATACCGGAAACAAAAAACCCGTGCTATGCACGGGTCCTTTGTCAAATGAAGTCAATTTGAAAGATCCATCCCGCCGTGGGACTGTCTTTATTCGGCCATCCGGGATGGATGCCGGCATCGCAACTGACCAGTTTCCCGTCATAAAAAGCAAGACCGTGCGGGTCACAGGAGTTAGAAACGAAGTCCACAGTTTCCAGCACTTTCCCAGTGGCAAGGTCATACCGCACCAGGCCCGGCCGATAGTCTTTATAACTCTTACAATCGTTCCCGACGATCTGCCACATACTCCCGTTATCGATCGTAATGTCGTGATAACGCACTCTGTCGGGAGCCTGATAGAAGGGAATCAGAAATTCCGGTTCCCAGGTCTTTGGATCGACCCGCACATTCCCGCGTATCCGCAGGGCGGCGATCCATAACTTTCCGTTATCCCACTGCGCGCCGTGGCAACCGCCGCCATCGTTCGGCGGGCCCAGCGGAATCTGCCGGTGGCTGATCAACTTCGAGTTCATGTCCACCTGAAAGACACCCTGCGGAGGTGCATTGGCCACCATCCAGACGTACCCGCCGCCGACAGCCATTCCGCTCGTATTCCGGGATGTGGTCGTCACCGACTTCACCACCTTGCCGTTCCAATCGACCAGCCAAGCTTCCTCGGTAAGTGACCTGGGCTCCGGCAGGCCATAGGCTACGGCTTGCGAGCCGGACAGCTTCTGCTCGGCGATCCATAGGCCTTCCGGCGTGGCCGCCAGCGCATTTGGAAAGCCTGGCGGCGCCTTGAACAGCTTTGTCGTCTTGGCCTTGCGCGTCGTCACGCGCCCCGGCTGCGCAAACGACGTATTCATCCCCACTCCAGCCGCCAAGCCAGCCGTAAGAAATTCTCGTTTAGTCATGCCGTGGCGGATTATATAACAACGCTACGGAACGCGACAGGCAAAGTTCGCGGCGTCGTCGACATTGCCCGAACCCTTGTAACGCGCCACCTGCGGATACGGACACAACGGCCGCGTCCGCGTCGCTTGGCCCTTTTCCATGTGCGCACCAACCAACCGCTCCGGCGCCACGCCCTTCTCCACCCAATCCATCACAGCCGCCAGCCAGTCGACGCTGCCGCAACCCGGCCCACCGCCGCAGTGAAACATGCCCGGCACCATGAACAGCCGGTAGAAATCACGCGTCGCGCCATCGCCCATCCGTTTGCTGACCGTCTCGTAGTACTCAATCGCCGGCAGCGGATTCACCTGCTGATCCGCCCAACCCGAGTAATGCACAATCTTCCCGCCGCGCTTCCTCAGTGGCGCCAAATCGGGATTCAGAGGATTCAGGTCCTTCGCCGCCTTCGCCATCCGTGCCGGATCTCTGTCGAAGTCGAACATCGTGTAGCTCCAGGACGGCCCCGGCGGTGGATCCAGCCCGTAGAACTTCATCTGGCTCTCCGACCGCGGCAGAACGGTCTTACTCGGTCCAACCAGGTTCTCCGCCCAAACCGGCTCGCTCCCAACCGGCTCACCCGGGAAGAGTTGTTTGCCCTTGCTCGTGTGCGGACCGCCGTAGATCTTGCCAAGTCCCACGATCTGCGCCTCCGTGAAACAATCATTCGCACCGTCGCCTTTGCACTTCGGCAGATCGCGCGCCGGTTTGAAGTCGCAGCGGCGTGGATCGTCGATCACGCCGTCCGCAAGTCCATCGCCCGCATCGCACTTCTCATAGACGATCTTGTTCAACAGCGGCAGTTTCTCCACGGGCAGAGCCGCATCGCCAAGTTGCGATTGCCCCACCCAGAGACGCCGCATGAAGTTGCCCGTAAGAAACATGCCAGGCGCCCCGATCACCAGTCCGTCGAAATCCTCCGGATATCTCTGCGCCTCCTGCATGCCCTGCCGCCCGCCCGTGGAACAGCCGACCCAATAGGAATACTTCGCCGCGTGGCCGTAGTAGGCCTGAATAATCTGCTTGGCCAGCACCGCGGTCTCGTGCACCGAGAGGTAGGCAAAGTCAAGGTACTTTCGATGGCCATTCGGATTTTCCGGCGTCATATGCGCGAAGCTGGCCAGCGGCTCCTTGGCCGCATCATGGCCGGTGTCGGTCGATGCCGCTGCAAACCCTTTCCGCAGCGCCGCGTCGACAGCACCTATGCTGATGGTTCCAGCCGTGCCGCCATTCCCGGCCATTTGGAACCGGCCGTTCCAGGCAGTGGGCAGTTTGATTGCAAAACGCGCTTCCGGCCAGATGACGCCCCGCACATCGCAATGCTCCGGCAGATTCTCCGCCGCGGCCACGTGCTTCGCGGATTCGATCTTGGCGTCTTTGCCGAATGACTTGGCCGCAATGGCGTCGCATTGCGCGGCGAGCATCATGGCGGGAGAGACAGCGGCTAGGAGCACAAGCTTCATCGCTAGAGTCTACAAAAAATCAATGGCGGGTATGCATTGCACCTGGCCGTGATGTTCGATCACACAGCTTGCAAGCCAAACATAGCTTAGAGTCTCAGTCTAGTCCGCAACCAGCCCGCGCCCCACGAAAGCGATCACCTGCAATTTGACTAAGTCGTTTATTTTGTATGGTGGGCCTGACAGAACTCGAATCTGTGACCTCTACCGTGTCAAGGTAGCGCTCTAACCAACTGAGCTACAGGCCCGCAAACCGCGCGAACTTTAATGATAACACACCTCGCACCACGCGGTACACTGGGGAGAAACCCATTATGCCTGCGCCAGCGCTGTCGATCGTCGTTCCGATCCATAACGAGGAGCCTGCAATCCTCCCCCTGTACGACCGCCTCACCGCGGTCCTTGAAAACATCGGCCGCACCTACGAAATCATCTTCATAGACGACGCTTCTACTGACCGCTCTTTCGACCTCCTGGCCAACCTTGTCGAAACCGACTCCCGCCTCAAGGTCATCCGCCTCCGCCGTAACTTCGGCCAAACCGCCGCCCTCGCCGCCGGCTTCGACGAGTCCTCCGGCAGCGTCATCGTATCCCTCGATGGCGATCTCCAGCACGAACCCGAGGACATCCCGGCTCTCCTCGAAAAAATCGACCAGGGCTACGACCTCGCCAGCGGATGGCGCAAAAACCGCATCGACAACGCCATCACCCGCAAGATTCCTTCCCGCATCGCAAACTGGCTGATGAAAAAGGCCAGCGGCGTCGAGCTCCACGACTTCGGTACGACCTTCAAGGCCTACCGCGCCGAGATTCTCAAAGACGTGAACCTGTACGGCGAATTGCACCGCTTTATCCCCGCCCTCGCCAGCTTCTATGGCGCCCGCGTTATCGAGGTGCCGATCAGGAACGTCCCTCGCGGCGCCGGCCAGTCGCACTATGGCCTCAGCCGCACGTTCAAAGTCTTCTTCGACATCATCACCATCCGGTTCCTGCTGACTTACTTCACCCGCCCGATGCACTTCTTCGGCAAGTATGGACTGCTCGGACTCGGTTCGGGCGGCGCAATCCTTGCCTACCTGTTCGTCTATAAGCTGCTCAACATGCAGCGCGACTTACTGAGCCAGCACGGCCCGCTGATGGTCGCCGGCGGCCTGATGCTCCTGGCGGGTTTGATGCTCTTTTGCACCGGCATCCTGGGCGAGGTGCTCATCCGGACGTACTTCGAAAGCCAGGGACGGCGCATTTATGCGGTCCGCGAAGTGCGAGCGCGGAAGGACGCCAGCACGGCGGAAAGCCGGGGGCGGTAGGTCAGCGGCTTTCTCGAGAATCGACCTGGCGTAATCCGGTCAATAAATGCGCAGCCGCACCGGCGCCGACCGTTTCCCACCGGACACCACGGTCACCGCATAGACTCCCGCCGGCATCGTCTCTGGCAACAGGATCTCCATCTTCCCCGCCGTCACGTTACGCGGCGCCACTTGGCGCTCGCCCAATTCCACCACCGAATCTCCGCCAAATCCCTCCCCGCTGATTGATGCCGTATCTCCAGGACGAAGGTAGGTGAACAGCACCGCGGGAACAATGGAGTCGATACGTGGCAGCTCCGCCGGTGACGACCGGATTCGGTACAGCAAAATATCGCTTTCACCCGTTCCGTAGGGCGCGCCGTAGTATCCCCATCCCACAATCCAATGGCCGCCTTCCGGATGCGGAAAGACCTTCGTCGCAAAGAAACCGTCCAGATATGTGGAATACCGCACGGCCTCATTCTTGTCGTCCATCTTCAGCACGAAACTCGCCGGGCCGGAATAGGTCGTTCGCATCGATTCCACAGAGCGCCAAGGCGTATCGTCACCGCCCGGCCTGCCGATCGCCACGAGGTTGCCGCCGGGATCCAGTACGCCGTCCAAAATCCGCTCGGGACTATTGCCGCCAAAAAGCGTCGCGGAAATCCGCATACCTTCGGGCGAGAACTTACCGATATAGGCGTCCGGCGTAACGCTCGGGAAAAAGTCGCCCTGATTGTAGCCAACGCGTTGAAATGCATTGGGCGTGGTGAGGGCCATCGGTTCGTTCCGCTGCAAGGTCCTGAAATTCGCGCCCATCGCAGTAATCGCGCCGAACGGATCGAAGGCGATACTGCTTACTTCAATACCGGGTATCTGTGCTATTAGGGACGCTGTATTCGTCGCCGTTGAGAATCGGCTGATGCCATTGCGGTGCCCGAAGATAAGATCTCCCTTCGCGTCCAACTTCATGCATCGGAAGTCCCGAACGTCGCGGAGATCGGTCAACTGCTCTACGTGCCCGTCCGCCGCGCTCAGCCGCAGTAGAAACGTGCCGCTGGCGCTCAGTTTTTTCTCGTCATCGCCGCCCGAAGCCGCATAGATTCGGCCGCCTTTATCGGTCGCCACCAGCAAAGGCAAATCGACCGCCGCCATCGGAACTCTCGTTGACCAGACGAGCCGCCTGCCATCGGCGGAGATCTTAGCTACAAAACCCTGGGCGTTCTCTACGGTCGAACTCGTGAAAGGAAACTGGGATGATTTCGTGCGGCCCCCGACAATGATATTGTCCTCGGCGTCGATCGAAACTGTGGTGGCAGCATCGAAGTCTTCTCCGCCAAGATACGTGAAGAAGAACTGCTCACCCGAGGGACTAAATTTAGCGACGAATGCGTCAGGCTGCGGGTAGCTCTGCACATAGAGTCCGCCGTCCGGACCCAAAGCGACATCGTTGCTCGAATTATCTACAGAAGGTGCCCTGAGAACGTTAACCGTCTGAAAGCCATCGTCAGAGTGAATCAGGAAGTTGCCCGCGCTGCCTGCGGAAGTCGTCTTAGCAACACCGGAAATATAGACGTTGGGGTTCCCATTCTCCCAATAGTAGCCGTTGCTATATACCGAGACTTCGCTGAAACCTAAACTCGCCCATGAAAGCGACCGTGTCCAATTTGAGCTTGAACCAGTAGATCGGTACACTCCGTCTTCGCCCCGGGCTAGGAACTCACCCTCGTTAACGGGATCTGGGGAAAAGACGCCTAACGCTGGAGGTATTGCTGCAATTGGGTACCATGTACCTCCAAGATCGACACTCACCACGATCTGTTGCGACGGTGCGGCATTCGGAACAAATTGTTGTGTGATGAATCTTCCGTTGTCAAAAAACCTTATGCCCGAAACCTGGGTCGAAGTAATCCTTTCCCATGTAAAGCCGCAGTCAAAAGTTCGAAATCGCGCATCCGAGGTCAGGACGCGGCAAGGGTTGTTCGAATCGACAACTAATGGGGTTCCGCTCGACACATTGAATACATCGGACTGCGGAAGTGTCTTCCAACTTCTTCCCGCGTCTCGACTCAAGAACAAGCGGAGGCGACCCTGCTGCGTACGATCGGAAACATAAACATAATTGGTCCCCCCAGCGCCGTAGACATGCTGACTTACAAACGAAGCGTCCGATCTGTCTGGATCGAGAATCGTTCGCTTCCAGGAATCATCGACTCGCCGATAAAACGCGGGCCCGCCTCCCACGAGAAATGGCTCCCCTCGGTGCCCGAGGCTACTGGCCAGCGAAAGACCAGCAGCAGGTGTCATCGCAATCTGGATAAATTGCCTCACGCCGGGGTTGTATAGTCTGATGTTTCGGGTTGATCGAAACTCCGGCTGGAACACCGCAGCCGAGCCCAAGTCCGTCGTAAACGTGTGCCCAACAACGACAAGATTTCCGTTTGAATCTATCGCCGCATCGCTCACTCGAGTCTCGGAATTTCCAGTGGTAAGCTGAAGTACCTCAACCTTTGGACGTTCATAGCATGAGATCAGCCAAAGCGGACATGTTGCGCCAACCGCCCACCATTTTCTACAGACGGCGGACCGACCGCGCACCTGTTTGTTACGCGGCGACATACATACATTTATGGGCGGCTTGCACATACCGACAGCAAAGAATCGGGATTCGTTGTCTGAACGACAACCGGGGGCGGCCCCGCGTCCAACCATCTAACCTCGACATTAACGGTCTTAGTCGTGTTTATGATATGCAGGATTTCACGGCATCGCGCCGTCTCGTTGCCACCACTGGATGTCAGAACATTCGTGTCCGTGTACCCCTGTTGGAGAGGAGCAAACTTTACGTCTTTGATCGTGTCGTTGCTGTCCAGATTTTCATTGCCCCACCTAAAGCCGATTGAGACCGCTTGCGTACTGTAGCCGGGGCAACTTAGATCGCTTGGGGCAGGCGGGAGTTTTCGATCTGGAATCTTGTTCAACACCATCCCGGGATCCTTGACTTCAACCTGAGGTGAACGTCACTTTCGAAACCTTACGGAGAAATCGCGAGTTACCCTATCTTCTCGCCGGCATCGCAATCGCCCGCCGCCAATAATCCTCAAACAACCCGTGCATCGCCTCCGCCAGCCCGCCATGGTCGAAGACAACCGACGTCCAGGTTGGACGCGTAATCACCGGATCTAACAACGCGATCAACCCCCGCTTGCCGTCAAACAACGCCAGCTTCAACGGGAGCGACGGCACTTGGCTGACTTCCACGCCAATATCCATAAACTCCATCAGCCGCCGCCGGTGCTCATCGTCGAGGGTCCCTACTTCAATTAACAGCCGGCACCGCACACCGCGCTGCCGCGCAGCGCGCACTAAGTCGTCATTCAACGGATCCACCGCGTACGGCGGCCGCGAAAACTCCAGATACTCCGTCTGCACCTCGGATATCATCCGCCGGTATTCCGCCGCCGTCTGCAATGGCTCACTTACAATCCGCAAAAAGTCGAGCGTGCCGCGCCCTCCCTGCCCTTCCGAGTACGACGCGTTCAAATCTTCCACTAAGTCAGTCGCAAACCGCGACTGCTCGGTCAACTCCTGCTGCAAATGTTGCGAGCGCCGCGCGAAATAGGCGGGAATGGCCAGCGATGGCTCGACGGCGGAAAACAGCTTCGTCTTCTCCCGCACCACTTGCGCAAAACCCTTCTCTACCAGCGAATCCAGCACTTCATAAATCTTCTGGCGCGGCACGTGCGCCCGCGCCGCTAACTCCAAAGCCTTGAACTTCGGGTGGCCAACCAAAACCAGGTAGGACCGGGACTCATAGGCGTTCAAGCCAATTTGCTGCAGGCGCTTCCAAAATCGCTGGTACTCAACTTCGGGGAGGTCATTAGGCATTCGAATTCTTTTTGTTCCATTCAGGCATCGTGCTTTCCCCGCACTCTGCCACCGTTACGAGGTGTATGGCGGATTCTATCAGGAGTTGGATCGAAACAGGTAATCGGACGGGCTGCTACAATCGCGAATAGGGGGATTTTGTGTCTTCTCCGGAATCAAAGCCAGCGACGTTGGGCGAATTAAAAGCAAGCTCCTGGGTCCAACGCTGCCACCCCGCCCGCACCGTCAAAGAAGAGGTTCGCGAGAATCTCATAACGCGCCTCCGCGAAGGAGGAAATCTTTTCCCCGGCGTCCACGGCTACGATGACACTGTTATTCCGCAGATCGTCAACGCCCTCCTCTCGCGACACAACTTCATCCTGCTCGGCCTCCGCGGCCAGGCGAAAACCCGCCTCATCCGTATGCTGACCACGCTGCTCGATGAGACGATCCCCTATATCGCCGGATCCGAAATCAAGGACCACCCCCTCGCGCCTGTGTCGACGTTCGGCCGCCAGCAGATCGCCTCTCTCGGCGATGCCACCCCCATCGCGTGGCTGTCCCGCAACGACCGTTACATCGAAAAACTCGCCACGCCGGACGTTACTATCGCCGACATGATCGGCGACATCGACCCCATCAAGGCCGCCCGCCAAGGCCACGATATCGTCAGCGACCTGAACGTTCACTATGGCCTGCTCCCCCGCGCCAATCGCGGCCTCTTCGCCATCAACGAACTGCCCGATCTCGCCGGCAAGATCCAGGTCGGCCTTTTCAATGTCATGCAGGAAGGCGACGTGCAGATTAAAGGCTTCCCAGTGCGCCTCCCGCTTGACGTTCTCCTCATCTTCACTGCCAACCCCGAAGACTACACCGCGCGTGGCAAGATCATCACGCCGCTGAAGGACCGCATCGGCAGCGAAATTCGCACCCACTACCCCGCTACTCTCGAGCACGGCCTGGCCATCACCGCGCAGGAGGCGTGGACGGCGCGCACCAACGCCGCCCGCGTCATCGTACCCAAATATATTCGCGAAGTCGTCGAGTCGATCGCCTTCCTGGCCCGCGACGACAAAAAGATCGACAAGCGCTCCGGCGTCTCGCAGCGTCTGCCGATCTCGGTGATGGAGAACGTCGTGTCGAACGCGGAACGCCGCGCCATCGGGAATGCCGAACTGGAGGCTGTCCCGCGCATCGCGGATATCTACGGTGCACTTTCCTCCATCACCGGCAAAATCGAGCTCGAATACGAAGGGGAACTGAAGGGCGGCGAAACCGTGGCCCGTGAGCTAATCCGGATGGCCGTCGGACGCATCTATAGCAGCTACTTCGAGGGCGTCAACGTCGCTACGACGATCAAGTACTTCGAGCGAGGCGGATCGCTGAAGGTAGATGCCGCCACCAGTAGTTCCGGCCTCGTCGAACAGCTCCTTGCCGTCGATGGCCTGATGGAAAAAACCCGTGCGCTTGGTCTGGCCGCCAGCGAACCCGACGCCGTTCGCGCGGCCGCCGGAGAGTTCATCCTCGAAGGCCTCTATGCCCATCGCCGGATCAGCCGGAGCGAGGAGCTAGGGTTCTCCGCTCCCGAAGAGCGCCGCCGCGCACACGAGCCCGAAGCTGCCGAAGACGACCAGCCCTTGCGCCCGCCAAAACGCCGCCAGTTCAACTGAGGTTCTATGCGCTGGATCCGCTACTCCCAATTCCAGGAAGACGACTTTGGCATCTCCGCCGAAGACCTCATGCGGGCCTTGTCGAACTACTTTCTGCAGAGCGGATTCCAGGATCCGTACGGCTATCCGTACGAGGAGAACACGCTCGACATGCTGCGCGAGGCCATTCGCCGTGCGCTCGAAGACGGCGATCTCATTCCGCAGGAGGAGTACCGCAAGCTTAGCCCGGATCAGGTCGAAGCGCTCGTCGAGAGGCTCCTCGAAAAGCTCATGACCGAGGGCTATCTGACCGAACCGCCGCAGGGACCTGGGAGTGGCGGCGACGCCGACGGCGAAATCCGCGTCGAAACGACGGATAAAGCGCTCGATTTCCTGGGCTATAAGACGCTCAAGGATCTACTCGGCTCGCTCGGCCGCTCCAGCTTTGGAGCCCACGACACGCGCGACATGGCTACCGGTGTCGAAGCCTCCGGCGCATCGAAGCAGTACGAGTTCGGCGACACACTCAATCTCGATGTCAATGAGACACTCTTCAGCGCTGTGCGCCGCAATGGTGTGAAGAACGGTGTGGTGAGCCTCGAATACGAGGACCTCCACGTCCATCAGAGTGAATACCAGAGCAGTTGCGCGACGGTGCTCCTGCTTGATTGTTCGCACAGCATGATCCTCTATGGCGAAGACCGGTTCACGCCGGCGAAGCGCGTCGCGCTCGCGCTCGCTCATCTCATCCGCACACAGTACCCCGGCGACTCGCTGCGTCTGGTTCTGTTCCACGACTCGGCTGAGGAGATGCGGCTCGGGGAGTTGGCGCGCGTGCAGGTCGGGCCGTATCACACCAACACTCGCGATGGCCTGATTCTTGCGCAGCGCATCCTTCAGCAGGAAAAGAAGGACATGAAGCAGATCATCATGATTACCGACGGAAAGCCATCCGCCCTCACACTGGACAATGGTCAGATCTATAAGAATCCGTTCGGGCTGGACCCGTTGGTGATTTCGCGGACGCTCGATGAAGTCAGCCGCTGCAAACGCCAGGGCATTCTAATCAACACATTCATGCTGGCTACAAACTATGACTTGGTGAACTTCGTGCAGAAGGTGACCGAGCTCTGCCGCGGCAAGGCCTATTTCACTACTCCTCATACACTTGGCCAGTATCTCTTGATGGATTACATGAATCGAAAGACTCGCACCGTGCACTGATTCGCGTCGACTCTTCCTATCGGCAAGCGCGGAGATTATTAGAATGGAACGATGCAACGGAGACGACTTGGCAACAGCGATCTGCACATTACTCCCTTGGGTGTAGGCGCGTGGGCGATGGGTGGCGGCAACTGGGCGTTCGGCTGGGGGCCGCAAGACGACGCCGATTCAGTGTTGGCGGTTCACGCGGCGCTCGATGAGGGCTGGAACTGGATCGATACGGCGGCTGTGTACGGATTGGGGCACGCTGAAATTGTTGTCGGCAAAGCTGTGAAAGAGCGGACCGACAAGCCCTATGTGTTCACGAAGTGCGCGCGCGTTTGGGATGAGAACCGGCAGATTGGTAAGCGGCTGAAGGCGGCGTCGGTGAAAAAGGAGTGCGAAGACAGTTTGCGGCGGCTGGATATGGAAACGATCGATCTCTACCAAATTCACTGGCCAGAACCGGATGAGGATATTGAAGAGGGATGGAAGGCGATGGCAGAGTTGAAGGCCGAGGGAAAAGTGCGATGGATTGGTCTGTCGAACTTCTCGCGGTCGCAGATGCAGCGTGTGGCGCCGATCGCGCCAATTACTTCGTTGCAGCCGCCCTATAGCTTGGTGTCGCCCGAGATTGAGGCTGAGATACTCCCGTATTGTGGTGAGAACGATATCGGCACGCTGGTGTACTCGCCGATGAAGTCGGGATTGTTGAGCGGGAAGATGACGCGGGAGCGGATTGCGGAGATGCCAGCCGACGACTTCCGGCAGCGAACGCCGAATTTTCAGGAGCCGTTGTTAACGAAGAATTTGGCGTTGGTAGAGTTATTGCGGGAGATTGGGGCGCGGCATGGGCGGACGCCGGGTGAAGTGGCGATTGCGTGGGCGCTGCGGCGTCCAGAGGTGACGGCGGCGATTGTAGGTCTGCGTTCACCGGCGCAATTAGCGGGCGTAAAGGGTGCGTCGACGTTCCGCTTATCGCCGGAGGAACTGACGGAGATCGAGACGTTCCGAGTGCCGGCGCAAATAGGGTAGGGTGCCGGGGGTAGGGTCCTTTTTCGGCTGCGGATTCCGGCGTAAGTAATGGATGCTGAATCGGTTAGCCGGCTGTATAGTACTAAGCGGTGCCAGAGGGGTTGCGTCACTATTTGGAGGGGGAATGGAGTGTTTGTTTGTTGGAGGGCCGGCGTTGATTGAGATTCCGGCGTTGGAGGGGGAGCGGCGGAACCGGTACCGGGTCGATACCGCGAACGTTGTCGCGGGGCCGGCGCCGCGGCTGCCGGAGCCCGGTTGGGAGTTCTTGAAGTTGGAAACGGAGGCGGCCGTGGCTGCTTCGGCCGACATCATGCTCCGTGGCGTAACGGGGGCTCCGATGTACACCTCATCCGACGCGCCGACTTCGGCAGCGAATGGGATGAAGGCTCTGGCGGTTGGTGGGGAGCCGGTGCTTGCGGTGATTATTCCGATTGGGAAAACCGATGCCTGGTGGGCATTGCCAGAGGCGGAACGCAAATCGCATTTCCATACCTCTCCGACGGAGCCTCGGCACACCAAGATTGGCGAGCCATATGTGCCGCGGATTCACCGCCGATTGTTTTATTCGCGAGGTTTGGAGACGGCGTTCGATTTTATTACTTACTTCGAGTTCCGGGCGTCAGACGAAGAAGCATTTCGGAAGTTAGTCACCGCGCTTCGGGATACGACGATTAATCCGGAGTGGGGATACGTCGATCGCGAGTTTGAAATTTGGATGACTAAGATCGCCTAAACAGGAAAGAGATTGCCGCGCCCCAGGATCCACGCGGGGTCCAGGCGGCGTTTCACGGCCATCATCGACTCGATCTCTTCCGGCGAGTACATCAACTTCAGCAAGTGCGCTTTGCGCTTGCCGAGACCGTGCTCCGCGCCGACCGTTCCACCCAGCGCCACTGCCTGCGCGGCCCACGTGTGCATCATCTCCCAGGCCTGATCCTTCTCGGCGTCGTTGGCAGGCATCAGGTTGACGTGCAGGTGTCCGTCGCCAACATGGCCGTAGACGACGCCATCGCCGGGGTATGCGTTCAGCGACTCGCGGTAGTGGGCGAGCATGTCGCGGTGTCGAGCGATCGGCACAGCGTAGTCGGTCCCCATCTTCATGTAGCCGCGCTTGCGTACGGTGTCGTTCACTTTCTCAGGGAGCGCATGGCGGAACTTGCGGAACCGCTCGCGATCCGGCTCGGCGGTCCCAAACCACGACTCTTCTTCGAGCGCCCCGGTTTCTTCCATACGCGAGAGCCAGGCGTCCTCATCAGGGTGCTCCTGTTCAATCAAGAGCGCCGCGCCGGCTTTGGGGCCGTCGATTAATCGCAAAGAGGCTTCGTCGACGTATTCCAACATGCATAGCTCAGGGACGCCGCGCCAGGCGTCGATGGCATCCATTGCCTGGCCTTCGGCCGGGAAGAAAACAACGCCGCTCAACCGTTCGCCGGGAGCCGGCAGCAAGTTAAACGTCGCCTCGACAACTACGGCCAGCGTGCCTTCGCTGCCACAAATCAGATCGACCCATTCCATGTTGTCAGCGAGCTGGTAGCCCGCCTGATGCTTGGTCGTTTCGGGGCGATGAACCGGCGTAACGGGGAAATCGAGGCGTTCGCCGCGCGGGAGCTCGCGGATGGTGCCGTCGGCGAAGACACAGAGCAACGACTTCAGATGGCGGCGTGTCGGGCCGTACCGGAAGCTGCGCGAGCCGCTGGCGTTATTGGCGATCGTACCCCCGAGCGCGGCGGCGTTGTGCGTGGGATCAGGCGCGTAAAACTGGCCAGCTTTCCGGGCGGCGGATTGCAGTTCGTGGAGCAGGAGGCCAGCGCCCGCGCGGGCTTCGCCCTGGCCGATATCGAGACGCCGGAACCGTTCCAGGGAAAGCACCAAGCCGCCCTTGGGGACAGCGCCGCCGGTTACACCGGTTCCAGCGCCGAGCACAGTGACCGGAGTGCCGGATTTCGAGGCTTCCGCCAGGATTGCGGACACTTCTTCAGGGGTCGACGGCTTTTCCAGCCGCTCGGCCTCCCCGGCGTAGCCGGAGGCATCCTCAAACGTCATACTTCCAGGATAACTGGCATGATCAACGGACGCCGCGCGGTTTGTTTGGTGAGGTAGCGTTTGAGGTCGGCGCGGATTTTTTCCTGCATGACGCCCCAGTCGCCACGTTCTTCCTGGCTCGAGGTTTCCAGAGTTCGGGAGACGACTTTGCGCGCCTCGGCGAGGATCTCTTTGTTGTCTTCCGACAGAAAGCCCCGACTGACGATTTCCGGGAAACCTTCGGGCCGGCCGGTCGACTTGTCGATGGCGATGATGGGCATGACGAAACCGTCTTCGGAGAGATGACGGCGATCGCGGATGACGAGATCTTCGACGACTTCGTCGATGGAGCCGGAGTCGATGCAGACACGGCCGACGGTGACGCGCTCGCCTTTGCGGGCTCCGTTCTTGTCAATCTCCAGAGTCTCGCCGGTTTCCATAAGGAACGACGCTTCCAGGCCGTGGTCACGCAGATGCTTAGCGAGTTGCGCGTGGCGGGAGAGCTGCCAGTATTCCCCGTGAACAGGGACGAAGTATTTGGGCCGGACGAGGTTCAGGATGAGGCGGAGCTCTTCGGAATAGCCATGGCCGGAGACGTGGATGGGCGGGGTGGATTGTCCGAAGATGATCTTGGCTCCGCGGCGTGCAACGTGGTTGATCATGCGCATGATCGGCTTTTCGTTGCCGGGGATCATGCGAGCGCTGAGAACCACGGTGTCGCCCTTTTCCAGCTTGAGATGCTTGTGATTATCGACGGCGACACGAGAGAGGGCGCTCATTGGCTCGCCCTGAGTGCCGGAGACGAGGACGCAGACTTTCGAAGGGTCGGCGAGCTGGATGTCCTGTGGGCGGAGAAGCAGGTTGTCGTGGACATGGAGCAGGCCGAGTTGATGGGCTATTTCCGTGACCGACAACATGCTGCGGCCGAGGAGGCCGACTTTGCGTCCGGATTTCTGGGCGAGATCGAAGATCATCTGCAGGCGGTGGACGGAGGAGCTGAAGCAGGAGACGACGACGCGGCGCTCCGAGCGGAGCATGATGTCTTCCAGGCGCGGGCCCACCGAGCGTTCGCTTTCCGAATAGCCGGCGCGATCGACATTGGTGGAGTCCGAGAGCAGGAGCAGGACACCGCGTTTGCCGTATTCGGCGAAGGTGTGCAAATCGAAGGGGCGGCCGTCGAGCGGGGTGGGATCGACCTTGAAATCGCCGGTGTGGATGATGACCCCGAGTGGAGTAGTGATTGCGAGCGCAACGCAGGAGGCGGTGGAGTGTGTGACGTGGATGAATTCGACTTCGAAGGGGCCGAGATGAATTCGGTCGCCCGGCTGCACCTCGTTGAGCTGCACTTGGTCGATCATGTTGTGCTCTTCGAGGCGCCGCTCGACCAGCGCGAGGGTAAAGGCGGTGCCGTAAACCGGGGTGTTGACGTCGGCGAGCAGGAAGGGGACACCGCCGATGTGGTCTTCGTGGCCGTGGGTAAGGAGCAGCCCGCGCACCATATCCTTGTTTTCACGCAGATACGAGAAATCGGGCGTGACGATATCGACGCCGAGGAGCTCAGCGTCCGGGAACATCATGCCGGCATCGACGACGACGATGTCGTCCCCGTAGCGGATGGCCATCGAATTCATTCCGAACTCACCGAGTCCGCCCAGGGGGATCACTTGCAGTTTTTTGTCCGACATCGTGCCTAACTTCTTTCAGGTTAACATTTTCCGGGTATCCGGTCTGTGGAAAAGCCTGTGGATTGCTGTGGAAACTGCGTGGATTCCTCTAGCGGGGCGATTCGGAGGCGAGAGTGGCGATGGCGCGGCCTTCCATTTGGTAGTGAACTCGGCCGTTATCCCGGACACCACCAAGGCGTTCGCAGAAGGCTTGGGCGGTAGTGTTCCATTCGCCAACCGTCCACTGCATGACGCTACAGCCGCGTTTCTGGGCCAACGCGGCGGCATAGGCCATGAGTTTCTTGCCGAGCCCGCGGCCTTGGGCGCGAGCGCGAACGAACGTGTCTTCTATGTAAAGGATAGGGTCGCCTGCGTAGCTTGAAAAACGGGCCTGGGTCATGAGATAGGCCACGGGGTCGTCGTCCCAGTAACCCAGAAAGACCTCGGCGATGGGGCGTTCTCCAAAGACGTTACGTTCGAGGGACGGGCGGGTGATGGTGACCTTATCCTGGCGCTGCTCGGCGGTCGCCATCTCCCGGATCATCTGAAGGATAAGCTCGGCGTCAGCGGGGGTGGCCGGACGTACTACAAAAGAATCTGCCATTTCGCTCCTCTGCTCTCTTCTATTGTGACAGGGAGAAAGTGTTCACAAAGTACCAGCGCAGCCCATTACTTTCTTCCCGGCGCCGGTAGTACGGATCGGCTGGCCCAGCATTGCCCAAGTCCTATTATTTCGCTAGGATGACAGGCGAATACCCCACAATGCCCCCCAAACACCTTAGTTCATCACTTGGGTACCGCGTCGGCAGTTTCGCGGCTACATTGGCAATTTCGGCTACGGCATCGGTGGCTGCACCGGTGTCTTCGAAGAGCGTTACGGCGTTGAATATCACTCTCGGTTGCGCAGTGGTCCTTCTGTTTGCCGCGGTGATTGCACTTTGGATGACGCGAAAGGCGAAGGCGACGCCGATTCCAGCGGCGTTGGTCATTCCGGGCGCGTCGGAGATTGTGAACTCGGCGCGGGACGCGATCTTTGTAATCGAAGAATCGGGCGAGATATTGAACACGAATCCATCGGCGGAGAAGCTATTCGGCTACGCGCTTTCGGAGCTGCGAGGGAAGAGTATTTCGGCATTGATACCGCCGCCGGCGATGGGGCGGAAGCGATCGAATTATATTCATGCCGCCGACGGGCGTGAGCTGATTGGGATCAAGAAATCGGGGTCGCGGTTTCCGCTGGACTTAGTGTTGAGCGAGATGGGCGGCCAGAACGTTCTGATGACGGAGAAGCGCTTTAGCGTGGTTGTGCGGGACCGGTCAGACCGGAACCGCGCGGAACAGGAGATCGACGGCCAACGCCGGTTCGCGTCGGCGTTGATCGACTACCTGCCATCGCTGCTGGTTGTGGTGGATCACGACGGGCGGCTGGTACGATTCAACCGGACATGCGAAGACCTGACACAGTTTTCCGAAGGGGAACTGCGGGGGCAATATATCTGGCAGGCAGTGGCAGCTCCCGCGGATATGGAACAGGCCGAGAAGGAGATGCTGGACATTTTGGCAGGCGAGTTCCCGTCGCGGAGCCAGAGCATATGGTGTCTGCGGGACAACACGACGCGAACGATTGCGTGGACACACAGCGCACTGCGGGATGAGTTCGGCCGGTTGACGCACGTGGTGAGCACCGGGGCGGACGTCACTAACTCAGTGCAAGCCGAGGAGCGGCAGCGGGAGACGCAATCATTGACGGCGGCTGGACGGCTTGCGGGTGGAATTGCGCACGACTTCAATAATCTGCTGACGGCGATCACAGGGTATTCGGGATTGGCGCTGGTGAACCTGGAAGAGCGCGATCCGGTACGGAACGATATCGAAGAGATAAAGCGGGCCAGCGACCGCGGGGCATCGTTGACCCGTCAACTGCTCACTTTCAGCGGCAATCAGCCGCGAAATATACGGCCAGTGAACTTCAACGAGATCGTTCGGAATGTAGAGCGCCTGGTGCGGGTTATGGCGGGAGATAGGATTCACGTCGATTTGTCACTGGAAACGGATTTGCCATTGGCGATGGCGGATTCGCTGCTCATGGAAGAGTGCCTGATGCACTTGGCGGCGAATGCGAAAGAGGCGATGCCGAACGGCGGGACGCTGCAGGTTCAGACGGGGGTGCGGGTGTTGAACCGTACGCGACTAGACGCGCGGCCTCCGCTTGGGCCGGGCGAGTACGTGACGATTTCGGTAATGGATACCGGCGCCGGGATTGCACCGGAGACATTACCTCATATATTTGAGCCGTTTTACACGACGAAACAGGCACCGGTTTCCAACGGGATGGGGCTGGCGATGGTGTACGGGATTGTGCGGCAGGCGGAGGGGTCGATTGTGGTGCATTCGGCGCCGAAGTACGGATCGACATTCCGCATTTTCCTACCCTTGGCGCCGGACCAGACCCGAGAGAAGCCGGAACCGCCTGCGGAGGAGCTGTTGCAGGGGGACGAGACGGTGTTGTTGGCAATGGAGACCGATGTGGAGCGGCGGCGGCTGCGGGATGCGTTGGAGTCGGCCGGTTATACGGTGCTGGAGGCGCGGAGCGGACTGCAGGCGTTGGAGATTGCGCACAAGGCAACAGCGATGATTCATCTCCTGGTGTGCGATATTACATTACCGCGGATGACCGGGACAGGGCTGGCGGAGGCGGTGCGCGAGAGGGTGCCGGCCATTCGTACGTTGTTTGCGACGTCGAGGAGCGCGGGGGAGATTGAGGGCGCGGGGCTGCGGCCGGAGAGTGTGCTGCGGTTGGATCGGACGATGGAGCGGCGGTTTTTGCTGGCGAGGATTCGGGAGTCGCTGGGGGCGGGGCTGAGGAAGTAGGGGTATTCGGTTGGATGCGAGCGATTAGCAGGAAGGAGCGGGCTCGCGATGATCCACAGAGCGTGACTCGGGCGTTTTCGCGTGCGGTTGGGGCGGTGAAGCTGGTGGGATGCAAGCTTGCCCGGAGGCAGAGTTGTCGCGGATTTAGCTACGCTGTGAGCATGTTGTTGCACAGGAGAGCCTTCCTTGCGGTTGGCGCACCGGTGCTCCTTGGGCAGGAGGCGAGGTCCGGCATGTTCTGGAATGTCGAAGCGTACGAAAGGTTCATGGGTCGATGGAGTAACATCCTTGCGCCATTGCTCCTGGATTTCGCGGGGGTTCCCGACAGAGGCCGGTGCTGGACGTTGGTTCAGGAACCGGGGCGCTGGCGTACTCGATCTCGAAACGCAACGCGCACTGCCGGGTAATAGGGATCGACCCGTCGAACGAGTATGCCGGGTACGCGAACAGCAAGAACTCCTATGCGGACCGCGTGCGATTTCGGTTTGGCGACGCCCAGGCGCTTCAGTGTTCACGAATGCCACATCCGAGAGCAGTTTGTCGTTGCTGGTGTGGAATTTCATTCCCGACGGAAAGAATGCGCTGACCGAGGTATGACGGGTAACGAAGCCGGGTGGCCGGGTGTCGGTGGCGGTTTGTGACTACAGCGCGGGGAAGCGCATGCTGCGCGTGTTCTGGGATTCGGCCTGCGCGCTGGATGCGGCCGCGCCGATGAATTGGGAGCGCTTTGGAAACAAGGCGGACTGACGAAGGTGGAGGAGAAGCCGCTGGAGTTCACGATGCGGTTTGCGTCGTTCGCGGACTATTGGGAGCCATTTTTGCTTGGTCAAGGTCCGGCGGGTTCCTACGCCGGTAAGCTCAGCGACGGTCAGAGCAGGCGCTCCGCCCGGAGTAGAAGCGCCAATTGAATGTGAAGGTGGAGGATGCTCCGTTTCCGCTAATAGCGCGGGCTTGGGCGGTACGGGGGACTGTTTAGGGCTGCGGCTCCAAGGCCCCGGCGTGCCGATTGAGGATGGACGAATTTGAGATGATTTGAAGCACTACCAAGAGTAGCTGATGGTCGCGTTGACGAGGACGTCATTCAGAATGCCGGAGATCTTCGCGCCGGGGGCTGGGGCGATTACTTTATTCGGCCGTTTGCTGATATAGTCCCGCGCTTCAAAGCGCAGCCGCACGGATTTACTCAGGCTGTATTTGACCCCGCCGCCCACGTCATAAACGCCGAGCGCCTCATCGGTATGTGTCAGCGCGGCAAATCGGCCGAGCGGCTGCGTGGCAGATTCGACGGCGGTTCCCTGAATGAATTTCACGCCGCCGCCAAAGGCGATGTAAGGACGGACCTTCGCGGCACGATGCTTGAAGTAGGCGAGGATATCACCATGAATTATGTGGGTATGCGCGTCGAACTTGACGGAAGCACCGGAGCCGCCGAGACTCAGATCGCTCATGCGGTAGAGATAGCGAACTTCTCCGCCCCACCGCTCATGCGAGTCGCCGCCGAAGAACGCGCCGAATGTGCCTCCGTTCTTGAATCCGGCCGTTGCGGTCCCAGTTGCATTGGTCACGGAGAGACCGCGCGCAAAAGCGAAACCGCCGATCGCGCCCACCTCCAGGTATTCCTGGGCGAATGCTGCGCATGCGACAGCTTGGACCAGCATAAGACGGCCGAAAAGTTGCATAAGAGGGACTCCTCCGGAATTCAATTACGAATTTGGTCTATGGGGTGACAACGCGGACAGGAACAGTTGTGGAATTGTTGCCCTGGCGAATAGCAAGAGGTGCCTGGGCGGCGTCCGCGGCGCCCGCCGGAACTGTAGCATTGATTTGATAGACGCCGACTTGACCGGGAGTGAGGCCTGCGAAGTCGATTTGCAGAGGTGCGCCGCCGAGGGTGACTTGAGGGAATAGAGTAACGATTGCAAGAGGGTTCGACGGCGCGGCGTCACCAAGAGGGGCTTCGGGGCTTGTACGGCCGAGACCTGTTAGAAAGATGGTAATTCCTTCGCCCGGGTGAACAGGGTTGGTGAAGTTGAGGATTTCGTTGTTCTTCTGCCGGATTACCACAGGAAGGCCCGTCTGGTCTCCGGCTGTTCCGGAGCGGAAGATGGCGGGGGCGCCGGCGGCAATGTTCAGCGGAAAAGGCGGGCTGATTCCTCCGGCGGTACGAACCACCATCGGCGAGGCACCGGAGACGGTGAAAGGCAATTGAGCGGCGATGGTGGTGGGGGAGACGCGGAAGAGCGGAAGCGCGGCGTTGCTGACCGTGACGCAGACCTCACCGAGAGTTGAGGGAAGAGGCAGTGCGTTGGCGGAGGCGGAACTGAGCGCGAGACCTCCGCCGGAAATGGTGATGAGGCCGCCGGAGGCAACGAGGGGACCACCGTCGGCGCTGTTAACGACAGAGGATATGACGGGATTTACCATCGTTGCGTCAAAGTTCGATTGCATTACCGAGAGACCCGACTGAGAGATGACAAACATCGAGCTCTCGTCGGGGGTGACGGCCAATGTGCGAGTGAAGGGAAGAATAGTCTGGCCGATCTGGCCAATGTTAGGAGTGAGGAGTGTCGCGGCGGTGTGCGGGGCCTCGACGGTAAGGGTGCCATTCGCCATGCGGCGATTGACAAGATCGATTCGCTCGAGTACACCTGGGCTGAAGGCGCCTCCGGAACTAACGCGGACACCGCCGTTGGAAAGAACGCCGAGGCCGGAGGGAACCACGTTACTCGAAAGGGATGCGACGGGATATAGCGATTCGTCGAAGAGGTTAGTACCCACGGAGAAGTCATTGTCGGAGAGCGCGGCAAACGCGCCCGAGAGCCCGGGGACGTCTTTGCGTGAGACGACCCAGCGGTCAGGCTGGAGTCCGGGAGCGGATTCCCAAAGCGCGACGGTACCATCGGGGATCGCGAGAAGGATGTAGTTCAACGAGGGAGCTGTCGACAAGGCCGCTGTGGACGGAACGTCGTTCCTGTAGATTCCGAGGGATGGCGGAGGCGTGGCGACACGGTTGGGGAAGTCGATTTTGAATAGGGCTGGCAACCGCGCTGTCGCCCAGATCCCGCCGCGGCCGATGGCGAAGGTTCGAAGGTAATTGCCAGGCGTCCAGATCGGGTCGACCGGCTGCAACGTCTCCAGATCGAAGACGGAGGTGTATTGCGAGTGATCGTTGCCAACCATCAGATAGCGCCGATCCTCCGTAATGCCAAGACCTATGGGAGTGTTGCCCGTGCGCAGCGAAGCCACCTGACGGAGGGAGACGCTATCGAAGACAAGTACCTGGTTCTTATTCTGGCGCACGACATATATACGGCTGCGCACAGGATCGGCGAGTATGTCGACGATCTTGCCGGCGACATTGACGATCCTTCCGCGTTGATTGACATCCCGCGTATTGATGAGGAGACGGACAGGATCCGGAATGTTGATGGCGCGGGACGATTCGATCGTGATGGATACTGTGGTTGTGCCCTTGGCGTTTTGGAAGGCGGTGGGATCGACGTCGACACGGATGAGCGCCGGAGTGCTACCGGAAGCCGCCGACAGCCGCACACCGGAGGTGTTGGCGGGAAGGCTAAGGGTGAAGTCAACGTTGCCGCCCGCAGGGTCGACGATTTCGAGAAACTGCGTGATTACGCCGCGGTTGCACGCATCGCCGAGAAAGAGGAGGTCGGGCTGGCGTGCGATGACTCGGGGTTCAATGGCAAGGCGTCCGACTGGAAGGATCAGGATCCCATTATCGGAAAGCGCGTACAGAGTGGACTTATCACTGGAAAAGATAGATCGGCCGGACATCATTTGGCGAAGCTGAATGCGCTCGCGGACAGTTAGGTTATCGGTATCAAGCAGATGAAGGACGGGCGGCTCAGTGGCCGCGACTGGGACTTGGGAATAGATGACGTCGCGTACATAATCGAATGCATGGCCGCCGACACGGAGGTCACCCGCAGGGTACGGGAACTCGGCCAAAACGCGAAGTTTTTGGTCGGTAAGAATGGATCCAGCCACCAATTTGGAGCCGTCTTCATTCGCGCTTATGGAGCCTGGGCCAGCCACCTCAAGAGGCAGCGGTGCATAAGTGACGGCAGTGTCTCCGATGCGGGTATGTAATGAGCACTCTGCCAGCCGCGATTGAGGCGATGCAGACGATCGTTTTTCCGTCTCCGGAAACATTGAGCGAAGCAAAGGTAATCTTCTGGGGAAACGTGGCGAATGGCACAGGCAGTGCCGCCGACGATAGGCTGCGGACGCCAAGATCCTCCGTAGCGGCGGTGAACGGTTCGACAAGAAATGCGTTGGCCGTTGTAATGACCAGCGCGCGTGAGCCGGCGCCGAACGCAACGGCCAGCACGCCATTTGGGATGATAACGTCTCGCCTTACACCACCATCAAGGTCAGAAATCGTATAACCGCCGGACGCACTACCCTGGAAATCGTACTGCCCTGTAACCAAAAAACGGTTATCCGGAGAAAGCCCGACCGCCGATGGAGGCTTGGCCGTGAGGATCGGCGACTCCAACGAGCGGTTTTGTGTGTTGATTACCTCGACGCGGTAGGCCGCCAGATTAGTGACATACAGCCGGTTGCGGCGCTCATCCAATGCCAGATCGCCAACTGTTCCACGGATCGGAATCAAGCTTCCGAAAGTTCCAGCGAATAACGCAACGGAGTGAAACATTGCTAAAACCGATACAGCTCGCCAACCGGTCGCTGAAATTCGCATACTTACTCCAGGTAGAGACAAGTCGAGTGTCTAATTCAAGAATCCTAATGGTAAATGAGTTTTCAATCCTGTGCAATACACAAGATGCCCCATACAGGCCTTCAGTACCCCCAGTACGTTGTGCGGCTTACACTTCGGGAGAGAGGGCCCCGGCGTGCCGATTGAGGATAACGGGGAGATTCTGCGAAAACGTCGAACGCGGTATGACCATGTCGGCGCCGGCATCCTGCGCGCGGTTCTTTAGGTCGACCTGGACGTGAGAGACGAAGCCGATGACACTAACATGGCTTGTCTCCGGCTTGTGCTTGATCTTCTGAATCAAATTCACCGCGTTGACCGCTCGTGTGTTGAGATCAAAGATAATCAAAGTGGGGAGTTCGTTGGCCAGTTCGAGGACGCGCGCTTCTTCCTTCACAAAGACGACCTCCAGGCCGGAGCGCTTGGCGGCATCCATAATCTTTACGGTGAAAAACAGGTCGTCCAGGACGGCAACAACCTTCTTTGTTGCATGTAGCATGGTTCAAAGAATCAGACTTCGGCCATTTCCAGGGAACTCGCGGTGAAGTACGCGCAATCGGGGTGTTGGAATACGAGGGCACTGACGCTGGCTTCGGGCTCCATCATCATTCCCTCGGTGAGTTGGACGCCGATTTCTTCCGGATGGATTAGCTTCCAGATGCCTTGCTGGTCGTCGAGGTTCGGACAGGCGGGATAGCCGAAGCTATAACGCTTGCCGCGGTAGCGGCTGGTGAACCGTTCCTGCATGGTCATTGTGGGCGAATCGGGAAAGCCCCAGTCTTCGCGGATGCGGCGATGGAGCCATTCTGCGGCGCCTTCGGCGGTTTCGATAGCGAGCGCTTGCAGTGCATGGGCTCTCAGGTATTCCCCCTTGGCCTTGCATTCCTCGGCGTGTTCGCGGACGCCATCGCCCGCCGTGGTGACAAAGAGCGCGATGTGATCGCGGCTGCCGTCGTCGGCGACAGGAAGGATGTAGTCGCTGAGGCAGAGGCCGTCGTCCTTGGGTTGGCGGCCGAAGTGGAACGTGTGAATCGGCGTTTCGGCTTTGTGTTCAAAGAGCCGGATAGAGTTGCCGGAGCGTTCAGCCTCAAAGAACTGCCAGACGGCGCGGACCTTCATGAAGCCGGCGGCCCAGTGCTTGACCTCTTCCACTTGATGGAAGAGGTCGAGGGCCTTGGCATCGCGTTCGGCCAGGAGCCTTTCAAAGTTGCCCTTGAAACCCAAGTGGCGGCCATAGAGCATGAAGGGGTTGATGTAGCTCCAGACCTCGCCAAGTTGGGGGACGTCGCGCTTCTTGCGGTCATGGTAGGGCGCCGCGGGGATGGCGACATCGGTGCGGATCCTGGTGGAGCGGTCCTCGGATGTGTTGACCGGCTCGGCGGGCGCGGCGGGGGCCGCAGCTCCGTATTCCCAGGTGGCAGCGGAGAGAGCGGCGCTCCGAGTGGCCGGGTCCGTGACTTCGTTCATGACGCGGAGGCCGGTCATGGCGTCCTTGCAATAGAACGTGGGCGCCTGGTATTCGGGGGCGATGCGGGTTTTGCTGAACTTTTCGCTGAGGGCGGCGCCGCCGACGAGCAGCGGGACGTTAATGCCAGCACTACGGAAGTCCCCGGCAGTGATGACCATCTGCTGGGTGCTCTTGACGAGCAGGCCGGAGAGGCCGATGGCGTCCGGCTTGTGATCGCGGTAGGCCTTGATGAGTGTTTCGGGCAGCACCTTGATGCCGAGATTGACGACTTCGAAACCGTTATTCGAAAGGATGATTTCGACGAGGTTCTTGCCGATATCATGCACGTCACCCTTGACGGTGGCGAGTACGATCTTGCCGCGGGCCGCGGTGTCGGCCTTCTCCATGAACTGTTCGAGGTGGGCGACGCCGGTCTTCATGGCTTCGGCGGACTGGAGGACTTCGGCGACGATGAGCTCGTTGTTATTGAACAGACGGCCAACTTCGCTCATGCCGGCCATAAGCGGGCCGTTGATGATGTCAAGCGGCGCGCCGCCTTCGGCGCGCTTGCGCTCGAGGTCTTCGACCAGACCGTCTTTCGAGCCTTGGATGATGTAATTGGCAAGGCGTTCGTCGAGCGGGAGATCGGCCGCTTTGGCCTTGGTCTTGGGAGCCGCTTTGCGGAAGTGCTCGGTGATGGCGGCGATGTGGAACTGGTTAACGGCCGCACGCACCTCTTTGGACTGCTGTCGCCAGTCTTCCGGAACGTTTTGGAGGAGCTCGAAAGACGAGTGGTCCTCGGGAACATCGATCGGGGGGGAGTTGAAGAGCAGGTGCTCGGCGAGGCGGCGCTCGTGCTCCGGGATGGCGGCGAAACGTTCGAGCTTTTCGGCGTTGACGATGGCGAGATCGAGGCCGGCCTTCGTGCAGTAGTAAAGGAAGACGGAGTTGACGATCTCGCGCGCGGCAGCGGGAAGGCCGAAGGAGATGTTGGATACGCCGAGAACGGTCTTGACGAAGGGGATATTCTCCTTGACCAGACGGAGGGCTTCGATGGTTTCGACTGCACCGCCGATGTAGTTTTCGTCGCCCGTCGCACAAGGGAAGACAAGCGGGTCAATGATGATATCTTCAGGCGCCACTTCATACTTCGAGGTTAGTAAGTCGACTGAGCGCTGGGCGACCGCGAGCTTGCGTTCACGCGTAAAAGCCTGGGCCTGGACGGGGTCTTCGTCGATCGTACCGACGACGAGAGCCGCGCCATAGGATCTGGCGACCGGACACATCCTTTCGAACTTCTCTTCGCCGTCCTCCAGATTAATGGAGTTGATGATCGACTTACCCTGGCAATATTTGAGCGATAACTCCACGGCCTTAGGGTCCGTGGTGTCAATCATGATAGGGGCCTTGATCGCGCTCTTTAACAGTAAATCGTAGAAGTACGGGATATCGTTGATTTCGTCGCGGTCGGAGGATTGGAGGCAGACGTCGACGATGTGGGCACCGTTGCGGACCTGGCGGCGGGCAATATCGACGGCGGCGTCCCAGTTCTCTTCGGCGATGAGGTTTTTGAAGAGGCGCGAGCCAATGACGTTGGTGCGTTCGCCGACGATGAGCGGGCGATTGGAATCTTCGGCTTCGGTGAGTTCCTTGCCGGCGTAGTAACTGCGATGAGCCGGGGCTTTGTTTGCGCGAGGTTTTTTGCCATCCGCCATTTCCGCGATCGTTTTGATGTGGGCGGGAGTGGTACCGCAGCAGCCGCCGACGATGTTGAGCCAACCGTTATCGGCAAAGCGCTCAAGCTGGGCCGCCAGGGATTCGGGCGTTTCGAGGTACTTCCCTTCGTCGTTCGGCAGGCCGGCGTTGGGATAGCAGGAGATGCGTGTTTCGGCGATGTCGTTGAGCGACCGGATATGGTCGGTCATGAACTCGGGGCCAGTGGCGCAATTGAGGCCGATGGAGAGGAGATCGGCATGGGCAACGGAGGCATAGAGCGCGTCGGCTGGCTGGCCGGCAAGCATGGTGCCCATCTGCTCGATCGTGCCGGAGACCATGGTGGGGATACGGAAGCCGAGCTGGTGGCAGAGGCGTTCGCGGGCGCGAAGAGCGGCTTTGATGTTAAGCGTGTCGGGGCAGGTCTCGATTAAGAGGATATCGGCGCCGCCGTCGAGCAGGCCGCGGAACTGTTCGTAGTAGTTTTCGGTCAAATCGTCAAAGGTGATTCCGCCGGTTAGGGAGATCATCTTTGTCGTGGGACCAATGGATGCGGCGACAAAGCGGGGCTTGGAAGGGGTGGAGTACTCGTCGCAGGCCTGGCGGGCGATGCGGGAGGCCGCGGCGCTGATTTCATAGGCTTTATCTTGCAAGCCGTACTCGCCGAGCACTACGGGCATACTGCCAAACGTGTTCGTTTCGATGATGTCACTACCGGATTTCAGATAGTCGCGGTGGACGTTCAGGATGACATCGGGCCGGGTGAGAACGAGATTTTCGTTACAGCCTTCAAGGTGCGGACCGCCGAAATCATCGGCGTGGAGACCGCAGCGCTGGATCTCAGTGCCCATGGCTCCGTCGAGCACGAGGATACGGGTTGCAAGCGCGTCGTACAGGGCCTCACGGCGAGATTTCTGGTCACTCATTGACCTTCTAATTATCGCATGGGGACCCGGAACTACCGGGCGGAGACGTATCGGTTGACGACTTCCACGAGATCGGCCGTATGAACGGGTTTCGAGAGGAAGTCGTCCATGCCGGCGTCGATGCAGGAATTGCGCACCTCGAAGGCGGTGTTGGCGGTACAAGCGACGATGGGGACACCGGCGCCGCTGCGAAGATTGCGGATACGGCGTGCGCATTCAAGCCCATCCATTTCGGGCATTTGGACGTCCATGAGGATAAGATCGAAGGGCGTGGTTTTCACGGCATTGATGGCTTCGGACCCGCTCGAAGCGACCGAAACATCGTAGCCTTTTCGCTCGAGAACGGTACGCATGAAGCGTTGAGCGACATCATTGTCTTCAACCAGGAGAATCTGGGGCCGGAGCAGCGGGCCGCCGCTCGGCCGGCTGGCCGCATCGGCCGTGAATTCGGGAACCCGCAGCGGTAGCGTAACGGTAAGCAGGGTGCCGGCGCCGCGAACGACCTCGGCCTCCATGTGACCACCCATGGCGCGGACCAATTGGAAAGCAAGGGGAAGGCCAAGCTCCAGCCGGGCGTGCGTGTAGCCGTCGGTCTCGGGCGGCGCGAAGAGTTGCGAGAGTCGAGCCGCGGGAAGATCCGGTCCATTGTCGTTAACACTGACAGTGAGGATCAGCCGGCGTTCCGGCTCCATGCAGAAGGAGGTGACAGCAACCGTAATCTCGTCCTGAATACAGGAGGTGATGGCGTGAGAAAGGAGAATGCCGACGACCTGGCGAAGGCGCACGGCGTCGCCGATGACGACTTCGGGAGAATTTGGTTCCGAGGATTCCGAAATGAGTTGGATGAGTATGCCGCGTCCCTCGGCGCGCGCCTGCATGGAGGCGACAGAGGCGCGGATGACTTCGTGGAGATGGAACGGCGATTCGGAGAGCTGTAGCTGTCCGGCCATCACCGAGGCGTACTCAAGGGCGTTGGAGAGCGATTCGAGGAGACTTTCGGCGCAGAGGCGCGTCGACTGGACATATTCGCGCTGCTCCTGGCTCAAACTGGACTCCAGAAGCAGGTCCGACATACCGAGAATGCCAGTGAGGGGGGTGCGGATTTCGTGATTGAGCGCCGCGAGCATTTTGGCATGGACGCGTTGGAGTTCCCGCATCGAGTCCGGCGGAAACGTTCGTGGGCTAGGATTGGCGATGGACGGGATAGCGGTTGAGGATTCCGGCACCGGAGGCTCCTTCCTACTGTATCGGTCGCATCGGGCAATAGGTTTAGCCCATTCGGTGTCCAAGTACGGGGTTCCACTGGGGCTTCAAAATGGGGAGCCGTTGACATATCTCATTGAATCCGCTATATTTTCCAAGTAACTTTGCGCTCCTCCTTCTTGCGCTGGGGCGACTTTTTTTGCGGCCGGCAGCGGGGTCTAGCGTTCCACGGGATTGAATACGATCCCTATGCCGTGCACGGAGAACAGGCAATGGGAAATAATCCCGAATATCCGACCCCGGACGATGCAGTTCCCGCCTCCCCGGCCCGACCAGGCGGGCACAGTGCGGGCGGCGAGCATGGACGACCCGGCATTCCCGGGCCACCGGTGCCCGGCGAGACGGACGCGCCCCAGGAAGAGTACTTCACCGAAGAGATGATGTCGGAGGCGATGCTCGACGATTACAGCCACTTCGCACCACCGGCTGAAGGCGAGGTATTGCAGGGCCATGTTCTCAAAGTTACGCCAACCGAAGTGATTGTCGATTTCGGTTACAAGTCCGAAGGAGTGGTGCCGATCACTCAATTCCCAGTGGCGGAGGGCAAACCGGCGGTGAATGCCGGCGACACCATTGAAGTAATGGTGGAAAAGGGCGGCACGCTGACGCCCGAGGGCTACGTTCCCCTGTCGCACCGTAAAGCCCAAAACACAAAGTCCTGGGACACGCTGGAGCAAGCGTTTCGCGACAACCTGCTGGTGAGTGGACATATCACCGGGCGGACGAAGGGCGGGTTGATGGTCGATGTCGGCGTGGAAGCCTTCATGCCAGGGTCGCAGGTGGATGTCCGGCCCGTCTACAACCTGGATTCGCTGGTTGGCCAGCACATTCCAGTTCGCATTTTGAAGTTGAACCGGCGGCGCGGCAATGTTGTGGTGAGCCGGAAGGCGGCACTCGAAACGGAAGTGACCGACCGGAAGACAGCGCTGTTGGAATCAGTGGCCGAGGGCGTGGTTGTCCAAGGGCTGGTGAAGAACCTGACCGACTACGGCGCGTTTATCGATCTGGGCGGGATCGATGGTCTACTGCACGTTAGCGATATGAGCTACGGACGGGTGACTCATCCGTCGGAACTCGTACAGGTCGGGCAGGAGTTGTCGCTGAAAGTCCTGAAGTTCGATAAGGACAAAGAACGGATTTCGCTTGGCTTGAAGCAGATGGCGCCGGACCCGTGGGAGTCCGTGCACGACCGCTACCAAATTGGCGCGCGTGTGATTGGCCGTGTGGTTTCCATCACCGATTACGGATCGTTTGTCGAGTTGGAAGCGGGCGTTGAGGGTCTGATTCATATCTCCGAAATGACTTGGTCGCGAAGGATGAAACATCCATCGAAGGTTGTTAAAGTTGGGGACACTGTGGAGAGCGTGATTCTCGACATCAAACCGCGCGACCGGCGGGTGTCGCTTGGAATCAAGCAGTTGGAAGATGATCCATGGACGACGGTGGAATCACGCTATTCCGTTGGCAGCGTGGTCGAGGGCCGTGTCCGCAAGCTGTCGGAATTTGGGGCGTTCATTGAGATTGAGGAAGGCATTGACGGCCTGGTGCATGTCTCCGACCTTTCCTGGACCAAGCACATCAAGCATCCTTCCGAAGTTCTGAAAAAAGGACAAGTCGTACAAGCCGTCATCCTGAATATCGATGCGCCGACGCGACGGCTATCGCTCGGCGTGAAACAGTTGCAGCCGGACCAGTGGGAGTCGTTCTTCGCCACACATACGGTGGGCGACCTGGTGCGCGGGCGCGTTTGCCGCTCGGCTACTTTCGGCGTGTTTGTTGAGGTTGCGCCGGGCGTGGAGGCGCTGTGCCACTCATCGGAGATTATCGGCGGGGCTGGCAAGGACAAGCCGGCACTGCCCGTCGGCGAGGATCACAGCTTCAAGATTATTCGCCTGAATGCGTCGGAGAAGAAGATCGGGTTAAGTTATAAAGCCGCGATTGTTGACGAGGAGCGTCAGCGTATGGCGGAATACCAGAAGCAGGCAGCGGCTGTGACTACGGCGACCGAAGATGCCGCCCGCAGTGAAGCCGCTACACCGGAGCACGATCAGGGCGAAGCAACCGAGAACGCCGAGCCGGCACAGAAGCCGGAGTCCGGCGAGTAAGGAACGGAACGGAGAGGAATGGGCATGACAAAGGCTGATCTTATCGAAGAGGTCTCGAAAGTCACCGAAATGACCCGAAAGGATTCGGAAGTCATCGTAGAGGCTATCTTTGACAGCGTTGTCCGCAGTTTGCGCGACGGAGATAAAATCGAGATCCGCGGTTTCGGCAGCTTCCGGACCAGGCAGCGGCAACCCCGCGTGGGCAGAAATCCGAAAACGGGAACGCGCGTGGAAGTGCCTGCGAAGCGTATTCCCTACTTCAAACCGAGCAAAGAGCTGAAGGACCTGGTAAACGGCGGCGAAGACACCGGGGGCCACGACGAGGACGGTGACGACGAGTAAGCCGGTCCGCTGAAGGATTATGGACCATATCTGGAGTCCTTGGCGCTATCAATATGTGACGCGCGCCGCCCCTTCGGGCGGCTGCGTTTTTTGTGACAAGGCGGCGGCAAAAGATGACGCCGAAGCGCTGATTGTTCATCGCGCCAAGCATAACTACATCGTCCTGAACCTGTATCCATACACGAACGGACACGTGATGGTGGTGCCGTATCAGCACGTGGATTCGCTGACGGCGGCGGATGCGGAAACGGCGGCGGAGATGATGGATTTGGCGAGGGCCACCGAGAGCGTGCTGCGCCAGCTCTATAATCCGCCGGGAATCAACATCGGCATGAATCTAGGAGACTGCGCGGGGGCGGGCGTAGCCGGCCACATTCACCTGCACTTGCTGCCGCGATGGCCGGGCGACGCGAATTTCATGAGCGTTATCGCCGAGACGCGGGTACACATCGAGGACCTGGCTCTTACTTACGCACGGATGCGCGAAGCGTTCGCGGCTTAATGTTTTTTTGCGCCTCTGCAGGCGCCTCGAGCGATTTCGGCTTCGGCGGCAATGAGCCCGAACGCGGCCCAGTTATCGGCAGTCACCACGCGATTCCAGACAGCGCAAGCCTGCTCCTTGCGGCCATCAAGCCAATGCCAGAGACCCACGCCGTATCCGATGGTCGGAAAGGCGTTGCCGTCAAGTGGAGGCGCCATGGTCTGCACCTCCGTCCGCAGGCCCTTGTAGAGAAGCAGGGTGCGATAGTACGATTTATTCTCCTTGACGTCGAGTTCTTCTGTAATTGAAGCAAGGAGCTTCGCCGCTTCCTCCGGCTTACCGGCTCGGCGAAGAGCGCGCCAAGCCCATTCGACGATGGCGGCGCGGGAGTCGTCGTCCAGCGCGTAACAGGGACGCCAGTCCGCTGGAAGCCCTTTCATGAAGGACGGCTTGGGCTGGGAAGCCATCACAAGACAGCGCTGATATTCGCGAGCGGCGTGGTTGTAATCGCCACGGAGATAGTAAGCCAGCGCGAGGTGGTAGCTGACATCGAAACTGGCAGGAGCCATTTCGGCAGCCTTCTTCAGGTCGACGACCGCGAAATCGAACTTGCGCGTAGAGATGAAACGGTGTCCGCGATAACGGGGAAAACGGACGTCGGCCGGGTAGTCATCGATGCCGCGCGTATAAAGAGGAATCGATTCGCTGAAGCGAAGCAGCGCATCGCGAGCACGGGCCGCGTCGAGCAGAAGAGCCGCGGAGGCTGGGCCTTTCGCGAGTGCGCTGTCAGCCTTCTCCACGGTGTGTTCGTCGTCCGGTTTCGCCGAATAGGCTTTGCCGAGCGGAGAGAACACTTCTGGCGCCGGCGGCTGTGCCCAAACAGCGGGGACGGCTGCCAGCACGAACACCCGGATGAGGAGGCGCATTAGACCTAAAATACCGCAAGCGGAGTGCACCGTTGTCGTGTATGATGTGGGTCATCAACGTAACGAAGGGCATGGGTGCGCCGGCCAGGGGTGGCGGGCGGATCGTGCCATTGGGTGACTAAATGGAACTCTCACGAGAAGCCTTGAGGCCTCTGGGACTACGCATCGCCGTGCTTGGATCGCTGTGCCTGCTGGCCTACGGACCGTTTCTTCCATTACCTCTAATCAGCGATGACTATATTCAGATTCATTTGGGCCGCCTGTATGGGCCGTGGGATCAATGGGGAAACCTGGCGCACGACGCGCTTTACCGGTGCCGGGCCACGTCGATTCTATTGACGCATTGGACCGAAGCGTTCTTTGGCGTGGATGCCTTTCCTCTGAATCTGTCGAGCCTGGTCCTGCACTTCCTGAATACACTGCTGGTGCTGCTGGCCGGGTCCTGGCATCGCATTGGGTGGCGGGTCTCTTTCCCGGCGGCCTGCTTTTTCGCGGCCTATCAGCGTCCGCAGGAAGCGGTGGTCTGGTACGCGGCGCTGCCGGAACTGCTGGTCTTCGGCTTTGTCATTGGCGGATTGTTGTGCTGGCTGCGCTACTTGGATCGGGGTACGCCGTGGTGGTATTCGGCGGCTTTGGGGTGTTTTCTGTTCGCGTTGTTGTCGAAGGAGTCGGCGGTGGTCTTTGCACCAATGGCCGCAGGACTTGCGTGGATGGAGAGGCGCTCGCTGCGGCCGGCGATTCCCTTCTTCCTTCTCGGCGCGGCCTACTTCGCCGCCGCTCATTCCGCCAGGGATCAGCACCTCCATTTCAACGACGGAACATTCTCATTGACCGCGCCATTCCTTTTCACCGCTGCGCGAAGTATTGGAAGGCTCTACTGGGTCTGGGGCCTGGTGGCTACCGTCGTTCTGTTGCGCACTCGCCGTCTTGCGCACTTCCAGTGGATCGCAATGGCGACAACGTGGATGTTCATCGCGTTGCTGCCGTATTCGTTCCTTACCTATCAGAATGCAGTTCCAAGCCGGCACACCTATATCGCCTCGGCCGGCATCGCATTCATACTTGCCAAGGCATTCGTATTCTGGAAAGAGCAGGCCCCTTCACGGCACCTCGTAACGGCCGTAATGGCGGTATGTCTGCTTTACCAGTTAGGCTACCTGTGGCTGTACAAGTATCCGCAGTACGTGGAACGGTCGAGGCCAACGGAGGAATTGTTACAAGCGGTCGCCACGCATCGAGGTCCCGTTCGGATCACCTGCTTCCCCTACGCGGCGGAGGTCGCGCAGCGGGCACTCGAGATTTCGACACGCGGAAAGGCGTGGATTGTCTCAGCACATGAAGAGGCCAGCCCGCGCGAGCTGCGATTCGACGGCTGCATTCGCCGTCAGAACTAATTGCGGCGATAAGGGCTGCCCAAATAGCGGCGGGCTTCTCTTGCGGCGTCGCTATCCGGTGTTTCCTCAATCGCCTGCCGGTAGGCCCGGAGCGCCTCGGCACGTTTCCCGAGCATGTCCTGACACTGCCCCAGACGCAGCCACGCGTTCATGAGCGTGTTCAATCCCGCTTCGGAGCCGCCGTTGATGACTCGCTGCAGATCGGGAACCGCGGCGGCGTAGTCGCGGTACCAGAAGAGAAGGTTGCCCCGGGAGTAGTAAATCTTTCCGTCGGGCAAATTCCGGTAGCCCTGCGCGCCGGACGATTTCAAATCTTCCATCGTCTTCAGAACGGCCAGAGCTTCGGCCTTCTTACCCTGATCGGCATACATCTGCACCATCTCCAGACGGTATAGATAGTGCCGCGGGAACATATCGATCAACTTAGTCAATAGCGGGACCGCCTTCTCCGCGTGGCGTTCGCGGCGATAGGCGACGGCGAGAAGGATCATAGCCTCGACACGGCTTCTCTGCCCCTCGGCCGCGACACGCTCGACCGTGCGCAGGCCACCGTCTCTATCCCCTCGAAAACCGATCAGGAATCCCAACATCTTCCACGCGAACGGCAGCGAGCCGACGATATAGTCATGCACGCCACCCACCATCTGGGCGTCGATGAAATCCGGTTTGATCTGCAGCGCCTGCTGATGCAGCTTCCGCGACAGCGTGAATTCTTTGAGGGAGTCACGCCATAACTTGCGGATCAGAAAGTTATAGTTGGCCCGCAGGCCGTGGGCGACGCCAAGGGCATAAAGGGCCTCCGTATCGCGGGGCTCGGCTTTTAGCCGTGCTTCGCTGAGCGCAATAGCCTTGTTGATGGCGTCATCAAAACGCCTCTGCTCGGCTTCGGGCGGTATGATCTTGGCCTTGGCGAGGAAGAAGTTGTTCCCGCTGACAAGTTCACTTTCGAGGGCGCCGGCATTGAACATCTCGCGATAGAGCAGCGCCTGCGCGAGGTGTGTGTATGAGAAAGGGTCGGATGGCGCCTGGCGGATCTCCTTGTGGAATTCGGCGATCGCCTGTTCGTATTCCAGGTTGTAGAAATGGTCAAAACCCTTGCTGATCGCCGACGGCCCGGCTTGAAGCCGGCAGAGGGCGGCAGCCAGTAGTATCAGGCGCATTCCACACTCGATTTTAATTGTCCGAGCGCCCAGCGGGCGTGTTCCGCAATAACCGCGTCGTCACTCTGCGCGAGCCGTTCGAGTGGAACACGGAAGACCGGGTCGGCGGTATTGCCCATCGCAATTGCGACGTTGCGCAGGAATCCCTGATACTTCGTCCGGGAGATGGGGCTGCCGCCGAACAAACTGCCGAACTCCGCGGCTGTCAGGATGGCAAGTTCGGCGAGCGGCGGGGCGATCTGGCGCGGCTGCCACGGCGCATCCGTACTTACGGCGGCGCGCCGATTCCACGGGCAGACATCCTGACAGATATCGCAGCCAAAGACATGCCTTCCCATACCGGATCGCTGCGAGGCGGGAATCTCGCCCTTGAGCTCAATATTCAGGTACGAGATACAGAGGCGCGCGTCGAGCTCCCATTCCGGCGAGTTGTGGCCGGTGCGAACGATGGCCTCCGTGGGACAAGCGTTGATACAACGTGTGCAGGTTCCGCAGCGGTCCGGCGGCGGGACGTCGGCATCGAGATCGAGCGAAGTGAGCATTTCTCCCAGGAAGAACCAGGAGCCTTGCTGCTGATTAATCAGGCACGTATTCTTGCCGATCCAACCCAGCCCGGCGGCCTGCGCAAGTGGACGTTCCAGCAGCGGCGCCGTATCCACACAGATTTTGGTTTCGCACGGTGTGTGCCCTTGCAGGAGGGTGTCTAGACGCTTGAGCCGTGCGCGCATCACCTCGTGGTAGTCGTCGCCCCAAGCATAACGGCTGATCCAGCCGAGCGTTGCGTCGTCGAAGCAAGTGGAGTACGGCATGGGCGCATTGTAGAGTTGGCCGACCACCAGCACGCTGCGCGCCGATGCAAGAAGCGAACGTGGATCGCGGCGCTTGTCCGCGCGGTGGTCCGCCAAATAGCCCATTTTTCCGGCCAGTCCCCGGCTGACCCAATCCAGATAGTGGGTAGCCTCTGCCAAGGGAGCGGCGTTCGCGATTCCCGCCAGATCGAAGCCGCATTCCAGGGCCAATTGCTTTAACTCAGCACTGCGCATGATAGGCCGCGGAGCGTTGCGGACACGTCCCCCAGCATACCCGATACAATCGAGAAACGTCTTTTCGCATGCACCGCGAATATCAGTCCTGGCACAGTCCGGCACTCGGGCGGAACATGGAGATGCTGATCTTTGGGCATGGCGGCACACCGCTATTGGTTTTTCCCACTTCGATGGGACGGTTCTTCGACTACGAGAACCGGAACATGATCGGCGTGCTCGGAGGAAAGTATGAAGCGGGCGAGTTGCAGGCGTTCTGCGTCGACAGCGTAGACGCGGAGAGCTGGTACAACAAGGCCGTCCCGCCCCGCGCACGAATCGAGCGGCATGCCCAGTTTGAACGATATCTGCTGGAGGAAGTCCTCCCTTATATTCACGGCCGCAACGCGTCGCAGCGCGTCACGGTCACCGGATGTAGCTTCGGCGGGTATCATTCGGCCAATTTCGCCTTCCGCCACCCTGGGCTTGTCGACGGCATCGTCTCCTTCGGCGGAGCATTCGATATTCATCAATTCCTCCAGGGCTACTGTGACGAGGACTGCTACTTTCATTGTCCGCCGGACTTCCTCCCAAACCTGAATGACCAGCGGATACTGAATGACATCCGCCGTCTGCGCATCGTACTGGCTGCGGGGGAAAATGATATGTGTCTGGCCGAGAACCTGCGGCTCAGCGGCATTTTGCGGCAAAAGAATATTGCGCACGACTTAGATGTTTGGGGAGAGGGTGCGGGCCACGATTGGCCATGGTGGGAGCGGATGGCAGTTAAGTTCTTCGGATAGAGAGGGAGGCTGTCGTGAAGCGTATCGGAATTATCTACGGGATGGAGAACACCTTTCCGCCGGCGCTTGTGGACCACATCAATGCCCGCAGGATCCCGAACCTACAGGCGGAGCACGTTAAGGTGGGCGGCGTGATGATGGACCAATCATCGGGATTCGATGTAGTGATTGATCGCATCTCCCACGACATACCGTTCTACCGTGCGTGGCTGAAGAATGAGGCGCTGCACGGCTGCCACGTCATCAACAATCCATTCTGGTGGTCGGCCGACGACAAATTCTTCAATTACGCCTTGGCCTCGAAGCTCGGAGTGGCTGTCCCACCGACGGTGATGCTGCCGCATCGCGAGCATCCGGAGGGCACTACTTCCCAATCGATGCGCAACCTGGCTTACCCGCTGAACTGGGACGAGATCTTCGCCTATATTGGCTTTCCCGCATTCCTGAAACCGCACCTCGGCGGTGGATGGAAGCACGTGTATAAGGTCGATACGCCGGAGCAGTTCTTTGCGGCCTACAACACTACCGGAACGCTCGGGATGCTGCTGCAGGCGGAGGTAAACTTCAAGGAGTATTTCCGCTGTTATGTCATCGGGCAAGAGAAAGTTCAGATCATGCCATACGATCCGCGCCGGCCTCACGCCCATCGGTATGTGCTTAATCCGCCGGATTATGATCCAACGTTGCTGGAGCGCGTGGAGCGCGACGCGCTGACGTTGTGCCGTGCGCTCGGCTACGACCTGAACACCGTGGAGTTTGCGGTGGAAGACGGTATCCCCTACGCCATCGACTTTCTGAACCCGGCGCCGGACGCCGACATTCATTCGGTGGGCGAGGCGAATTTCCGCTGGGTGGTGAATGCTGTGGCGGATATGGCAATCGGCCGCGCGTTGGAGAGTAAGGAAGCCAACCGCGAGTTTCACTGGTCGAAGTTCCTGCGGGGCGCATGAGACCCTCATTCACTCTGGGCATCGAGGAGGAATTCCAGACCATCGATCCGGAAACCCGCGACCTCCGTTCGCACATCTCCAACGAACTCATCGCGCAGGGTGATCGGCTGCTGAAAGAGCGCGTGAAGCCGGAGATGCACCAGTCCGTAATCGAAGTGGGAACTTCGGTTTGCCGCGATATCAAGGAGGCGGCGCGCGAAGTGAAAGGGATCCGCGCGAATATTATTGATCTCGCACACCGTAACAACCTGCGCCTGGCCGCTGCCGCAACGCATCCTTTTGCCGACTGGCGTTCGCAGGATATCTATCCCGATGCGCGGTACGATGCGCTGGTCGAGGACATGCAGATGGTGGCGCGGTCGAACCTGATCTTCGGCCTCCATGTGCATGTGGGCGTGGAGGATCCGGAAACGGCGATCCACCTGATGAACGCGGCGCGTTATTTTGTGCCGCACCTATTGGCGCTCTCCACCAACTCCCCCTTCTGGCGCGGCATGGAGACGGGCCTGAAGAGCTATCGCTGCAAGGTATTCGACAAGTTCCCGCGCACAAACCTTCCCGAGTTCTTTCCCAGTTATAGCGAGTACATGAACTTCGTGAACTTGCTGATTTCGACCGGCTGCATCGATAATCCCAAGCGCATCTGGTGGGATATCCGCCTGCATCCGAATTTTCCGACGATCGAGTTCCGCGTCTGCGATCTGCCGATGCGGGCCGACGAGACGATTGCGCTGGCGGCGTTGATCCAAGCAACCGTGGCGAAGCTCTACAAGCTCCACGCGCAAAACCAGAGCTTCCGCATGTACCGGCGGGCTTTGATTATGGAGAACAAATGGCGGGCGGCGCGCTACGGCTTGGACGGGAAGTTAATCGATTTCGGTAAGCGTGTCGAAGTGCCGATGCGCGACCTTCTGGAAGAGTACCTGGCGCTGATCGATGACGTCGTGGATGAACTGGGCAGCCGTGAGGAGATCGGCTACTTGCGCCGGTTGATGGAGGAAGGCACGGGCGCCGACCGGCAGTTGCGGGTGTGGCGGGAGACGGGCGACCTTGTGAAGGTGGTCGACTACATAGTGAGCGAGACCGAGCGGGACGTGGGCGATCCTGTTCCATTGGACATGAAGGCGACCGAACAATGTTAGGCGAAATTCCGTTCGATCCCGAATTCCAGACTGGCGCGAGCAATGCGGTGCGTGTATGTCTCCGTGTGCAACCGGGCGAGCGCGTGACCGCGATCACCGACCGGGAGACATCGCCAATTGCGGCCGCCCTGCGGCGGGAGTTGCGCGAAGTGGGAGCGGACCAGCGGGTATGGGTGCTGGAGGAGGAAGGAAATCGGCCTCTCACCGATATGCCGCGCGCGATTCTCGACGACCTGGAGTCCGCCGCGGTTAGCATCTTCTGCGCACAAGCAAAAACCGGGGAACTGCCGGGCCGCATGCAGATGACCGAGGTCGTGAATCGGCGGAAGATCCGTCATGCGCATATGGTGAACATCACGCCTGAGATCATGAAGCACGGCATGTGCGCGGACTACGACGCCGTGGATCGCCTCAGCTTGAAGCTGCTCGAAATGGCGCGGACCGTGCGGTCGGTGCGGGCAACAACGCCGGCCGGCACGAATATCGAGGCGCGGATGACGCCCGCTTATCAGTGGCTGAAAACATCGGGAATTATCAGTCCGAACACGTGGGGGAATCTGCCGGGCGGCGAAGTGTGGACCACTCCGGGTGAAGTGAACGGCGTGTATGTCGTCGACGGCGTTGTCGGCGACTACCTGTGCGCGAAGTACGGGGATTTGAAGGACACGCCGCTGACAATCCGCGTCGGGAAAAACAGGCTGGTTTCGGCCGATTGTGCCAATCGGGAGCTGGCGCGCGAGTTCTGGGAATACACGCACACCGATGAGAACAGCGACCGTGTCGGCGAGTTCGCCATCGGCACGAACATTGGCGTTCGGGACGTAATCGGCAACATCCTGCAGGACGAGAAGATTCCGGGGATGCACATAGCGTTCGGGCATCCTTACGGAGACCACACCGGCGCACAATGGGTGTCGAGGACGCATATCGACGTAGTGGGCCGTGCCTTCAGCATCTGGCTGGACGACGTGCAGATCATGGAGAATGGCCGTTTTCTGGTGACGGCGTGATACCGGAGCGGCGCAGGCAATTCCTTGAACAGTGGACAGCGGAAAAGTATCACCGGCTACTGCGCGTATTGGAGGAACGGAGCCGCACAATCATCCCTTTCCGAGTGTGCGAGACACCCTGTTTCCTGCCGGCCGCGCTAACGCGCGCGCTGATAACCGCAGGCGGCGAACTGATACGTCAACTGCAAGAGCCGGCATACCGGCAGGCCTCGGAGGCTGCCATTCCCGCGCAATTTCGCGCACCGAATGAGGCGGCGCGTCCGCTGTTTGTACAGGTGGATTTTGGGCTTGTACGGGATGTCGATGGGAATGTCTCGCCGAAGCTCGTCGAGATGCAAGGCTTCCCTTCCCTCTATGCGTTCCAATCCGTGTTGACGGACACTTATTGCGAAGTCTACGGTCTCCATCATGCTGCTTTTCCGGACTACCGGCACATGCTGCGGAAGGCGATTCTCGGCGGTCACGCGCCCGAGAATGTGGTTCTGCTGGAGATAGATCCGCGCCACCAGAAAACGCTCTGCGACTTCCAAATTACCGAAGACTGGTTCGGCGTCCGCGCCGTTTGCATGACACAGGTGCGCAAGCGCGGGAACCGGCTGTTCTACGAACGTGACGGAATTGAGGTGCCTATACGCCGCATCTACAATCGCGCAATTACCGACGAACAGGTGCGTCGGAAGATTCAGCCCGGTTTTGCGTGGAGCGACGATCTCGACGTGGAGTGGGCAGGACACCCGAACTACTATTTCCGGATCAGCAAGTTCTCCCTGCCGTATCTCCGCCATCCTTCCGTGCCGGAGACCCGGTTTCTCAATTCGTTCGCGGGGTGGCCGGACGATCTGGAGGAGTGGGTGCTGAAACCGCTCTATTCTTTCGCCGGAATCGGCGTGAACGTGGGGCCGGCGCGCGCGGCGCTGGACGCGATACCGGCGGCCGAACGTGCGAGTTGGATTCTGCAACGGCGATGCCGGTTTGCGCCGGTTATCGAAACTCCGTCCGGGCCCACGCAGGCCGAGATTCGCGTGATGTATATCTGGCTCGATGAGCTGCACGCTGTTGCGACGCTGATGCGCATGGGCCGCGGCAAGATGATGGGCGTGGACCACAACAAGAATATGGACTGGGTGGGTGCGTCGGCGGGACTATGGATTCCAGATTAGGTTGCGAACGTGCGGATCGCGACGCCGCGCGTGGCGAGCTCGTCGAGTAGCACCGTGATAGCCGGCGAATGCGGACGCTCGCCGGCGATGACGACCGCCCACGCGAGATCTTCGCGATATGCCTTCGTTCGTATCTTCCAGCCCGCCATCTGTTCGACGCGGCCGATTTGTATGATCGACCATTGGCGCACCAGCTTCTGAGCCGTCTCTCGGTCCGGCTCCGGCCCCTCGACAATGAAATGATTGTCGCCGTGGACGAGAATGCCTGTCACGCTTCCAGCCTCTCATCTTGCACGGGATAGCCGACAGCGAAGTGATAGATCACCTGGCCGTGATCGATATGCAGGTAAGAGTTTACGCGGTCGTCGAAGAAGGCGCCAATGCCTGTCGCGCCTAAGCCCAGCGCCCCAGCGGCAATGTAGAGCCGCTGGCCAAGTGCGCCCGCCGCAAAGTGGGCATAGCGGTATCCCCGGTCGCCGTAGCGCGCCGTCACGCCCTCCAGGTCCGCAATGATCGAAAATGCCGCGCAGGCATTGCCCGCGAGGCCCTGGCCAAGGCTCAATCCGGCCGCGGCAACACGCTGATCGCCAGCGCGAATCAGTTCCAGGTCGCCAGTGTACTTGTACACTCCCGGGGCCAGACCGGCGACGCGATGGACGTACACAAATACTGTGATCCACGGAACCGTAGCCACCGACAACAAAGCGATGAACTGTTGAAATGTCATCGTCCTATCGCCACCCACAAAATCGAGCGCGGAACGGCGGCCGCGGACCGTTTCCCCAAACGCGCGGCCGCCCATTGGCTGGCCGCTGCCGGCCTGCTGCTCCACGCGCCACTCTGGTCCCGGCCCGCAGGTCGCTTCGTGAAACGGTTCGATCAATTCCGGCAATTCGGGTGAATCGGACAGCTCGTTGGGAGTGCCGCCCATTAAGTCACTCGCGCCACCGCCGATACCGGTCGTAGCATGGTCCAATTCCAAGATCAGCATCGGCCACTCGTCCGGGGCCGCTCCGAGCCTCGCCGCCACTTCCCCATCGTCAAACGAGCCCACGACGGAACATCGCCATCCCATCGCCCGCCCCGATAATTCCACCGCCTCCCAGGCATGCCCAATATCCAGCAAGCAATACCGGTATGCCCGATCTCCATACTTCCACGCTTCGCGCCAGGCAATTGTCGTCAACACGACCGTTATCGGCGCCGCAAAACCGAAATCGCCGCGGCCGCGCTGTTCCGCCATGTGCTGCGAAGGCCTGTAGTGATAGAGCCCGTCGGGCCAGCCATCCAGGCCCCGCGTCGCGAAGTGGAACTCCGTCGGGTGCAAATTCCCGGATGACGGATTTACACGAAGCGCATAGCGGTATCCGGTCGACGGAACCACTTTCGTCGCGCTAATCGACGCGGAATAGAAAAGCAGTTGCGAGAGCAGTTGCACGGCATCCGCTGCCGGTTCCGTACCGAAACATCCGCGCAATACATCCCATGCGGCAATTTCCGGCGCCGCGGGATCAGCCGGCAAATCGAATACGGGAACACCTTCGTAGTGGCGGAATGGATTGGGCATGTTGTCCCAATCCAGCGCGTGCGCCGTCCGCCGCAGCCGTTCCGGCGTGTGCTTGGTCGCCTCGTGATAGCGGCGCCAATCCAGGCCCATCCGGGAGAAATCGCTCAGCCTGCGTCCGTGCGCGCCGCGCTCGCGGTACCGGGCCCAGTCTTGCGCGTTGGTCCCGCCGGGGCCTGCACTTTGCCCGACGCTCCAATTCCCGCATTCGACTGGCTTGCCTCCCGCGCGGCCACAATCTCTTCGTGCGACCGAACGTCCGGCTCCGAAACTTTCGCCTTGGTCTGCGCCCTTGCCACTTGCCGTTTATGCCGTTTTGCTAACCGTTTGTCCACACTTCTACCCTACTCCCGCATGTCGTAACAAAGCAATCGCGGGCCCTTGTTCTGGAGTACATCGCGCCCGTGCTGCACCACATACAGCAGTCCCCGGCTCAACACCGGGAGCGACCATGTCTCCCGCGCCGCGAACAGCCACGCCCGCGGACCCTCTTTGTATCCGCTCGGACTCAAGTCCATCCACAACAAATGGCCAAATTCGCCCAGCACCAGGAACCGCCCCTCCACCTGCAGCAAATTCCCTCGATACGGGCTCATCATCTGTTCCCGCTGCTGCCCGCCTGCTTGAAACGTCTCCTTCCATTCCAGGCTGGTACGCCAGGCTACTCTTCCCGATTTCACCTCTACGCACGCTAACGATGCGTCCGGCTCGTTCCGGCCGTCGAACCCATAGAGATAGCCATCCTTATGAATCGGCGTGTTGAAATGAAGACCAAATTCTGGCGTGGTCCACAGTACCTTGTGTTTGAAGTCAGGTGTAATTTCCAACATCGCTCCGCCGGTCTTATAACTGGCCGAGACAAACACGTAGTTGCCCATGATTACCGGACACGACGCATTGACCGATTCATAACTCTTGCTCCGCCAGGGGAACGTGAAGTCCACAGCGCCCGTTCCTGGATCGATCATCAAAAGCCCACCTGTCGGCGGCTGGCTCTCTCCTCCGGCCAGGACAAAGATCTTTCGCTTTCCGTGTACAACGGCCGGAATGGGCGACGCATAACTGCCCCCCCATTCCGTGCCGGCGCCCCAGCGCATCTGCCCGCTTCGCTTGTCGAACGCCACAACGCACGGTCCGCCCGGCGCGCCGATATTGACGATCAGCAGGTCGCCCTCAATCAGCGGCGTCGACGCGATGCCGAAAAAATCCTGCTTCACTTGGAACTCATCGCGCAATTGGCGGCGCCACAACACTTGGCCGGAGGGCAGATGGAGGCAGTGCAGCACGCCTTCGGCGCCCATCGTGTAGACGCGGTCGCTGTCGATCACAGGGCTCGAGCGAGGTCCGTTGTTATAGCCGTAGCGATCCTCAAAGGACGTGGAATAAGTGTGCTGCCAGTAGCGTTCACCGGTTTCCGGATGCAGGCACTCCACCACTTCCTGGTTCCCGCGCCGGTGCAGAAACAATAGTTGCTCGCCGGCGATTCCGGGGGACGCGTAACCGGTGCCCTTCGCCATCTCCCATACCAGCGGCGGGCCGCTCGCCGGGAATTTCTTACTGATGCGCGTCTCTCGCGAAACACCGTTGTGCATCGGGCCAAGAAAGCAAGGCCAATCTTCTGTTACCGCATTCTTTTGCAGGGCAGCCGGTTTCTTATGCCGCGTCACGTCGGCATTCGCTTTCCGATCCGCCCGTGCTGCCCCCGGCGGCGCGACCTTCGGCGGAGCAGGATCGGCGAACTTTTTCTGCCCCCAAATGGCAGCCGGCGTAAGGAGTAAGGTTCGTCGTTTCATGTAGCGGCGGAACCCATTCTCTCATTACCGCGGAAGTGGATAATCGACTGGCTGGCCAATGCGCGCGCCGACTCTACGCGCGTTCCTTCACCTTCGTCCAACTCCGCGTCGCGGCAGCCTGCAGCACGGCATCCGTCACGTCGTCCGTAGCCAATCCATCGCGAAATGTCGGCGGCGCCGCCTTTCCGCCGCCAACTGCCGTCAGGAAATCCGCCACCTGGTGAATGAACGTGTGCTCGTATCCAATCTGCAAGCCGGGTACCCACCAATTCGCCATGTAAGGATGTTCCCGGTCGGTGATGTGCACGTTCTTCCAACCGCGCAGTCTGCCTTCGTCTTTGTGGTCGAAGTACTGCAGCCGGTGCAAGTCGTGCAAATCCCACATGATCGATGCGTCTTCGCCGTTAATCTCCAGCGTGTACAGCGCCTTGTGCCCGCGGGCATAACGAGTCGCCTCGAAGGTCGCCAGCGAGCCGTTCTTAAAACGCGCCAGGAAAAGGCTTGCGTCGTCAATCCCCACCGGTTCCACGGCGCCCGTCAAGTTGTGCTTCCTCGACTTGATAAACGTCTCGGTGACCGCTGAAACCTCTTCGATTCCCCCGTTCAACCACATCGCCGTGTCGATACAATGCGCCAGCAAGTCGCCGGTCACACCGCTGCCGGCGACCTTCACGTCCAGCCGCCACAATCCTTCCCCGCCCTGGGGCAAGTCGGTCGAGATCGTCCAATCCTGCAGGAATTTCGCGCGGTAGTGGAAGATACGGCCCAAACGGCCTTCGTCGATCAACTGCTTCGCCAATGTCACCGCGGGAACGCGGCGATAGTTGTACCAAACCATATTTGGCACGCCCGCCTTTTCCACGGCGTCGACGATCGCTTCCGATTCCGCGCCGTTCCGCCCCAAAGGCTTCTCGCACATCACCATCTTGCCGGCCTCGGCGGCGGCGATGGCGATTTCGGCATGAGTATCGTTCGGGCTCGCAATGTCGATCAGGTCAATATCGGGCGAGGCCACGACTTTTCGCCAGTCTGTCTCGGTGGAAGCAAAGCCCCAGTTCGATGCGAACTTGCCGGCACGCTCCTCGTTGCGCGCGCAGATCGTCTGCAACACCGGCTCATACGGCACATCGAAGAAGTTATTCACGGAACGGAACGCATTGGAGTGCGTGCGTCCCATGAATCCGTATCCAATCATTCCAATGCGGAGTTTTTTCATAAGTTAATTCCACCCGTGCGCATTGCGAACGGAAATCATCGCCTGCAGCACTTCGTTCCAGGTCTGCGGATTCAGCATCACTTCGTTGGAGAACATGCACCCGTCCCAGCAGATATGCTGCACGGCGCGCGTCAGGTTACCCGCATCGTCTCGGAGCCACGCTCCCGAATCGCGAGCAATGTCCAGGCGCCCGTTCGGATCGAACGGCTGGCAGTGGCGCCCAGTCTTATCGTGCGAACCCGAACCCTTCACAGTTCCATCGTTTTGCGCCACATGGAAGTCGATCATCCATGGGCGCAGCGCGCGCGCCATGGTTCGATATGCCTCCGCCAGCGCCGCGCCGTCGCTCCAGTCAAATCCCTCTGGCAGTAGCCGGTCCTCGGGTGCGTTATAGCCCATCGTGAAAAGCATCGTATGCGCCATATCGGCCTGAAAACCCAATGTCTCTGGCCTCCCCACTGTTTCCAGCAGCTTCACATTCTGCCGCCAGCTATGCATGCCCGCCCAACAGATTTCGCCTTCCGCCGCCAGCCGTTCGCCAAACTGATCCGCTATATCGCAAGCCTTGCGGAACGTCTCTGCGATTCGCTTCGTCCCCGCCTCCGGATTGGAGAGCCAGTCATGCGGACCCGTCGCCGAGTCGATACGAACCACCCCGTATTTCCGGACACCAAGATCCTTCAACTTCTTCCCAATCCGGCATGCCTTCCGAACTTGCGTCAAGAATTTTTCTTGCTCCGCGTCGTCCCCCATCGCCGAACCGCCACCGGTCGGTCCCCACACCGGCGCAACCAGGGATCCAACCCGCAGCCCGCGTCCACCGATATCGTCAGCCAACTTCTTCAGGTCATCGTCCGTGGAATCGATGTCCGTGTGCGGCAAGGATAGAAACAGGTCAACGCCGTCAAACTTCACACCATCCACGGACGCGCCGGTAGTCAGGTCCAGCATTTTTTCCAGCGAAATAGGCGGTTCGGAATCCGGGCCTTTGCCAACTAGCCCGGGCCACATCGCGTTGTGCAGCGCGGGGGAAGCGTTCTTTGAGCTCATCAATTTTCCTCCGTGTCAGCATACAACAAGCCGCTTCAGAAGAACTCGGCGATGGCTTTGCGTGTGTGCGCAATATCCGCGTCTGTGTGGGCTGTCGAAAGGAACGCCGCCTCATACTGCGAGGGCGGAAAATAGACGCCGCGCTCCAGCATGTGATGGAAGAATTTGCCGAATCGCGCCGTATCGGATGTCTTGGCCGATTCGTAGTCTGTCACCGCCTGCCTCGTGAAGAACAACGTGAACATCGAACCGGCACGATTCAACGTAACCCCCGCGGGCAGCTCGCCGCACAACGCCGCTGCTTTCGCCTCCAACTGCGCGTAGATCTCCGGATGCATTCGAATATGGCGCAGCATCGCTAGCCCGGCGCTCACTGCCAGCGGATTGCCCGACAACGTTCCGGCCTGATACACGTTCCCCACCGGCGCCACGCATTGCATAATCTCCTTCCGTCCGCCGTAGGCTCCGATCGGCAGTCCCCCGCCGATCACCTTTCCAAACGTCGACAGGTCCGGCACAATGCCGAACAGCGCCTGCGCGCCTCCGCGCGCCACGCGGAAACCGGTCATCACCTCGTCAAAGATCAGCAGCGCCCGATGCTGCCTCGTCAACGTAACCAACGCTTGTAGAAACGCCGCTGTTGGAATCACGCAGCCCATATTGCCGACCACCGGCTCCAGGATCACCGCGGCGATGTTCGCGCCATGCGCCGCGAACGCGCGTTCCAAAGCTTCCACGCTGTTATACGGCAGCGCCAGTGTCGTATCGGCGAACGCTTTCGGCACGCCGGCCGTGTCGGCTATCCCCAGCGTCGCCATGCCGCTCCCGGCCTTCACCAGCAGCGAATCGACATGGCCGTGATAGCACCCTTCGAACTTGATCGTCAGCTCGCGCCCCGTGAATCCGCGTGCGACACGCAGTGCGGACATCGTCGCTTCCGTCCCCGAATTCACCAGCCGCATCATCTCCATTGAGGGAACGGCGTCGCGGATCTCCTCCGCCAGTTCGATCTCCCGCTCCGTCGGCGCACCGAAGCTGGTACCGATCGCGAGCGCGTCCTCAATCGCCGTCAGGATCTCCGGATGCCGGTGTCCCAGCAACATCGGACCCCAGGAGCCGATGTAGTCGATGTACTCATTCCCATCAACGTCCCAAAGGCGCGCGCCGTTTGCCTTCGCTATGAATCGCGGCGTGCCGCCAACGCTTCGAAATGCCCGCACAGGCGAGTTCACCCCGCCCGGAACCAACTCCTGCCCCCGGGCCAACAATGCTTCCGATCGAACTATATTCATTCCTATCCTTCGCTCACCATCCGGCGCAAGAACACGTTCACGCCGATCTCCGTCAATGTCAAATGCAAACTGTCTTTGATCTGCTTCCGCAAATCGAGATACGGCATGGTGCCCGCAAACAACTCCTGCACAATCGAGTGCAGCCGCGGGCTGCGCCGCAGGAACTGGATCAGGCGCGCCGTATTGGAATCGAAAAGATAGCGGCCGAGAAACAGCCTGCGGGCCAGCGTCGACGCATACGCCAGGTCACCGCCGAATTCCCGGTTGATCGCCGCGGTGTAATCGCCCGGCGTTTCCGCGGCTACCAAATCGCCCGCCAGTTCACCGGACCGCATCGCGTAGTAAATACCTTCACCGGTCACTGGATCCACTAGTCCACCGGCGTCGCCCACCGCCAGCCACCCCTCCCCCGCAAGACGATTACTCCGCCAGGTGCCGGCTTCCAGCGATGGCAGCATATGTCCGTAGAAGGTCGCGCCCTCGCGCCGCAGCCCGCGTTTTTCCATATAGCGCTCCAGGCGCGCACGCATCGCCGGCGCCGGCTCGCCCTTCCCGCAAATACCCACCGACAAATGATCCGCGCGCGGAAACACCCACACATAACCTTCGAACTGCCGAAAAAACTCGATGTCGATATGCTCTTGCGCGTCCGGCACGAAGTACCCAAGCGCAGTCATACTGTCCCCCGCCGCAAAGCGCGTGCCTGTCGAACGCAGAGGGTTCCGCGCGCCCGTCGCCACAATCGCGAAGTCTGCCGCAACCTCCTCCGAGCTCGTCCGCACAATCCAACGTCCGCCGCTCCTCTCGATTCCCAGCACACGGGTCTGACGCAATTCCGCGCCCGCTTCCGACGCACGGTCCAGCAGCAACTGGTTCAAATCGCGCCGCGAAAAGATCAGCATCGGCTTGTCTAACTGCAATCTCGCTGCGCCGGCCTCACGCGTGTGTAGGCATGTGTTCGTCACTCGCCGGTACAGCCCGGATTCCAGCAGGAACGGATATTGTTGATACGCCTTGAACGTCACGCCGCCGCCGCAGGGCTTCTCCCACGCCAGTTTCTCGTCGAACAAAACCGTGCGCACACCGGCCGCGGCCACTTGCCTTGCGGCAACCGCTCCCGCGGGACCGCCGCCGAGCACGGCCACTGTCTTCACGGATTTGCCTTGGAGGCCTGTGGAGGATGAACCGCTCCGCTCGATGACCCTCCGACTGGCGGATGTCCCGCCGGCAGTTCTCCGGTCGACATAGGCGCCTTTCCATGCGGGTTCGACTGCGCCCCCGGCTTAACCACCCACTTGCCCCCCTCCATCGCCAGCGCATAGTTCATCTGAATACCCGCGCCGCCCTCTTTCGGCGACACGGAAACCACCGCGTCGGCTTCCTTATCCCGGAAATTTACCGAGACGACTTCTATCCTCATAGATTGCGCTAGCATATCGTTGCGCTTGCCCAGGTGATCAAGGACAGCTTGTTTCACCGCCTCCGGGTTCTGAGGCGCTTTCGCGCATCCCGCCAACAACAACGTCGCCGTTAATATAATTCGTACACCCACAATCGGATTATAACGGGCCCTATAATTGAAAATACAGAGAGAGCCGTTGCATTCCGTTCGCTTGTTGACCCTCCTTTCGGTCTGGCTGCCCGCCGCCGCTCAACCGGAGGGGTTAGTCGATTCGCTCGCAAAGCTGCGATCCCTGACCGGAGCTGAAGTTCAGTTAAGACCCGAAGCCCGGTTGGAAGCCGTTGTCACGTTCATCAACCCAGCGGGCAGGTTCCTGTTCCTGCAGGCCGGCGAACACGCCGCATACGCCCAGCCGTTTGCCGGCCTCGTCTTGCCGGCGCTTCAACCAGGCCTTCGCGTCGAGATCACCGGGAACATTGCACCCTGCGCTTATTCCCCTTGCCTGTTGCTCCGCGGCGTCAAAATTCTCGGTCGCGGTCCTTTGCCACCCGCGGTCCCGGCCACTGCCAGTCAGATCGATAAGACCATCTTCGAGGCTCGCCGCGTCCGCGTTACGGGCACAGTGCGCGCCGCAACCGTCATGGCCGGCGCGAATTGGCCCAACTCCGCCAGCATGCTTCTCGAATCCGATGGCCGACGCCTGAAGACGATCATCGCCGCGGTCGATCAAGCCGCTTTCCGCCGTTTCGACGACGCCAACGTAACCGTCGAAGCCGTAGCTGGCGCTGAAAGCAATTCTTCCGGCCAGTTGATCGCCCCCGTACTCGTCGTCCAGAGTGCCGCCGCCGGCGAGTCGGCGCACGACCTGCTCGGTCTGCTCAACGACGTTCTCGACCTCTCTAAGCTCGACTCTGGCAAGCTGGAACTGGAAAACACACCGTTCTCGCTACCCGGCCTGCTCGCCGGTGCCCATCGCCTCTTTGCCGTTCGTGCCGCCGAAAAAGGCCTGGAACTACATCTGGATCTCCATCCTGCTCTGCCGCTCCACTCGCTCGGCGACCCCGCCCGCCTGCGCCAAGTCGTACATAACCTCCTCGCCAACGCCATCAAATTCACGCCGGTCGGAACCGTCTCTCTCCGTGCGTTTCCTTCCGGCGCGGCCGTGACCATTGAAGTGGAGGACACCGGCATCGGCATCCCGGCCGGCCAACTCGAACAGATCTTCCAACCGTTTGAGCAGGCCGACTCTTCGATTACTCGCCGCTACGGTGGCACCGGTCTCGGCCTGCCAATCGCCGCGAGAATCGTCAAGGCCATCGGCGGAACGCTCACCGTCTGCAGTCATTTCGGCCACGGCAGCCGCTTCCACTTCACACTCGCGCTGCCCGACACCCAACCCGCATCCGGCACCGAACTCCGCGCGCAGATTCCCGCCACTGCCAAATCTCTCCGCATCCTGATTGCCGAGGATAACCGCGTCAGCCTCACCGTCGTTACCCGAATGCTGGAACACCACGGCCACTCCGTCATCTCCGCTCCCGACGGCCAAACGGCCATCGATCGCTGGCGAGCCGAGCGGCCCGACCTGATCTTGATGGACATTCAGATGCCTCACGTCGACGGACTCACCGCCGCGCGCGCCATCCGTTCCGCCGAAGCCGATGGCCCGCGCGTCCCCATCATCGCCCTCACCGCGCACGCCCTCCAAGGCTACAGCGAACTCACCATGGAGGCCGGCATGGACGCGTATCTCACCAAGCCGATCCGCGAAGCCGACCTCCTCATCACCATTCATCAGTTGGTCGAGGCGCCCGCCTCCTGACCCAGCAGCAACAGGCTCTCCAACTCCGCCGCCGCTCGCCACCCCTCCCGGAGCGAGTCAATATATTCATCCTGCAGCCCGAAATAGGTCCGCTGCGTCGATAGCACGCGCGAATACTCGGCCTGCATGCCGCGGAAATTGCGTTGATACGTCTCAAACGCCTGCCGCGCCGCCGGCAGCATCTCGCCCCGGTATCGTTCCACAGCCGTCATCGCCGACTCATATCTCTGCCATGCCGCCGCAAACCGTGCCTGCAGCGCCCTTTCCGTGCGCGTACTCTCCAGCCGCGAACGTTCCAACCCCGCGCGCGCCGCTTTCAAGTTGCCCTGTTGCCGGTTGAAGATCGGAATCTCGATCCCCACATCGAAGATGCCTTCCACTCCGACCGGACGGCCACCCGGAACATCGCCGAACTCGCTGTTATGCCGCAGTCCGCCTCGCACTCGCAGGTCGGGAATGCGCGCCGCCTTCGCCTGCCGCAGTGCGAACTCCGCTCTCGCCCGCTCTGTCACGGCCATCGCCGCCTCCGGACTCTGCGCGCGGATCCGCGACCATAACGCATCCCGCTGCAACGCGGGCAAATCGTCCACCAGTCCATCCAGCTCTTGCGGCGCCAGGACATCCACGTTCAACAAGGCTGCCAGTTCGGTCCACGCGCGCCGCTCCATCTGCTTCGCCTGCGCCAACCGCAGCTCCGCACGCTGCGCCTCCACCTCCGCCGACCGGATCTCCGGCTCATCCAATCGGCCGATATTCTTCAGCTCCTTCGCAATCTTCAGCGAGTCGGCCGCGGTCTCCGTCAGCTTCGCTCGCATCCGCGTTCGCTCACCCGCCGTCAGCGTCTCGTAGAACGATGCCATCAACTGGCCTCGCAGCCGTAGCCGCCAAGCCTCCTGCATCGCCCTCGCACGTTCCAATTCCTGGCCCGCCAAACCGCGGTCAATCCCCAGCTTCCCTCCCATCACAATCTGTTGCTCCACGAACCCGCCGATACTCCCGCCCCGTGTCGCCTTCGACACATGCTCACCCGTCCCGCCGATCGTCGGATTCGGATAAAGTCCAGCCTGCAACTGCTTCCCCTCCGCCATCCGCACTGCTGCTTCCGCCTGCTTATACTCCGGGTTCTGCGACAACAAGCGCCCTTCCAGGTCCGCCAGCGTCAACCCCGCCGCCAGCAACAGCACCGGCGTCATCGCGAACCTCCGGCATGATGCTCATGCCCCTTCGCGGGCGCTTTACGGGGCGGCGGATTCTTCCGCAGCTCCTCGATCTTCGCGTACATTTCCGGCGTCACCACTCGCACCATCGTCATCATCCCGCCCATCGCCGCGGACCATCCCTTCCGCAACCCATAATTCTCCGGCTTATGCGAATACGGATCGTCATCCGGCATCCACATGTCCTGCGGGTATCCCGGCACTTTCTTCCGCTCTGGATCGTCCTTCGGCCAATGATCCGCTCCATGGCTCGTCGGACCCACCATCGGAATCATGTTGTTCATCATGTGGTGCGGCAGGTGGCAATGCAGCATCCAATCGCCAACGCGGCCGGCAACGAACTCAATCTCCCGGATCTGCGCCACACCCACCAGGATCGTGTTCTGCGGGTACCACATCGTCTCGGGCAAACGGCCGCCCTCGGTCCCCGTCATCGCGAACTGAAACCCGTGCAGGTGAATCGGATGATGGTCCATGCCCAGGTTCAGCATGCGGATGCGTACCCTCTCCCCTTCCCGCACGATCATCGGCGTGCAGTCGGGACCGGCTTTTCCATTAAATGTCAGCCAGTTGAACTCCATCGCCAATGCATTCGGCACTGCATTATTCGGCCGCAGGTCCCACTCCTGGATAATCAGCCCGAAGTCGCGGTCTACGCGCGGTCCCGTAGGGTTCTTCGGATGAATGAGAAAGAACCCGATCGCGCCCATCATCTCCTGCATCGGGAAGTGCGAATGATAAAAGCAGGAGTTGTTCTGGTTCAGAGTGAATTCGTACACGTGCGTCTCGCCGGGCAGTGTCGGGTCCTGCCCCAGGCCGACGCTCCCGTCCTGCGTGTAAGGCACCTCGAACCCGTGCCAGTGAACAGCCGTTGGCTCCGGTAGTTTGTTCCGGAAGAGTATCCGGACGCGGTCGCCTTCATTTACCTCCAACGTCGGCCCAGGCACACTGCCGTTGTATCCCCACGCCGTCAGCGTCCTCCCCGCGGCTATCTCCGTCGTAACGACTTCCGCGGTCAATTCGAACTCTTTCACACCGTCCACAATGCGCGGCGCCAACTTACTCAACTCGGGCGTAAAAAACGGCGCGCGCGCCGTCGAAGGGGCGGCCGCTTGCAACGCGGCGCCGCCGGTAAACATGCGGCCAAAAAAGCCGCGGCGGTCGAATGGCATAATGCTCCTCTTGGATTCACGGACAGGATTTTCGTGCGTGGAATCGAAGAGGGATCAGAGCCGCAATGGAGCACGCTGCTCAGCAACCGGTACAAACACCGGCAAACTAGGCATCGCAGCGGGGGCGAGCGCCGCGGCGCCACTCCAACTTACAAGGAATACGGACGCCGCTTTGTCCATCGGCAAATCGTCGGTCGGCTGCAAATTATGCGCACAGCCGCTCGATATCGCCGCCGCCAGGCACACCGTCGAACACCATGCGTTTGCCGCCGGCGCCAGCACCAGCACCAGAATCAACAGCAGAAATATCGCGCGGCGATTCACTATTTACATCATAACTGGAACCAGCCGGAATATTCCGGCGCCGCGCGGCATTTTACAGGCATGCGTCTGGCACTCCTGGCACTCGCCGCTGCCCTCGTCCCCGCACAGGACCTGCAATTTGCAACCCTCCCCTCCGGTGGCGACGCTCCCTCTCCGCGTTTTGACGGCACAATAGCCTTTGACCCGCCCTCCAATTCAATCCTCCTCTTCGGCGGCCAGGACACCACCGCCCGCAACGATCTCTGGTCCTACTCCCTCGACACCTATCAGTGGCGCCCACTCGCACCGGGCGGTGCAAAACCCGATGCCCGCTTCGGCCACACGCTCAACTACGATCCCCTTCGCCGCCGCCTCATCCTCTTCGGTGGTCAGGCCGGCGGCTTTTTTTCCGATCTCTGGGCCTACGACATCGCCGCCAACCAATGGTCGCGCCTCGCGGAAAACAACGCAGGTCCCAGCCGCCGTTATGGCCACTCCGCCATCTACGACGCCGCCCGCAATCGCATTATCATCTCCCACGGCTTCACCGGCCGCGGCCGATTCGACGACACCTGGGCCTTCGACCTCGCCGCCAACCGCTGGTCCGACCTGAGCCCCGAAACCCGCCCTCTCCGCCGCTGCCTCCACCACGCCGTCTACGACGCCGCGGGCGATCAGATGTTTCTCTACGGCGGCTGCGCCTCCGGCTTCGGCCCCTGCCCGCTCGGCGATCTCTGGTCCTTCAATCTCCGAACCAATCAATGGAAAGAAGTCCGCGGCTCTACCAATCCCCCGCCCCGCCAGCACTACGGCATCGCCTTCGACGAAACCCGCCGCCGCGCCATCCTGTTCGGTGGCTCCGGTAACGAAATCTACGACGACACCTGGGAGTTCGATCCCGCAACACTCACCTGGACGCAGCTCAACATCCCCAGCCCGCCCGCTCCCCGTCAGCGTCACCAGGGCCTTTACGCCGCGAACGCAGTCTTCTTTTTCGGCGGCGTCACGTCGAGTTCCACCACGGCGGAGCTTCTCTCGCTGGCTCCAAAACGTCCGGCTATCGTCAACGCATTCAGCCAGGCGCCCGGTCCCTTCGCGCCGGGAACACTGATCACCGCTTACGGCACCAACCTTCCATCCACGATCACTGTCAACGGTGCCCAAGCCCCCATCCTCTACGCCAGTCCCGCGCAGGTCAATCTCCGCATCCCCGAATCCACGCCCCTCGGCCGCACTTCCATTCTCAACGTCCCCATAACGATCGTCGATCGCGCCCCCGGCCTCTTCCCCGCCGGGTTCCGCACCAACAACGTCCTCGTCTGTTTCGCCACCGGCGCCAACGAATCCAGCCCCGCCCCTGTCTCCGTAAACATCGACAACTCGAACGCCGAAATCTTCTATGCCGGTCCCGCCCCGGGCATCCCGGGTATCATGCAAATCAACGCACGCATCGATCCGATCGTCGCGCAAACGGTCACCGTCACTCTTCGCGTCGGTGCGGCCGAAACATCCAGCACAGTCAGAATCTATGACACGCCGTAACTTCCTCTTCGCCCTCGTTCCTCCTCTGCTGACGGACCGCCACGGCCTCGCCATCCGCGGTTACGATCCAGTGGCCTATTTCACGCTCGGCAAACCTGTCAAAGGCCGCCCCGAGTTCGCCCACACTGTCTCCGGCGCGACATTCCATTTCGCCGATGCCGCGAACCTCGATCTCTTCAAGAAACAGCCCGGGAAGTACATGCCCCAGTACGGCGGCTACTGCGCATGGGCCGTTAGCAATGGCTACACCGCCTCCATCGATCCACAGGCATGGAAAATCGTGGATGGCAAGCTCTATCTCAACTTCTCCCTCGATGTCCAGGCCAAATGGACAAAAGAGATTCCGCAACGCATCCAGGCCGCTGACCGCAACTGGCCCAACTTACACAAATGAGACTCCCCTACTTACTCCTACTCACTACGCTCTCTCTCGCCGCCCAAAACCAGGAGCTCGGCCTCCTGCTCGGCAATCTGCGCGGCATCGACTCTCCCAAACTCGGAAGCGGTACCGCACTGCAGGCCAACTACGCCATCCGCCTCGCATCCGCCGGACCGCTGAAAGTCTTTGGCGGCGTCAATTTCCTAGCCAATCCCCAGCGCAAAGTCACCAGCGCAAATCCAGTCGTCATCCGTGATGTCGCCACCATCTACCTCACACCCGAGCTCAAGGTCAAACTCGGTGAGCGCCGCCTCCAGCCCTACGCCTTCCTCGGCGCCGGTCTCGCCGTCTATGAACACAGTAACCTCACCACCGGTGGCAGCCCTAACCCCGGCCCGCGCACCACCAATACCGGCACATTCACATACGGTGGCGGCGCCGACGTACGCGTCATCCGCTGGTTCGCTCTGCGCGGCGAACTCCGTGATAACTATTCCGGTGCCCCCGTCTACAACATTCCCGCCGGCAAACAACACAACGTCTCCATCACCGGCGGCTTCGTTTTGCGTTGGGGGCACTGATACGCTAGGGGAATGCCGGCCGGCCCACAAACGGCAAGCATTTTCCCCTACGCCTTCGCCATCGCTGCTGTCGTTACCATCGGCTTTGGGGTAGTGGGCCAGTTCGGTCCGTCGCGGCGAACGGCGCATGCGGAGAAATAATTAGGCTGCGGTCCGCTCGATGGAGACGGCGACACGAAGTCCAACGGCGGCGAGCGCGGCTTCGAGGTACTCGAACTTTGTGTTGTGGGCTGGATCGACAATGCGTGCCGCCTGTTGGCGATGGCAACCGAGGCGACGTGCCAACTCAGCCTGGGTAACATCCTGCTCTCGCATGGCAGTATACAGAGCGAGCTTAGCGATCGTGCCTGCCCCGAGGTGGATCATCATCTGTCCGCGCTTCGGGGACGAGGGTACGGGTAACGGCCTGTCGGCCTCCACGTAAAACGAGAGGGCCGCCGCGAGAGCCTCGGCTGCACGCGGATTAGCAGATGCTTTGTCCGCGACGTCGGTGACCGCCTGGGGTACATCCGGAAAGCTGACCATCAGAGTGCCGTTGTCGTCCGGAGTGAATTTAGCTGGATAAGCAGAGTACATGAAGTCTCCTTCCATGCTGGGCCTATTTCAGGCCCAGATCCTTCTTTATTTTATTGACGAGGCCAGTGCCGAGCTGATGCCTGGAGCCATGAATCGGCAAAATCGATTGCTTTTGCCCGAGATAGACCTTGAGATGGCTCCCGGATTGCATACCGAAAGTGCATCCTTGTCCAGCCAGCGCTTTAGCTCTGAGCTCGTCATAATCCATTGAGTCACAATTGTGTTGTCATGGCAACATAATTGTGACACCTTTTGCCGTGCGGACGCATGTTTGAACCCAGGGGATCCATATCGCCGCCATCGTGGAGCGTCCATCTAGTGTTCAGCCGCCGAACTAACGCCACTATATCGATCCAGTGCGGCTCCTGGAACTTCCTCAATCAGAATCCTCGGCGGGAGGGTTGCATGCCTGCACTTCATCCCGCTAGCGCCTGCATGGCTGCAATCCGCGCGGCGCGCAGCTCATGCCATTTGGCGACAGCCTCATTTCGATCGTGTTCGATGGCGCCGCACTACCGGCTTTGGAGTCGCGTACAACTCCAACAGTCCGGCCCGGCTCATAGCAACTTATCCCGTCGTCGAAAACCAGCCGATTATTTATACGCTCGTGCCGCAGGAAGCCCCCAACGGGCGTGCCCGGCTCGCCGTCCGCATCCAGCCGAATACTACACTGGTGCTCCAGCTCCTCTATAAGAACGGCGCGCCCTCCGGAGTCTGTCAGGTCGACCTGCACGGCCCCGTGCCCGGCGTGATGGACACGGCACGCACCGAATGCGGCCTCGATCTCCACCGCTATGAAATGCCGGGCGCTCTCCGTCCCGGCGGGCATTATGTCGAGTTACTCAATGAAAACGGCAAATTGATTCGTACTTACTTTTTCGATGTAACACTATAAGCCCCGCCCGCCCGCGCTACACTGGATGGATGCGCTTAGTCTGGCTTACCCTGCTCACCGCCGCTGGTCTTTCGGCGGAATTTCTGGAGGTTCGCCTGGAGGTCGCCAACATGGACTGCGCTACCTGCGTCCAGACCATGCAGACGGGCCTCAAACGCATCCGCGGGGTCGAGAAAGTCAACGTCGGACCGCAAAACAGCGTCGAGTTTATCCTCCAGCCCGGCAACAAGCTCACCCTCGAACGCCTGCGCGACGCTATCAAGGGCGTCGGCTTCACCCCCAGGGAAGCGCAAGTCGTGGTCCGCGGCAAGCCCGTCACTGCGGAGGGCAAATGGCGCTTTGAAGTCGATGGCATCGCGAAGACCTACAATCTCTCCTCGGCCAGTGAGTCCACCATCCGCTCCCTCCGCGGTCGCGACGGCCAAGTCATCACCGTCAAGGCCATCTCCCCGCTCCCGCCCGACCCGCGCACCATGCCGTCCCTGGCTGTCGATTCGGTGGTCGACGCCAAGTGAGCGAACGCTCGCTTGCCTTTCGTGCCCTCCAGCACCCGAACTTCCGCATCTTCATCGCCGGCCTAGCCGTCAGCCTGATCGGCACCTGGATTCAAAGCGTTGCCCTAAGCTGGCTTCTCTACCGCCTTACCCATTCGGAATTCCTGCAGGGTGTGTCCAACTTTTGCTCCCACATGCCGGTGCTCCTTCTAAGTCCGCTCGCCGGCCTCGCCGCGGACCGCTTTCCCCGCCACCGAATCGTTCTCATCACCCAGACCATCTTCCTCTTCCACGCCTGCCTGCTCGCCTATCTGACACTGACTCACCGCGTCACCGTCCCGCAGGTGCTCATCCTCGCCGTCCTCCTCGGTTGCGCCAACGCGTTCGATATTCCCGCCCGCCAATCGCTGATGATTCTCCTAACTTCGAAGGAAGACCTCCTCGGCGCCATCTCCCTTAACTCCGTCGCTTTCAATACCGCCCGGACCCTCGGCCCCTCCCTCGGCGGTCTTCTTGTTGCCGCATTCGGCGAAGGTGTCTGCTTCTCCCTGAATGCCGTCAGCTTTCTCGCCGTTCTGGCGTCCCTCTGGATGTTGCGGCTTCCGCCCGCGGCCCCCCGTGAAACACACAGCGAGGGGGGGCTTGCCGCCGGTTTCCGCTACGCCTGGTCGCGCCCGGCGGTCCGCTACCCGCTGGTGCTCTGTGGCATTGTTACCCTTACCAACGCCCCGCCCCTCGTCCTCGGTCCATTCATCGCCGATGGTCTCTTCCATCAGGGCGCAACCGGATTCGGCGTGCTCATGGCCGCATTCGGGCTTGGTGCCACGGTCGGTGTCGCCCGCCTCGCCAGCATGAAATCGAACCTTGGGCTTCGTAAGGTAGCCGGCCAGGGCGCGCTCTTCTACGGCCTCGCGCTCCTCGCCTACTCCTTCGCGCCGTACTTCTGGCTCGTCGTTGCCTCTTCCTTCGTCGCCGGATACGCGTTTTTCCGCCAGAACGCATCCAACAACGCGCTCATCCAATCGGTGATCGACGAAAGGTATCGCGGCCGCGTCATGTCGTTCTACACGATGATGGCCGTCGGCATGTTGCCCGTCGGCAGTTTTCTCGCTGGATGGGCCGCCGAAAAGCTCGGCCCCCGCCCGGTTCTCGCCTCCGCCGCCGGCGTCGCCCTCTCCGCCGGCGCCGCATTCCTCTACTACACTCGGTCCATGGACGCCAACGAATGTATCGCCCAATAATCGCTTTACTCTTATTCCTCTCCGCGCTGGCTGCGCAGCCTTCCAACAAGGATCTCTTCAATCAGATCGACTCCACCATGGAGGAGCTCGCAGCCCTCACCGGCCTTTCCCCTAAATCCAAAGTGGACCGCGACTTCATCACCCGCGAGAAGCTCAAGGAGTTCCTGCAGACGCGCATCGCCGAAACCGTGAAACCGGAGGAGGTCCGCGTCGAAGAGCTTACTCTGAAGTTATTCGGTTTTGTCCCTGAGAATTACAACCTGAAAGAGTCGACAGTTAATCTCCTCACCGAGCAGGCCGCGGCCTTCTACGACTACCGCCGCAAGAAGATGTTCCTCCTCGAAAGCGCTCCCGAAATCTCCCAGCGCTTCGTCCTAATCCATGAGCTCGCCCACGCGCTCGCCGATCAGCACTTTCCGCTCGAAAAGTTCATCAGGCAGGGCAGCAATGACGATTCGGCCACGGCACGCATGGCCGTCATGGAAGGACAGGCCCAGTGGCTCATGTATGAGCTGATGGCAAAGAAGGCCGGTCAGTCCCTCCGTAAGGATCCCTCCATGGTCCGCATGTTCGTCAACGCCTCCGGAACGGGCCTCAGCCAGTATCCCGAGCTCTCCAACGCGCCGCTCTATATCCGCGAAAGCCTGCTTTTCCCCTATACGCGCGGCCTCGCCTTTCAGCAGGCGGTGATCGAAAAACTCGGTAATGCCGGCTTCGCCGAGGTCTTCCGCCATCCCCCGCAAAGTACGCGCGAAATCCTCCACCCCGAGCTCTACTTCGACAAGCGCAAGCCGCCTAAACGCAAGGCGCCGAAAATCCCCGATGCCGCCCGTTACGCCGAAGCCATCGAAGGCGAGCTCGGCGAATTCGACATCTACATCCTGCTGAAACAGTTCGTTAACGAGGAGACAGCCGACCGCCTCTCGCCCCTCTGGCGCGGCGGCCAATACCGCATCGTCGAAGACAAGCGAACGCAACATCCCGTCCTCGCCTTCACGCTCGAATTCGACGCCGAACCCGCTGCCAGGGAGTTCGAACGTCTCTATCGGGAAAAGGTGTTGCCGGTGAAAACCAAACGTTCCGGCAGCGTCTCCGTCCAACAAAAATCCGCCCGCGTCTCCGTCCTTGAAGGAATAAAATAAATCCATGCGCCTCTTCGTTCTGGCCGCTTTGGCGGCGTTTTCCCTGGCGGCCGCCGACGTGCCTCGCCCTGCCCCGGACTTCCAGGTCCTTCTGTCCAACGGCAAGGAAATAAAGCTCAGTGACTATAAGGGAAAGGTAGTTGTCGTGGAGTTCCTGCTCACCACCTGCCCCCACTGCCAGCGCGCCTCGCAAGGCATGAACAAGGTCTACCGCGAACTCGGGCCGAAAGGCATGCAACCGATCGGTATTGCAGTGAACGACATGGCCAACATGCTCGTTGATGATTATGTCAAGCAGTTCAGTCTAGACTTCCCGGTCGGCTGGTCCACCAGAGACAAGGTCATCAATTTTCTGCAGCACCCCGTCATGATGATGATGTCCTTCCCGAATCTCGTCGTCATCGACCGCAACGGCCAGATCCGCCACCAGATCCCCGGCGGCGATCCCTTCTTTGAAAACGAAGAGAAGAACCTGCGAGACCTCGTCCTGCCGCTGCTCAAGCCCGCCGCAGCCGGCACCGCACCAGCAAAGAAGGCGACGAAAAAGGCCTCCTAGCGCACACCGGACGCAAAAAGGAAAACCGCCGCCTCGCAGCGCGAAGGTGCGTGACCCGACCACCTCCCCCAACGCAAAAAGGAAAAACCCCGCCTCGCAGCAACCCACCTCACGGGGACATTCGCCACCGCAGCGCCGCCTCGCGGCGCGAAGGTGCGTGTGTCCCCCAACGCAAAAAGGAAAAACCCCGCCTCGCAGCAACCCACCTCGCGGGGACATTCGCCACCGCAGCGCCGCCTCGCGGCGCGAAGGTGCGTGTGTCCCCCAACCCGACCACCTCCCCCCAGCGCAAAAAGGAAAAACCCGCCTCGCAGCAACCCACCTCACGGGGACATTCGCCACCGTAGCGCCGCACCGGGGCGCGAAGGTGCGTGTGTCCCCCAACCCGACCACCTCCCCCCAACGCAAAAAGGAAAAACCCCGCCCCGCAGCAACCCACCCCACGGGGACATTCGCCACCGCAGCGCCGCCTCGCGGCGCGAAGGTGCGTGTGTCCCCCCAGCGCAAAAAGGAAAAACCCGCCTCGCAGCAACCCACCTCACGGGGACATTCGCCACCGCAGCGCCGCACCGCGGCGCGAAGGTGCGTGTGTCCCCCAGCCCGGCCCACACCCTCCAACGGCGCCAAGAAAGAACTTAACGCCCCTCCCCCAAGAGCCCCCTAATCCTTTCCTCCAACGCCCGCCTCTCCGGCAACCCCGCATGGGCCGCCGCAATTCGCCCGCTCCGATCAATCAAGTAAGTCTCCGGCAGCTTCTCCACACCCCCAAACTTCCGCGCCGTCTCGTCATCTCCCAGTACAACCGGATAATTCACTCCCAACGCCGACATCGCCGGCCGCACCGCGTCCCACCCCTCATCCATCGACACACCCACCACCGCAAACCCGGCATCCCCATACGCCTTCTGCAACTCCGCAAACAGCGGAATCTCCGTCCTGCACGGCGGACACCACGTTGCCCAGAAGTTCACCAGCACCACCTTCCCCCGCAAATCCGCCAGCCGTAGCATCTTCCCCTCGGCATCCGTCAGCGCAAAGTCCGGAGCCACCGCGCGCGCTTCCACCGGCGCCGCCGGCCCGAATCCCAACATCTGCCCGACTGCCGCCGTCTCAGCCACGCACGCCTCAACACATCGTTGTGCCAGCACACGAGTCGCCGGAAACGCCAGCAAACCCGCACAAGCCACGGCGCCGCCGCCGGCAGCCCATACCCAACCCATACGGCGCGAACTCCGCGCGCACCGCAACCGTTGCAGCCCCGCCGCGGCATCCGGCGCAAATCCATCGTCAGCCTGCAATATCGCCATCTTCTCCTCCACCCATTCATTGTTTTCCATATCGCTCCACATACTCCTTTCGAAAAGCCTTCTGTGCCCGCGCCAGCATCTTGCCCACCGACGCGGCGTGCAACTCCAACGTCGCCGCCATATCCTCATAGCGCATGCCATCGCTCCTTAGCAGCAGCAGCTCCGCATCCCGCGGCGAAAGCCGGGCCAAAACGGTCCGAACACGGTTCTGCTCCTCGTTCGCTCCATGAATCTCCTCCGGAGTCGCCGCCCAGCCAGCCATCCGCAGCAGGGGCGCCATCCTCGCCCGCCGGCCCGCCGAGCGCAGTTCGTCGAGCGCCATCCGCGCCGCCGTCAGAGATAACCATCCCTCAGCCGTAGCCCCGGGCGCCAAGCGGTTCCGCGAATACTTCAAGAACACTTCTACCGCCAGTTCTTCCGCCCGGCCTGGATTCCGGATCACTCGCGCAATGAGCCGGGCCACTCGCGCATAGTGGGCGAGGAACAGCGCCTCCAACTCCGCCGGCTTCCCACCCATCCCCGCCACGATTCCAGCCTCATTGATTGCTTCCACATATCCATAACGTCTGCGCGGGACATTTTGTGACAGGACACCCCGGAAAAGGCCGTTTCCCGATCATGATATCTTCAACCAAACGAGTCATTACGAATCGAGGGGGGCGATGCAACTCACCACCGCGGCGATCAGTCCCAGCAACAAGCAGGCCGTCATCTGCGCTTGCCTCTTCGGCATAGCGCTTTCCGCCCAGACACCCGCCAAAGTCGATTTCGGACGCGACGTCCAGCCCATTTTTCGCACCCACTGCGTCGAGTGCCACGGCCCCTCGCAGCAAATGCGCGGCCTCCGCCTCGACCGCCGCAAAGACGCAATGCCAAACCGTGTAGGCGCCAACCGGGCCCGCATCGTGCCGGGACAAAGTGCCGCAAGCCCGCTCTACCGTCGAATCAGCGGAACGCAAACCGGTTCACAGATGCCGCCGTCAGGACCGTTGCAGCCGGCACAGATCAACACAATAAAGGCGTGGATCGACCAGGGCGCTGAGTGGCCGGATGAATTCTCTGGCGACAGGGATACGGCTCCGGCAGACCCCATCGTCGTCATGTTGAGGGACGCCCTCCGCGACGGTAATAATGAAGCCTTCCACCGCGCACTGCGCGAAAACCCCAAATCTGCCAATGCCCGCGGACCGGCCGGCTGGACCCCACTCATGTACGCGGCCCTTTACGGCGACTCCCGATCCGTCGAACTCCTACTGGAGAAGGGCGCCAATCCGAACACGCAGAACGACGACGGTGGAACGGCGCTGATGTATGCCGTTGACGATCTTGCGAAATCGAGGATCCTCCTCGCCCACGGCGCCAAGCCAAACCTGCGCTCCGGCGAGGGCCGTACTGCCCTGCTTATCGCCGCCGGCTGGGCGGGTACCAGCGGATCGGTCAAACTCCTGCTCGAAAACGGCGCGGTAGCGAAGGAGCGCCTTCCGGACGGACGCACTGCGCTGGCTCTTGCCTCCAGTACCCGGGATGCCGATCTGCTCAAACTGCTTCTGGAGCACGGTGTGGAAGCGAAACCCCTACCCATTGGAGCCGCTGCCGCCTCCGCCTGCCAGACATGTTTTGACGTGCTATTCAAACTCGCCGAAGGCAATGACATTGCCGCCGCGCTCCAAGGCGCGATTGCCGCGGGCGACCTTGCCCTCGCACAAATCCTACTCAACCGCGGCGCGAAACCCTCCCCGAATTTGCTGCAAACAGTCGCCCTTTCCCCCGCGACGGTTCCAATCGAAATCGTCAGAACCCTCATCAGCCGTGGCGCCGATGCCAAAGCCAAGACCGCCGCTGGCCTAAGCATGATTGATTTCGCCAAGCGGCAAGGGAATCTCCCGCTGGTCCAGGCGTTGACTGAATCGGGTGTCCGCGACGACACCCCGGCTCCCGTAACCCCAAAGCCCCATCCCGCGGTATCGGTTCGAGCCGCCGTGGAAAGAAGCATCCCCCCGTTGCAGCGCTCCGGCGTCGCCTTCATCAAAACCGCCGGATGCGTCTCCTGCCACAACAATTCCCTCACCGCCATGACTGTGGCCGCTGCGCGCCGTAAGGGTGTGCGCGTGGACGAGCGGATCGCGAAGGACGAATTGCGCCGGATTGCCGCTTTCCTCGAGGACAACCGCGAGCGAGGCCTCGAAAACGAAGGGATCCCCGGCGGCATCGACACCGTCAGCTACATCCTCCTCGGCTTGGCGGCGGAGAATTATCCGGGCGATCCCCTGACGGACATCTGGGCGCGGTACGCAAAAAACAGCCAGTCTCCCGACGGCCGCTGGAAATGTCGCACATTGCGTCCTCCGCTGGAGTCGAGCGATTTTGAAGTCACGGCTGCCTCTATCCGGTCACTGCGGACTTACGGACCGAAGAGCCTTCGGACCGAATACGACAGGGCGGTTGCACGAGGCGTGAAGTGGCTCGAAGGAGCACCGCCGAAGAGCACCGAGGATCATGTATTCAAGATCCTCGGCCTGGTGTGGGGCGGCGGGAACCGGGAGGTCATCAGGCAGACCGCGAAAGACCTGCTGGCCTTGCAAAGATCGAATGGAGGGTGGGGCCAGATCCCCACGCTCGCCACAGACGCGTATGCGACCGGACAGGCCCTGGTCGCCCTTCATGAAGCTCGCGCCATCGCCACTGGCAGTCAGCCTTATCGGCGCGGTATTCAGCATCTTTTGCAATCCCAGCTCGAAGACGGTTCCTGGTACGTGCGCACCCGGGCGCCCGCCTTCCAGCCCTACTTCGACAGCGAATTTCCGCACGGTCCCGACCAGTTCATTTCCGCCGCCGCAACCAACTGGGCGACGATGGCGCTCGTCGCTGCAATGCGCTAGTTGATCGTAGCGAGATCACCGCTCCGCAGCGAATGGATTTCAGCCAGGCTCATTGGCGGCAAAGGTGCTGGAATCGGATTCAATGCCAGCGCGCGAGCATTCTCCAGTTCGACGGCAGCGCTGGCAACTGCCGTACGAGTCGAAGACAAGCGCTGTTCGGTCGATGCAGTATCGCTCTCAAGCTGCTTTAGGAGTGCTTGAAGGCGTGCCCGTAAGTCGGGCGCTTGGTCCGAGGTCGCCAGGAGTTCTGTCCTCCTTTCCGCGACTTCGGCGGCCATCGTCTTATATCGCGAAGCCTCCTCACTCTCAACATCCCTGCGGACCGAAATCGCCGTCTCGGCGGACCGGACCAGTCCATTCGCTCTAGTCTGTGCCTGGGCCGCCGTTTCCATCGCCAAACCGTTCTCTCTCGTCTCGATCAACCTTTGCAGTCGCGGTAAGTCGGCATCTAATAGAGTCGGCGGCGATACTGGTTGACCAGGCTGCGGCCAGCGCGGACCTCGGTGATAGACGGCCGCATACATGATTTTTGCCTTTAGCGGCGCCACGTCTCTCGCGCGCATCCCGAGGTAAAAGCGGTAATGCACCGTTTCCCAAGTTGTGGGATGGTAAACGCAACCATAGTCGTGAATAATCGCGGCGTCTATGTACCTGCCATTCCACGGAGCCCCGACAAACGACCAGGCCCACGACGGTATTGAGGTCTGGGCGCCATTAGTTATGTCGCTGCGTAATACCATAGAAGTGCTAACTTATTTACATACATAACATTTGACATTGATGCTACAGCGTGCCACCTTAATCCCTAAGGAGCTTGCAATTCTCATAGCTCGATAATTAAGTTGTGTGAAGCGTCGTCGTTCAGGCTAGTGAATGGCTACTGGAGGCAGCATGACTATTCCCACACTACGCATGCGAACACTTCTCACTGCCGCTGTTGCAGCTGTGGTTTTTAGCATTTATTCATCTCGATTGGGCGCAGAGATACAGGTACTTAAGCCCGTTGAACAGATTCGCCTCTCTGATATTGTTCCGAATGGTATTTACTCAGGAGATTTACAGGTTCAGTCGGCAACTTCTTCTAAGGCTGGAGTGTTCCTCTTATGCACCGCCAAGAACCCTTCCGCTGTAGGTACTATTCACCTTATGGTGAGCCTTTCCGAACAGGGCAAGTACCGCTCGGTAATGACTGTCGCGCCCTCGCTGCCAACGATAGCCGCCGACGACGCTGGGAATGTTGCCCTCCTGGGGCTCCTTCCAGACAAGCGACGGTTAGCCTACGTATTAGCGCCTGATGGGAACGAGAGAAAAATCTTCACTCACCCGAAAATCTCTCGGATTGCATTGCTCAATGGCCATTTTTACGGTTTATGGGATCAAGGTGTTCTCCTGCTTCCCGGTCGCGAGGCAACAGCAAGCGAAATACTTTTTAACTCCCAACAGCCCCTTTTTAACGAAACAGTGGTGCCACTGAGTGGAGAGCGGTTTGCCCTGATCAAGCGTTCCGACGCGAGTATGGCGGTTCTCGATGTCAACACTGGCATGATTTCACCCTTCCTTGCCATTGAGTCGCCCGAAATCAAGTTCAGGAGCCAACCCCGGTCCACTCCCGAGGAGCCAGGCCCAGTCGTCTCAAACGCGTTGAAGTCTGTAGCTTCAAACGGCGACGGGAGCGTTTTGATCTCTCCCACCGGGCATCATTTTTCCGAAAGCGTTGTGCTCACGATCAGTGATCAGGCCGCAGTCTCTCGCACACTTAGGTTTTCCATGCCTAAATGGGATGACCTTAGAAGCTCAACGAATGCAGAGGGCCACCTGCAGGGCCAGATGTTGCTTAAAACCAGCACCTCTTTCATATGGATCAATCAGGCACACGCTCGCCTCGCACTATACAATCAACTGTAAAGGAGTCTTTCTAATATGAATCGACCGGCTGTTCGCGGTCCATTCGACTCCCCCTCCGTCCGCCGCCGCAACGTGTACCGACCTTATTGGTTGGCCGGACGTGATCGGAGTTAGATCGACCGCCATTGACTCGATGTTCATGCGTTCGCCGGCTCACGAAAGCCCCCCAAATAGCAGATTGCGCGGCCGTGACATCGGTCGCCGTTGCCCTACCTCTTGCGCCGAACCCTCTAGTTACGCAGCAAGGCGTTCTTTACGACGGCCGGTATGGGCTGAGCTTTCGTGGGCGAGACCAGATGACGTGAAGTTTATATCACCTGAATTATGCACACAATCACCGCTCCGACCGGTGGTTCCGCTCGGTTGACGCCGTTCGTGGTTGAGTAAGTCAGTGCGGTTTCGCTGCTGGATCGCCTCCCGAAAGTCCGATCCCGCCAAGCCTCGCGCCGAAGTTCC
>JACPNQ010000045.1 GCA_016185425.1 Acidobacteriota bacterium | reverse complement strand
TGGACCGAGTGCTCCGGGAACGAACCCTGGCTCACTAGGTGGCCTATTCAACTGCGGGGGCGCGCTCGGAAACTGTGGAACGATCGGCGGCGTGTGGACCGAGAATGCGCCCATCGGCCCCTCTGTTCAGGATCCCGGCAGGTTCATCTTTAACGTCGACCCGGACACACAGTTGCGCGGGTGGTATACAAGACTATTGCAGCATCTGGAATATCTCGAGAAGGAACCCAACGCCCCAGCCGTAGATCATTGGAGAAGAGAGGTTCGGAACCACGCCAAGCAGATATTGGACAAAGCAACGCAAGTAACGAAACACAGAAGGGCCGATGGCCTCAACAAATACCTGCAGCGAGTGCTTGGAACGACGGCTGAAAGTCTGGAGAAGTGGAAGATGTTAAGGACGCCGATCATTATATTTAATCCTTGTCTACTAGATCCAGGCCTCGCAGTGTGTAGAACCAAAGCCGAGATACCCGAGATACTGTGATGCGTTCGACTTCATCCGCTGGAAGAGATAGGGCCATGGTAAAGACATTTAATAGCTATCTTGCCACACTCTACTCTGATCTACGGCAATATGAGATTGACTTTAAACGGGTGTTTTCCCGAAAACTTGCGCGGCCCAGGCACTGCGCCCAGTACTTCTTCGAAGTCCTAGCGAGCACGTCGCGCCTCTACGCGGACAATCTAACGTTAATAAAGCTCGAACCGCGACTTCCTAGTAAGCTTTTCTCAGGCGATCTGGACGAACCCCCTCTCCGAGTACCGCGATCACGTAGCGCCGCTAGCCAGGCGGCGATTCGGAAACGGTTCACGACGAAGATCGATTCTCTGCCTGGATGGTCGGACTTTCACCCTAGAAATGAGTTTTTCGCCGAGAACGGTCTAAGGAAACAGTCCGACTATGTTTTCCAACTGACGCTGCATCTGCCGGAGATCCTTGGCGAAACACTTTATCTCAGCGGTCGCGTGAAAGGTCTGCTTGACCGAGACAAGCCCCGGGGTTGCCCTATTGAAGAATTAATGGTCAGCTTGGAGCACATCGCCCACCACGCAAGTTACTGCCGTCATACGCTCGAAATACTGTCATGTGAGGACACCTGGAGACCCCTGGCCTTTTAGTGGGCGATTGAATCAGGCTACGCTAAAATCGTCACCGGTTTGCACCGCCGCGATCAATCATCGCCGCAGAAGGCGATCGGGGAATGAACGCATGCAGGGAATGGGCGTCGTACCTCTCCGGGCTATCGAGAGGCACGGCATTCGTAGAAGAGCGGAGGCCGAGTTTGCATGTGTTTTTGGAGTAGCTGGCGAGGTGTCTAAAACGCCATGCGCAGCGCGAACTGGAGCTGACGGGCGGGGTAGGTGGAGCGGATGGTGGCGAAGGCACCGCTCGAGCGGTCGCCGTTGGGGGCGCCGAAGTTGGTTTTGTTTAACAGATTGAAGGCTTCGGCGCGGATTTGGAGGTTCATCCGCTCCCGGTAGGGCAGACGGACTTCCTTCTGTAGGCCGGCGTTGAGTTGATAGTAGGCGTAGCCCCGCACAATGTTGCGGCCGGCGTTGCCGAAGGGGGAGGTCGCGGTTGGCAACACGACGTTTGCCCGGTTGAAGTATTTGTCGATCGAATGCTCGCTCTCGGGCATCATCGGATCGCCGATCAGGTTGGGACGGAGGGTTACGCCGCCTAGAAAAGTTGGGAGGCCGGAGGTAACCGCCGTCGGGCAGGAGGTGTTGTAGCGCATATTCACCGTCCTCCCGCTGCGCATCGTGTTGATCAGGCTTACCTGCCAGCCGCCGATCACCGACTTCCACCGGCTCTTGCCGCGGCCGAAGGGGAGCTGCCACACAGCACTCATCGAGTTCAGGAATGGCGCGTTGTAGCCCGAGATGCCGCGATCGGCGGCGAGGTTGTAGCGGTCCTGCGGCTTACCGTCGCACCATTCGGCTCCTCGAGCACCTGGCTGGCGTTGTCGATTGCCTTCGACCAGGTGAAGGAGTTCAACAGATTCGCGCTTCGCCCCAGCGGTGATCCCCTGCGGTCCGTCAACACCGTGCGCGAGATCGTGCGCCAAGCGGACCCGCGCATTGCGGTGACGGACATTAGAACGCAGGCGGCGCAGATCGATCAGACCATGAACCAGCAGATCATCTTCGCCAAGCTGTGCACCGCCCTCGCGACTCTGTCATTGCTCATTGCCTGCGTTGGTTTGTACGGCACGATGGCCTACGGAGTCGCGCGGCGCACCCCTGAGATCGGCATTCGGATTGCGCTCGGAGCGCAACGCGGTGATGTTATCTGGATGGTGCTCCGCCAGGTCTTCTGGCTGGCTGCGACCGGGCTCGGGATTGGTGTACCGGTAGCGCTCGGCGCGTCGAAGTTTGTTGAGTCGTTTCTATTTGGGGTCGAGCCGAATGACGCCCCTGCCTTGCTGTTGCAGTGGCTGTTCTCGCCGGCGCCGCGCTCCTGGCTGGTTACGTCCCTGTGGGGAAGGCTTCTCGAATCGATCCGATGACCGCCGTCCGGTACGAGTGAGCCGCTGCGTTTCTATAAGATAGCGGTCAAATGAGAATCTACGCTTTGCTTGCGGTGGCTGTCGTGACTCACGCGCAGCCTGCTTATGACCTGGTGCTGAAGGGGGGCCATGTTGTGGATCCGAAAAACCGGATCAGCAGCGTGATGGATGTCGCGGTCAGCAATGGCCGAATTGCGCGCGTGGCTGCGGGCATCCCGGCAGCGCAGGCTCGAAAAACGATCGATGTGTCCGGCCTGTACGTGGTTCCGGGCCTGATCGATATGCACGCCCATCTCTACAACCGGCCTGGCAGCCCGGCGCCGAAGCGCAATCAAAGCGTGCAGCCGGATGCCGTCGCGTTTCGCTCCGGAATCACGACGATCGTCGACGCGGGTACATCCGGCTGGCGGGATTTTCCGAACTTCAAGGAGATAACGATTGATCGATCGCGGGCGCGGGTGCTGGCGTGGCTGAACATCGTGGCGGCTGGAATGGGCTTCGGGAATGAAGACGACCCGGCTCAGATGGACGCCGAGGGCGCCGCGCGGATGGCCAAGGCGCATCCGGGCTTGATCGTTGGAATCAAGACAGCGCACTACGCCGGGCCGGGTTGGGAAGCTGTTGACGGCGCGGTGAAGGCGGGCCAAATCGCCGGCCTGCCGGTGATGGTGGACTTCGGCAGGGCCACTGCGGATCGCAATATCAAAACGCTCTTCCGCGACAAACTGCGGCCGGGCGATGTCTACACACATTGCTTCTCCGGACTGCGGGGCGAGATTGTGAATGGTCAAATGAGTCCCTACATGATCGAGGCGCGGCAGCGCGGTATCGTCATGGATCTCGGTCATGGGGGCGGCAGTTTCTTCTGGAATATGACGATTCCAGCTATCGAACAGAAGTTCTATCCGGATACCATCTCCACCGACATGCACTTTGGAAGCCTGAACGGCGCCATGAAGGATCTGCTCAATGTCATGTCGAAGTTTCTAAACCTGAAAGTTCCCTTCGACGATCTGATCGCAATGACGACTTCGCGCGCGGCGAAGGTGTTAGGGCGTCCGGCGTTAGGGTCGCTAGAAATCGGTTCGGAGGCGGACATCGCGGTGCTCGCGGTCGAAAAGGGGAAGTTCGGATTCCTTGATTCGAAAGGGGCGCGGTTCGACGGCACCCAGCGAATCACCGGCGAGTTGACCCTTCGCAAAGGTGCAGTGGTATGGGATCTGAACGGCCGCGCCGGCCAGGATTGGAAATCATTCCGTTACTGACGCTTTCACCGCTAGTTCCGCTAAGATGACGTTTTTTGCGCCGCGTTTGCGTAGTGTGTAGTGAGCGAGGATTCCCACGGCCATGCGACTTACACTCCTGTTGATTTCCGCACTTGCGATGTCGATCGTGTCTTCCGCACAAGGACCGATCACCGCGATTGCCGGTAACGGCTCGATTAGCTCTTCAGGCGACGGAGGGCCGGCCACCAGTGCCGGTATCGGGTTCCCAAAGGGTGTCGCAGTCGACGCCGCGGGCAACGTATATATCTTAGATGCCCTCAACAACCGCGTCCGGAAGGTTGATTCAGCCGGAACCATCACCACCGCGGCCGGTAACGGTTTTCCCTTGTTCTCCGGCGATGGCGGACCGGCGAAAAACGCCGGCTTCGCGCCGGTTGGCACTGCGACCCATCAAGGTGTCGCGGTGGACAAGGCGGGAAACTTCTATTTGGTGGATGCCGCAAACAGCCGTATCCGTAAGGTTGACACCGCCGGAGTCATTACGACATTCGCCGGCAGTGGGAGCCTCGGTAACACTGGATTCTCCGGCGACGGAGGCCCGGCCATCAACGCGCAGCTTTCGGTTCCCTTTGGCGTCGCGTTCGATAGCGCCGGCAATCTATACATCGCCGATACAGGCAACGGACGTATCCGAAAGGTGGACACCTCGGGCATCATCACTACGGTAGCGGGCCGCGGAAATGGCTCGACGCTGGGAGATGGCGGCCCGGCCACGAACGCACAGCTCGCGAATCCAAGCGACGTGGCCGTAGACAACGCGGGAAACATCTATATCGCCGATTTCGGCCACAGCGCCATCCGCAAGGTCAATCCCTCCGGAACCATCAGCTCTATCCTTCGCGGCGGCTTCGGCAATTGCCAGCCCGGCAGCATGCCCGCAGCGGCCGCGGACATAGGTTCCGGTGTTGGCCTAACCGTCGACAGCGCAGGAAATCTCTACATCGCCGATGCATCCGCACTCTGCATCCACAAACTCGACACATCGGGCACTGTGACGACGTACGCGGGCGGGGGCTCCAATTTCAGCGGCGACGGAATTCCGGCCACCAGTATCGGCCTGGGCAAACCGAATGCTGTCGCCGTGGATGCGGCTGGCAATCTATATATCGCCGACAGCAGCCGCTTCAAGGTTTTCAAGGTCGCGGCAGGACCTGTCCCTACGCCGGTGGTGGCCGCGGCGCTGAACGCTGCATCCTTTGCGACGGGTCAACCGCTGGTGCAGGGCTCGCTAGCCTCCGTATTCGGCACAGCGCTGGCGCCTTCCACAGTATCCGCAACGGCAATTCCATTGCCGCCTTCTCTTGGTGGCGTGTCCGTGACCATCGGAGGCGTGGCCGCACCGCTCCTCTTTGTCTCCTCCGGACAAATCAATTTGCAAGTTCCCTGGACACTCCAGAACGGGACGGCCGACATCGTAGTCACTGTTAACAATACGGCTTCGGCCGCGTTTAAAGCGACTGTAGGCGGAGTTGCGCCGGGAATCTTCTCGACACAGTTCGGAGCGGGACCCGCGATCGCTATCAATCCCGACGGATCGCTGGCAGCAGCGGCCGGCTCTATCCCCGGCATCGCCACGCGTCCTGCCAAAGCCGGCGAAACCATCATCCTATTGGGAACCGGCCTAGGTCTTGTGACACCTGCCATCACGACAGGCGCAGCGGCCTCCGATATTCTGCGCCGCACAATCATTACGCCGAGCGTGCTGATAGGAGGCGTCACGGCTCAAGTCTTGTTCTCCGGTCTGTCGCCGCAGTTCGTAGGCGTGAATCAGCTCAACGTAGTTGTCCCGAATTTGCCCGCGGGAACGGTATCGCTTCAGATCGATGAAGCGGGTGTTCGCAGTACGGATAAAGTGACAATCGCCGTGGCGAATCCGTAAAGTCGCGGATCGATTTCCCTCACCGGCTCGCCGCCATCAACCACCGCGCCACCGCGTCATACGCCGGCAGCGTCGCCGGATCCAGGTTCACGTTCCCGGCCAGCGGATGAGACGCAAATCGCGCAATCACCATCTCCGCTTTCGGATCCACATAGATCCCCTGCCCGTGAATCCCCCGCGCCGCGATCGCCCCGTGCTCATTGTGCGAGACCCACCACTGCGTCCGGTAACTCCACCCCGGCAGCGTCGCATAACCTGCCTTCGCAAACGCCACGGGGCTCCCGCCTTTGCGGATCTCCGCCACCACAGCCGCAGGCACAATCTGCTGCCTGTTGTACCTCCCGTTCAGCCGCATCATCTCCCCAAAACGCGCCAAGTCCCGCAGCCGGCAATTCAACCCGCCCGCAACAAACTGAATCGCGGCCGGTCCCACCGCGAGGAATCCGTCATCTTCCATCCCCAGTGGACCCCATAGCCGCTCCTCCAGCAATGCCGCCGGCGTCTTCCCGGTCACCCGCGCCATCACCCACCCCAGCACGTCCGTGTTGATGGACCGGTACTTGAATGCAGGTCCGTGCTCTCCCAGCTTAGGAATCGTTGCCAGGTATGCATACGCATCCATCGGTCCCGCATATCCTGCCGGGCGCGGAAAAAACTGCGTCGCCAGCTTGTAGTCGTGCCAGTTCGATTTCGGATCCGCGTAATCCTCCACGTACTGGAGCCCGCTTGTCATGTCCGCCACCTGTGCCAGAGTCGCGTCCGCGAACCCGCTGTTTTTCAGCTCCGGCAGGTACCGCGCGACCGGCGCGTTCCAGTCGATCCTTCCCTCCGCCGCCAGCGTCGCGAACACCACCGCGATGAACGACTTCGTCACTGAAAACGCGATGTGATGGCGCTCCGGCTCGAGAGCGCCGAAGTAGCGCTCGTACACAATACGACCGCGGTGCAGCACCACGATCCCATCCGTGTAGTTCGCCTCCAGCGACTCCCTCCATGTCATTTCCCGCGTAGCACCCAAGGGCGTGAAGCGCACACTATCGAGGTCCGCCCGCTCTGCCTTCTCCAACACGCTCTGCGCCGGTCCGCGCCGGATCCTCACTGTCGGAAAAATCTCGCTCCAATGCGAGAAGGTCCACCGCATTTGCGGAAACCGGAAGAAGCTCTCGTCTTCAAACCGGATCACCTTCTCCGCCGCCGGCGGCGCTCCCTGCATCCAACCGAGCACCTTCGGATCGCTCGCCCGCGCGTCCAAATACTTCGGAGCCGCTTGCGAATACACCCAGCCAACTGTCCCAGCAGCAAGCGCCAATACCAAAGAAAGGAGTTTCATAAACGTGAGGGCAACAGTATAGCAGCGGCCCCGCGCGGCTGTGGTCAGCCGGCCGCCATAAGTTTCCGGGCCTCCGACTCAGGATCGTTCTTCACCACACAAGTGTTGTCGAAATACATCACAGGCAGCTTTCCGTCGCTGACGGGAGCCCATTTCGGCAAACCGGAATGATTCGGATTGCCTGTGCGGGCGAAACTGACCCAAGCCTGACTCACTTTTTGCGAAAGCGCCAGTGCCTCGGGAGTGCCACCGGAGTAATTCACGCAAAGATCCGCATTGTTGAAGACGAATGAGATTTCGCAACTGTGGAACGCCCGCGGCCGTCCGTCCAACATTGGAGTCTGCCATCCGAACAGGTAGACATAGGCAGGCGCGGCGCCCATGGCAGCCTTGCGCCGCGCCTGGGTGGCCGCGGGTTCGCGGACGCGATTGCCCGCGATGGAGAAGATGTCAAACGGCTTCGCCCATGGGTACTCGAGCCGGAGGGAATCGGCGATTGCCTGCGCCTTCGACCCGTATTGCGACGTGAACCGCTTCAGTAGCTCTTCGTTCGTGAGCGTATCGGCGCCGGGTTGATCGACTCCGTGAATAAACTCATTCAGGTTAGTCCCGATCAGCATCGGAACATGGGCCGAGGTTGCCGGCGCCGCGGGATCGAACGGATGAGCAAGGACGACTTTCCCGTCAACTACGGGCCGGAATCCAACGGCCGCCCCCCTGCCGCCGGGCGCCCTTCCGTCACCCCCGAGTTTCGCCGCCGCCGCGCGGGACGCCGTATAGAGCACGTCCAGCGGCATCGTTTGAATTTTATCGATCGCGGACTTGCTCAGATTCAGTTCCGCGAGGAACGCGTGGCCCAATTTCGCGGACTCCTCGAAATCCGCCACACGCAACGTCGAACCGCTCTGGACCACGGCACGATGAAACAGACCCTTCGCGGCGGGCATAGCCATCAGCGTGCTGACCTTCCCGCCCCCGCCCGATTGTCCAAACACCGTGACATTTCCCGGATCGCCACCGAAATTGGAGACGTTGTCGCGAACCCATTCCAGCATCACGACGATATCGAGCATGCCAACATTCCCGGAGACGGCGTACTTCTCGCCTCCCGCATCGGCGAGATTCAAATAGCCGAGCATGTTGAGCCGATGGTTATTGGTAACAACGACAACGTCGCCGCGCTGCGCCAGATTATGGCCGTCATAGGCAAGCAGTCCGCCGCCAGAATGTCCCGTGAATCCGCCTCCGTGGAGCCAAACCATCACAGGCCGCTTCCGGGAGCCGTTAATTTCCGGCGTCCACACGTTCAAACGGAGACAGTCCTCGGCCTGCCGCTCGGTGATCCGGTACAAGAGAAACCGATCCTCGTCCATCGGTGTCGAGTTATCCCCCTGGGCTGGGTTCCCTCCGTTACCCTGCGGACAGATTGGACCGAAACTCAACGAACTGCGCACTCCCGCCCATGGCACCGGTTTTGTAGCGGGAACGAATCTCCCTGGCCCCCAAGCCGGGGCGCCGTAGGGTACGCCGCGAAACGAATGGATGCCGTTGCGGGACGAGCCCCGAATCTTACCCGCCGTCGTTTCCACCACGCCTTTACTGGAAGCGGCGACGACGAGGTTGACTGACGATGCTTTCGCGGCGGCAGCCAAATTCGCAGGCGATATAGATTGCGCCTGGGCCACGGCGTTCGTTACCGATGGCGCCGCAGCCGCTGTAGCAACCGCGGTCACGGTTCGCAACAGGTTTCGGCGGTCAGGTGATGATAACTGATCTTGTTCCATTTGAACCTCGTTTCACCGCTGGGAGAGACGCCATTCCGGCTGTCGAATCAGGGGGAAGCATATCACCGGGAACACGGGGTGCATCCCGGTGAGTACGCAGCCTGACTATACCTGTCGCTTTCTCGCGCAGAACCGCACCGCGACCCGGTTTTCGGGGTATCGGCGCCAGTCGCGGATTTCCGGCGGTAGTGAAGATATAATGCACGGACACCGGTATGTCGATACGCGGCTCGCGTCTGCTCCCTTCCTTGTTGATACTGGTGGGCGCGCATGCCCAGGATTTCCGGGCCACGCTTACGGGCCGCGTGCTGGACCCTGCCGGCGCCGGTGTTGCAGGGGCCAAGGTCCGGGTCATTAATCCCGCAAACGGTGAAACGCGCCCGGCGGTGACGGACGCAGGCGGCAACTATCTCGTCCCGTTGTTGAACCCGGCTACCTACACGCTACGCGCCGAACACGAGGGATTCAAGACCGCAGTCCGCGAGGGGCTGGAACTCAACGTGAATCAGACGGCCACTGTCGATGTCACTCTGGAACTCGGCTCGATGAATACCCAGGTGACGGTTACAGCCGAAACGCCCTTGCTCGATGACGCGAACGCCGACCGGGGCGGACTGGTGGACGAGCAGAGCGTGAAGGAATACCCACTGAATGCCCGCAATCCCTTCATGCTGGCGATGCTCGCTCCCGGCGTGAACTTCGACGGCGAGCTGACTTATCAGCGTCCGTTCGACAACGGGGCGATTGCGGAATGGAGCATCAACGGCAGCCAGCGCAAAAACGAGTTCCTGCTGGACGGCGCGCCGAATAATGCGCAGGCGGGCGGCAACAATATCGCCTATGTTCCGCCGGTGGACGCCGTGCAGGAATTCAAGATCCAAAGCAACGCTTACGACGCGCAGTATGGCCGGAGCGCCGGCGGCATTATCAACGTCGCCCTGAAGAGTGGGGGGAACCGTTTTCATGGCGCAGCTTACGAGTTCGCCCGCCGGAGTGCGTGGGACGCCAACTCATTCCAGAACAATGCGCGCTGCGTTAGTTTTGTCAACGGGCGATGCAATGGCGCCCCGAAGGACGGTCATTATCTCGACCAGTACGGCATCCAGGTTGATGGCCCGGTGCTGATCCCGAAGCTATATAACGGCCGGAACAAGACGTTTTTTCTGCTGAATGGCGAGAATTATCGGGAAGGCTCCCCGCAACCGCTGATTCTCAGCGTACCGGAGCCGGAGATGCGGCACGGCGATTTCGGTAAGCTCGTCGACCCTCGCAATCGCCCGATCGTGATCTATGACCCCAACACCGGCGGCCAGGTTGGTACGCAATGGGTGCGCGAGCCGTTTGCCGGCAACGTGATCCCCGCCTCCCGCATCAACCCGACCGCCGCACTCCTCATCAAATACTTTCCGTCGCCGAACACCGTGACGCCCGGTGTGAACTATTCCACTTCGAACTATTTCATTTCCGGCGGTGAGGGCAGTGCGCGGGACCGCTTCTACAACGTCATCACGAAGATCGACCAGAACCTGGGTGACAAGCACCACGTCTTCCTGCGCTACGGGCAGAACGACCGCACCGAAATGCGCACCACGAACGGCATTTTCGACAAGCCGGGCGCGGACGGCCAGCTTCCGTTGCGCCGCGCCAACTGGACCGGCTCGCTGAACTGGACTTCCAGCCTTCGTCCCACGCTGCTGCTCGACATCAAGACGTCCATGTCCCGTTTCATCGATCCGTCGACTGCGGAGGCGAACAAGGACTTCGATCTTATCGGCGCCGGATTCTCTCCCCGGCTGGTGTCGCAACTTCCGTTCGGCTCTTATTTTCCCCGAATCAGCATCAGTGGGTTTCAGGCCCTTGGCCGCAGTCCTTACTTCGGTGGCAGCGCGTCCAATACCTTCACTGTCCAGCCTTCGTTGACCCAGTACCGCGGCGCGAGGACATGGAGGGCAGGGCTGGACCTGCGTTGGACGCAGTATTCGACGCGTAACAGCGGCGCCGTCCTTTCCTTCTCCGCGGCCGACACATTTACACGCGCCGATTATTCGCGCAGCGACGGGCTCAGCGGCGCCGGTCTCGCCAGTTGGCTGCTCGGCATGCCAACGTCCGGGGCTGTGACCATCAATATGTTTCCGATTTATATGTACCGCTACTTCGCGCCGTGGGTGCAGAACGATTGGAAGCTGACACGCAAGCTGACGCTGAACGCCGGGTTCCGCTGGGATGTGAATGCTCCGCCGGTCGAGCGCTACAACCGGATGAACCGCGGCTTCGATCCCGAAGCCACCAGCCCGGCCAACGCCCTGATCGATGCCTCTCTTTATCCCTACATGAAATTTCCGATCCGTGGCGGGCTAGATTTCGCCGGCGTGGACGGCGACGCGCGGGGAGCGGCGGATCCTTACTATCACACCTACCAGCCACGGATCGGGTTGGCCTATGCGGTCGGCAAGCGGACTGTGCTGCGGGGTGGTTGGGGCAGGTACTTCATCAATCCCAACAACGACTATCTGCAAACCACTGGCTATTCCCAAAGCACGTCATTGAACGTTTCCGGTGACTCCAACCGCACTGCCCTTCCCGCGTTGCTGGCCGACCCATTTCCGGTCATCAACCAGCCGGTGGGCAACGCGAAAGGATTGATGACCTTCGCGGGCAACGGGTTCAACTTCGTCAATACGCATTTCAAGATTCCGAGCATGGACTCGTTTTCCGTGGATATCCAGCATGCCTTCTCTTCGCGGGCCCGTCTCAGCATTGGATTCGTGGGCAGCCGAGGCCGCCGGCTGCAAACTACCAAGGCGTTCAACGAAGACGACTCGTCCATTCGCGACCAGTGCAACTACCTGCTGGGAGCCACGAGCCAGGCGCTTTGCACGGCGAATCTGAGCAACCCATTCCGCAATGTGCCGGGATTTGAAGGCACGGCGCACTACGCAAACGCGCAGCGATCGAGATATGAACTCTCGCGGCCGTTTCCGCAGTTCACGAGCGGGCTTAACGAATTGATGCGTAATGACGGGTTGAGCTGGTACAACAGCGGGCAGGTGAGCTTCCTGTACCGCACGCGGAACGGCCTGAACCTCAATACGAATTACACGTTTTCAAAGTCCATTGAGCAGAACGGGTATCTGGATACGTTGCACAACGTGATGCAGCGCGGGCTGACCTCCAACGACCGGCCACACAAGTTTGTTTACAGCATGATCTGGCAATTGCCTATGGGTAGAGGCCGCCGCTGGTTCCATGGCCTGCACGCGTGGGCTGGACACGCCGTTAGCGGGTGGGAAGCCACTACGATTTTCCAGGTGCAGAGTGGCCGGCCGTGGGGGTTGCCGGGCAATGTGCTCTATCTCAAGGACGCGAAGAATCCGCAATTCACCTGGGATGCTCCGCGGATTCAGGCAGCAGTGCCTTGCGTGAAGAACTGGGACAATACCAACCGGATTACCTGGCAGCAATACAGCGTCGATGCGGGATGCAGCGACGCAAACTGGATGATTCTCCCCAATTACAATCCGCGCTACACGCCTTATTATGCCGGCAACATCCGGCTGCAAACCATCCGGCTGATGGATGCCTCGCTGAACAAGATGACGCGGCTGACTGAGCGCGTGAATCTGCAGCTCCGCTTTGAAGGCTTCAATGTGCTGAACTCGTTCTTCATCAATTCCCGCCAGTTCAACAATGACCCGACGAATGCGAACTTCGGTTCGCTGATCAAGGCGGAAGTCAGCGCACCGAATTCCAACTATCCGCGCCAGGTGCAGATGGCAGTCAAGTTGATCTGGTAGAGGACGGCGCGCTCCCCGGTTCAGACGCGAACACGCATTGAGAACCGGATCCCATGCGCCGCCCGCCAACCAGTCCCGCGGCCGCGCCAAATTGACTGCCGGCGAATCCGCAGAGTCCGCCATGAGAACAGGCCAAGGAGGTTCGCGAATTGCCGTCTCACGCCCGGTTCGCGCGCGATCGAATCACCGTCAGGAAGACCCGGCCATCAGTGGCGGACCGATCAATTACGCTTGCGACATGGACGAAACCTTTGACCGGCAACCTTGGCCTGTCCTGGAGAAGGAGGATGCCGATCCGATGAACGAGAGTTGGCAGAATGAAGCGCACACGTTCAGAGTCGCCGTTGAAGTCGATAACATCCGGTTCTCCGACTGTCCGGTAGCTTCGGCTATCGGTCAAGGCTATGCCGATCGTGAGTTTAGGTGCATGGCCGGGCAACGCAGGATGCGCTCAAGCCTAACACTGCATGCCGTCAATCCGTGTTGTATACTGAACCACGTGGTTCAGTATTGCCAGACCCGCTTCGATGCCTCGTTCGGCGCGCTCTCGGACGCCACCCGGCGCGGCGTTCTGGAGCAGCTTGGGCGTGCCGACGCTTCGATCACGGCACTGGCCGAGAAGTTCCACATGACCCTCACGGGCATGAAGAAGCATGTAGGCGTCTTAGAGCAAGCGGGGCTCGTCACCACCGAGAAGGTCGGGCGCGTGCGGACGTGTAAGCTCGGCCTGCGCGGACTGCAACAAGAGGCGGCATGGATCGAGAGGTACCGCCAGCTCTGGAGCGCACGCTTCGAGGAGTTGGACAATGTTGTCGAAGAATTGAAACGGAAGGAGAAGGTCGATGGACGAAAGAAGAGAAAATGAGGCCACCCCGACGAAGAACCGCACGGCGGTGGAACGGACATCCGAGCGCGAGCTCGTCACCACGCGAACGGTAAACGGTCCTGCGCGCCTCGTGTTCGAGGCGTGGATCAACCCAGAACTATTCAGGAAGTGGTGGGTACCAAAGTCGTTTGGTCTGACCCTGCTTTCCTGCGAGATGGATGTTCGGGTTGGAGGCAAGTACCGTTTGGTGTTTAGCCACCAAGGTTCGACCATGGAGTTCTTCGGCACGTACCGCGAAGTGACACCGCACTCGCGCCTCGTTTGGACGAACGAGGAAGGTGACAACGGCGAGACCGTCACCACGGTGACCTTCGATGAAAATGCCGGCAGGACGTTGTTGGCCGTGCGCGATCTCTATCCCTCGAAGGAAGCGCTCGACGCTGCGATCGCCTCCGGATCGACGGGCGCCATGCCTGAGCAGCTCGACGAACTTGAAGAGCTTCTCGTCAGCCTGGGATCCAGTTCGGTGACAAAATGACGCCTCAATCAACGAAGCGCGTGGCCGGCCGCCAGGGTAAGAAAACCGCCCAAGGCAAGACCCCGGCGAAGCTGCTGGTCGCCATGACTGGCAAGGCAAGCGCCGCGAAGACCGCAAAAGGCGCCGAACCCGTGTTCGCGTACATTGCCAGCTTGCCGCAGCCGCAGCGCGGCATCGCCGAGGATATCGATGCCTTGGCGGCCAAAAGTTTGCCGGACATCCAGCGAGCGGTGAAGTGGGGCATGGCGTACTACGGTGTCAAAGGGGGCTGGTGCTTCTCTTCCGGCGCCTTCGCCGGCCTTGTGAAACTGATGTTCATACGCGGCACGGAGATCAAGCCCGAACCGCCTGTGACGCCGATCGGGATGGGCAAATCCACCCGCGGAGTCGAGTTAGCATCAGTTGACGATTTCGACGAGCGCCAATTGGCGTCGTGGATGAAGCAGGCCGCCACCATGCCTTTCGTCGGGGGAAAGAAGCGGTGACTGCGCCGTGGCGCAGCGTTCAGAACGCCGAGAAGACCGACGAGACCGTGGCGTGGCAATCGTTGCCACGCCGTTTGCAGGGGGTCGCGTATCCAAACACAGAAACACTGGCCTTGGCGCATGTCATTCAGTTGTTTGCGGCGAAATGGCGCAAAATGCGGTTTCGCGATTCTCCTCAATAAGAGAGAGCCGTTTCGAGGATGTGGGCTTGGAACCGTCGATTTGACCAGAGCCGAGAGCGAAAGCGGTTAAGAACGGTCTTCCATGTTTGCAGTTGGACGCGGCGAGCGCAGCTACTACCCGTGAACGACTAGTCGCGAAGGGGCGAGTAATCCTGGGTTTCGTCCGATGCGGCGTCAGCGGTGTCCTCGATCTACAGTACGCGTCAGTAGGGAGTTGGACGTTCCGCGCCCGGCGGATACGCGAGCGACACAGGGTGGTTTGATGTATGATCTGCCCATGATTCGATTCGTGTGCTTCTTGGGTGCGATCGCCTTGACTGCTTCCAGTTCAAACGCTCAAGTTCTTTACGGGAGCCTGGTAGGAAACGTTAAAGACTCCACCGATGCCGCGGTCCCAGACGTCAAAGTCGTAGTGAGACAAACTGTTACCGGTCTTACCCGCGAAACAACAACCAACGACGCCGGCCAGTTCCAATTTCCAACACTCCCGGGCGGCACTTACGAGTTCACCGCCTCCCGCCCCGGATTCGCAGCCTTCAGCGCCAAGGATGTTAGTATCTCCGCCAACTCGGCCACGCGGCTGGATGTGACGCTTCAGGTTGGCGTAGTGTCCGAATCGATCAGAGTTGAATCCACGGCTGCTTCCCTGCAAACCGACCGCGCCGAAGTGCGCGCGGAAATAACGTCCCAACAGTTCTCCAACGCGCCCCTGCCACCAGGCCGCAACTACACCCAAATGTTTAAGACACTTCCCGGATTCGGTTCGCCACGGAACGGCAACGGTCCTTCGGTCGATCCATCGCGTGCGGCTATCTACGCCGTCAACGGCACTTCAAACAGTTCCAACTCGGTTCGGATTGAAGGCGCCGGCGTGAACCAGATTTGGCTGCCTCATTTGCCGGGCTACACGCCGGCCCTTGAATCCATCGAAGCTGTTAACATCACAACGAATTCCTTCGACGCCGAAACGGGTTTGGCCGGCGGCGCGGCAGTGAATGTGCAGATTAAGAGCGGCACGAACTCCTTTCATGGTTCAGCCTTCGAGTTTCACAACAGTAACGCGACCAAAGCCAAGCCGTTCTTCCTGCCTGCCGGGGAACGCAAACCGAAAGCGATTTTCAATCAGATGGGAGGCACCATCGGGGGGCCAATCATTCGCAACAAGCTGTTCTTTTTCGGGAGCTACGAAGGCACTTGGGACCGCCAATTCGCCTCGCGTATTGAGACTCTTCCAAATGCGGCGATCCGGCGCGGCGACATGTCCGCGTCTCCGTCGCTTATCTACGACCCAGCCACGGGAACCGCCGCGGGAGCGGGGCGCACTCCCTTCCCAAGTCAGCAAATCCCCGCGGCGCGCATGGATCCGGTGGCGCTGAAGGTCCAGAGCATGCTGATCAATCCATCGAATCCGGAACTGCTGACCGCCAATCTGTTTGCCCAGGGAAACTATGCATTCAACTCCAAGAAGTTTGATGGCAAGATCAATTGGAACCCAGGCACGAAGCTCACCATGTTCGCCAGAGGCGGCGTGCAGGATCATCGCTTCGAGAGTGGTGGAGTGCTGGGAGAACTAATCGGTGTGCCGTTTTTCAGCGCCGCATCCGTTGCCGGACCTACTTACGGAACAACAGGCAATGCCGCCGCCGGCGCCACCTACGTCATTTCCCCATCGCTGATTTTCGACGGTAATTTCGGCTTCACCGCTTATGATGCCAACTCCATCGAAAATGGCTTGGGCAAGAATCTGGGCAGAGACTTGTTGGGGATTCCGGGCACCAATGGAACGCGCTTCTTTGAGAGCGGTCTGCCGCGCTTTGTCGTTTCCAGCTACACAACCATCGGGGCCCAAGGCAACTCCACACGGCCCTTCTTCAATCGCGATCCGCGGTATAACTACGTTGGAAATGTAACTTGGACGAAGGGAAAGCACAACGTCCGTTTCGGGGCTGACAGCTCATTCCAGCAAATCAACCACACGCAAGCCGAATTTGTCGGTGCGCTGCATGGGCCGGCGGGCGGATTCACGTTTTCAGGCGGGCCCACCACTATTTCCGGCGGAGCGGCTCCAAACCAGTTCAACTCATGGGCATCGTTCCTGCTTGGGGCCCCGTCCGCTTTGGGCCGCACTTTGCAGGTGCCCGAGGAATACAACGTCCGAACCACGATGCATAGTCTTTACCTGCGCGATCAATGGCAGGCTACGCGCAAGGTTACGGTATCGCTCGGCACACGATGGGAGTATTTCCCCATGCCCCATCGTGTTGGCCGCGGACTTGAGAAGTATAACGTCAACACGAATAAAATGGAGGTTTGCGGCGTTGGGAACATCCCGATCGATTGCGGTGTGAGCCAAAGCAAACGCCTGTTTGCGCCTCGAGCCGGCATCGCATGGCGAGTTACCGATGACTTTGTGATTCGCGCCGGATATGGCATCACCATCGACCCCTACAGTCTTGCCCGGCCCATGCGCACTAACTTCCCAATGCTTGTGGTCTTGAACGTCAATGGGGCGAATGGGTTCACCGCGGCCGGCCGTCTGCGCGATGGTATTCCGCTGATTGCCGAGCCAGCGCTGGGTAATGGCGTCGTCGAGATTGGCGGCCAGGTGGCCGCCAATTCACTGGGAGATAAGTTCCAGCGGGGATATGTGCAGAGTTGGAACTTCACGCTACAGAAACGGCTGGCATGGGGATTCGTTGGGCAGGCCGGGTATGTAGCCACTCGCCAGATCAATCAGATAGGCTTCCGTGAGTTAAACTACTCGCCGGTGAACGGTGGACAGAATGGACGCATTCTGGCGGTAAAATTTGGGCGAACCGCGGAAACACGGGAAGCCGCGCCAATTGGCAATTCGCATTACGATAGCTTGCAGACGTCATTGGAACGACGATTCTCCAATGGCCTTCAGTTGGGCGCTTCGTATACGTGGTCAAAATCCATTGGGATTTGCTGTAGTCAGAACAGCGACGGTTTGGCCGCCATTCAGATCCCGGAATTCTACGGCCTGAACAAGTCCGTAAGCAACGCCGATCAACCGCACAATCTCGTGATAAATGGCAATTGGCAGTTACCGTTTGGTAAGGGCAGGCGTTGGGCTACAAAAGGTCCCAGTTCATGGCTGGCAGGCGGCTGGCAACTCAATGCTATTTACACGGCCGCGTCCGGAACTCCATTTTCCGTTTCGGCCTCCGGCACGTCATTGAACGCTCCGGGAAGCACACAACGTGCGGATCAAGTAAAGGAATCAGTGGCCCAACCCGGCGGAGCTGGGCGTGGGCTTTCGTTTTTTGATCCTTTGGCATTTAGGGCTGTGACCGCGGCCCGATTCGGAACAGCAGGGTTCAACTCCTTGCGCGGCCCTGGCCTCGCCAATGTCGACGCCGGCCTATTCCGTGAATTCCCGGTTACCGAGAAGTGGAGGGTGCAGTTCCGGGCGGAAGCCTTCAATTTCACCAACACGCCCCACTTCGCCAATCCAGGCGCAAACGTTTCCAACCTGCAGTTGAATGGTGACGGATCGGTCCGCAATCTGGGCGGCTTCACGGAGATCACCGGTTTGCAGAGTACCGGCCGTGATGGTATTGATGAACGGGTTTTCCGGCTCGGTTTGCGAATAAGTTTTTAGCGAATGATTTGCCTCCGCGATTGCATGAGGCGTGTTATCTCCGGCCCTGTTCCAAATCCGGCGGCGAAGATTGTTTGCCGTTCCCGGGAACTTTTTTCAGGGTGCTATCAGTCCCTGTTTAAGTGACGTGACAGTAGGGCGTGTCACTGAAACCGGGGAGTTCCGCGGGGATACCTAATTCGACCGGGACCCTGTGGTGCTCTCCGCGAGCCGCATCGTTCGGGCTTTGCACTGGCCTGACTTATTCCACGACCGCCTGCATCACCGCGTTCTCAAAATCGCGATCCAACTGGCGATCCGGATTATCGGTCTGAATCATCATGATCCCCACAATCTTCTCTTTCGGATCGACCCAGAAGTGAGTTCCGTATGCGCCATCCCATCCGAAGCTGCCCGCCGACATTCGGTAGCCCGCGCGGATTGGATCTGTGACCACCTGCACGCTCAGCCCGTAGGCCCGGCCGGGTTGCCTTCCTTGCATGGTGTCCTGCACAAACGCCGACGACATCCATTCCACCGTCTTCGGGCTGAGCAGCCGTTTTCCATTCCACTGTCCACCTCCCGCGAGCATCATCGCGAACTGGGCATAGTCTTCGGCTGTCGAAACCAGGCCGCCCGCCCCGGAGAAGTAGGTTTTGCTTTGCAGGCGGTTGGGGTTCTGCACCTTTTGTAGAGTGCCGTCGGCGCGATGATACGCAGAAGCCACATGGGGCCAATTGTCGTCGCCGGGGTGAAATGCGGTGGTCTTCATACCAAGTGGCCCGAACAGGTTCTCTTTGAGGAATTGATCAAAAGTCATTCCCGAAGCGACCTCCACCACGCGGCCAAGAGTATCGAACCCAGCCAGCGCGCTATAGCTCCAGCGGGAGCCCGGCTGGAAATCCAGCGGTGCGGCGGCGTATTTGGGGATCAAGTTGGAGAGTGTACTGCTAGCCAGACCATCAAATAGCTTTCTCGTCTCGGCGGCGCTCGCCGGGCCACTGCCCAACCCAGAGACGTGGGTCAAAAGATCCTGGATAGTGATCTCTCGTGACGAGGGGATCATGTAGTATCGTGGCGGATCTGCCGCCGGCGTTCCCGCAGGACGTTCCTCTGCTACGGCCACTTTCATTCCTTTGCACTCCGGAATGTATTTCGAGACGGGATCGTTCAGCCGCACCTTACCCTGTTCGACCAGCATCATAATTGCTACGCCGGCGACGGGCTTCGACATGGAGAAGATCCGGAAGATCGTGTCCTTCGTCATCGCCCGGTTCGCTTCTATATCCATTACTCCGTGTGCCTGGAAATGAACAATGCGGCCTTTTCGAGCGACCAGCGTCACCGCCCCGGAGATGTTCTTCGCATCAATGTGACGCTGCATGGTCTCGTGGATTTGTGAAAGACGCTCCTCCGAAAACCCGACCGATTCCGGTTTGACGGGTACGGATGCCGCCGTTACCGGCAGGATCGCGAGCAGGAAAGCGAAAAGCCTCAGAGACATGGTGTGTAGCTTATCGCATCGCTGAGCCGGTATGGCGTGAAGAGCTGACAACCAGTCCTCAGTGCGGGATGCGCCCGGAGGTACGCCAGAATTTCTCGTGCAAGTTGCAGTCCCGGCGCTGCAAGCGCGTAAGCAGCAGCTTGTGCGGGACGCGATCTGAGGTCATTCGAGGAACGGTGCTCCAAATTGCACGTCAATCGGCGCACGCGAAAGATTTTGGAGATCGCAGCGAAGTACCCGGCGGCAAGAGTGGCACAACTATTGCGGATGGCGGAAGTCCAGGAGCAGCGCCGGCTTCCGAACAACGGGCAAACCGTACACGCGAACGGGTGAAAGCCTTGCTGGCCGACCGCTTCAACTTGACCGTTCGCACCGAAACCAAAGAGGCTGATGTTTATGTTCTGCCGGTCGCGAACGGCGGGCATAAGCTGACGCGCGATCCCGAGGGCCGCGGCGGAGTGCGCTACCTCGGCGATGCCATCGAAAGCATCGGCGGGCCGATTTCCTTCCTTGCCTTCAGCTTGACGCAAATGTTGCGCCGCCCGGTGTTGGACGAAACCGGCCTCGACGGGCGGTTCAAGTACAGGCTGGAATTCCGGCCAGAGGACGACGCAGAACGCGCCCTCGCCCTGGCTGGGGAACCGGTCGCCGCCGACGACCCCCGCCCATCGATCTTCACCGCGATCAAGAGCCAGCTCGGGCTGGAGCTTCAGTCCAGGAAGGGACCTGTGACCACAGTTGTGATCGAGCGCATCGAGAGGCCCACGGAGAACTGAGCCCCAACCCCCACAAAGCCGGTAAATGAATGGAGTCCTCGCACCTGGCTCCAGTGACCAATCGGACCTCCAGGGCCGGAGGAACCGAGTGGCATTTATGCTTCGGGTGAGGTGGACAGTCTCGGTGGAGGGCGTTCGGCACGGGAATGCGTCCAACGATTTGACGCATTGACGGCGGCGGATAAAACTGGTGGATAGGCAGATCATCGCATGCATATACTGAATTCCGAATCGACCCAGGTTTTGCTTGACCGGCTCCAGCGCGTGCGCCCGGACTCCCGGGCACTTTGGGGCAAGATGAACGCCCATCAAATGGTATGCCATCTGAATGATTCATTCGGCCTCGCAATGGGCGCGAAGACAGCCAGCGAGGACATCACGCTCTTCAATCGAACATTTATCCGATGGGTTGCGCTTCACACGCCATTGAAGTGGCCAAAGGGTGTTCCAACGCGGCCGGAAATGGATCAATTGGCCAGCGGCACGCGGCCTATCGAATTCTCGTACGACAAGACGGCATTAGCCGCTGTCGTCGAACGTTTCGCGAATCAGCCGCGGACCTTCCAATTCTCTCGTCATCCGATCTTCGGCGAGCTGAGCGATTGGGAATGGTTGCGCTGGGGTTACTTGCACGCCGATCACCACTTCCGTCAGTTCGGAGTGTAGGCGAAGCGGTTTCGAACTCCACGTCGAAGAGCGGGCGGCAAGATTCGTACGTCAGGGGCCTACGACTTCACCGTGTGAAATTCCCAGCCTTTGCGGAAGACAGGCTTCAGCAGCTTATTGGCCTCGGCGTTGTTAGTGATCCGCATCTTGTCAGGGTCATACTCGAGCTTGCCCTCATGACGCAACGCGATGACGCCGAGCAGCATCCACTCGACAAACGGCGCAGCTACGTCGAAGTTCGAGCATGCCGGGTCGCCGCCCTTGCAGGCGCGAATGAAATCGCGCATGTGGCCGGGAGAGCGGGTCAACAATGGCGGCGGCATTGTATAGTCCTTCATCTTCTCCACAGGCAGGAGCCGGGTCACTTCGCCGTAAGTGCCAGTGGTCAGCATTCCCTTGCTGCCGCGGAAGAGGCTGCCGTTGGGAGTCGGGATTCGCAGATCGGCGCCGGGCGCCTTAAGGGCTTCAAATTCCGCAGCGTTGAAGACTCGTCCCGGAGAGCGGAACGTGGCATCCCCAGGGCGGGTTCCAACCCCAACCGGGCGCCGGCCCGCGCCTTGTCCCTGGCCCGCGGTTTGTCCCTGGCCTTCGGCAGGCCGGAGCGAGGGCGGATCGCCCACCCATTCGCCTTCGGGAACGCCGGCTAGCGTAGGACTTGCCTTCATGCCGTCGTACCAGAAGACCTGGAGCGGGGGCATGTCTCCGTAAGCCGCGAAGTCGAACCGAATCACCGAGGCCTTGGGGAATTGAATGGGGCTTGGGCCCTCTTTCTTGATGCACTCCACGCCAACGATTTTGCGTTTGGAGAGATGGAGCGCCATGTTCGGGGCACCAAGGATGTGGCAGGCCATATCTCCCAGTGCGCCCGCGCCGAAATCGTAGAAGCCCCGCCAGCTAAAGGGCAGATAGAAGTAGCCGCCCCAGCGGTCGGGTTCTGTGCGGCCGCCCGCGGTGAAGGGGCGCTTTTCGGCGACACCGAGCCAAAGGTCCCAATCGAGCGTGGCAGGCACGGGCTCTTCCCTGGGAATTTCCGTAATGCCTTGCGGCCAGAGTGGACGATCGCTCCAGGCGTGCACTTCGGTGACGCTGCCGATGTCGCCGTTCCAGATTATCTCGGCACACTGGCGAGTCCCTTCGTTCGAGTATCCCTGGTTACCCATTTGCGTCGCGACGCGGTACTTGGCGGCCGCCTCCCGGAGTTGGCGGGCCTCCCAAACCGTGCGGACGAGGGGCTTCTGCACGTAGACATGCTTGTTGCGTTCCATGCACCACATGGCGGCTGTCGCATGCATGTGGTCGGGCGTGGCAACAATGATGGCGTCGATGTTATTCGCTTCCTTGTCGAGCATTTTGCGGAAGTCGCGATAGGTGGGCGCGCCCGGGAAGTTCTTGAAAGTCTGAGCGGCGCGGCGATCATCGACATCGCAGAGGGCGACGATGTTTTCCGTAGGCGAAGCTGCACGGATGTTGCTTGCGCCCTGGCCGCCCGAGCCGATCGCGGCGAAGTTCAGCTTTTCGTTGGGGGACTTGTAGCCCAGCGATTTGAGAGAAGCCGCACTGCCGAATCCTGAAGCTGGAACAGCGCCCGCGAGCAGGCTGCCATAGAAAAAGTAACGCCGGTTGATTGCCATTTGTTCTCCTGATTGCCGACTGTGATTATATGTATTCGCGAGCGCGGAGAACAACGTGATGGCACCTGCCCTGGATTTACTCGATACCTAATCTTTTCTGCATCTGTTCGAGCGAGACTCCTTTCGTCTCCGGGTAGAGAGTCAAAACGACCAAGAATTGCACGACCATCATCAGTGCAAAGAATACGAAGGGGATGGCGCCGGAGGAATCCGCGAGCAGCGGAAAGACACCGGAGATGAGGGCATTCATGAACCAGTGCGTGAAACTGCCCAGGCTCTGCCCCTTGGCGCGTACCGCATTCGGGAACACTTCGCTGATATAAACCCAGATCACCGCGCCTTGAGAGAACGCAAAGAACGCGATGTATCCGATCAGCAGCCAGACCAGCAGAGCTTCGTTTCTGCCGGTGGCAAAAATCGCCGCGACGCCGCCAAGACAGACAGCGGTGCCTATGGCTCCGGTGAGCAGCAATACTTTGCGTCCGATCCTATCGATAACGAACATCGCGGCCATGGTGAAGAGCAAATTGGTGAAGCCGATGGCCACGGCTTGAATGTCGCTTGAAACCTTATTGAAGCCAGCACGCGCGAAGATGTCGTTCAGATAGTAAAGAATCGCGTTGATGCCTGAAAGCTGATTGAATGCACCGATCGATACGGCGAGGAAGATCGGCGTCAGGTATTTCCGCGAGAACAGAGGCTCGCCCCGCTGACCGTGCTGAGAACCGATGGAGTCGATAATTTGCCGCAGCTCGCCGTCCACGTTGGGCTCTCCGATGCGCACCAGAACATCCTTCGCTTCCGCCAGCCGGTTCTTTTGAACGAGCCAGCGCGGGCTTTGCGGGATACCGAAAAGGACTGTGAAGAAGAACACCGCCGGCGCGGCGGCAATTCCGAGCTTCCACCGCCACTCGGCGTCTCCGAAGCCCCCGAACCCTACGAGATAGTTGGAAAAATAGGCGACCAAGATTCCCAGCACGACATTGAACTGAAAGAACGCGACCAATTGTCCGCGACGCCGGGCCGGAGCGATCTCGGCAATGTACATCGGCCCGATGACGGACGAGCCGCCAATCGCAAGGCCTCCGATCAGACGGAAAGCAACGAGAGCGGTCCAATTCCAGGCTAGTCCGGATCCAATGGCGGAAACGACATACAGAATCGCGAGGACGCGAAGCGATGCGCGACGTCCATATCGATCACTGGGGATGCCCGCGAATATAGACCCCAGGACCGTCCCCCAGAGCGCACTTGCCACTGTGAAACCGAGCAGCGCCGATGTGAGTTGAAACGTCTCAGTGAGCGCGCGTGTCGTGCCGGCAATGACCGCCGTATCGAAACCGAAGAGCAGACCACCAAGTGCGGCGACCAGGGTATTCCGAAGAAGGAATGCGTTCATGCGTTCCGACTTGCCGGGTTGTGTCGTCCCGGACGCGTAGGCTGAGGTCGACATCACCGTACCTGCCCCTCCCAGATCCCTTTCAATTTCCAAAGCTGCAGAGACCTGACGGTTGCGTGGCCGCCTTCGGCGAACAACTCAATGCCCTGGCTGCCGGGCGATGGAAAGATCCGTTCCGACAGTACAGTCTCGCCGTCGTTCGCAAATACTTCGACCGATGACCAGTCGACAAAGACGTGCAGCCTGACCGTGTTTCCCGCTCGCAGGGGAGCTGCGTGAATACCCGTGAACTTTTCGTGGAACGATATATTTCCGGATTTGGTTCGATCTACGAATACCTCGGGCGGGTTCTGTGTCACTCCGATGAGCGTCTCCTCCGTTGCGCCTTTCCTAACTTTCAGGCCTGCGCGCGAGGCGCCATTCAGTGCGATATCCACAATCATTTCCAAAGCGGCTCCGCTCCGCGTGTTGAGCAATTTGTTCGTCTCCTCGACCGTGCGATTGTTCAGACGAAAGGCGCCTTCACGGAGACGGAGGAGCTCCGAGACCGGCTCCTGCACAAGGCGAACACCGTCAGGCGTATTTCTTAACCGCACCTGGCGCGGAATGGATTGCGCCGTCCGCCACGTACTTGTCGGCTCCTGCCGCGCATACTGCCAATTGGTTAACCAACCGATCCAGATGCGGCGTCCGTCTTTCGGCGGGATATCCGAGTACGACTGGACCGCATAAAAGTCCCTGCCGTGATCAATCCATAGGACTCGCTCCGCCGCATTTTCGTTGACGAACTTTGTGCCATCGAATTGGCCGACAAAATACTGCCCGCCCGAACCGCCGGCGGGTCCGCCCGGGTTCAAGCTGACGACCAGCACCCAACGCTTCCCTCCGGGCGTCCCTTCGAGAGGAAGAGGAAAGAGGTCCGGGCACTCCCACACACCGACTGTCGCTCCCTCAGGGCCGAAGTCGCTCAGGGCCTTCCATTCGCGGAGGTTGGACGACCCGAAGAAGCGAACCTTCTTCTCCTTCGCCAGAACCGTCACCATCACCCACTTCTTTGATTCCTCATGCCAGATGACCTTCGGGTCGCGGAAGTCACGCATGTTCAGGTCAATCACAGGGTTTCCGGAGAACTTAGTCCACGTGCGGCCACGATCGTTGCTGAAGGCGATGTGCTGTGTTTGTGAGGTTTCGGTGCGGCCTGTGTATATAGCGACCAGGCACGATTTGTCTCGCACATCGGGATTCCGGCAGAGACCACTCGTGTTCTGCCAATCGACGACGGCGCTGCCTGAATAGATCATGACGCCATCTTCCTCCTGGAGCGCGACAGGCAAGTGCTCCCAATGCACCAGATCGCGGCTGACGGCATGACCCCAGCTCATGTGGCCCCATGTATTGCCGAACGGGTTGTATTGATAGAAGAGATGGTATTCGCCCTTGTAGTAGACGAGTCCATTCGGATCGTTCATCCAATTCTTCGCAGGGCTGAAATGATATTGCGGCCTGTATGGCTCGCTGTAATTGCCGGCCCCATAAACGAGCAACAGGGTTGCCGTTAACGTACCTATCCCTAGTAGTGGTTTTCTCATTCGTGCGTTACCTTTCGGCGGTGATGGGCAGAGCCGGTTGCATTACGACCTGTATAGCGCGGCAATCTCGTAGCCGTCGACATGAGGTACGGTAAACTCCAGAACTCGTTCATTGATGCGGAAACGCGGTTTTGTTCCGGCCGCGAGCAGCTCGACGCGGGAAATCCTCACGCCGGGTGGCAATTCGACGCGCACCTGCTGCGGCCCGAGCGGATAGCCCTTTCGGATCCACGGCCTCGTCATATTCGGGTTGTTGTAGTTGAGAATGTGGATGGCGTAGCCGGGCGCGGTCTCCCATGCAAAGATTTCGGCCATGCCCTCGCCCGATACAGTTACCGGGGACTGCCCGCGCGACACCCAACGAATCGCATTCTGCAAGAGCAGACTCAGATCGCTATTGCCTGACCGCCACGCGCTACGCTCAATGTCGCCGGGAAAGTAAACGAGGCGGCTTGCGCCCATCTCATGCATCACGACCGCGGGTTCGGCGCTGTGCGGGCCTGCGTACGGCATCTCACTGCGCGCCTCGGCGTAAACCAACTCGGGGATGCCGCGGGGGTAGGGAGGCACTGTAGTCAGAATGGGATCGGCGGTGGGACGGAGCGGTACACGCCACTCGCCTCCAGGAAGGAGTTTCGTCTGAGCGAATCCGCGCAGGAGTTCATGCGGCCGTTCGATGGCCGCGTTGAAATAGCCGCCAGCACGGCTGCCGGAGCGGCGGATCTGGAATAGATCGGCCAATCCGAAGTTTTCTCGCGGCCGGCCGGATTCATCGTAGAGACTCGTTTCGAAAGTGGCCAGGAGAGATCCACCGGCATTTGCGTACGACCGCAGTGCCCGGCAATTCTCATCGCTCAGGAGAGCGATGTTTGGAAGCAGCACCGTCGAATATTTCTTCAACCGCTCCGGCGTCAAGTCGTCTTCGTGGATAAAGTCGAAAATGAAGCGCCCTTCCAGCAGCGCATAATACATTCCTTGCAGGAAGTCCGATGGATCGCCGGGGGCTGACGGGCTACTGGATGCGATCGCATCGTAGCCGCCGCGCGTGGCGGCGGGTGCGCTGTATAGGTGATTGAGCCGTTGTGAGTAGACGACAGCGAGGTTGGTTAGCGTCCGCCGGTTCGCAAAATGCTCCTGATGATCTGCGATCCAGCCAAAGAACTGCCGGCCAGTCTCGAGCCAGCGGAGATCCGAGGGCGTGCCGCCAAGCCATGTATATCGGGGAACCATCCCGCTGGCAAGCGCCTGCGCCATCCACAGCGTTGTCTCCGCAGCCGACTTTGCTGTGTGCCGCCACGCCCCACCGTTCGTGCCAACTCCGAGAACGATCGGGTTCCCGTTCAATGCGCAGTGGGCGACTCGACCCTGCTGGGCACAATTCCAGATGGGCGTGTCACCAGACCTTCCTTGGTGGTCCGCGATAAACAACCGCGCCGTTTTCGAGAGTTGCCGGATATTGAGGACCGCACGCGTAGCACCGGAGATGTGCACGGCGTACACCCGGTCCGGCCGCGACTCCGACGCGACTTGACTCAACCGATCGCAGATCTCCAGCACGCGGTCGCGCTGACGCTCCATGAGTTGGGAATCGGACCGGCCCGCAAACTCAAGGCACTGCTCGCAGCGGCACCGATACGGCAGGCCTGTTGGCGGCCAACTGTTGGTGAAGAACCCATCCACGTCGTAACGGGAAACGACTTCCCGCATGATGGCGGGGACTTGCTCCGTGTGGTAATTCGAAAACAGGCAGGTGTGGAGCACCCACGAAGTCTCTTCGTTTCGGACCGGCTGGCCCGCCCCGTCGCGCTCGAACCATTCGGGCCTCTCTCGCCAGACCTCTTGGTTGGCCCAGTTCGATTCCACACGACAGATCACGCGCCAGCCGCGCCGCTTGGCCGCGCGAAAATACTCACCGAATAGATCGCGATCGCCGAGGAACTGGCTCCGATGATGGTGCGGCAACTTCGTCGGGTAGAACGCAATATGCCCGCCGCAACTCAACACGATGACGTTGGGGCGAAACGCCGCCCAACGTTCGATCCAGCGATCGACATCGAGGACTTGCGGATCGTACTCGTTCAGGTTGTGAAACACAGCGCGGCGGAGGTCCTGATACCAATAGCGCGTGCCTGGTTTGTTCGTCTGCATCGATTAGAACCGGATTCGCCCCGTTAGTTGCACGACGCGGTTAATGGCGGGCGTCTGCGCCGTGATCTTGCCAAAAGTGCTGGACAGCGGGTCTACATCCGGCGCCGCAAACTGTGAGCGGTTCATCGCATTGAGCGCATCCATGCGAATTGAAAACACCCATCGTTCCCTCCAGCGGAAATCGCGCTGCGCGTTCAGGTTCCACTGATCCGTCCTGTCGGCACGCAAGCCCGGCACGCGCGTCGGAAAGACGCGGCGGTGGAACGCAGCGGGACCGCGGGAGGCATTGCGTTCGAAATTCGCAGTGTCGAACCAGTTCGCGAGAGATCGCGGCCCCGAATTGATGTCGCCGATGTTTCCGTAGTAAAAGAGGTTGCCCCAGTCAAGAAGCGGGCCCGGTTGGTACTCGTAGGTAGCCGCAAGCTGGAAGCCGCCAAACAGCATGTTTAACGGACCTTGCCTGGCGAAGCGCCGCCCCTTTCCGAAGGGCAGCTCATAAATGGCCGTGCCAGCGATTCGATGCGGGCGTCCGTCGTTGGATTCGCGCCATGTGGGCGCCGCATCGAACTCGTTGAAGTAGAAGTCGGCTTCGCGGTCGTTCAGCCGCGTGTATCCAAGCATGAAGCTTATGCCGCGTGAAAACCGCCTCTGCAGACTGATCTCGAGCGCATCGGTACGCACCTGGCCAAACGGCGAATTGCTCTGAGAGAGAGCTGATTGCAGCGGAAACGGGCGGAGCAGTTGTTGCTTCCTGGCTGTGCGCGAGGTGAAGAAGCCGAGGGTCGACATGTCTTTGTAGACCAGCGGCGATGAAGCGGCGAGCTGAGAGAAATTGCCAATGTAGAACGGGTTCGGAACATTCGCGTTCAATGCGGAGGCGATCGCATTGTTACGAACCAGCCCATCGGCCCAGTATTGTTCCGGCAGCCCATTTAAATTCCTCGTCAGGTAAACGCGATCCGAATACGAGCCGGCATAGGCGATCTCGAGGACCGTGCTGGTCCCGAGCTGTTGCTGAACACCGATTCGCCACCTTTGCTGGCGCGACCGGCGCGTGTCGAACGCGTCGAACGTGAAGCCGCGGCCCGCTACGGCCATTGGGCCCAGACCGTCGCGGGTAGGAACGTCAAAGCGCGTGCCATCGGCGCGCAACGGAAAGGGATCCGACATCGGAGACACGCCGTTGTATGGATCGCCCGCCAGCCAGTTCATGCCGAAATCGTTGGTCAGATTGGTGGACGTGGTGCGGTTGAACCCGAGTTGCGAGAAGCCCTTGTTAAAGGCGTTGAGGGTGTCGTAGAACACTCCATAGCCGCCGCGAAGCACGGTCGTTGGCCGCACCTGCCAGGAGACGCCGATGCGCGGCAACCAGAAGACCTCGCTCTGCAGCATGCGGCGCGAGACACCATTTGCACCGGGATAGCGTGTCCCACCCTGAACCTGGAACGCGGACGCGGGGAGCTCCGGAAGAGGATTGAGAGCGTATGCGGCCACGGCGGCGTCTGTGATTTGGAGTTTAGCAGCCGGGTTGAAGTCGCCAATTGCGCGGTTGTATCGCTCCCGCCCGCCCGCCTCGTACTCAAGACGCAGGCCGAGGTTAATAGACAGCGTGGGGCTGACGCGCCAGTTGTCTTGCACGTACCATCCGAAGTATCCGCTTTGAATGGCGACACTGTCATTCGTCTGAACCTGCATCGTATCGGGCAGGCCCATCATGAAGGCGGCCCAACTGTGTCCATAGTTTCCGGAGGGTGTTAGCGTGTCGTCATTCCTCCGTGTGTACGTGTTGCTAAAAGCGAAGAGGCCCGATGTGTTACCCGCTGTGTAGGCAGTGCGGAAATACTGCCGGGTATCGAATCCAGCGCGGACGCTGTGGCTGCGACGTACGTGAGAGAGGTTGGCTTTCAGCGAATAGAGAGTCTGCAACATCTTCTCGGGAACGAGTTGGCCGACGGCTTCGTATCCGGAGAATTCCATTCGGGGCAAGACGTGAAGGCCGCCGGCTTTCGCGTCCAGATACGCGGGCAACCCTACATCGCTGGGCTTGTACTCGTATGGCTTCGTCAGAGCGCGCCCGGTCCAAGTGTTGTTCACGGATGCACTGACGTCGAGAAGCGTTCGATTGCTGATCGTATATACCCAGTTGGTTGTGATGCCGCCGACGTCCCAGGCCTTGCCTTGACTCATGAGGCCGCGAGCGGTTTCGTAGGTCCAGTCCTCCTGGTATTCCTCCAACCCAAAATGATTTAGCGATGTAAAGAAACGGTGTTTGTCGGAGTGAACATAGTCGAGGCGGCTGGCCTGTGCGACGTACGTCCAGTCCATGGTCATTCGCCGCGCCTGGTAGTTGTTTCGCGGTTCCTGCCGGGGATCCGTGGGATCGTTGTTCGCGAGAGGGATGATCTTCAAATAGCTGTCATACGCGGGATTCGTGATTCTGGAACGCGGCACGACGTTACCGACTAACGGTGAACGTATGAAGTTGCCGGGCCGGACCGGATCCGGCCGCACAGTCAGTGGATCGTAGATCTGATAGCGCACCGCATCCACATTCAGGAGCTGCGAAAAATCTCCACGGCGATTCGCCAGAGTCGGAACGGTGCGATTCGTTGCGCCCGCGGGGTACGTGGGCGGTTTCTGATCGACATAACCACTGACGTTGAAGAAGAAGAACAGGCGGTTCTTTCCGTTGTAGACTTTGGGAATCGTCAACGGCCCGCCCAGCGACGCGCTGAACGTATTGGATCGTCCATTGCCCTGGCGATCTTCCGACCGGAGCCGATTCGCAAGCGCCGAATCTCCCGCCGCCTGCGCGCTCGCTATCTCGCGGAAATACTGCTGCTTCACGAAAAATGGAGTCCCATTCCACTTGGCTTGCCAATGTTGATCGCTCAAGCTTCCATGGAAGTCATTTGATCCGGACTTCGTCATGATGGAGATGCTGGCGCCCGTGGTGTGACCGATCGACGCATCGAATCCGGAGGTCTCCACCTTGAACTCCTGCACGGCGTCGACTGCGGGAAGGAATGCGGGCGACCGGCCCCGCGAGTTGGGCGCACCGTCCATAGAGAAGTCATTCCCTCCCACTTTTCCCGAGACGCTGAAGTCCGATGATCCGCCAACGCAATGCAGGCAGTTATACTTGTTGACTCCGCCAGCCTGCACGCCCGGGGTCAGCGCCGCGAGCAGCAGTGGATTGTCGCCCTGCGCCGGCAGATCGTTCACGTTTCGCTGGTCGGTGAGCCCGCCGGAACTCACAGAGCTCGTATCCAGAACCGGCGGGTCCGCGGACACCTGCACGCTCTCGGTTACGGTGCCGAGCGCGAGCGCCAGATCGACCGGCAAGCGCGTTGAGATGGGAAGTGTAATGCCCGAGCGAATCGTTTTTTTGAATCCCGGAGCTTCCGCCGTCAGGTGATAGTTGCCGGGAAGGAGCAGGTTCGCTTCAAAGTAACCGTCAGCGTCGCTTGTCAACGTGATAGACAAGTTGGTCTGCGTGTTGGTCACCGAGACCGCGGCGCCGGAAATCGCGGTCGCGTGCGGATCGAGTACGCGACCGAAGATGGTGCTGCGTGTCTCCTGCGCGGAGGATAGGCCCGCGCAGAAGAGCGCGAGAAGAGAAATGCAATGAATACGTTTCATGTGTTCACTCTTCCTGCCCGGGCTGGATGCCGGGAAGCTAATAGCGTCTACGACCGGTAGAGCGCCGCGACTTCGTAGTCCTGGACGGCCGGAATCACGAACTCGATGACCCGGCCCTTCTGCTGCACTGGAATCCTGGCTTCGGCCCGCAGCAGTTCGATCTTCGCGACCTTCACTCCTTCGGGCAGTTCGACACGGACGCGTTGCGGACCGATCGGATAGTCCTTGCGGATCCACGGCCGCGTCATGTTCGGATTGTTGTAGTTGAGGATATGAATGGCATAGCCGGGCTCGGTCTCCCAGGCGATGACTTCGGCCACTCCCTCGCCGGTCACTTTGACGGGCGATTGGTCGCGTGTGACCCAACGGACTGCGTTCTGCAGTAGCTGACTCAGGTCGCTGTTCCCGTAGCGCCAAGTGCAACGATCCACATCGGAGGAGAGGTAGACAAGACGGCTCTGCCCTTTCTCACGCAACACCATCGCAGGTTCGCTGCTTTGGCCGCCGGGGTAAGGCATCTCGGCGCGGGCCTGTGCGTAGACCATCTCCGGAATACCGCGGGGATACGGAGGCACGACGTTTAACACGGAATCCGCGGTGCTTCGAAGCGGAACTCGCCACTCGCCGGCGGGGATCCAGTCCGTCCCTTCGAACCCGCGCAGAATGTCGTGGCCGCCCCGTTTGGCTCCGTAGAAGATCCCCCCACTGCGCTCGCCGGCTCGCTCGATCCCGAAGACATCGGCCAGTCCGAAGTTCTTGCGGGGCTGTCCCCACTCGTTGTACAGGCTTGTCTCAAACGTCGCCAACAGGGAACCGCCCGAAGCAGTATAGGCGCTGATGGCGCGGCATTGTTCGTCGCTGAGAAGAGCCGTATTCGGCAACAACACCGCCGAGTATTTCCGAAGGCTCTCGGGAGTCAGATCGTCTTCATGAATGAAGTCGAAGACGAAGCGGCCTTCGAGCAATGCGTAGTAGAGACCCTGGAGATAGTCGGTCGGATCACCGGGAGTGCGCGGCCGATTCGTGGCTCGTGCGCCGTATCCCCCTGGAGTCGTTCCAGGCGCGGTGTAAAGGTGGTTTAGCCGCTGCGAATAGACTACGCCCAAGTTAGACATCGGGCGGCGATTGAAGAAGTGGGCTTCGTGTTTGGCGATCCATTGATAGAAGCTGCGTACGGTATCTTTCCAGCGCGCATCCTCAGTCCGGCTGCCCAGCCAGACGAGCCATGGGATCATGCCGCTCGCCGTCGTCTGCGCGAGCCACAGTTCCAATTCCGCAGGGACCTTTGACGTGTGCCGCCAGGCGTGCGCATTTGCCGTAACGACGTTGGTGACCGGCTTCCCCCCCATCGCTGAATAGCCGACGCGTCCCTGCTGGGAGCAGTCCCAGATCGGTTTGTCGCCACCGCCGCGGCCCTGATGGTCCGCTGTGATCCACTCTCCGACTTCCGCCAGTTTTCGAATGCTCTGCACGGCAGTGATGCCGCCCGCGATATTGACGTTGTAAACGCGGTCGGGGCGCTGCTCCTTCACGACGACGGTCAAATTCCGGCAAAGATCGACAACCCGCTTCTGATAGGCATCGTAGAGCTGCGCCTTTGTGCGCTGCCCGAACTTGCGGCAGTTCTCGCAGTAACAGGGACGCGGTGCGCCCGTGTCCGGCCAGCTATTCGTGAAGAAGCCGTCGACTTCGTAAAGACTGCCGATCTCGCGGATGATGGCGGGCACCTGCTGCTCGTGATAGTTCGAGAAGACGCAGGTGTGATACACATATCGCGACTCCTCATTCGAATACGGGTTCCCATTCTCGTCGCGCTCGAACCATTCCGGGCGCGCCTTGAGTACGTCTTCGTGAAGCCAATTGGTCTCGACGCGCGCCACTACGCGGATTCCACGCTTCTTCGCCGCCTTCGCGTAGTCGCCGAAGAGATCGCGCTCGCCAAGAAACTGGCTCTTGTGGTGATTGGGCAGCTTCGTCGGATAGAAGGCCATGAAGCCGCCACCGGTAAGAATGAGTGCGTTGATCTTGAGACTCTCCCAATAGTTGAGCCACGATTCGATATCGAGGTCTTTGGGATCGTACTCATTCAAGTTGTGCTGCGCGCAGCGGCGCATTCTCTTGTACCACTGATCGCCTGCCGAGTTACCTGGCGCCGCGGCAAATAGCGTCCCCGGCAGTGCCGCCGCGGGCATGGCGAGGATATCGCGTCGTGAGAAATTCATTCGCTCTCCTTGAAATTCATATGTGAAACCGTGACTTGGGACAAAGTCAGAAGCTGATTCGCGCGTTGAGCTGAATGGCGCGCGCCCCCAGCGTGTTCGTGAATCGTCCGAAATTGCCTGAATTGATGTCGGTCGTGATGCCCGAGAAATTTGTGTGATTGAAGACGTTGAACATGTCGCCGCGAATTTGGAATCGGACGAGCTCGGTGATCTTGAAGTTCTTTCCAAGGGAGAAATCGAGGTTCCACATTCCCGGCAGCCGCAGTGCGCCGTTCCCGAGATTGCCGGCTCGGAGAGTAGCACCCGACGCGGAGACGATCGGTACGCGGGCGAATGTTGCCGCATTCAGGTACTGCAGGGTAGTGCGGTAGTTAGGCGCTATCGCGTTCCCGCCGATATAATCGGGCCTGCAATGCGTGATAGCGCAGCCTTGGGTGATCAGTAGCGGCGAGCCGGTCCTGGCTGTGAAGATCCCCGAGATCTGCCATCCGCCAATGGTCGAGCGCGCGATGGGGTTGCGCATTTGCGCCAGGGCCGGAGTCTGGTAGAGGAACTCGCCGACGAAGTTGTGTTTGACATCGCCCGCCGAGGGGCCGTAGTTGCTCCTTACATCAAAGAAGTCCTGTACGGCGACGACCGTGTCACCGCTAAACGAGGCACCCGTGTCACCGCCAGAGTAGGAGAGGCCTTTGCCCCATGTGTAATGGGCGCTTCCCATAAAACCGCGCGAAAGCCGTTTCCGGAATGAGCTCTGCCAGGAGTAGTAGCTCGATGTCTGCGAGCTGTCGAAGTAGATCCCTGTACCTAAGTCCGGATTCGGCCTAAGGCCCGTTAGGCGATTCACTTCGTTGAATTGGCGCCGCAACCGGTATTTCAAGCCGCGAGTACCAACGAACGCGCTTTCCAGAATCATCCCGCCCGCCACTTCGCGTTGCACACCGAAGTACGTATTCATGCTGTATGGATTTTGAATGTGCGGATCAAAGAGCGACTCGCGCTGAAGCTGTTTGGAGGCCGTCACAAGCGGGAGAACTTCGTCGACGAAAAGCGGATAGCGCAAGCGCAGCGCACTTCCCTCCGCCTTGCTGTAAACGACCGAGCGAGTAAGAAACGCCGTCCGCGATACCGCGCTGTTGTAGTCGTCGGTTGGCTGAATGCCGAACATCACACTGTGGCCGCCACGAATGACTGTTCTTCCGCGGCCGTCGGGGTTGTAGCTGAAGCCAACGCGAGGGCCGAGGTTCACCCAGCCATCGTTTTCGACGGGCCTCGAAGGATCGCGGAAGGGGCCAAAGTGGAACTGATTGTCCAGGAGTCCGTCGAGATTGAAGAAACCCGCCGACTCCCTAGCGTCTTCGGGCTTGGCCACGTACTTCGAAAAGAAGTCGTAGCGAACACCGAGGTTCACCACGAGCTTCGGACTGACGCGCCAGTCGTCCTGCAGAAACGCTCCAATTTCATTGTTCCGGCCGAGATAGCGCGGCTGCCCAAAGAAGACCTGGAACCGGCTGGGATTGTTGGAGAGCAGCTCGGCTCTATCAACGTAGCGAAGCTGCGGGACTTCCAAATTCACTCGTCCCGAGGCACGACGCGTGAGGATGCCACCGAATTTCAGTGAGTGCTTGCCGATGTGCTTCGCGAACTTTTCTTCCAGGCTCCAGAGCGGGCCGTAACGGTTGTTGAACTCGGCGTCACCCGTCGAGAACAGACCTGTCGCTTGAATGCCAGGAAAACGCCTGCCCCCGAACGACACTTCCGGCCGCGCACCATCTACAGCGGTGAAGAAGTAGCTGTCATTGCGATCGACTTCGTTGAAGTTATACCCGAAGCGAGTCTCCGAAGTCCATGCCGGACCGGAGACGATGTAATTGGCTGTGCCTCGCTCCTGAAAGCCGAGCCAGTTACGCGCATTTTGCGTCAGGTTTTCGTTTGTGCGATAGGGCCGCCCGCGCGTGTATGTGAGCGCCAGGTTGCTGAGGTTCGTCAGCCGAATGTCTCCTTTGACGACCGCGTGGTTGTCTTGCGCTTTTGTGGAAGCCGCACCTTCGAACCGGCCTACATCCGCCGTGGTTGCAAACGGACGGTTCGGGAGCGGCATGATGTCGAGAGCGGTTTTATACGCTGGTACGGCCGCCAGCATTTCATTTCGCAGCTTCGCCGTGGGAACATCGCCGCTTACGAATCGCATCGTGCGTTCGCGATAGCCTTCGTAGGTGCTGAAGACAAAGAGGCGGTCGCGCCGAATGGGGCCGCCGATCGCACCGCCAAACTGATTGAATGTCAACGGAACGTTGGCGGTCAGGAATTGGCCACGGGCATTGAGTTCTTCGGCCTGGAAGTTCTCGAACGCGCTGCCGTGCCACGTATTCGTTCCGGACCTTGTTATGAGGTTCACGTTACCGCTGAGTTGCTGGCCGTATTCCGCCGAGATCACTCCTTTTGTGACCTGAACTTCCTGAATCGCCTCAACGCTCAGCGTGTCGATGTAGTTGAAGGAATTGAACATCGAGGTATAGGAGTTCTCGGAATTTGCCGTGGCGTTGGTGCCGTCCACGGTAATGCTCGCGCCACTCTTCCCCAGTCCGTTCATACGGACGCCGCCCGGAATGTCGGCGACGCCGGTGCCGATTTTCAACAGATTGGAGTAGTTCCGCCGCGCGAGCGGGAGTTGCGTCGCCTGCACGGTCGAGAAGCTTTCCCGTTGCTCTGCATTGACGGTGTTGACTTCGACAGTGTCCGCTGTGACTCGCACTGTATCGGAGGTCGAGCCGATCTCGAGGATGAAGGATCGGCGGATGCTTTGTGCCGCGCCGAGTTCGATGCCGCTCGACTGTAGCGTCTTGAAGCCACTCGCTTCGATGGTCAGCGTATACGTGCCGACTCGCAGGAAGTCGAACATGAATTCGCCCGCAGCATCCGTCTTCTTGCTTGCGACCGCGGCCGTGTCCCGATTGGTCAATGCAATTGAGGCGCCCGGAACAACGGAGCCGGACGGGTCCGTCACAATGCCATAAAAGCGCGCGGTGGTCACCTGGGACCAGCCCAGGTGTGCGCACGCAAGGAAAAGGGCTGCCGGAATGAGACGTGAGTTCATTTCTTTGCACCTCCCGTGGTCTGCCGCAGCCGGTTTTCATACCAGACGACATTCCTGGTCTCTTGCCCGGCGATCAGCAGATCCAGATCGCCGTCGCCGTCGATGTCTACCAGCCGCACCTCATATGCGGCCTGATCGTTGTCAATGAGGTGCGTCGTGAACTTACCGCGGCCGTCGTTTTCGTACCATACAACGACGCGGGAATCCTTGGCGCACGTGATTGCGTCGATATCACCATCGCCATCAATGTCGGCGGCCGCCAGGGAATGCGGTCCGACGATGTCCATGTCGATGTCGTGGCGTTTCCACTCCGGCGCCTCGTACCAGACGACGCCCTGTCCGTGGCCTCGCGTCGCGATGAAGTCTGTTTTTCCGTCGCCGTTCATGTCGGCCATCAGGATGTTGGTAGCTCCCGGCTGGTTCTCGGCTATGACATGTTTCGTCCACGTCCTGCCGGGGATGGCTGGCTGCTCCCACCATGCGAACCAGTTCCCCTCAGGCGGTATCTTTGCGCCGGTCGCGACATCCGCACGGCCGTCGCCGTTCACATCGCCGAAACCGAGATAGTGGCTGAGCCCGGGGGCGTCTCGATCGGCGAAGACGTGTCTTTCCCAAGGTTGACGCGGATCCTTCGGTATTCGAAACCAAACCAAGGAATTCGGCAGCTTTCCCTCCGGCCAACCGCTGCCCGCGATCAGATCAAGCCTGCCGTCTCGATCGACATCACCGAGCGTCAATCCATGAACGCCATTTACACCGCCGTTGGAGAGCCCATCGATAACGTGGTACGGCCACGGATCATGAAGCGGGTCCTTCGGGCGTTCGAGCCAGAAGACGAGGCCGGGCCGATATTGTGCGCCGATGAAGTCTGTGTCACCGTCACCATCGACATCGAGCGCGGCAGATTGGATGAGGCGGATTCCGGAGCGCAGCAGCGTTGGTTGCCAGTTCGGGCCGCTATAGAGATAGATGCGCCGGTCATTCCCGATATCGCCCGTGATGACATCGATCCGGCCGTCACCGGTGAAGTCGGCGGCCGCAGAGGATTGTGTTTGGAACCCCTCGCTGATGAGGTGGCGCACCCAACGGCTTGGTTGAACCGCAGCGCGCTCCCGCTTCACTGGCTTGGCAAGCACTTCGATCCAGTCCAGGCGCGAACATGCCGGCGAGCTCGCGCCCTTCATGAGATCGGTGAAGCCGATTTCGTCAACGTGACTGAGGTCCGGGCGCTCGACCTCGGCGCCTTCCGTTATGGTGTCGATGTTCAGTTTCCGCCAATGCAAATCTGCGGCTTTGAACTCCTGGACGCGCCAGTCCTTCGACGCGCCATCGGACTCGTCGCTCACCAGCCATGTCCCATCCGCGAGTTTCACGATGACATGGAGCCGGCGGAAGCCCGAGTTGCGCGCGCGCCAGCGAATCTTTGCGTTTCCGGTTAAATCGGCGAGTGCATCTCTGCGCCGCAGCGCCACCGCCCAATGGCCCTCACACGCGCCGGAGAATATATAGTACGGATCGTGATCACTACCGTGGTGCCGCTTTTTGATGCTGTCTCTCGCCGGGCCGTACAGAATTTGAAGGAGATCGGGACTGGCGACATGATCCTGCGTCACCTGTTCAAAAGGCGGTTTCGCGGTCCAGTCCTCCCGGAAGAACACCCCCGGGCGGTCTTCAGCGACGGCCCCAGCCACGGCGAGAAATAGCGCGGCACGCACAGAGCTTGTCATGGCTTGAAAAAGCCTTTCTTCCAGTACTCCATCTCGCTTCCGTGGAGAACTCCGCGACCGGTTATAGCCTTTTGCCGAATGGCCGCCACTTCTTCCGCGGCCAAAGGCTTGAACTCCTTTGCGACGCGGATGTTGTCTTCCATCTGCCCTTGCGTGCCGCAGCCCGCAACTGCGTGCACGTTGAGATTCAACACGTAACGCAGGCACTCGGCGGGACTGATGGCGCGCAGCAGATACCCTTTGCCGAAGACTTTGATCGCCTGAATGCCAATGCCGCGCTCCCGAGCCAGCGGCAGGGTTCCTTCCTCAAAACTCAGGTAGCTGGTCTCGGCGGCATGCAGAGGCATGAGGACCGAATCCCACTTGTCGTACCGCTTGAGCATGGCGACGTGGATCTCCGGATCGAAGTGACCAGTGAAGCCGATGTAACGGCACTTACCAGCCTTCTTCGCCGCCTCAAATGCCTCGATTGCACCATTTGGGCCGAAGATGCGGTCCATCTCCTGTTGGGTGCGAACGTCGTGCATCTGCCAGAGGTCAAGGTAGTCCGTGTGGAGCCGCTTCAACGAAATCTCGAGCTCTTTCTCCGCATCCGCGCGGGTACGTTTGCCCGATTTCGTCGTGATAAAGACCTGCTTGCGAAACTCCGGGAGGACTCCGCCGTATGCCTCTTCGGCACGGCCGTCCCAGTACGCGTGCGCGCAATCGAAGTAGTTGATCCCCAAATCGTAGACATGCCGTACGAACTTGCGCGCGGACTCCAGGTCCGGATGCAAGTCCATCCGCGATCCTCCCTGTGCCAGGACCGTAAGCTTGATTCCGGTCTTCCCAAAGACACGAGTGGGGACGTCTCCGGCTTTGACTTTCGGGGGCTTTGCGAAAAGTCCATTGATCCCGAGCCCTGCAAATGCGGATCCCACGAAGACCCTGCGTCGTCTCATGACAATCTCCTTTTTGTGGCGTTACTACTCAGGTGGCGGAATGCCGCACCAGTGCACGGCATTCTTCCGGCTCCCATGGCGGCACCGCGCCATCCCGGCTTGCAACCAACGCTCCCAGCCGATTTGCAAAGTCCGCGATTTGCCGCGGGCGCCAATCGCTTGCGAGGCCATGCAGGAACGCCGCCGCAAATGCGTCTCCGGCGCCCACCGCGTCGCGTACATGAACGGAATAGCCGGCAGCCTCGACGTACTCACCCTTGACCAGCAGCGCACAACCATTGGCACCGCGTGTTACGCAAACCGCCTCCCAATCGAACCACTCGGCGTACTCTCTGCAGAACTGTTCGAGCGAATAGAACGGTGCGCCAAGGATCTGCGCTACAGCGCGGACTTCGGCCTCGTTCAGCTTCACCACATCCGCCGTATCCACAAGTCGCGTGACCAACTCCGGCGTGAATGAGGAGGCCCGAAGATTGATGTCATAGAACCGCCTCGCATCCGGACAGCGGCCGATCAGCCGTTCCGTAGCCTCCTTTCCCCGCATATCCATCTGGTGGAGGGTTCCGTAATAGATCCAGTCCGGGCGCCACTCCGCGATTTCGTCGAGGCCGGTGTCCGAGAGCTGAACGAAGTCGTAGGCGGCAGGCCGGTGAATCACGTACCGGGGTTGGTTACCGTCCTGGAGGTCAACGGAGACGAAGCCAGTTGGCTGGCCCGCAATGCGGGGTACAAATTGGCAGGACAGTCCGAGATCCGCTAACCGGGCGATCGCGCGATTGCCCCGAGAATCATTGCCAACGGCGCTGAGAAAAAGAACCTCATGCTCCAGCCTCCTTGCGTGGGCGGCGAAATTGAATGGCGCGCCGCCCAGATGCTCGGAGCCTGGATAGAGATCCCACAGAATCTCACCAACGCTGATGATCTTCATGTGAATCCTCGCCGGGTTAGAACAGCAATTTCAGGGCGAATTGGAAATCTCGCGGCTGGTTCACCTGGGCGCTGATTGTGCCCGCGGCCGGGGAACCGATCGCTGTGTTTGGCAGCCCGAACTCGACGCGATTGAACGCATTGAATGCCTCCGCGCGGAATTGGAGCGAGACGGACTCGCGCAGCGGGATATTCTTGAACAGCGAGAGGTCGTAATTGGCGATACCGGGCCCGCGAAGATTGGACGTGAGCCTAGGAACGTTGCCCATCGTGTACGGCGCAGGCTGCACGAGAGCATCGGTGTTGAAGTAGCGTGTCAGGCGCGACTGGATTGGTCCTTCGAGCTTTGCATTCTGTCCGGGGACCCAGTCCGGCCGCTGTGCGCCGCCGAAGTTGAACGGGTTGTTCGTGGCGGAGGTGAACATGAGTGGAGCGCCGCTTCGGAAAGTCGCGATTCCGTTCAGTTGCCATCCACCGCCTATCGCAGCGAGGATGCCCGGAGTGCTGAGGAATCGCTTGCCGCGCCCGAAGGGCATCTCCCAGACGGTGTTGATCGCCAGGTTGTGAGTCGCATCGAAAACGGCGACGGCGCGTTCGTTTCGTCGCGTATTAAAATCCTGGAGGCCGCCGCCGTAGACGTCGCCAGGGTATCCGGAAATCATGGTGACGTCGTCCAGCAGCTTCGAGAAGGTATAGGACCCGAGAATGCTCAGGCCCTGACTGAAGCGGCGTTCAACGCGCAGTTGCAAGGCGTGATATGTGGATGCGCCGTAACTCGCGCTTGCCTGTGTGACGCCGGTGAATTGCGGATATGGCCGCAACAGTTGCGCGCGGGAGACGGTCGAAGAGCTCAGGCCACCGGATTTGACTGTGCCGAAGAAAGGATTGGAGACGTTCTCGCGCAGCGCATCGCCAAGCGCCAGGCGATCGTTCGGCAACTGGTTCATGTTGAGGTTGCCGAACAGGTGGACGCCGCGGCTGCCGGCGTAGGCTGCGTCTATCAGCAAGTTGCCGGGCAGTGTCCGCTGCAAGTCCAGATTCCACTGCTGTGCATAGGGCAACCTCATGCCACGGTCGTTGCCGCTGACGCCTTGCCCCAACAAAGTAGCGAGACCAGCGGTGTTGCCCGTTGGCAAGGTGAACCCGTTGGGAAAGGGATTGGAAAGCGGGTTGAGAGGAGTGACGCCATCCAAGGACGTCACCCAGTCGTTCCTGGCGCGGAAGCCGTCGCTCGCCTGACCGCTTCCCGTGAGAGGCGCCGTAAAGATGCCGTAACCGCCACGCAAGACCGTGTTTCGATTCATCGAATACGCGAATCCGAGGCGGGGCGCAAAGTTGTTGCGGTCGCCATTAAAGAGGTTGCGCGATTGGCCATTCACACCAGGGAACGTCAGGCCGCCCCGAAGCGCGAACCCAGGTACCTGGAGTGCGGACGTGGAGGTGAGATCGATATTGCTCAGCCGGTTGTAACGATCCGTCCACGGAGTGGAGTAGTCATAACGGATACCCAGATTCAGGGTCAAGGATGGAGTGATTCTCCAATCGTCCTGGAAGTACGCGCCGAATCGCTTAGTAATGTAGTTGCGGCTCGGAACTCCGGTGGCGATACTGCCGCCGCTGCCAGTTCCTAATAGGAAGGACGCGAACGCCACGCCGGCTGTACTGGTGGCAACACGGGGGTCCGGGCCTTGCGTCATGTCGCGCCGGAATGTGTAGACACCGTCGGCATCGACGTCGCTAGATCCATTGTTCCGGTCGGCTTGCATGATCCCGCCGAATTTTAAGATGTGCGCGCCGCGGTTCTTTGTCAGGTTCGCGGACTCCTGGAATGCGTCAACAGCGCTTCGCAGAGCCCCACAGACCCCGAGAGGAACGTCCGAGCCGATGCCAATTTCATTGACGGACCAAGTCAATCCCTGGCCCGTATTGATCTGGGGGAAGCAGGGAGGCAGATTCGGCTGCAGGGACCTGAGGTAGGACGGAAAGCCGAGCTGAACCGGGTCGTAATTGTAACCGGGAGGCGTGCGGCCCAGTGTGTACCGCAGATAGCTGGAGCTGAGCTCGAGCACCGTTGTGGGCGACAACGTGCCGGTGTAGTTGATCACGGTCTGCCATTGCCGGAGATCGTCAGGGCCGCGGGTTGGCGCGGCGATGTGCAATTCGCCGCCATAGATCTTGGGCCGCTGGAAATCCGTGACATTCGATGAGTACCGGCCAAACAACTTGTGGTTGTCGTTCAGTGAATGGTCAAGCCGGATGGAAGGAGTGTTCTTGGCGATCGGCGACGACTGATTCGAGATGAAGTTGTTGTTGTTCGTATAGAGGGCGCCGGTCGTATTCGGCAGAGGGAAGTAGCGAGCAACATTTCGCGCGACCGCGTCGAACCGGGTGAGTGGGATCAAATTGCCGTTAAACGGTGTCCGGATCAGCCTTCCCGCGCGATCCGGGTCGGGACGGGAGCTATATGGATCGTAGACAAGAATCTGCTGTCCCGCAGCATTGCGAGTTTGCGTGAAATCGCCGCGCCGTTCGAGTTCGGTGGGCATCGTGCCAGTCGCGGTAATGGATTGCACCCAGCGCAAGCCCTCGTAGGCGAAGAAGAAGAAGGTGCGATTCTTGCCGGAGTAGATCTTCGGCAGCAACACCGGCCCGCCGGCGGAAGCGCCGAATTGGTTGAATCGAAATGCTCCGACGGGCAGACCGGCGCGGTTATTGAAGAAGTTGTTGGCGGTCAGTTTGTCGTTCCGCAGGAATTCGAACAACGAGCCGTGCAACTTGTTCGAGCCGGATTTGGTGACGACGTTCACCACGCCGCCGGCCGTGTTGGAGAACTCGGCGCTGAAGTTGTTGACCTGCACCTTATACTCCTGCACCATGTCCACCGACGGAAACAGCGCCGGGCCGTTGAAGGATGGAGTCGAGTTCGCGCCTCCATCGAGTTGGAAGTTACTCGCATTCGCGCGGGCTCCGTTGATGGAGACGAATTCCTCGTTGTACATGCCGACGGAGACTTGGCTGAATCCGCGAGCGGCGCGCACGCCCGGGACTAATGTCGCAAAGCCATAAGCGTTTCGGCCGTTGATCGGCAGGTTGGCGATGCTGGAGTTCTCCATTACGTAGCCAAGCGAAGAACTGCCCGCTTCGAGGATGGGCGCCTGTGCATCGACCGAAACGGTTTCCGTCGACGCGCCGAGTTCGAGGAGGACGGGGACGGCGACTACCATCGCCACATTGAGCGTGATGTTCTCCCGCACCGAGCGCTTGAACCCTCGCGCCTGAACATCAAGCCGGTAGCCGGCAGGCGGGAGGAGGGTGAAGGAGAAATAGCCCATCTCCGTCGATTTCGCGATCCGCTTCTCATTCGTCGCGACGTTGGTCAGGACGATATCGGCGCCGGGTACGACCGCGTTCGAGGGATCTGTAATTGTTCCCTGAATCGAACCTGTGGAGGTTTGCGCGTAGGCAAAACTGCACGTAAGCAGCAGCGAAAACAAGTGACGACAGGCAAAGCTCGACATGGCAACTCCTGGTGGTCTCCAAGGACCCAATCTGCTAATCGAGAATTCACTGATCAGCGTAGAGAAAGATATATACCGAATTCACGGAGCTGTCAATACTAATTTACAAAAGCTGTTTAGGTTGTTGCGGCGAGTCAAAAGGCAAGAGGGCACCGCATCTTCGGTCTGAGTCCAGGACCTGTCTATACCGCTTGCTAATACAAAGTGTCGATGCTATGCTTTACAGACATAATATGGCAAAGCTGATTAAGCAGCTTCCGGAAACCGACTCTGTTGTCGACAGCCAGGCGCCCAAGTACCAAAAAATCCTGCTAGAGCTTAAGCGGGCGATCGTGAACCGCGAATTTAAGCCAGGGGAAAAGTTGCCCAGCGAAATGCAGCTCGCTGAAACGTTCTCAACTTCGCGGCTCACGGTCGCGCGGGCCTTGAAGGAGCTTCAATCCCAAGGGCTGATTGATCGGAGGGCTGGATCAGGCACCTATGTGCGGGAGCCGGATCGTGCGCAGGGCCACGTTTTCGGACTTCTGATTCCGGGGCTCGGCGAAACGGAGATCTTTGAACCGATCTGCCAAGGCATGGCGCGCGCGGGACGTGCCGGGAGACATGCGCTCCTGTGGGGCGATGCCACGCATGGCGCGGAGCCTAAAGAACAGCAGGCGAAACAGCTTTGCGAGTATTACCTTTCTATGGATGTCTCCGGCGTATTCTTTGCGCCGGTTGAGCTATTGCCGAATATGGACGAGGTGAATCGCTGGATCATCGACGCCTTCGAACGCGCCGGTATCCCGTTAATCCTACTTGATCGCGACTTGTACCCCTATCCGCTGCGGAGCCGTTTCGATCTGGTCGGCATCGACAACCGGCGCGCGGGTTACATGGTAACGGACCACGTAATTCAGGCGGGTTGCCGGCGGATCGTTTTCATAGCACGGCCGCGCTCGGCCTCTACGGTGGATGCGCGAATCGCCGGCTACCGCGAGGCTCTCTTTGCCAACGATTTGCCAGTGGATCGAGAGTCCGTATTTCGTGGCGATCCCTCAAGCCAGGACTGGATCGGTCAGATCATAGAATCCGTGAATCCGGACGCGTTCGTCTGCGCGAATGACCACACCGCGGGCCATTTGATGCACACGCTGGATGCGCTGGAAGTCCGCGTTCCGGACGATATCCGCATTGTCGGCATGGACGATGTGAAATACGCGAGCCTGCTGCGCGTGCCGCTCACGACTCTGCGGCAGCCGTGTCACGACCTCGGAGCCGCCGCCATCTCGGCAATGCTGGAACGGATTGCACACCCGACAATGCCGGCGCGGGATATTCTGCTGGACTGTAAGATGATCGTGCGGCAGTCGTGCGGGCGGGGATCATAGCGGACTCATCCGCTTTTAGTAAGGCCTGGAAAACCAAGGGCCCCATTTTGGTTGTGGGACAAATAGCGACGGCCAGCGCGGAGGCTGGCCGTATTCGCTTGCGGGTTGGGTAAGAGTTAGGAGCGGACCGGGGCTTTGTCGACGATCTTGAACTTCTGTTCGTCGAAGTAGAGCACCTTGCCGGAGCGATAGCTGTGCACGGCCATGGTGATGAGTACCTGAGCCCGGCCGGCGGTTTCGACGTCGAGCGTCGGCTTCTGGCGGGAGACCATGCAGTCGAGGAAGTTGGTGACATGCGTGCGCATCGTGTCGATTTCCTTGACGGGGATCTGCACTTCCTCGGTGCCGAACTTATACTTTTCGCCACCGATCGCCTTTTTGACCGAGCCCTGGCGTCCGCCGCTGACTTCGGGCTTCAGCGTGATGTGCGGGGCGAAGCCTTCAAAGCGGCCGTGCTCGACCATGATTATCGTCCCTTCGTGGCCGCGGATGAGCCCGGGAATGTGTTGCGAATTTGCCATCGAGGAGCTGAGGACGAGCGAGTGGCCCGCGTTGTACTCAGCGATCAAATGGAAAGTGTCTGGCACTTCGCGGTCCGGCTTGGTGGGATCTTCGGGGAGCTTGGAGAACTCATAGATGCCGCCGCCTGCCATCACCTTGTGCGGGAACTGCGGCGTGGGCCAGCAGATATTCATGGGGGCGACGACATGGAAGAAGAGGTCCGTCGCGATGCCGCCGGAGTAGTCCCAATACTTGCGGAAGCGGAAGAAGCGGTCGGGATCCCAATCGCGCTTGGTGGCGGGACCGAGCCAGGTCTTCCAGTCGATGTAGTCTTCGCCCTTGCCGTTGGGCCCGGCGCTCTTGTCGATGGGCCAGTTCCATTCGCCTTCGACGGAGTTGCGGTGATAGGAGCCCTGGCTCATCAGCATCTTGCCGATGGCGCCGTCCGCTATGGCTTTTTTCGCCTGCGCCCACTGGTCGCCGGAAGTGGTTTGCGAACCGACCTGCATGACGCGCTTGGTGTCCTTGACCGTTTCGATGAGCATTTTGACTTCATCGACCGTATGGCACATGGGCTTTTCGCAGTAGACATCCTTGCCGTTCTGCATGGCTTCGGCGGCGACGCGGGCGTGCCAGTGATCGGGAGTGGCGACGATGACGGCGTCGATGTCTTTGTCGGCGACGACTTCGCGCCAGTCGAGCGTGCCCTTCGCCTTGTGGCGCTCCATGTTCTGGTTGACACGCTTCTGGTAGGTATCGCACACCTTCACGATCTGGCACTTGTTGGTGTCGGCGCCTACGCGGGCGAAAACATTGGCGACGTAGCTGCCACGGCCTCCGACGCCGACAACGCCGACATTGATGCGGTCATTGGCACCAAGCACGCGACCGGACATTTTTGCACCGGGACGAGCGGCAAAAGCGGTACCTACGGCACCAGCGCCAGCTAGAAAGTCTCTGCGATCCATACGGGGAAACTCCTTGGTGCGGCTGACTTGGCCGCGAGGTTCGGCTGCTAACAGCCCTACTTATTGTACAAGCGAATGGCTACTCGTGATATCCGATCAGCTCGGAATTTGAAGGATTTATAGCTGCGGCGGCCGGGGCCGACACGGAATCCCGGCCCGGTTTTTCCGCGGTCGTGCGGCTGCGGGAGAAGGCGGTGTGCCAGATCAGGAGAGTGATGACGGAGGAGAGCGACATCAGGATGTTACCGAACTCGAGAAACGCGTGAGCCTGGCCCATCTGTTTTCCGATGAAGCGGAGGGAGAGGCCGATGGCGTCGCCGGTGCATTGGATACCAATGCCGGCGCTGACAGCAAGGAGAAGGTAGTCGCGTTTTCGAAGCTGGAGCAGGAAGCGCCAGAGCACCATGTTGATGAGAGCGGAAAAGAAAGTGAGGTCCCGGTTAACGGAGCCCATGAAGGCGTTGAGCCGTTTATCGAGATGGATGAAGACGGAGATACACACCGCGGCGATGGCGGCGAGGCTGAGCGTACGGACGAGGGTCGCCTGGGCGGGCAGTTCACGCCCGACGCGAAAGATAAGCTGCAGCAGCAGGAGAAACGTGGCGAACTGATAGAGCGCCGAAACGCCCCAGTACATTCGCTGCGCGCTCTCCAGTTGCCAGTTGCCGATGCTGACGTAGGAGGCGATGGGCGGGACGACTACCATCAAAAGGAGAACGAGGATAAGGATGAGGAGGTAATACTGGCGGACCCACTTGGAGAGCAGGAATTGCAGGGTACGCACCGCCAGCCCCAGTGTAATCGAGGTGGTGATCGCGTAGAAGATCTGTTCTAGGAGCAAATGAAAAAACCTCCGCTCACGATGTACTATCGGCAGGCGGAGGCTTTTTGTTTAGGTTGGAGAGTGGCCAGGTGACCTTAATTTTCGGGGGGGTCATCGGGAGGGGGCAACGGCCCAACCAGGACGGACGTATCGCCGTCATCCGGAGGAGGCAGGGGCCCGACCATTACGTCGCGTCCAAAAGACACGCCGGAAAGCGCGGTCAGAGACAGCGCCAAGAGGCTAAAACGAACTGCTAGCTTAAATAGTTTCATCAGGATACCTTAGTCAAGACATGCAGCCAACCTGAGACCGAGGTCCCAAGCTACCTTACATCCCTTAGGTGAACATCCCTATTCTAGGGTCAAACAAAGGTACCGCATATCTAGGATTTTTCCTATGCTGCTTCTAAGAAGTTAGCCTTACTAGGACTGTTCCGAGTCAAGATAGGGGTTTAAAGGCAAATTGCCCGCCTTGGAAGGGTCCAAGGCGGGCAATTTAGGAAATTTTAATTGAAATTGAGGAGCTTAATCGCCGCGATCGGTGAAGGAAGTGTGTTCGAGCGGCACGTCGAAGTCGCGGTGGGAGTGACGTCCGCGGCGGCCGGCCCATTCGAGCCGCATGTCGTTGCTGACTTCTTCGAGGGTTTCGAGGGTGACGTGGTGCTGCTCGGCGGCGAAGGCGGTGAGCATACAGTTATCGCATATGCCGTTTATCAGGCGCGGGATACCCTGGGAGCGCCGATGGATTTCGGAAAGGACGCTAGGAGCGAACACCCGTTGGTTCTCCATACCGGCGCGGGCCATTCGTGTATCAATGTATTCGACGCTCTCGGCTTCGCTGAATGGCTTCAGGTTATACCGGAGGACGATACGTTGCTTAAGCTGGCGGAGGTTGGGGGCGTCGAGTTTGCGGTCGAGCTCAGGCTGACCGGCTAGGACGATCTGGAGCAGCTTGCCGCGGCGGTTTTCGAGATTGCCGAGGAGGCGGATCTCTTCGAGCACGTCCCAATCGAGGTTATGCGCTTCGTCGACGATGAGGACGCTGGTGCGCCCTTCGTTGGCCTGCTGAATAAGCAGGGTATTCAGAGAGAAGAGGACTTCGGTTTTCGACTGGCGGTTGCAGCGAAGGTCGAGGTCGTAGGCGATCATCTCGAAAAATTGCTGCGGGTTAATGCGGCTGTTGAATAGCGACGCGTATTCGATGTACTGCGATTCGAGGTATTCCCGCAGGCATTCGAGCATCGTCGTCTTGCCGGTGCCCACTTCTCCCGTCAGGACAATGAATCCTTTGCGGCTCTGGACGCCATAGATCAGGTTGGCCAGCGCCTCTTCGTGTTGCGGGCTCCGATACAGAAACGTCGGGTCGGGGCTGAGACTAAAGGGATTTTCTGAAATGCCAAAGAAGGCGTTGTACATAAAAAGCCTGCGCGGCACGATCCGGCAGCCGACTTTTAGATCGTACCATGAGAGCTGCGGCCACTGTGCCTAGCAATTCCATCGGCACGGGCGGGGGAAAGCTTGAGTCGATAGAGGTATCTGGCGGAAAAAACCTAGTCCCAATCCGCCTGGTCTCAGTCCAATCTAATCCCAATCGAGGCGGACCCAGCCGCAGAGAGCGGCACCGCCGCCGCCATCGATAGCGATGCGACGGGTTTTCGGGAAGGGAAGTCCGGGAACCACCGACTTCCGGATACCGGGCATCCCGGTCAGGGCCATGCGGGCTTCGGGGGTGGATAGATCGGGAGCGAGCGTTTTTGAACGGAAGCCTGCGCCCCAACCGAGCTCAAAAATGGCGGAATCGCCGGTAAGGCGGGATTCTTCGTCGCGGAGCTTGTCGACGGCCTCCGCGAGCGGTTTGAGGGCGGCGTGCCTGGCGAACGCAATATGACCGGCGATGACGCGGCGAGCCTGGACACGGAGGGCTTCTCCTGTCCCGGGAGGGAGCGCGCCCCGGCCTTCGAAGACGGCACCGGGTTTCGCCATTTCGGCGAATTGCTGGCCGGGTTTCCACTCGGATGGACCGGATTTCGATTCAGCCCGGAGGACGAGAACGCGGGTCTGATAGACGCGGAAGGTATCGGCAGGGGTGCGGGCGTCGGTGAAAGCGAGGCCGTCGAGCGCTTTGCGTCCGCCGGCGGCGTCGAGGGCCGCGAGTGTTTTCCACCGCAATCCCGCGGCGGCGCATTCCGCCCAGACCTTGCGCGCCCTTTCCGGCTCAAGCGCCCCGTTGAGCCATGCTGTCCGGAATGCGCCCTTGACGGCACTGCCGGGAAGGAGGCGGCGACCGCCGCCATGGGCGAAGCGGGGGATGTGGAGGTCTTCGGTGCGCGCTTTTTCCCAGATGGCGGAGAGGCCTCCGGAAGCAAAAGGGATGCGGGCGGAGCTGTAGTTCTGGGCATAGCCGCCCCACTGGGACCATTCGAGGCGATCGGCTTTGCGGAGTTGTTCGAGGTAACTTTCCAGGCGCGGATTGCGGGCGAGGAGTTTGAAGATGCGCTCCTGATCGAGGACACGGACTTCGTTCTGCCAGACCATGTAATCGATGGGGGTAAGCAGTTCGCCTGAGCCGGTAAGGGTGGGGGAGAGCACTGTGAGACGGTAGCGGCGGTTCATCGATCCGCCTCCTCGGCCCATGGAAGAGTCAGGCCGGCGCCATAGCGAAGGACGGGATAGGGCACACCTTCCATGACCGATTCCGCGATTCGGCCGGAGGGCTCGGCCGGGCTGGAAAGGATTGAGCCTTCGCGCACAAAACGGAGTCCCGCTTTGGATCCGGCGCCGGCGGTCCAGCCTCCGCGCGTAAGGGTTCGATAGGCTCCATTGTCCCAGGCAACTCTATCGGCATCGCCGGGAGAGAAGAGTCCGAGCGCCCACCATTTGCCGGTTTCCGCGTACACGGCGGGTTTCCAACCGATGTGGGCGAGCAGGCGGCCGAGATCGTTTTCGCGGAATCGAGGACGGCGGGAACGCCCCCACCCGGCGCCACGCCAGCCGCCGATTCCGTCATCGGCCAGCAGGCGGAAGGCAGCTTTCAGCCGGCCGCTCCAAAGCGAAGCGGTATCCAGGTTGGCGAAGACAAATAAGGCCCAGGCGCCAGCGTTGGCGGCGAATTCGTTGCCTTCGGCCGATACTGTGGGCGTGGCGGCGCCGGTCAAGCGATCGACGGCGGCGCGCTGGCGTTCGAGGGGGCGGTAGGGGCCGCCGGCCCCGGCGCGGTCGGCCGGTTGGAGGCAGCCGCTGGGAAGATCCAGCACCCAGCGGTGTTCATCGAATTTCCTTGTAGCGAGATCCTGGATGGCTCCGAGAGGAGCGAAGCGCACCGACTCGAGACGCACACGGCGGAGCCCAGCGGTGGCGCGGACGGCTTCGGGGAGGGGAGCGTAAAAGGTCTCGTTGTGGAAGGGGAAAAGAGAGCTGAAACGAATGACCCGTGCGCCTTCGGCGAGCCAGTCTGGCAGCCAACCGAGGAGGCGCATGGCATCGCTGATCGCACCGAAGAGTCCATCGCTAGGGACAAGCGACGCGGGTTCTTCGGGACGGCCGGAGCCGCAGCGCCAGGGAGTTATCGGCTGTAGTTGAACCAGCAGAGCTGGCCGTTCCATCGGCATGGGAGGTTATTCGCTGAGGCGGATGGCGAACTCGTCGGCGAGGATGGCCTGTTGGAGCGCCTCGGTATTGGCGGCTTTGGCTACTTCTTCTTCCTGGGAGCCGTCGGCGTAGTAGCGGCGGCTGCGCCAGACGGCGCGGATGTTCTGGAACTCGACACGGCCGCTGCCGCGGGAGCCACCGCCGCCGAGGGCGGCGTCTTCCAGGAGGCGCAGTCCCTGAACAACCAGGGGGACGAGTTTGCGGTCCTCCTCCTGGAGGATGTCGATGACGATACGGACGCGGAACTTCGCACCGGCCGGGACGCGTTCGAGAGTACGCGGATTGGCCTGGGCGGTGATGCGGTCGATGGCGTTCTCGCTTTTCACTTCGGTAAGCTCGTCGTCCAATTGTTCGCGCATTTGCGCGGTGATGGATTCGACTTCGAGCGGTGCGTCGTAGACGGCGAGGCGGGCTGGCGTGATATGGCGGCCTTCGATGGCGTCGCCTTTTACGCGCTCCATGCGGCCAGGATTGCGGCCGAAGAGAAGGCAGATGGGATCGTCGACGCGGTCGCTTTGATGGATGCGGACTTCCTGGCCACGGCGGCGCGAGAGATAGACCATCTCATCGGGCGCGGTGAGGCCGAGAGCGTGTTCGAGAAGGCTGCGGAGGCGGCCGCGAATGGAGGAGCCGGGGACGATGGGGCGGCCGAAGGCATCTTTGACGACGGGGTTGTCGGCGCCGCCGATTTCGAGGGAGCCTTTTCCCGCCCCGATGTGGAGGCCGGTGAGGCAGACGAGAGAGGCGTCGATGATCAACTTGCCGGCGAGGCGGATTTCGGGAACTTGGGAGGAGGACATGGCTTATTCGTTGTAGGCGATGATGGCTTCGAATAGATCGCGGAAGCGGTCGTAGCCGCGGGTTTCGTTGCGGCGGGTGACTTGGAGGAGCAGTTTTTCGAGGGGGTCAAGACTGCGTAGGCCGTGGCGCGCGATGGTGTAGGCCAAGCGGGCGCGGAGCATGACGAACTGGTGCTGGCGGTCCGATTCCGCGGCACGGCAGGCGCGGCGGACCGCGCCATAGAGACGGCGGAGCTGAGAGCGGGTGCCGGCGTCGAGGTCGCGGAGCCGGGCAACCAGAACGTGCGCCTGATTGTCCAGGTAGAGGCTATCGCCGATTAGCTTCTCGTATTCGATTTCGATGGGGCCTTCGGGGCGGCGCATGTCAGGGCGGCCGCCGCCGCGTTGTTCCTGTCCGCGACGATCGTTGCCACCGCCGCGCTGGTCAGCGCTCCCTCCGCGATGCTCAGGGCCGCCGCCGCGTTGCTCGGGTCCGCGCGGCTTGCTCTGGCCTTGCGGCTGGCCCTGGCGCTCGCGCGGGGGCTTGCTTTCGCGGGGAGGACGGTCGGCGCGTTGTTCGCGGGGAGGACGAGTAGCGGGAGGTTCGGCGGCCGGCACCCGTGTTTCCACCACTGGCGACGCTGTCTCCGCGGCCGGTACGGCGGTTTCCACTGGAGGCGCGGCGGCTTCTACAGCAGGCTCGGCGACGCGGGCGGGCTCCGGCTCGGGCACAGTGGGTTCTTCGATCACCGGCGTTTCCGGTGCCGGCTGAGGAGTATCGGTCTGCATTTCATCCGACATACGTGGGGTTTTGCACTCTCTTTCGCTAATCGTGGCCGCGGGAGCCGCTTTCGAGTTGAGCCCAGTCCAATGCTACCTTTCCAGCGGGACGGAGTTGTTTCTGGACCTGGCCGCGCCCGATGAGATCACCGAGGAAGGCTCGCCATTGGCGTTCGAACTCGGAGCCGGTGCGGTCGCCGGCGAGGCGGCGAAGGCGGCTGTGGAAGCGCCATGGTTTGTCGACGCTACGTTCGCGGCGGCGGGCGCGGGGGGAGGCGAGGCGATCCCCCGGGCCACGAACGCCGTAGAAGTCTTCCAGCTCGGCGAATACTTCGGCGGGACAATGATAGACGTCGCGGAGCTTGCGAATCCGCAGTTTCAGGCCTTCGGCGTCCTTAAGGGCGGGCCAGTCGAGGATGCGGTCAAAGAGGGCAAGCGCGTTGCGGCCGGAGGAGCGAACGGTCTCGAGGGCTTCGCGATTGCGCCGCCAGACGGAGGGGAGGGATTCACCGGGATCGGCGACAGTGAGGGCCGCCGAGAGTGAGGCGCCTTCGGCGAGATCTTTTCCACCGGGAAGGTCGGCGGCGAAGAGGGAGAAGACGCGGTGGAACTCGGCGGCGACGCCAAGCAGAGCATCCCAGGCGCCGGCGACGGCGAAATCGTAACCGCCGCTATAGACGATGCTGACTCGCCCGGCGTGAGCGGGCATGGCAGAGACAATACGGAGTAGTTCCCCGGCGACGAGGTTCTTGTAGAGAAGGGCGAGGTACTGGAAGTTTTCGGCGGAATCGGCGAGGTCAATGCGCGCGGCGGCAAGATCGATTTCGCATCGCAGGAGGCCCCAGGCGCGGCGGCCCTGGGCCTTGCGCCCCAACTCCTGCGGGGATGTGGGCGGAACCGTAAGCGTGACTCCATCGGCCGTGGTCCGTTCCTGGCCTTCGCCGGGAGTGGCGAGCAACGCGGCGGCCAAGCCGCTCCAGGGTTGTTCGGCCGGCACGGTTGCGGCGGGTTGATCGGCAAATGCGGTGGCGCCGAGGTGCGCGAGCGGGGTCTGGCGGCGATTGCGCATACCGTCGTTCAGGCGTTTCCAGACATTGGGCCACGCGCCGAGGTTTTCGGTCCAGGCCCAGTGCAGCTCGAGGACGCCGCCGGTGGCTTCGCCAATCGAGTTGCGGAGGTTAGAAAGAAAGGTATCGGCGCTGGAGACGGCGGGTTCCGGAAGAAGAAGCAGAAAAGCGCCGCCGCCGGCATAACCCGCGAGGAGAGGGGAGAGTTTCTGCTCGGCGAGGAAGTTGCGCGGGGTGGTTTCGGTGAGCATTGACACCCACAGGCTCTTGTCGGCAAACGACGAGTTCTCGTTCGTGCCAGACAGGAACCGTTCGATTCCGCGAAACTGAGCGTAGAGGAATACTTGTAGCGACATGGCGATAACGGATGAGTCTGCCGCGAAAACTCACTTTAGCACGGCGGCGGGCCGAAGCCGCGCGTGGTGCGTGGATGAATCGGCCCGGCTGGAGGATTTCCTGCGGGGCCGGCTGCCGGGCTCTTCGCGGGAGAGTGTGCGGCGGGCGCTGGCTGCGGGGGCGTGCCAGGTGGATGGGCGTGTGCGGCACAAAGGCTTTCGATTGGCGGGCGGGGAGATGGTGACGCTGGATGATTCGGCACGGATAACGGAGATCTGGCCGGAAGAGATTGCGTTGGAGATCCTCTATGAAGATGCCGAGCTACTGGCGGTGAACAAGCCTTCGGGCATGCTGGTGCATCCGACTAGCAGGGAGCGAACCGGTACGGCGGGGAATGCGCTGCTAGGGATGGGTCACGGGGACGTGCGTTTTCTGCATCGATTGGACCGCGGAACATCCGGTGTGTTACTGGCGGCGAAGACGCTGCAGCGAGGATCCCCGCTGGCGAAGCTATTTGAGGCGCGGGCGGTGGAGAAGCGATACGTCGCCGTGTTGACGGGACAGGTGGACTGGGACGAGCGGGTAGTCACACTCCCGATTGGCCGGGCGGCGGGGCGGCGCCCGCCATGGAATGTTTTGGAGGGAGGAGCCGCCGCGGAGACGCGGTTGCGGGTGTTGGCGCGTACGGCGGACGGCGTTGTCGTGGAGGCGCTGCCCGTTACCGGGCGAACGAATCAGATCCGGATTCATTGCGCGGCGACCGGAAATCCGATTGCGGGGGATACGGCTTATGGCGCGGCGGCGGCGCCACGGCTGCTGCTCCATGCGTGGAAGTTGGCGTTTCCGGGACTGGACGGGGAGATGCGGCGAATCACGGCGCCGGTTCCAGCCGAATTCCCTCCCTTTACCGAGGCGGAATGACGTGGCAAGATACAGAGACACTGACGAGGTCCATTAAAGAAAAACGGTGGGGGGCCGATTGAAACTATCAGGAGACCGGGCGCGTTCTTGATATGGGGAAATTTCAGCGCATTCTTGCGTCGCTGGCGGCGTTGACGCTCGCCGTGGCGGGTCCCGTCTTCTGCCAGCATTTCAGCTTCGATCACTACGGACTCGCAAATGGGCTTTCCAATCTGAGCGTGCGCGGGATTGTCCAGGATCAGACGGGTCTTTTGTGGGTAGGTACGTCAAACGGACTGTTTCGTTTCGACGGGCACCGGTTCGAACGGTTCGGGAGGGACAAAGGACTGCCGGAAGACGCGGTGCAGATGGTGTTTGTGGACCCGGCAGGGAATGTCCTGGCTGGGACGAACGGGGGTATTGGCGTCTGGAAAGGCGACCGGTTCATTACGTTGGCCCTATCCAATGCGTCTGAACGGCGCGATGAGCTTGCGCATTGCTTTGGGAGCGGCTGTATGCACGCTATGCCGGACGGACGATTGATCGTGGCATCGCCACGAGGCCTGGCGATTCTGGAGAATGGCGCGTTTCGCGTGTTCCGGGGAACAGATAAGTGGATTCTGCGATCCGTGTTTGTGGATCCGGGCGGAGAGATTTGGGCGAGTTCAACGACGACGGTGCGGCGCGGGCGGTTGGGGGCGGATGGGGAGATTGTGTGGAAGTCCGAGGGGAGTCCGTGGGGTTTGCCGGAGGCCGACTACGGCGCGGCGGTGATGGATGGGCAGAAGCGAGTGTGGATTCGATCGAGGGCGGCGCTGTACGTGTTGGAGCGCGGGGCGGCGGCCTTCCGGCGGGCGGATCTCGATTTTCCGCCGGTGGGACGGCTGAACGAACTTGCGGTGGATAAGGCAGGCCGCCTATGGGTGCCGACGTTTTCCGGGTTGTGGCAGAGGGAAGAGTCCGGAGGCCGGGCGCGGTGGCTGCGCTACGCGTCGGCCCAAGGATTGCGAGCCGATCCGGTGAGCGCGGTTGTCTGGGATAAGTTCGGAACGCCGTGGATTGGGCTTGAAGCACACGGACTGGCGCGGTGGAACGGGTTCCCCGCGTGGCGGAGTTGGGAGACTTCCGACGGGTTGAGCAATAACGGCGTGATGTCGTTTGCGCAGGATGGGGAAGGGCGTCTTTGGATCGGGACCAAGGATGGGCTAAACCAGATGCGCGCGGACGGTAGCTTTGCCGTTTGGAATACGGGCAACGGACTCGCGGCGAACGAGGTGCGCGCTTTGGTGGCGACCGGCGATGGCGCGATATGGGCCGGGAGCAACGAGGGCGGGTTGACGCGCATCGCGCCGGGCGGGCGGATTATGCGATTCGGCGAAGCGGACGGACTAGCGTCGAACCGGATCGTGTCGATCACAGCCGAGGATACGGGCGAGTTGTGGTTATGCACGCGAGCCGGGCTTTTCATCGGCGACTGGCGGCACCCGCTGTCCAAGTTCCGAATCTATGCAACGCCGATCACCGAAGAGCCGCGAACCGTATACCGCGTGCGGCGTGGGATGGACGGCAGTTTGTGGGTGGCGAATTTATTGGGCCTGGCGCGACAGAAGCATGGAAACTGGCAGGTCTATTCGAAGGCGAACGGCCTGGAGTACGAAGGCGTGGTGTTCTTGTCGGAACGCGTCCCGGGGGAGTGGTGGGTCGGATATAGCGGCGTGCGCGGGATTGCGCGAATGGAGATCGACAACTCCGGGGCCATTCGGAATCTGACACATTTTGGGCGGGGCAGCGGGCTGGAGAACGACAACATCAGCTTCCTGGAACCAGACCGGCGCGGCAATGTGTGGGTAGGGACTGACATCGGGCTGGATGTGTGGACGGGGGGACACTGGCGGCATATTGGAGCACAGGATGGGCTGATCTGGCACGACATCATGCTGGGCGGATTCTTCGCGCACGCAAATGGACGGATCGATATTGGAACGACAAGCGGGTTCTCCGAATTGCGTTCCTTTGATGAAACGATGCCGGCACAGCAAGTTGCGATTACGTCCATCTCAAGCGGCGGCGTCGCGATTCCGGCGTCCCAATGGCCCGCGCTGACGATTGCCGGACGGAACATGCACGTCGAGTTCTCGAACGTACGGTTGCTGGCCACGGCGCGCTACCGCTACCGGCACGTGCGCCGCGATGCGGTGATCGATCCCTCGACAGGATGGATCTCGACGGACAATCCGGTTGTCGATTTGAGTTTGCTGCCAGGACCGCATCGGCTGGAGGTGCAGACGACATCGGGAGATGGAGGCTTCGGCGGGGAGACAGCGGTGCTGGATTTTTTTGTCAGCCCGCACTGGTCAGAAACGGGGGCATTTCGCGGGACCATGCTCGCTGTGGCGGCGGTATTCGGATTTCTGCTGTGGCGGCGGCGGATCGCGAAAGTGCTGGCGCAACGGACAGAGCTGGAGGAGGCGGTGGAATCGCGCACGCGGGAGCTGCGGGAGCAGGCTGCCCGGAATGAGAATCAGAAAGCGGCCATTGAGGGCTTGCTGGCGCAGGCGCATCACGCGAGCCGGTTGAAGAGTGAGTTCCTGGCCAATATGAGCCACGAGATTCGCACGCCGATGAATGGGGTGATCGGCATGACGTCGCTTGCGCTGGCCACCGAGCTTTCGGCCGAACAACGGGATTATGTGGAGACGGCGCGATCTTCAGCGCAGAGCCTGTTGCAGATCTTGAACGATATTCTGGATTTTTCGAAGATCGAGGCGGGCCGCCTGGATATTGAATCGGCGCCGTTCCTGTTGCGAGAGCTGGTGCAGGATGTGGCGCGGCCGTTCCTTCCGCTAATGAGGGAAAAGAACCTGTCGTTCGCCGTGCATATCGCGCCGTCGCTGCCCGATGATTTCCGTGGAGATCCGACGCGGCTGCGGCAGATCCTGAATAACTTGTTAGGGAACGCGATCAAGTTTACGGAGAAGGGCTCGATTCAGCTCCGGGTGGGCCCGGGAGACAGCGGCCCGGCCGACCGCGTGATGGTTCATTTTTCGGTGAGCGATACCGGTATTGGCATTCCGGCGGATAAACTGCCGATTGTCTTTGAACAGTTCCGCCAGGCGGATGGATCGACGACGCGAAAGTACGGCGGAACGGGGCTTGGCCTTTCGATTTGCGTGCGGCTGGCGACCCTGATGGGCGGCCGAATGTGGGCGGAGAGTGTCGAAGCGAAGGGGACAACGCTACATTTCACCGTGGCGCTGCTACCGAGGGAGATGGGAGAATCGGCGCCCGCTCCGGTGGCCGAGGCGCAACCCGGCCGCGCACTGCGTGTGCTGCTGGTGGAGGACAACGTGGTTAGTCAACGCCTGGCGATCCGGCTACTGGAAAAGCAGGGCCACCAAGTGACGCTGGCGGCGAATGGGACGCAGGCGATCGAGGCGTTTCGGGGCGGGTCGTTTGACCTGATTCTGATGGATGTGCAGATGCCGGAGTTGGACGGCTTATCGGCAACGCGGGCGATTCGCGGCATTGAGAACGGCGCGGGGCGGCGGACGCCCATTCTGATGCTGACAGCGAACGCGATGAAAGGCGACCGCGAGCGGTGCCTGGACGCAGGCGCGGACGGATATTTGACCAAGCCGCTGGAGGCCGGACAGCTTGTCCGCACAATCGCCGAGATGGCGGAGCGGGAAGCAGTGCAGGGAGCAGGCGACTAGAAGCCGCGGCTGGGACGGTAACCGGGGCGCGCGCGAACCCTGTATTTTTTGCCAGCGTCGCCGGATATTTCTACCGCAATTTTCCGGAAGCCTTCGTTTGGATTCTGTTGCGGGTAGTAGGTAACCGTGTAGGAGTTGCCGAGATCCTCGCGGATGGATTCGAATGCTTCCACCTGCTTCTGCCACGTCTTGGCAAAGTAGGCCTTGCCCCCGGTGCGCGTGGTGAGGCGTTTGAAAACGCCGCTGGAGATGGCGTCCTTGCTGGCTTCGGCGGTGGAGATGACGTAGATGGGGATGCCCTCGTCTTCGGCGACGGCGCGTACATCGTCGGGCGCGACCATGCTGGCGTTATCGGGACCGTTGGAAAACACAATGACCACCTTGCGTCCGGGGACTTTGGCGGCGTCGCGGAGCGTGAGCAGCAGCGTGTTGTAGAGGGCGGCGTCATCGCCGGCGACGGCTTTGCGCAGGCCCAGAATGGCTTCGTTGCGGTCCTTCGTGAGATCCGCCGCGCGAGTGAGGTTGCGGCTGAAGGTATAGACGGCGACGGAGTCGGCGCGATCCAGGCCGCGTACGAAATCGGCTATGGCGTCCGAGGCATAGACGAAGCCGCGGTACATGTAATTGCTGGTGTCAAAGAGAACGAAGACGTTGGTGCCGACGAAGGCATCGGAGCGCACATCGGGGCCGGCCTTGGCTTCTTCCTGGACGGGTTGGACCGGTAAGGGGCGCATGGAACCGTCGTCGAGGATCTGCATGACGGGCTTATTGCCTTCGGCAAAAGTGTTGAGCTTCTGCACGATGCCGTCTTCCAGAATGCGGAATTCGGAGGGTTTGAGCCCATTCACGTACTTGCCTTTGCTGTCGGTGACCGTAAAGCCGAGCACCACCATGTCGACCTTTACGCGGAAGGTCGGCCGGCTGTTGTCCTGCGCCGCGGCATGGCGGCCAGCCGCGACTGCGGCGGCACCCATGCCCACAAATTTTCGTCTCGAAGTCACTCGTCTCTCCCTTGCCAGCATAATGATGAAAAGTGTAACGAATGTTGCGGCACAGCGGCGGGGTTACTCACCGCCGCCGTTTGCCTGTGCCGTTTTGTGCGCCTTCGCGCGAACTTCTTCGCCGACCTGCCGCATGGAGCGGAGCAGGGCCGGCCAATCTTCCAGATGGGTGGCGAAGATTTTTTCCACCGTGAATTTTGTCCACTCCGGCACGGCGACATTGAGCTGAGACGGCATCATATACGCCGAGTCCGCCACGGACGCGAAATACAGCAGGCTGGACTCCCAGCTTTCGGCCATGATGCGGCTAGAGTAGCCCATCAGAGTCGGGAAAGTGCGGATGTTCAGCAGTTCCGGGCTGTAGCTGTTTGTCAGCGTTGGTTTCGAGGTGCCGAACGCGCGGGAAACCGCCGGATAGCTGGCTGATTGCGATGCCCGGGCGATTTGGCGGATTTCCTGCGCCAACGCGTCCCCTTCTTCCGCGCGGGCTCCGTGCATTTCGCGGGCCAACGAGAACAGTTCCGATGGGGTGACGTTTTCGAGCGCCTTCTTTACGCGCCCCTCGGCGAGCCACTCGCCCACCTGGCGGGAGCGCGCGGGGGCCGCGTACTGGCCGAGGACGCGAGTAACGCGGCCGCGCAGATTTTCGTCCAGCACGGCCTCGGCGAGCATCAGCTCGCTAAACCGCAGATGGAGCGCCACCCAGTGCATCTGCACCGGCGGCACGTTCCAGAAGCGCTGGATCTTGGAGCTTTGAACGATCTGCGGTACGAGATCGCCCCAAATCAGGGCTTGCTCTCTGCTTGGTACCAGAAAGTTCTGTTCCGCTTCGGCCAGAGCGTAGGGTAGTCCGGACAGGGAGCCAACCAGGCGGCCGCCGGAGCTTGCCGGCCAACCGGAGCCGACGACTTCCGTCTGCCTCCATGTCTGCGAAGCGCCTTGGAGGCCGAGGAAGTCGTGGCTGCGGACGAAGACGGGATTCGTATAGAGAATCTGGGCGCCGGGTGGCGCGTAGTGGCCGTAGTTGAGACCGACGAGCGTGTCTCGCAGCAGAGGGGCGAGTGCGCCGCGCACATCGGCGAGCTTGGCCGGGTCGGCACCGGCGCGTTCGACCATGGCGCGGAGATTCAACTTTCGCTGATTCTCGATATGCCGCTCACTCCAGTAGCCGAAGATGAGCGAGTTCTTTTCGACGCCAGTCAGGCCGGCCCGAGGCAATTGAATTTCCGACAGACGGCCTGAGACCCGCTGCACGATGCCGGGGTCGAGCTTCGCTCCTTTGCCAAGGCCTTCCAGATGGGCGGCGAGATCGCCAAGCGCTTTCAGGGAAACCAGCCGTTGCGCCTCAATGATCCGGATCATGTCCTGGACGAGCTGCGTGTGCGTGTCGGTATCTTCGGCGTTCGCGGCACCGGCGAGGAGGTCGACCATGCGGTCCTGCGGATTCACGCCATCCGGCGTTCCGGCGGTCTTCAGAAGCGCTTGCAAACCGGTCCAGCCGGCGTCGAACGCATCGCGATCATTCTTCACTTTTGCGAATGATGCAAGGATGCTGCTCATAACGCCATCGGCATCCTTGTCGGCGATTGCGCCCTGGCGGACGAGAATCTGCCAGATGCCCAGCAGCCCTTGCATGGTTCCGGCGGCGTTGGACCTGGCACCCTGATCGCGGATACCGGTAATGGCACTCATCGTGTCGAGGTAGGCGAGGATCGTCGATTCCTGCAACGCGCCGGTTTCGTTAAGCAGGGAGTACTGCGCGCCGCTGCCCCGGTATTCGCGGGCAAGGCGGTCGACAGTGGCCGTTGCCATTGGTGTGGCGCGCCTGCGGTTCATGTCGCTAAGCGCCATGAAGATTTTCAGAGGTTCATTTTCAACCGCCTTGCGGCAGAGCGCGAAGAGCGCTTCCAGCACATCGTCGGCTTCCTTCCAGTTCGCGGCCGCCTTGGTGAGTTTGCCATCGTACTTGCCGTGCGGATGCTTGATGAAAAGCTGTTTCCAGACTTCGACGGAGCCGGGAATGTGCGGTTTGCCGTCGCTCTCGAAACGCAGGCGTGTGGTGAGAAGGAGAAGATCCGTGTTGGCGCGAAACACGGGACGAGCTGGGCCGGGGCTGGTGACCTTGCCTCTCACGGCGCCGTAGAAGCGTTTGAGGCGATCGGTCTGCGTGAGGTAGTCCTGCGCAATGCCGCCGACGCGCATCAGAGAGTCATAGTAGCTGGCGAGCCAGCCGTCGTCCTTTGAGTTGAGTTTGTCGAAGAATGCGGCTGGGTCCGTGACGGGCGCGCCTGCTAGCTCCGCCCACACCGATTCCGCCTTTGCGCCGCCCGGAACTACCGCCTTACCGTCACGCATGGTGTACATTCCGCCGAAGAAATCCAGCACGTGGGAGAACGCTTTCAATCGCATCACGGCGATGGAGGCCTTCATCTTCGCGGCCACTTCGCGGTCGAGCTTGGACATGCCGAGATAGAGGCGGCAGAGCTGCGGGTCGCTCAGGTATTGGTCGATGAACTCGCCTTGCTGCTTTTCCTTTGCCCCAAGCCAGTACTCGGCGTTATAGAGGATTGGAACGGAGGTGGGTTTGTAGTCGTATTCAAACGGCCGGTTGGCACGAAGTGCTTGCTCCAATTCGGCGAGCGGGAAGCCCGAGTCGATCGTCAAGAATGCCCGGGAAGCATTGACCGTTTCCAGCACCACTTCGGCGCCGCAGCCGCCGCGCATACGGTAGCCGAGCGCGCGAAGGAGATCGGCCGTTACGGGAGACTCACACTGCTCGACGCGGATCTTCTTGGCCTCGCCAGCGACCTTGTTCAGTTCACGCGCCTGCGATAGATAGCGGATGACGAGCTTAAGGTACTCGGTGGGTTCGAGGCCTTCGTTGCTGTTGGCGGCCTGGTAACCGTTCGTCACTACATTGCGCGCCAGCGCGCTGAGGATCTCTTCCCTCGGCAAGTCGGGACTGAGGGCGGCCATGCGCGCAAAAGAGCGAAGCGGGCCTGGGATATCGACTGTCGAATACTCGTCGCCCAACTCCGCCTTTGGTGCGGGAAGCTTCTGACCCCCAGCGATGCTGAGGTGGTTCTGCGCGGCGGATGCGTCGCCAGCCAGCAAGTCAAGCGCGACGAGGCGTTTGGCGTACTTGGATCTTTCCTGGGAACCGCCTTTCGCGAGAACGGCGAGTAGTTTTTCATACATGCCACGCGCGGCGGGATCGCTGTGGCGGTCCAGAAACTCAGCCGCCACAGTGAGAGTGAGGGCATCGTCAGGGGCGTCCTTCGCGGCGGTTATCAATAATGTCCGCGCGGCCGCAGCCTGTCCCTTCTCCTCCAACTGCCGGGCGCGTGCGGCAATCTCCTGTCCGAGCGCCATCGTCCCGCAACCCAGAAAACAAAGCGTCATTAGTAGTCGCATCGGAATCCGTCCCCGAGAATGGTGCTCCTACTCTAACACTACTTCCAGGGTTCGGAAAAAGCCCCGCTGGCGGGCTGTCACAGAGTTAACAAGCGGACGTAGACAAAAAAACCGGGAATACAGAACCCGAAGGTCCATATTCCCGGCTGCGTAGAAGCAAAGGCAAGAGAAGTGTTTTAGTGGATCGGTTGTTCTCCAGTACCGGAGGGCGCGGTGGTGACGGGGTCGGCCACGCGCGGCCGGTCCGGAATCACAAGCGCTTGATACCCCTGCGCGAGATTCTTGCTGCCGAAATCGCTAAATTGCGGCAGCGTGGTGGCCTTGTCCGGCGCCGGAAAGAATGCGGCAGGACAGCGCCGGTTTTGCGTGGCTGCGCTCAGCGTGCCCTTCGGCGTGTTGCCGGCGGCGATGCCCGAGGCCAACGAGCGCATGGGAAAACGCAGCATATTACCTCCAGGACGTAGAGAAGCCGGACGCACGAATATCCCATACTATAGAACATTTTCTAGCTGAAATGTTTGATGAAAAAGACGCAGGCCATAGCGCTGGAAGAAAAAGGAGGGACGCTGCCAGTGCGGGAGGACTCCTGGTTTTCTTCTAGGTGCGCTTTAGCTCGGGAACCTTTCCCGTGCGGCTCTGATACCAATACCAGGCTCCTAAAGCCACGAAGCCAAGACTCATCCATTGTGTTAGCGACAACCCGGCGACCAGTCCCTGAGCATGGGATCGGACGAACTCTACGCCGAACCGGACGAGGGAGTACATCACAAGGTAGAAGCCGATCTGCGCGCCAGGCCGCAGATTCCAGCCGGCCCGCTGCCAGAGCAGGCCGAATATGACGAACTCGGCGAACGCCTCATAGAGTTGTGTGGGATGCAGCGGAATACCGAGCGGTACCCCAGTCAACTCTGCGGCGTCGCGATTGCGGAAGACTACGGCCCAAGGCCGGTCGCATTGGTTGCCCCAGCAGCATCCGGCGGCGAAACAGCCGAGGCGGCCGATTCCGTGGCCGATGGCAATGCCCGGCGCGAGCAGGTCCGCCGTCTGCAGGAACGGCATGCCATGTTTTTTCATGTACCACCAGGCGAACACGATGGCCAGTATCAATCCGCCCTGGAATACCCCGGCCGCCTGCAGCGTGGCGATGGAGAATATGTCGCCTGGATTTTTGCTATAGTGGCTGTCCCAATCGAAGAGGATCATCGCGATCTTCGCGCCTGCCAGTCCTGTCAGCGCGCAGAGGACGACCAGATTAGAAATCCGCTCGGGATCCACACCCTTGCGCTTCGCCAGAATTGTGCTGACCTGCAGGCCAGCCAGCACACCGAGCGCCACTAAAACGCCGTAGGCCGGCAGGAAGAAATCACCGAACTGGAACAACTTTGGGAACACTTAGGCAGTCTCCTTTTGCCGCCAGAGATCGATGAGCAGCAGGACGGCGCCGACGGAGATGGCGCTGTCCGCCACATTGAACACTGGCCACTGCCAATCGCGCCAGTAAAGAAGGAGGAAATCGGTCACACTGCCGCGGAGGATCCGGTCATAAAGGTTACCCAGGGCTCCGCCGAGCACCAGAGCGAGGGCAAGGCGGCCGGCGGCGGTGTAGGTTTCGGGCCGGCGCAGCGCTCCGCGAAACATCCAGGCGACGACGAGCGTGACGACACCGGACATGCCGATGAGCACCAGCGCGCGGACAGTGTCTGGCGCGTCAGCCAGCAGGCTGAACGCGGTGCCTCGATTTTGGGCGTGGACGATGGAAAACAGCCCGGGAATCACCGCGTATGTATCCCAGAACGACACGTGCTTCTCGACGTACCGCTTGGAGATCCAATCCAGCGCAAAGACGCCGGGGATCAGCCCGATCAATGCTGTCTTGTTGAGCGTCAACCCTTCACCATTTCCTTCACCGCCGCCGCGCAGGCGGCGCAGGTCGTAGGGAGATCGCTGTCGGCGCCGACGTCGTGAGTATATTTCCAGCAGCGTTCGCACTTCACGCCGCTGGCTCGGCTGACCGTGGCACGGAGCGTTTCTCCGGTTGCCAATTCCACACCGCTGACAATGAATAGCGCGGGCAACTGAGCCTCGTATTGCCGCAACAGAGGCAAAATCGAGGCATCCGCCTCCAGCCGGACAGCCGCTTCGAGCGGTGCGCCAATCACCTTTTCCTGCCGGGCCGCCTCCAACACTTTCAGGACTTCGTCGCGCACAACAATCAGACGCTCCCAATTGGTCATGCGTTCCGGGTCCATCCGGCCGCCCATTTCATCCGCGTTCGGGAGCAGGGCGATATGTACCGATGCCGGGGCACCGGCCGGCCGCGCAAACACATGCCAGATCTCCTCGCAGGTGAAGGCAAGCACCGGAGCCAGCAGTCGCGTTAGCGCGCCGGTCAAGATCCAGAGCGCAGTTTGCGCGCTACGCCGCGCGTGGCTTTTCGCGGCGGCGGTGTAGAGGCGGTCCTTGAGCACATCGAAATAGACCGCGCTCAAATCCGTGGCGCAGAAAGCGTAGGCCGCCTGGTAGACGCGATGGAATGCGTATTCGTCGAACCACTTGCGGCACTTCGTCACCAGATCGCCGGCACGGGTGAGGATCCATTGATCGATCTCGTGCATCTGGTCGAAGGGCACGGCGTCCGTCGATGGATCGAAACCGTCCAGGTTGCCGAGCGCGTAGCGGAACGTGTTGCGGATTTTGCGATACGCCTCGGTAAGCCGCGTGAGAATTGTCTCCGAGAGCCGTACGTCTTCCCAGAACTCCACCGATGCCACCCACAACCGCAGAATCTCGGCGCCGTACTGTTTGATGATCTTCTCGGGCTCGATGGTGTTACCTAGCGACTTCGACATTGCCCGGCCCTCGCCATCCAGCGTCCAACCGTTGGTTAGGCAGCCGCGGTAGGGAGCGTCGCCCTTTAGTCCGACGCCGACGAGCAGAGAAGAGTGGAACCAGCCGCGATATTGGTCGCCACCCTCAAGGTACATATCTGACGGCCACGGTAATTCGTTTTGCCCGTTCAACACGGCGAGGTGGCTGGAACCGGAGTCGAACCACACGTCGAGAATGTCCCGCTCCTTCTCAAACCCGGCGCCGCCGCAATGCTTGCAGGTGAAGCCGGCGCCAAGCAACTCTTCGGCGGAACGCTCATACCAGATGTCGGCGGAATGCTCGCGGAATAACGCCACCACTTTGTCGAGCGGCTCGCGGTCCGTCACCAGTTGCTGACAGTTCTTGCAGGTAAATGCGATGATCGGCACGCCCCAGGTTCGTTGGCGGGAGATGCACCAGTCGGGCCGCGTCGCGATCATGTTGCTGATGCGCTCTTCGCCCCAGGAGGGCCACCACTTCACGCGGCTGATCGCCTCCAGCGCCTTTTGCCGGAGATCGTTTCGCTCCATGCCGATGAACCACTGTTCCGTGGCGCGGAAGATGGTGGGTTTGTGGCAACGCCAGCAGTGTGGATAGCTATGCTCGATCGGCTGGAATGCAAGCAGAGCACCGCTTTCCCGCAGGAGTTCAACGACGATCGGGTTTGCTTCCCATACGGTTTTGCCAATCAGCGCCTCAGGCAGCGCGCCCGGCTCATCGGCGGTGTGATACATCCTTCCGGCGCCGTCGACCGGACAGTAAACCTGTAGGCCGTTCTGCATTCCGGCCACATAGTCTTCCTGGCCATGGCCCGGGGCGGTGTGCACCGCCCCAGTGCCTTGTTCGAGCGTCACATGTTCGCCGAGCAGCCCGAGCGAGTAACGAGCAATAAACGGATGCTGGAAGACCGCCTGATCGAGCTTTGCGCCTGTGAACCGGGCGACTTCAGCGCCCTCCGTCCAGCCGGCCGCGCCTTTCACCGCCTCGAGCAACTCCGCGGCAACGATATAGACCGCGCCGCCCGTCTCGTACGCCACATATTGGTAGCGCGGGTGATAGGCGATGCCCATGTTCGAAGGGATGGTCCATGGCGTTGTCGTCCAGATCAGCCCGTAGACTTCTTTGCCTTTGAGCGCGTGGTCGACAAGCGAAGGATCGGACGTCAGCCGGAAGCGCACGTAGATCGACGGGCTCTTATGGTTCTCGTACTCGACCTCAGCCTCGGCGAGCGCCGTCCGGTCATTGATGCACCAGTTCACCGGTTTGAGGCCGCGATAAATGTAGCCCTTTGCGAAGAAGTCGACGAAGGCGCCGGCGATGACGGCCTGATACTCCGGCGCCATCGTGAGATACGGCTTTTCCCAGCGTCCGAAGATGCCGAGCCGCTGGAACGATGCGTTCTGGAGGTCGACATACTTCTGCGCATAGGCTCGGCAGGCACGGCGGATTTGCGCCGGAGTCATCTGCGCTTTCTTTGAGCCGAGTTCACCGTCCACCTTAATTTCGATCGGCAATCCGTGGCAATCCCAACCGGGCACATAAGGCGAATCCAGCCCCGCCATTGTGCGAGACTTCACGATGAAATCCTTCAGCAGCTTGTTAAAGGCGTGGCCGAGGTGAATATTGCCGTTGGCGTACGGCGGCCCGTCGTGCAGTACATACATCGGCTGTCCTGCGCGGGCCTCCCGAATACGGCCATACAGATTCCCGCTCTTCCATTCGGCCAGCAAACGCGGTTCCAGCGTTCCCAGATTGGCCTTCATGGAAAAATCGGTCTTCGGTAGATTGACCGTCTTTTTAAGGTCGACTTGACTCCAGTCCATGGGGGTATTTCTTATTATCCCCGTAAACTGGCCATTTTGCGAAATTTAGGCCTTGGAGGCCAATGCTTGCTTGCCTGCGGCGATAACGCTCAGGATGGCGTCGACGTCATAAACGGCGCCGCCCCAGGACCCGCCGCTGGCATCGACCAGAGCCGCCCACAGGCGGGTATCGTCCGGCAGCATCGAGTCAGGACGCAGATCCGGGCGCAGCGTGCGTTCGGCGAGCAGTTTGTCTCCGTTCACGAGGTTAAAAGTCCCCTCCATCGTGTTACGGTCGATGACGATTTCAATTTCGTCACCGTCGAGCACTTTGCCGATCGGCCCGCCGGCCAGCGCTTCCGGCGAGACGTGGCCGATACAGGCTCCGGTGGATACGCCGCTGAAGCGGGCATCGGTAACCAGCGCGACATGTTTGCCGAACGGGAGGTGCTTCAACGCAGAGGTTACCTGATAGGTCTCCTCCATTCCCGATCCAAGCGGTCCGCGCGAACAGAGCACCATGATGTCGCCCGCTTTCACTCGGCCCTCCTTTATGGCGGCGATGGCCGATGCTTCGGTCACGAAAACCTTTGCGGGGCCGCGTTTGCGATATACGCCGTCGGCGTCGACGACGGAGGGATCGATGGCGGTGGCCTTGATCACCGAACCTTCCGGCGCCAGGTTGCCTGCGGGGAAGCATACGGTTGACGACATTGCTTTGTCCATGGAGCGGACGACGCGGGCAGGGTCGATACCTTCGCGTTCGGATAGCTGTTTGTGCAGCGCGTACCGCCGTTCGCTTGTTTCCCACCAGTCGAGAACTTCGCCGAGGGTGCACGCGGATGCCGTCTTTACCGAGGTATCGATCAGTCCCGCTTTGCGCAGATGCAGCATCACCTCCGGTACGCCGCCGGCCATGAATACAACAACGGTGGGGAAGTTTTCGGGCCCGTTGGGCAGGGAATCGACAAGGCGCGGCACGTGTTTGTTGACGCGTGCCCAATCCGCGGCCGTTGGCCTCCGCAATCCGGCCTGATGCGCGACGGCGGGCAGGTGCAAAATCAGGTTGGTGGACCCGCCGAATGCGGCGTGCAGCACCATCGCGTTTTCCAGCGAAGCCAGCGTCAGGATGTCCGGCATCGTCCATCCGAGCCGCTCCATTTCCAGTACCGCCCGGCCGCTGCGGCGCGCCATGTCCAGCCAAAGGGCATGGCCGGATGGCGCAAGGGCCGCGTGCGGCAGCGTCATGCCGAGCGCTTCGGCGACCACCTGCGACGTGGCCGCCGTGCCAAGAAATTGGCATCCGCCGCCGGGCGAGCCGCAGGCGCGGCAGCCCATCTCCGCCGCGTACTCCAGCGTGATCTGGCCGTGCGCGAATCGCGCGCCGATCGTCTGCACTTTTCCGGCGTCTTCGCCGTCCGAGGGCATCAGCGTCACTCCGCCCGGCACGAGAACGCATGGAAGTGTTCTCTGCGCGGCCAGCGTCATCATCATCGCCGGCAGGCCTTTGTCGCAGGTGGCCACCCCGATCACGCCGCGCCGCGTCGGCAGCGAACGGATCAGCCGGCGCAAGACCATCGACGCATCGTTGCGGTAGGGCAGGGAATCGTACATCCCCGGAGTGCCTTGTGTGCGGCCGTCGCAGGGATCCGTGCATGCGCCGGCAAACGGCACAGCGCCCAGTTTCTTTAGCTCTTCGGCAGCCGCTTCCACCAGCAGCCCGACTTCCCAGTGTCCTGTGTGATAGCCGAGCGCGACCGGCGTGCCGTCGGGCCGCCGCACGCCGCCATGCGTGGAGAGCAGCAGGATCTCTTTCCCACGGAGCAGCGCCGGATCCCACCCCATACCGGCGTTCTGTGTCAATCCGAAAATGTCGCCGGAGGGCCGTTTTAACAGGTCGTCCGCAGTAATGGGAAGCGCGCCGGAAGGGCCTTTGTGTTGCGGATGAAGCTCGAAAAGCGAGGAGTCCTGAGAGTCGAATACGTACGCCATGTCGAATAAGAAAGTATATCGCCGCACCCACCCCTTCCAGTGATAGAATCCCCCGCGAGTGCTATGTCTACCCGCCGCCATTTCTGCCTCGCCGCAACCACCGCTCTCGCCGCCACGCGCGTCCACGGAGCCAACGATCGGATTCAAGTCGGATTCATCGGCTACGGCCTGATTGGAAAACAGCATGTCTTCGATTTCAAGAATCAGAAGGATGTGGATATGGCCGCGTTGGCCGAGGCATACCAGCCGCGCCTGGAGGAGGGCGTCCAGGCCTGCGGCGGGCGCGCCAAACCGTACACCGACTTTCGCAAGCTGATCGAGAACAAGGATCTGCAGGCTGTGGTCGTGTCCACGCCGGACCATTGGCACGCCTTGATGACCATCATGGCCTGTGCGGCCGGGAAGGACGTGTACGTGGAGAAGCCGATGACGCTGTTCCCCGCCGAGGGCCGTTGGATGACCAACGCCGCGCGCAAGTACAACCGTGTGGTGCAGGTGGGAACGCAGCAGCGTTCCGGGCTCCACTACGGCAAGGCGCGGAAGTTGCTGCAGGAGGGTGCGATCGGCAAGATTCACTCCGTGCGGAGCCAATCGGCGCGGAATATCATGCCGGGATTCAGTGTGCCTCCCGCCGGCGCGGCGCCGAAGGATTTCGACTACGATATGTGGCTTGGGCCTGCGCCGATGCGGCCGTACCAGGCGCACCGGGGCATCTACCACTTCCGCTGGTTCTGGGACTACTCGGGAGGCCAGATGACGAATCTGGCGGCGCACTCGCTCGACATTATGTATTGGGTCATGAACGCGAAGGGGCCGAAGTCAGTGGTGTCGGTCGGGGGGCGGTATACGCTGCAGGATGACGGGGAAACGCCCGATACGCAGGACGCGTTGTACGATTTCAGCACGTGGTCGGCGGCGTGGTACCACCGGGAGGCGAGCCGTGGAACGCCTCGGCAGGGATCGCTCGAGTTCTTCGGCACGAAAGGCAGTATGGTGATCGATCGCGGCGGCTTCGAAATCGTTTCCGACATGAAGATCGACCCCGCTTCGGCCATTCCGCGCTTCCAGGGCCAGCCCGGCGGGGGGCCGCAGGTGTCGGCGCCGAAGCCGGAGCCGTGGACGCAGGCGATGAAGGAGAAGGGCTCGTCGCCAGAGCAGTTCGATCTGCATGTCCGCAACTTTCTCGACTGCATCAAGGCCCGTCAGCGTCCGGTGGCTGATGTGGAGGACGGGCATCGGGTCGCGGTGGCGTGCCATCTGGCGAACATCTCGCTGCGCACGGGTAAGAAACTGCAATGGGACGCGGACAAGGAAACGATTGCCGGAGACGCCGAGTCGGCAAAGATGCTGGTGCGCCCGTATCGCAAACCGTGGAACAGTGTGCTGGAAAGTTTTAAGGTTAGCTAGCCATGCGGCTGCGCGCCTGTGCCGCGATGGCCTCGGCAATGCGTCCGAGAGATGCGATTTCGCTCGCCGCTCCCGCTTCCACGGCGGCGCGGGGCATGCCGAATACCACGCAGCTCGCTTCGTCCTGTGCAATGGTCCAGCATCCGGCGTCGCGCATCCGCTTCAGTCCGGCGGCGCCGTCCTGCCCCATGCCCGTCAGCAGAACGCCGACTCCACGGCCCGGCGCGTGCTGCGCGACGGATTCAAAGAGGTGATCGACGGCCGGCCGCTGGTGCCATACTTTGGGGCCGCTGTCCAGGCGCACCGTCCAGCGGTCTCCAGTTAGCGCAACGCGCATGTGCCGGTCGCCCGGCGCAACCAGTGCCATGCCGTCGCGGATCGTCAGTCCGTCGGTCGCTTCACGTACTTCCCACGGCGTCACTCGATTCAGCCGTGCGGCGAAGGTCCCGCTGAACTGCCGAGGGATGTGTTGCGCGATGACAATACCAGGATTATCCGCCGGCAACATTTGAAGGACGTGCTCCACGGCCTCCGTGCCGCCGGTGGAGGCGCCGATGGCGATGATCCGGTAGGAGGCCTGCCTGGCCACTCGCTGGCCCAGAACGCGCGTCAACTCGGAAGCGGTCCGGAAATCATCGGCGCTCCGGTCAAGAACGGTGAGATCGGCCCCGTTGATCGGCGACGTCTCGCGGGCCGCCAGCAGGATGACGGGCAGCGGATAATACTGCACTAGCCTACGGACAAACTCTCCCTTCTCGTTACCCGGCATATCGGCATCGAGGACCAATACTTCCGGACGAAGAAGAACGATCTTGTCCCGCGTCTCGCGAATAGTCGATGCCGTTTCGCAAACCCAGCCGCTGCCGGGACCGAGCGCACGAGCCGCACTCTGCCGGAATGCGGCTGAACGGTCCGCTACCAGGACCAGTCTCGACCCGCGATCCGCCGCGGCCATCATCCCGGTATCGAGCCCCAGCACATCCGCAGATCCATGAACCCGTCCATGAGTTCCAGCCCGCGATGTATCCCGGGAATCTCGCCATGCGCGGGCCGGTGCACCTGAGGCGAAGCCAGCGCGAAAAGGCCCTCCTTCTCAAAGCGGCTGAGAAAAGCGCCACAGATCATGTTGCCGAGCTCTCCCATTACCTGGTCTACTTCTTCCGGATTAGGCCCGGCCACCGGATCGGCGCCAAGGAAACTCCCCGCCAGCGATCCGGCCGCCAGTTCATCCACTTCCAGCCGGAACTCACCCGACTGATGACCTGTGAACGTAACCCGCACCTGGATTGGGAGCGGCCTCGTACACGCGCACTCATCCGCTTCTTCCAGGATGTCGGTAAAGAACATCACGTTGAGGACATCGCGCGCGGCGCCGACCATTTCCGCTGCCATCACCTCGTCCCGATGCAGTAGTTCTTCCGTCATGACTCCTCCTCCTTTAGAGGCTTTCGATTGCGTCGCCGAGAATCTGCTGCACTTTCAAACGGATCATCTCGGGCTGGCACGGCTTGCTGATATAGCCTTGCGCTCCCAGCTCTCGCAGCCGCGTTACGCGCCGCTGGGTCGCATCGGTCGAGATAATCAGTACCGGCACCTTCGAGTCCCGCTCGTCCTGCCGCAGCTTCTCCACAAATTGTTCGCCGTCCATCACGGGCATGTTGAGATCGGCGAAAATCAGGTCCAGCTTGTTCGGATCGCGGTTTTCCTTCTGGACAATCTCCAGGGCCTCCGCACCGTTACCCGCTTCAAAGACGTTCTTCACCGGCAGTGACGCCAGTTGAACCGTCCGGCGCACGTAGGCGCGCATGGCGGGCGAATCGTCGACAATTAGAATCCGTAGTGAGTTCATAGTAATTCTCCTCTTCTTGTTCTTGTTCTTGCAGTTCCTTACCTGGCTCCGGCCACCGGAACCTTTCGAATGGGCGACTCCATTAACTGCCCACCAGGCGCTTCGTTCGCGCTCGCGCCACCCCGCATCTCCACCCAGAACTCTCCGATTCCCACCGTAAGTCCCAGGTTTCTCGATACGGTTCCGCCGACCGCTTCCATCTCCACCATCACACCCATCTGCCAGAGCAGCTTGCGCGCCGCCATGTAGTTGCGCTTTCCGACTGCGAGTTGGGCGCCGTCGTCCTTCAAGATCTGCGCTCCGCCGGCCAGCCGGACGCGAATTCGCCGGCGGTCCGCGCCCAGGCGTTCCATTCCCCGCAGCAGCAGCGGAATCCCTGTGTCGGCGTAGCTCGCCGGCTGCGCCACGGCGCGATCGGGATCCTGCCGCGAATCGGGCAGCAGAAAGTGCAACAGCCCGCCTACTCCGTTGGCCGGATCATACGCGCCCACTCCGATGCACGATCCCAGTGCATAGGTAACGATGGTTGCTTCCGGATCCGCCGAGCACCGAAAATCCGAAATCCCCACGACAATCAAACCCATCGCTTTCCTCCTTTTACCCCTGCTCCCGCTCTGTGCCGGTACACGGCCGGCCGTACGTAATCCGTGTCGGCCTCCAGGCCGCTCAACCCCTCGGCGTGCCCCACAAGCAGATGACCGTCCGCGGTTAACCGCTGCAGCAGTTTCTGCACGATCTGCATTCTTGTCTCCTGCGAAAAATAGATCATTACGTTCCGGCAAAAAATGTAAGGGAACGGGCCCATTTGCGGGAACGGATCCATCAGATTCAACCAGCGGAAATGCACCATCCGGCGAATCTCCTCCTTTACGCGGGAGTATCCATTCCAGCGCTCTTTCCCCGGCTCGAAATAATGAGTCCTCCACGCGTCCGGCAGCGGCCGAACGCGTTCATTCGAATAGATACCCGTTTGCGCCGCCGCCAGCATCCGGCGCGATACGTCGGTCGCCAGAATCTGAATCCGTTCCGGCGCCGCCGGGCCGATCGCTTCCCGCGCCACCATTGCCAGCGTGTAGGGCTCCTCGCCGCTGGACGACGCCGCGCACCAGATCGTCTGGCGCCCGCCGCTCTTTGCGTGCGAGCTCAACTGTCCGCGCAGCCATTCGAAGTGGTCGGGCTCCCGCCAGAACGCCGTGTGGTTGGTGGTCAGCAGGTCGAGCAAACCCTGCATCCGCTCGCCGGTCGTATCCGTCTCAATCAGTCGCAAGTACTCGGCCGGTGCGGTGACGCCCAACTCGCGCATGTGGCGTGTCGCGCGAACGCTGAGGAGAAGCTCTTTCCCCGGACGATGCTCCAGTCCCAGCCTTTCGGTGGCCAGGCTCTGCAACCGGTCGAGTATTCCCGCGGGCAACCGTGCCTCGCGGCTATGCGGCGAGTCCATACCCCTCTCTCCCCATCAGGCTGTCGAGGTCGAGAATGATTCCGACACTCCCATCCCCGAGAATCGCGCCGCCGGCAACACCGTGAATTCGTCCCAGCCAGTCGCCGAGGCTCTTGATCACCACTTCCTGCTTGCCCAACACCTCATCGAGCGCCAGCGCGACGCGCCGCGGCCCGGACTCCACTACCACCAGCACGAGATCTTCCGACGGCCGGCCTTCGCTCACCGCGCCGTTCGGTCCGGACGCGAGCAGTTTGTCGATGCGAAGGATAGGCACGATCCTGTCGCGCAGCAGGGCGACTTCCTGCTTGCCTTCCACGCTGTGGATTGTCTGCCCGCGAGGTTTCAGGATTTCGCGGACCGTGAAAAGGGGAAGGATGAAGCGGTTGTCGGCGTGCTTCACCACCAGTGCGTCGATAATTGCCAATGTCAACGGCACACGCAGGAGGAACGTTGTCCCCTTGCCGGTCTCACTGCGCACTTCGACGCGCCCGCGGAGACGCTCGATCTCTCGCTTCACCACGTCCATTCCGACCCCGCGTCCGGATATAGCCGTCACCTGTTCGGAGGTCGAGAAGCCCGGTTCGAAGATGAGATCGAGAATCTCTGCCGGCGACAACTGGGCTCCTTCTTTCACCAAGCCGCGTTGCACCGCTTTGCGCAGAATCCGATCCTGATCCAGGCCGCGCCCATCGTCGGACACTTCGATCACCACGTGTCCGGATTGATGCGTCGCCGAAAGGCGGATCTTCCCATCCATGGGCTTACCAGCCTTTACACGGTCTTCCGGCGGTTCTAACCCGTGGTCAACCGCATTCCGCACCATATGCATCAATGGGTCGGCCAACTGCTCCACGATCGTCCGGTCGAGCTCAGCGTCCTCGCCGGCCGTTTCCAGAACGGCCTGTTTGTTCGATTCGCGCACGAGGTCCCGGAATACGCGCGCCATGCGGCGGAATGTCTGCCCGACCGGAACCACGCGCAGCGACATCGCCGTCTTTTGCAACTCGCTCGTGATCCGGCCCAGTTGATTGAGATTCTTCGCGGTCTTCGGATCCTTCAGCGCCGCCAGTGCCGGATCGAGCTGAACCAATGACTGCGCGATCACTAGCTCACCCACCAGGTCGACGAGCTGATCGAGTTTGGACGTATCGACCTTGACCGCCGATTGACCCTTTCCAGCCGCGGCGCGTGCGGCGGTGGGGCCGGCCGCCGCCTTCGGGGCGCGCGGTTGCAGCGGACTCAACGCTGAGGTCGCCTCGCCGTTTTGGTTCTGCATCGCGCAGTAGAGATGATCCAGCAACTCCCCGGCGTCTTCGGGAATTTCGACCGTCTCTCCGCGGTCCAGCAAATCGGCCGCCGCCACGACTTCACCAAGGAAATCGGCACTCGCCAGCGCCAGATCGATCAAGGACGAACTCACCGCCCGCGTTCCGCTCCGCACTTCGTCCAGCAGGTTTTCCGTCTGATGAGCCACTTCCCGCGCCGTCTCGGTTCCCGCGATCGCCGCCAGACCCTTAATCGTGTGGAAGGAACGGAATAGCGCGTGGACGGCTTCGGGATCATCGGGCGAATTTTCCAGCCGCAGCAACTCCTGTTCGATGTTGGAGAGATGTTCTCGCGCCTCAAAGACGAAGTCGCCCCACGGCATCCCCGGACCCGCCGGCGCCGGCGGCGCCGACGCCGCCAACCGGGCCTCCAACTCCTGTTCGGCGAGCGCTTGCAACTGCTCGGCCCGTTGCTCGATTTCCGGCCGCAGCTCGCCGCCGCGCCCCCCAGGTTCCAACTCCCTATGTTCCAACAAGGCCACCAGGTGTCGAGCGGCTTCCTCCGTACCCGCCAGCGCCAGCTCCTGGGCGCAGGCGGCCGTTTCGTGCAGCCGCGCCATCAGTTCTTCGTGGTGGCTCCCGCCGCCGCCACGAGCGAGGGCGGGCGTGAACACGCTGCCGATTACGGCCTGCAGGAGTCGTAGCAGTTGAGCTTCTCTTTGCATGGGGTTCCCCCTACCCTTTCGCGGCTCCGGCCAGCTCAGGCTCTTCTGCGTCTGCGGGGACTTCCATTGGACCGGCCAGCACGCTGTCCATCTCTAGCAGCAGTTTCACCTTTCCCTTGCTCTTGGCGATCTGGTTGACGTAGCCGAGATGCATCCAGCCGCTGGAGAGCGAAGCCGTTTCTTCCACTTCGCCCGGCTGGATCTGCAGAACTTCCGAGACGCCATCCACTACCACGCCGATCGGTGATTGCGTTTTCTTCGCGTCGGGCTGCATGACCACGATGCACGCACGCAGGCCGCGATCCTGGCCGGCCATTCCGAGACGCAAACGGAGGTCCATGACCGGCACCACCTTGCCGCGCAGGTTGATGACGCCGAGCACATAAGCCGCCGCCTGCGGCACCGGCGTGATCTCCTGCCAGGGGATGATCTCGCGAATCCGGCCCACCGGTACCGCGAACTCTTCTTTCCCCAGCCAGAACGCCAGGAACTTCCCGGCGCCCTGCAAGTCCTGCCTCATTGTCTGTGCAATATCTTCCATACCGGCTCTTCTCCCTCCGGACGGCTTACTCCCCTCCGCTCCGGCACAGAACCCTTATCGCCACCTCTTCCGCTCTCTTTAGTCTTCCTCCGAATAACTTTCCTCTTCTTTTCCCTCATACCGCCACGGCCCTCGCCGAAGAGCTTCTTAGACGCGCCCCACGGCCCTCTCCATGAGGACTGTTTCGGACGCCGATTCACCAAAGATCCTCAAAGGAGTTTGCCACCATGTCCCTCTTTCAATTCCGGACTGCCGCGTTCGTTCTGTTTGGCGTTTTGTGTGCCCTGCCCTGCGCGGCGGAAATGCGAGTTGCCCAGTCCGATGCGATGCGAGCCGTCCTAAAGAAAGTCCAACCGGACTACAATCCCATTGCCCGCCAGATGCGCGTGCAGGGGGATGTGGAAGTGGAGGCGCACGTTTCCGATTCCGGCGAGGTGACCGAGGTAAAAGTTCTAAGCGGCAACGCGCTGCTTACATCGACAGTGGTTAAGGCGGTCCGCGACTGGCGGTTCCAACCATTCCAGGAAAACGGCAAGGCCAGTCAGGCAGTCGCTACGCTTCGCTTCTCGTTCAAGCTATAAAGCTCGCCGAACGCTCATTTTTTCTAAAGAAAAGGGACGCATATGAATTGGTCTGCAGGCCGTAAACTCGTCGTGTGCGCGTGGGTAACCGTCGTCCTCACGCTGCTGGTTGGAGGGAGTGCCCTTTGGGTGGCCAACCATTTAGGAACAAGACTCACCATGGCGGTCAACGGGAGTGCGCGCCACCAGATGCTCTCCGGACAGATCGCCGCTTCCACCGAGCGGATCGAGAATCTGGAGCGCCAGCTCGCTATGGCCACCATGCTGCAACAGGCTGGCGCGGCCGAACAGGCCCGCCGGGACCTGGCTTCCGTTGAAGAATCGACGGACCGTTTGCTTTCCGAATTTCAGCAGGCAGGCATCAACGAGGACTCCCGCGCGGCGGAGAGAAGCCTTCGTACGGAATTCGAAGGGTTCCGCTCACAGAATCGCAGCGTGCTCTCCAAGCTGCAGGCGCAGAAGATGGACGAAGCGCTCGGCGAACTGAACGGTTCCCTTCTGCCCAAGCTCAGCGAGATGAACCGTACCGCCCGGCAGCTTATCCAGAACGAGGAGCGCGTGCTCGCGGCCGTTGGCACCGATGCCGAAAGGACCCGTGTCTCCGTGCTCATCACGCTTGCGATCCTTTGCCTGATCAGCGTCGGCGTAGGCGGCGGTGTCCTCTACAACCAGCGCTCGGTTACCGCCGTACTTCAACACAGCATCCACGATCTCATGCTGAACTCGCAGCAACTCGCCGGGACGGCCGGTCAGGTCTCCTCGTCCAGCCAGTCCGTCTCCCACGCCGCCAGCGAGCAGGCCGCCTCGCTCGAAGAAACTTCCGCCAGCGCCGAAGAGATCCACTCGATGACCGCACGCAATGCCGAGCACGCCGGCGCCGCCACCGAGTGCACCAAGGAGGCCAGCCGCATCATCCAGGACGCAAACGTCGCACTCCGGCAGATGATGGACTCGATGAATGAAATCAGCAGCTCGAGCGGGCGCATCTCGAAGATCATCAAGGTCATCGACGATATCGCCTTCCAGACCAACATCCTTGCGCTCAACGCGGCCGTCGAAGCGGCCCGCGCCGGAGAGGCGGGTATGGGCTTCGCCGTCGTCGCCGATGAGGTCCGCAACCTCGCGCAGCGCTCCGCGCAGGCCGCCAAGGACACCACCCAACTCATCGAAGAGTCGATCGCACGAGCCGCGGAAGGCAAGCAGAAGCTCGATGAAGTGGCCGCGTCCATCAACGGCGTTACCACCGCCGCGAACAAAGTGAAGTCCCTTGTCGAAGAGGTTCACGGCGGCTCCGAGCAGCAGGCCCGTGGCATCGAACAGATCGCCCGCGCCGTCTCCCGCATGGAGCAGGTCACCCAACAGCTTGCCGCTACCGCGGAAGAGAGCGCCGCCTCCGGCATGGAGCTCAGCTCACACGCCCGCAGCGTGGACGATATCGTCACCACGCTCCGCCAACTCTTCTCCACAGGTGCGCCTGCTTTTCCCTCGCCGTCCATGCCCGCGAAACCGGTAGCGCGGCCAACTAGCCTGTCGCCGGTTCCCGCACGTGACCACGGGTTCAAAAAGCCCGCCTTCGCCATGGCCGGCGCCGGGGCCGACCCCAAGTCGGTCATACCCCTCGACCGCGACTTCGAGGGGTTCTAAAACCACAACATAAGGGAGCCGGTAGCGGCTCCCCTAGTTTTTCACTAGTGGCAGTAACTCTCGCAGCCGTTCGTCCCGCAAGTACAACCCGCCCCAGGCCATGGCGCCCAACAGCGGTTGCAGGAAAAACGGATCCCCAATTCGCATGTGCGTCGCCGTTGCCCCGCCCAAAAATCCCGTCATGAGAATCGCCCCAAGCACTCTGGTCCGTGGTATCAGATAGACCACGGTACAGGTTACCTCCAGCAACCCCAGACCGAGGGCGTGACTTAGCGGCAATCCCAAGTGCGCAAATCCTTCCGCCAATCCCGGCGGCTGTGCAAACTTCATCCCTGCGCTCATCCACATCATCAACACAGGAATCGCGCCCAGCGCTCGCCCTGCCCATTTCCGTTTCGTTGCGCTATCCATGTAGTTTCCGGAAAGAAGCTAGACACTTCTCCGCTGTTTCAAACGGTGAAAACCGGCTGCCCTCCTGCTCAACCAGGTAACACTCCACGCCTCCCGTCTTCTCCGCTGCCGCAAAAATCTTCTTCCACAGCGCTTCGCCTTCCCCAAGCAAAGCCTTAAATCCAATCGCTGGATCTCTTGACCAGTCCTTACAGTGCATCGACGCAATCCTACCGGGATTCTTCTTAATCCACTCGACCGGATCCACGCCCGCTTCCACGCACGTTCCTACGTCCAATTGCAACACGACGTTCTTCGTCGTCTCCGCCGCCAACACTTCCATCGGCCGTTTACCGTCCAATAGCTGGAACTCCACAAGATGATTGTGGAAACCCGCGCGCAATCCCGCTGGCTTCATCTTCTCCGCACTCGCATTCAGCCGCTCCGCCACCGCTTTCCAACCCGCCAGGTCCACCACTTTCCCGGCGCTCGCCATGATGATCAGCTTCGATCCGAGGATCGAGTTCAGCTCGATCGCATGGTCGATTCGCTCAGGCGCAAACGACTGCGCGCCATTGTGCGTCGACAGGCATTTCATCCCCAGGTCGTCCAGGAGTTTGCGGATGTCCTTTGCCTTCGCCACATCCCAGTTCGTGTACGGCGAATAAAATTCCACGCATTCGTAGCCCATCTTGGCCGCGGCCTTCAACGTCCCCACATCGTCCTTCTGCAGCTCCTGCCGGACGGAATAAAGCTCCAGCCCAACGGGAATCTTCTTGCCTTTCGCGACCAGCGCGGCAGCGCCCAGCATCTCCATCAAAACGAAGCGTCGATTCATAACTTTTCGACCCTATCACAGCAGCGGCTCGAGCAGTAGCTGCGCGGAATTGGAAACAAACCCATCCGCCGCCAGCATGACAAGAATCTGACCGGACATCTTCTCAGGCAGTTCCAATTCCAAACGGTCCAACCCGGCAATCTCCACATCGGGCCCGAAGCCGATTACCCGCGCCGCTACGCCATCCACCCAAGCCGCCACCTTTGCCGCATTGCGAAATCCGGTTCCCCGCAATGACACCACTCGCGTATGAATCGGCTCGTTCCTACAGACGCCATCGGTGCATCGGAAAGTCGAAGCAACTCCATCGGCCAGAATGGCATCCCCATCCGCGGGGCCTTGCCCCATCCGCGTGGCGGTGAATAGCCCCGGTGATACGCGTTCCACCAGCAGAAACCCGTCGAAACGCAGCCGCGCCGTGTCGACCCTCACCTGCGCCAACCCCGGAGCCGTCTCCGCCGGCACGACGAAATTCACCTGACTCTTCCCCGTGTATTGCACCACGGCACGCCTCGCCACTCCCAACGCATCGGTCACCGACACCGCCGATAAGGACGGATCCGTTCCAGCCCCTTCTTCGGCCACAAATCCATCGCCGTATCCGATCACCATCGAGCTTGGCGCCACGGACCAAGTCCCGTGGCAGCGGTGCACGGTGTCCAGCCAGCCGCTCGCGGGGAAGATCTGCCCCTGTACAGCTACCGGGTAAGAACGCGATCCACCGGGGTCGAGAATCACCGGATCGCGCGGCTGCTGTGCAAAGTCGAAAGGATCGAACAGGTCCGCTACCGTGTCCTCATCATGACTCAACCCGAACCGGTTTTCTATCGAGCGCACCCAGCTCAAATGCGAATACACACGGTGATCGTTATACGCCAGTCTCGCCCACGGACTGATCACCAGTGATGGAACCCGCGGTCCATAACCCGGCGGAGGCACCATGTGATCCGGAGATTCGCCTGCCGACGCCCAGGCTGCGAACACCGCGCTCCGCCTCCAAAGCCGGCCGCCCGCCACGGCGTTCACCGCCTTCGTCAGGTAAGCCATCTCCGGTCCAGCGAATTCTCGCGGCATCAGGAAGCTGACAGCCGGCAGCGATTCGTCCCGGCAATCGGCCAAGAAAGATTCCAAATCGCCCGAATAGTCTTTCCAGGAGAGACCCGCCGCATTCAGACGCTCCGTTTGTGCTCGCAGCAAAGCGGCCGGTTCCGGCACGGAAAAGAAATGATCCTGCAGCGCGTAGAGATCGGCATAGGCCCAATAGTTCGGAACCTCCAACGGCCCAAACTGCCCGGGCCGTCCTTCGGAATCCGCATACCCGCCGAAGTATTGGTCGTAACTGCCCTGTGGTAAAAGGACGAAGATAAAGTGCTGCACCCTGTCCCAATGCGGGCGCTGGGCGCCGAGGGCTGCGCCAAAGAGCAAAAGCAGCATAGCCCGGAAAACCATGCTGCCAGTCTACCGCCGTCAAATCAGTCGGCGCGCGACGTCTGCAATGGATCGGCTCCGATCGCCCGCGTAAGTGGTGGGATTGCCGCTGCCGCCAGGATCGCAATGCCGGCTTAACTCAAAATCTCCTTCACCACCCGTCCCGCTACATCCGTCAACCGGAACTGCCGTCCCTGGAACAGATACGTCAGCTTCTGATGATCAATCCCCAACAAGAACAGAATCGTCGCCTGCAGATCGTGCACGTGCACACCGCCCTCGGCCACATTGAACCCATAATCGTCCGACGCCCCATACGAAAACCCGCGTTTTACCCCGCCCCCGGCCATCCACAACGAGAAAACGCGTCCATGATGATCCCGCCCGTACGAATCCGCTTTCGACGGCCCCTGCGCGTAGGGTGTCCGCCCAAACTCACCGCCCCAGATCACCAGCGTGTCGTCCAGCATCCCCCGCTGCTTCAAGTCTTGCACCAACGCCGCCGACGCACGGTCCACATCGCGCGCGAGCGAAGGCAGCTTCTCCGTCAACCCGCCATGATGATCCCAGCCCCGATGGTAGAGCTGAATAAATCGCACGTTCCGCTCCGCCAGCCGCCGGGCGAGCAGACAATTCGCCGCAAACGTTCCCGGTTTCTTCGAATCCTCTCCATATAGCTCGTGAATATGCGCCGGCTCGCCCGACGTATCCACCAGCTCTGGCACGCTTGCCTGCATCCGGAACGCCATCTCATACTGCGCAATCCGCGTCTCGATCTCGGGGTCGCCCATTTGCCCGTGGAGCCGTTTGTTCAACGCCGCCAACCCGTCCAACTGGCTCCGCCGTTGCTCGCGTGTAATCCCCGGCGGGTTCGACAAATGGAGCACCGCATCCCCGCCTCCGCGGAACTGCACTCCCTGGTAGCGCGACGGCAGGAACCCCGCGCCCCACAACCGCGCCAGCAATCCCTGGTCAGGCATCCCATTGCCCGGCAGCGAGTTCAGCACCACAAACGCCGGCAGATTCTCGTTCTCGCTGCCCAGGCCATAGTCGATCCACGACCCCATGCTCGGCCGCCCTGGCAACTGGCTACCCGTCTGAATAAACGTGATCGCCGGATCGTGATTGATGGCTTCCGTATGCATTGCGCGCAACACGCAGATCTCGTCGGCAATCTTGCCCGTCTCCGGCAGCCGGTCGCTCAACCACTGCCCGCACTGTCCGTGTTGCTTAAATCCATACATCGTCGGCACCACGGGAAAGCGGTCCTGATGCGCCACCATACCTGTAATCCGCTGCGTGCCAAAGATCGACGGCGGAATGTCTTCATCAAACCGGCTCTTCATCTGCGGCTTGTAGTCGAGAAGGTCAAGGTGGGACGGTCCGCCCGCCTGGAACAGAAAGATCACGCGCTTCGCCCGCGGCGCGAAGTTCGGAAACGCTTTCGGCGCCGCGCCCAGCAGAGAGTGCAACGCCGCCGCGCCCAGCCCATAGCCCGTCTTTGCCAACAGCGCTCTCCGTGACAGGAAACTCATTTCGTGATGACCTCGTCCATGTTCAAAATAACGTTGACCACGGCCGCATACGCGGCCAGTTCCGCCGGCGCAATCGAAGCCACTACCGGCGAAGCTCCCACCGCAAGCAACGTTTGCGCCGCACCCTCATCGGCCAGGTAGCGGGTCCGCATCTGTGCAAAGGTGTCCAGCAGCGTTCGACTCTCCGCGGCGTCCGGTGGCCGCCCGGTTGCCACGCGGAACGCAAACGCCAGGCGCGCCTCCGGACTTGCTCCGCCTTCGCGAACCGCACGCTCCGCCAGCTTCCGCGCCGCCTCCACGAAGGTTGGATCGTTCAGCAGCGTCAGCGCCTGCAACGGCGTATTCGTCGTCGACCGCCTCACAATGCAGAACTCCCGGTCCGGCGCGTCAAACACCGTCATTGTCGGATGCGGCACGGTCCTCTTCCAGAACGTATAAAGGCTCCGCCGGTACAGGCCTTCGCCCTTGCTCTCCACCCATTTCGTACCCGGATAGTCGGCCGCCACCACAATCCCCTTGTACAGATCCTTCGTCTGATACGGGAAGACACTCGGTCCCCCGGCCTGGTTCTTCAGCAACCCCGCGAACTGAAGACTCTGATCGCGAATTACCTCCGCCGGCAACCGGAAGCGCGGCCCACGCGCAAGCAGGCGGTTCTCCGGATCGCGCGCGAACGCCTCCTTCGTGCCGCCCGCGTCCTGCCGGTAAGTCGCCGACAGAACCATCTTCTCGAGCAGCCCCTTCACACTCCACCCCGAATCGATGAACTCCCGTGCCAGCCAATCGAGCAGCTCAGGATGACTCGGAAACTCTCCCTGCAATCCGAAATTGTCGGAGGTTTTCACCAGCCCTTGTCCGAACAATTGCTGCCAGAACCGGTTCACCACCACGCGTGCCGTCAACGGATGGTCCGGTTTTGTCAGCCACTTCGCCAGCCCAAGGCGGTTCTTCGGCGCGCCCGCCGGCCATGCCCCCAACAACTCCTCCGGCACGCCCGGTTCAACGGCCTCTCCCGGCATATTGTATTGACCGCGCAGCAGCACATGCGTTTCACGCGGCTTGCCCTCGCGCTCCTGCATCACCATTACCGTGGCAACATTCCGCGCCAGCGCCAACCGCTGCGCTCGCAGCTCTTCGAGCTCGATATCCACCATCCGCAGCCCGGCCACAGACCGCACTTCCGCCGCCGTCAGCGCCTTTGTCCAAAACACGGGCTCTGCCACACGGCCCTTGTATTCGCCCGGCTTGAGTTTCATCTTCGAGGGCTTATCGGACTTTGCGTCCGGCATCGCCAGATCATCGTTCAAAACGCGAGTTGGCAACTCCCGCCCGTCCACATACATCCGCACCCATGCCGCCTGCGCGCGCATGGCGTCGGGATGGCCGGCCGCGCCTTCGTAGACCACCGCGACATGACGCATCCGCTCCGGCCGGATCGCCGCTCCGTCCGTTACCACCCGTATCGAATAGGCTGGCAGGCGGTCGGCGAACCGGAACTCGATCTCGCCGCCGGTCAACCGCAGCTCAATGCCGCGGCCGTACGTGGTGGCGGCCATGTTGCGGCCGTAATCAATGGAGCTGTAGAGCGCGACATCGGCGTTCTCCGGCTCGGGTTGCAAACGGAAGCTGAAGCTGACTGGATCGTGCTTCGCGACCGGTACCGGATTGTCAATCGAAATCGGAGTGCCGGCGTCGACGAGGATCGCCGCCAGGTCCTTGGGCTCGGTCTTCGCGGCGCGCTCCGCGATCGCCATGTCCAACGCCGCCAGCTTCCTTTGCTCCTCCGCCGTCGGCGCCGGAATCATCGGGACCGCATTCGCCACGCGCCCGTCCTCGCCCAGCTCCGGCAAATTATTGAAGAAGGCGTAGAACCGGTAGTGGTCGCGCTGCGTGACCGGGTCGTATTTGTGATCGTGGCATTTCGCGCACTCGACAGTCATCCCGAGCCACGCCATCCCCAGCGTACGCACGCGGTCCGCCACGTACTCCACGCGATACTCTTCCTCGATGATCCCGCCTTCCGAATTGATCACGTGGTTCCGCCCAAAGCCCGTCGCGATGCGCTGGTCGAGCGTCGGATTTGGCAGCAAATCGCCAGCAAGCTGCTCAGTAATAAAGCGGTTGTACGGCATGTTGTCGTTGAAAGCCTGGATCACCCAATCGCGCCACCGCCACATCGAACGCGCTGAATCGTTGTTGAAGCCGTGCGTATCGGCGTAGCGCGCCACGTCCAGCCAGTCCATCGCCATCCGCTCTCCATAGCGCGGCGACGCGAGCAACCGCCGCACCGCGTCCCTATATGCGGCCTCCCCGCGCGCCTTCGCATCCACAACAAACGTGTCGATCTCCGCGGGCGCCGGCGGCAGCCCTGTCAAATCCAACGACACACGCCGCAGCCACACGCCCGGCGCTGCCGGCGGATTCGATTTCAGTCCTTCCGCCGCCAGCCGCTGCCGTACAAAAAAATCGATCCCATCTCCAGCCGGCCGCACCGGCGGCACAAACGCCCAGTGCTTCGCATACTGCCCGCCCTGCTCAATCCACCGCTTCAGCGTCGCGATCTGCCCGTCTGTCAAACTCCGATTCGACGACGCCGGCGGCATCCGCATCGCCGCGTTCTTCGTCGAAATCCGTTCACTCACCTTTGCCAGCGCGGCCCCCGGAACGTCAAGCCGCAACCCCGCCATCCGCTTCTTCCCGTCCTGCCCGTGGCAGTGAAAGCAGTTCTCCGCCAAAATCGGCCGAACGTCCCGCCCATAGTCCGGGCGCCTCTCCTCCGCGCCGGCGCACACAGCCGCCGCAATCAGCCCAAACCAGAATTGACCTCGCATCTCCGCTTCATGATATCGACCCCGTGCGGCATCATGGGTGAATACCGATGAAGACCTGGAAGGTAACGCTCGAATACGATGGCACAAAGTACAGCGGCTGGCAGGAACAAAATAACGCTCGCACCGTCGCCGGATCGCTCCGCGGCGCCGTGGAGGACTTCCTCGGTTCACCTGTCGAAATCATGGGTGCGGGCCGCACGGATGCCGGCGTCCATGCTCTCGCTCAGGTCGCGCATATCAAGCTCCGCAAGAGCGATCGCCGCCACCCGAAATACGACCCCGCCTATCTCATCACGCAGTTCAACGAGCGCCTTCCTTCCGATATATCGATCATCGATATAGAAGACGCCCCCGTCGCCTTCCACGCCCGTCACGACGCCACGGCCCGTTCCTATCTCTACCAGATCGCCACCCGCAAAACCGCCTTCCACAAGCGCCATGTCTGGTGGATCAAGGAGCCCCTCGATATTGCCGCCATGCAGCAAGCCGCCGCCCGCATCGCCGGCCGGCATGACTTCGCCCGCTTCGCCCAGAAAGACCCCTCCAAACCGCGCGAATCCACCATCGTTCATGTCGATTCGGCCGAAGTCATTGAGGACGACTACCTCGTGCTCTTCCGTATCGACGCCTCCCACTTCCTCTGGCGTATGGTGCGGCGCCTTGTCGGTATCACTGTCAAAGTGGGTCTCGGCGAGGTCACGCTCGACGAGTTCGATCAACTACTGACTGGAAAAGGCGAGGCGCGGCTGGACGTTGCCGCCTGGACCGCCCCTTCCGCCGGTCTGTTTCTTGAATCCGTGCGCTACTAGCAGAAATGCGCGCCCTGCGTCTCCACGTACACCGAATACAGTGACTGGCTGCCTGTCATAAATAACCGGTTCCGCTTCGCTCCGCCGAACGTCAGGTTGGAGCAGATCTCCGGCAATTTGATCTGCCCGATCCGCACTCCATCCGGCGCGAAAATGTGCACGCCGTCATAACCATCGCCCACCCATCCCGCGCTCGACCAGATGTTGCCGTCGATGTCGCAGCGAATCCCGTCCGCCAGCCCCGCGCCCAGGCTGCCCAGCTTCATGTCGCAGAACACCTTCCCGTTAGTCAGCCTGGCCCCGTTGATGTCCCACACCTTGATCACCTTCGGCGCATCCGGATAGTGCGTCGCCCCTGTTTCGGCTACGTACAGCTTCTTGTAGTCCGGTGAAAAACAGATTCCGTTCGGCTTGTAGATCTCGTCGGTCACTTTGTCGAGGCGCCCCGTCTTGTCGATCCGGTACACCGCTTCCTTCAACTCCAGGTTGCCCTTGTTGCCCTCGTACCACATCAGCGCGCCGTAGCCCGGATCCGTAAACCAGATTGCCCCATCCGGTCCCACCACAATGTCGTTCGGCGCATTCAGTGGCTTGCCGTTGAACTTGTCCGCCAGCACAGTCATCGTTCCGTTGTGCTCATAACGCACAACGCGGCGATTGCCGTGCTCGCACGAAAGTTGCCGGCCCTCCCAATCGAATGTGTTGCCGTTGCTGTTGCCTGCCGGATTGCGCAAGGTGGAAATTGTGCCCGTCTCTTCCGTCCAGCGCACCTGAATGTTGTTCGGAATATCGCTGAAAAGCAGGTAGTGGCCCACCGCGCTCCACGCCGGTCCCTCGGCCCACAGGAAGCCGCCGCCGATCCGTTGAATAGGCGTATTGCCGAGCTTGTATTTGGCGAATCGCTGGTCGATGACTACGATGTCCGGATCGGGATAGCGGACCGGATTCTTGCCGCTCCAATCGCGCTGCTGCTGCGCCAGAAGGGGAGCCGCGCCTAGCGCGGCGGACGAAAGAAAGGATCGACGCTTCATGGGAGATTCCTTTTAGAATGTTTGGCAAGTATATCAACCCGGCTCTTGGTACACTCACTTTTTGTCTTGGAGGGAACCATGAAGCGGACCAGTACAGTTCTGCGTGTGCTGACCATCGCCGGAGGCTTCGCGATCGCAGCCGCCGCGCGGGAATTACCAATGCTGATCGAGCGGCAGGATGCCGCGGCGTATCGCATTCGCGGCAACGGCTATTCCGTCGGAATCGGCCGCGCGGGAATCAATCTGACGACCAGCGGCGGCGCCGCCTCGCTTGCTTGGCGGGGAGCGCACGGCGGCACGTTGTTGCCGCTCAATCCGCTCGCGACAAAGGTGAATTACCTCACCGGAAATGACCGCCGCCACTGGCGCACCGGTCTCGACACCTACAGCCGTTTGCGCATCGCGGAGCTCTACCGCGGCATCGACGTCGTCTACTACGGTACCGATCGTCAGTTGGAATACGACTTCATCGTGAAACCCGGCGCCGATGCCGCCGCAATTCGTTTCTCCGTGGCGGCCACGCTCTCTGACGAGGGCGAGCTGATCCTCTCTAACGGCCTGCGTTGGAAGAAACCCGTCGCGAAACAGGACGGACGCACCATCGAAGCACGCTTTGTTGCTAAGGGCCACGGCGAATTCGGCCTCGCGGTTAGCCAATATGACCGCACTCGGGAACTCATCATTGACCCTGTCCTCGTCTACGGCACCTATCTCGGCGGGGCCCTCGCCGACGACGCGCGCGGCGTTGCCGCCGATGCCGCCGGGAACGCCTATATCGTTGGTTCAACTTTCTCCACCGACTTTCCCGGCACCTCCCGCGGCCAGACCTTCGGCGGCCAGGATGCCTTCGTCGCCAAGCTCAACGCCTCCGGACGTGCTCTCGAATGGGCCACTTACATCGGTGGCACCGGCGCCGATATCGGTACTGCAATTGGCGTCGACACGGCCGGTAATGTCTATATTGCCGGACAAACGGCCAGCACCAATTTCCCTGTCTCCGCCAATGCGCCGCAGGCTCGCCTAGCAGGCGGCAGCGGTGTCACCGATGCCTTTGCGCTGAAACTCGCGGCAAACGGCCAGTCGATCGTCTACGGCACCTACATCGGCGGGTCCGCCAGCGACATCGCCAACGCGATTACAGTCGATTCGACAGGTGCCGCCTATGTCGCCGGCCGGACCGATTCCACCGATTTTCCATCCACTACCAGCGCCACCCTTCCTGCCCGTGGCGCAGGGGATGGATTCGTCACCAAGCTCTCGGCCGATGGCTCCGCCTTCGTCTACTCAAGTCTGCTCGGCGGCTTCGCTCTCGACGTCGTCAACGCCGTCGCCGTCGATTCCTCCGGCTCCGCATATGTCACCGGCGAAACTCGCTCCGACAATTTCCCCGTCACCGCCGCCGGCTATCAGCGGGAACGCAAAGGAAGCTCGGATGCCTTTGTCGCCAAGCTTGCCGTCGACGGCGCCAGCCTCGTCTACTCCTCCTATTTCGGCGGCGACGGCCAGGAATCCGGCCGCGCCATCGCCGTCGACCGCATCGGCAATGCCTACTTCGCCGGCGTCAGCGGATCGATGAACATGCCCGTCAGCTTCAATGGCGCGCAGCGCTCGCCGCTGCTCCTGCCCGATGCATTCGCCGCGAAAATGGACTCTTCCGGCTCCAGCCTGCTCTACGGAACCTATATCGGCGGCGACGCCGAGGACCAGGCGAACGCCATCGCCATTGACGCCAACGGCGCGGCCTATGTCGCAGGTCAAACCAGCTCCCAGAACTTCCCCTTGTTCAACGACGGTCCCCTTACCGCCACCGGCCCGCGCGGCGGTTTCGATGGCTTCGTTACCCGCGTCAGCTCCGGTGGCAACTTCTTCCAGTTCTCCAGCAACTACGGCGGCGCCGGCAGCGACGCGATCCTCGGTTTAGCCACCGACGGCCGCGGCCGCATCTGGATCGCCGGAACGACAGACTCCACCAATCTCCCAACCTCCACCGGTGCGCTCGCCACCATCGCTCCCGGCGCCACCGACGGCTTCATCGCGCAGTTGGGCGAGATCGTCGTCACCGTCTCTCCCGCTACCGCTATGCTCGGCGCCCGCGAAACGCAGCAGTTCACTGCCGCCGTGTCCAACGTCGCCAACACGGCCGTACGCTGGTCCATCTTCCCCGAAACCGGCTCCATCACGCAGACCGGGCTCTACACCGCGCCGGACGCGATCAGCGGCTCGCCCGCGGTCACCGTCTCCGCTGTCAGCATTGCCGATGGCACCAAGCTCGGCCAGGCTACCGTCACGCTTGTGAATCGCGTCACAGTCAGCCTTACGCCCGCCGACGTCACTCTGCAGGCTGGCCAGACGCAGCAGTTCACCGCGCTGGTCGCCGGCACATCGAACGCCGCCGTGAACTGGACGCTCACTCCCGCCATCGGAAATATCTCCGCCTCCGGTCTCTACAGCGCTCCCGCTTCGTTCCTCAACCCCGCCACTGTCACGGTCCGCGCTACCAGCGCCGCCGAGCCAGGCCGCTTCGCCACCGCCACGGTCAATCTTGTCCTCCCGCCGCCCGCGCCCGCGCCGGTCATCACCGCGGAGGGCGTCACCAACGCCGCCAGCTTCCGTGGCGCCGTCGCCGAGGGCGGAATCGCGCCCGGCGAAATCATCACCATCTTCGGAACCAATCTCGGTCCGCTCACGCCCGCCACGCTCCAGTTGGATGGCCGAGGCTTCGTCACGACTCGTCTGGGCGGCACGCGTGTATTGTTCGATGGAACGCCCGGCCCGATGATTGCCACCAGCACCGGCCAAGTCAGTGTCGTTGTGCCCTATGGAATCGAAGGGGTGACAAGCGTCGCCATCACTGTCGAGTTCGAAGGCAAAGCATCGAACCAGATTCCGATGACAGTAGCCGGATCGGCGCCCGCCATCTTCACGCAGAACTCCTCGGGCAGCGGGGCAGGTTCCATCATCCGGCAAAGCGGTCAGTTGATCACCGCCTCCGCACCTGCCGGACCGGGCGAACCTCTGACGCTGTTCGGAACCGGTGACGGCGCAACCAACCCGGCGGGTATTGACGGCAAACCAACCGCCGCGCCGCTTCCCATCCCCAAACTCCCGGTAAAGGTTGTTATCGACGGCGTCGAGATTGAACCGCTCTACGCCGGCGGAGCCCCGGGCCTGGTGGCGGGTGTGTTACAGGTGAACTTCATCGTGCCGTCGAGCGGCGGGGCCAACCGTCGCATCCGCCTTCGCATCGGCGACAAACTAAGCCCCGACACAGTCATCCTCCCCTTCCGCTAAAAACCGTGTCAAAGACCAATTTAATCCAACCTTAATCTTTCCCCGTACTGGCTATCGCAACGGCGGCAGCCAGTCGGGGCCTTGCGTCTTCGCACCCTCCACCTGCCCCATGTTCAACAACGCCCCGATAGATATATAAGTCCCGATCAACCCCGTCAGGTCCACCACGTTCTGCTCCCCAAACGTCTCCTTCGCCCGCCGGAAAGTCGCATCGCTCACCGTATGCTTCCGGCACAGCTCCGTCGCAAAGTTGTAAACCAACTCCTCCTCCGGCTTCAATTTCCCCGGCTTCTTCCCCACCCGTAACTCCGCCAACAGCTCCCCCGACACCCCCTCCTTCAACGCAATCGGATAGTGCGCGAACCACTCAAACTGTACCGACCACTCCCGCGCCACGGTCAGAATCGCAATCTCCATCAGCGGCTTCGGAATCGTCGACTTCCACCGGTAGTAGTTGTAGATGTTCAACAGATTCTCCGACATCGCCGGACTTCGCAGCATGATATTCCACGGCCCCGCCAACCCCGTCCGCGTCTCTTTCAAAAACCGCTCCGCCAGCGCCCGTTCCGCGCCCTCGGTCTCCGCAAGCTGCCGCTGCGGAAATCTCGGCTGCGCCATTGCCGCCACACACAGGAAAAACAAACAGAGTCTCATTTCGTCATCGCCTGAAATAGCCGTTGTAAAAACCCGTCCACCGCGTCGCCCTCAATCCACCGCAGGACCACAACCAAGTCATGCTCCGGATCGCAGTAGATCATATTCGTCCCATTGCCCACATGCGCAAACGCCGTCGCCGGCGCGCTCGGCCACAGCTTTCTGTCCGTATTCAAGTACCAGTTCATGAACCCATACGTCGGCTGCACCGAAGTGGGCGTCCGCGCCAGTCGAATCCAGCTCTCCGGCATCAACTGCTTGCCCTTCCACTTCCCATTCCGCAGCGTCAACAAGCCGAACCGCGCCTGGTCCCGCGAGCTGATCCACAGCCCGCCTCCCCAATGGGCGCCACCCGCCACCGACTGCATCTTCAATCCGTCCATCTCAATCCACGAATTCGAGTACCCATGCCATCGCCACGTGTTCGATGCGCCGATCGGGTCCATGATCCGCTCCTTCAACACCAGCGGCAGCGGACGCCGCCAGACATGCAGCGCCGCCAGCGCCAGCAGATTCACCCGTACATCGTTGTACTTGTAGCTCGCGCCCGGTTCATTGTGCTTGCGCAAGCGGTACTCCTGAATCGCCTTACCCGCCGGAGGCCGGTCCGCCCAATCGGGCTTCCCCCACAGCGTTCCTTCCCAGTCGCTCGTCTGCCGCAGCAGGTGGTCCCAAGTGATCTTCGAGTTGAGCGCCCCATCGAACTCACCCGTTGGCACGTATCGCGCCACCGGATCGTCGATGGACCGGATCAACCCCTGTTCCACAGCAAGCCCCACCGTGGTCGATACAAGACTCTTCGTCACGCTGAACGTCATGTCCACGCGCCACGGATCGCCCCATTCGGCGGCGATGTAGCCGCCCTTCAGAATCACCCCCGCCATCTCGCCGCGCGTTTTGAACGGCCCCATCGGTTCACCGTACAACTCCCGCCCAAACGACAGGTCGTGCGCCAATCGCAGATCCCGTGGCGCCTTCGATTCATGCGTCTTTGCGTAACTAATCGCTTCGCTCAGCCGCCCTGCGTCGAAATCCGCCACGCGCCGCTCCCAATCGTCATGCGCGCCCGGGTAATACGCCTGGCCCAGCAGGCAAATCGAAAGAAGCGGTGCGAATCGCAGCATCACAACATGATATAGGCTATCGGTATGAGCCAATCCGATACCGGCATGAATACGTTTCAGCGCTTGTCCGCGACGACAACGCTAACGGCGCAACAGGCGGCGGTAATCAAGCAGACGTACATGCTCTTCGGCCTGAGCGTCGTATCGGCCATGGCCGGCGGCGCAATCGGCGCCACATCGGAACCCCTCGCTCGTTTCTTCTCAGGCTGGATCGGCTGGATCGTCGCGATCGCCGCTCTCAATGCCATTCCATACCTCGCCATGGCCGTCCGCCACAACCCCGTGCTCGGCGTCATCACTCTCTTCTTCGACGGCTTCATCTCCGGCATCGTTCTCTCTCCGCTGCTCTTCTTCGCCGCGCTCGTTGCGCCCTCGATGATTGCGGCGGCGCTCGTCATCACTGGCGTCGTCTTCGTCGCGATCACCGCCTTCATCTTCCTCTCCGGCCGCACCTTCAGCGCACCGCGCGGCCTGATGATCGGCATGTTCGCCGCCATCGTGGCGGCCATCCTGTTGAACAGCTTCATGAACATTGGCTGGATCGGCGTGCTGGTCAGCGCCGGCATCGGCATCATGGGCGTCATTTCGCTGGTCAGCTCCACCAGCGGCGTATTAAACAGCCCGGACGCCGACAGCCCTATCCCCGGCGCTCTCGCTCTCTTCGCGGGCGTCTTCAATATCTTTGTCGCTGTTCTAAACCTGTTGCTGCGCCTCGCCGGCGGCGGACGCAGTAACGACTAAGCCATCGTTCCGGCTGTCTCACGCACATCGCCGCAACTGGTGTGTCCGCAGTTGCAGATGATGTCGGAAGTCTTGCCCTGGCCTTCGCAGTAAGCGCTGCAATACCTGCTATCCGGCGCCGCATCGCATTGGCAGCTCGGATGCGCGCATTTGTCGGGCCTCTTGTCCATAGGTCCTCCTGATAGGAAGATCTCGCCGTGCCGCAAACGTTTCGAATTCGTAACACCGCGCACAGCCGTCAGAGGAATCCCGCCAGCGTCCCGATACCGGAGAAGACGCCATCCTGCGCACGCCAGACCGTATGCCCATACTGAACAACCTGCCGCCCCGGATCAAGCCCGCTCGCTGGTCCGCCGTCACCAGCAGAACCAGGAAGGCGAGAATCGGCCGCCAATCTTACGCCGATCCCGCGCGCACGCCGCCGTCTTACTGCCTCCAATTTCGAGGTAGAGAGCCGTACTCTAGCGGATCTCCAGCGTCACCGGAACCGAAAGCGGCGGTCCCGCGCCATCGGTCGACGTCAGCAGAATGGCTCCTGTGTAAGTTCCCGGCATCATGTTCGTCGGATTGTACGTCAGGCGCAGGTTCACCGGCGTCATCCCGCTCTCCGGTGTCACTGCAAGCCAGCCTCCATCGCTGATTGCCTGCGCCGTGTAATGCGTCTGGCGGCCCCGCGACGTTACGTAGAGGACCTGCGTGTTGGGCGTCGCGCCCGCATTATGAACGATCTTCACCGTTGCGGGCGTCGGCAGAAACTGCGGCTTGTCGGTCACCGAGATGCGGACAGCCAGAGTCTGCGATGACGCGCCCGGCGCGAATATCGCCACGAACGCGATGTATTCGCCCGGCGGAACAGCTCCCGTATTTGCGGTAATTGTCAGCGTCGCAGGCACCATGCCTGTCGATGGTGTGACGATCAGCCACGGCGTATTGCTGACAGCCTGGAACGGCAGCCCGGGAGTGCCGTCGAGCCGTACGCTCTGCGCCGCAACGGATGCTCCGGTGGCGAACGACAGTTCCACCCGCTCCACCGGGAGCGATAACGTCGAAGGATTCGGTTCCGGACTCGGATCCGTGCCGATGACGTTTAACGTCACTGGAATCACAGTTGTGTTCACGAGGATCGATCCGTTGTAGCTTCCCGCCGCAAGCCCCGTAGGATCGGCCGTAACGGTGAGCGTCGCCGGAGTGGCGCCTGCACCTGCGTCCAGCCGCAGCCATGAGCCATTTTGCACACGTGCGGTAAAGATCACCGGATCGATATCTGCCGTAACCGGAATCGTTGCCGACCGCGAATTACTCGTCAGATAGATCGACGCCGGCACATGCACGCAGAGGTTGCAGATCGCCCCCGATGGTGTCTTCGTCGAGAAGCGCGGCATTGGGGCGCTGCTATCGGAGACGTTCACTTCGCTCAGCGGCGCCAGGAAGCCCGTCGCCGTCACCGCCCCGTTCGCCGTCCCGTCGGAGACTGCGAGTACGCCGAAGCGAAGCGTGTCCGCGGTGAATGGGTTTAACTGGTCCGTCGCTTCCCATACCGCGATGCCGGCGCCATTGGCGATAGTCAATTCCGCCGGCAACGGCGCGCCGCCGCCAAATAGCGGTGTCGCGAGCGCCGGGATAGCCTGGTAGGCTCCGGCCCCATTCGAGTCGGTTTGCACCAGGCGCGTCTTTTCACTTCCCGGCGTGGCCCCGGTTTCAGTGACGGTGACATAAAGCCGTACACCGGCTGGAACGTTCGCGAATCGCGCCATCAGCCGGGTGCCCTGTGTGGCGAGCCCGGCGGTTCCGAATCCGGACAGTGCGGGATTGTAGAACCCCGTTTCGGTATTGTAAATAGCGCCGGGAATATTCTGCGCCGTCAATTGATTCGGCGTAGTGAACGTAGTCCCCAAATTGCGCCGCTTGAAGAAGGGCACCCAGCTACCTTCTCGAAATTGAAGCATCGCCTGCTGCGTTCCGGCGCCGGAGATAGGAACGTTCACGATTGCCGACAGCCCGGTGTTGAGAAGGCTGAATGTAAATGCGGACTGCGGAAACGCAATCGTCTGTTCTGGCCCCGCAATTCCAAACGCCGACGCCCGAATGCTTGCGGTAATCGTCGAAGGAATCGGACCAGTGGCAAGCGGAACCCGGCTTGCATCGCCGAAAATGTTTGTGAACCGGAGAACGGTCGCACCGTTGTCCGGCCCCGGGACCGGTACATTGCGGAACAAAAGCGTGTTGCCACCCTGCAATTCCCCTCGGAATACGTTCACACCGGCGGCTTGGTCGCCCGGTGCGGGCTCGTTAATCAACACCAAGGCATCTGTAGGACGGGAAGTGATCGCGGTATTCAGGCTGATACGGAAATCGGACCGGGTGATAGTGCTTGCCGGGTCGGATCCATTGCAGTTGAGCACGATGTCGGCCATCTGTTCCGCGATACCGTTAGCTCGAACAACGGGCGGAACGCCGGCATTCCCACCGCAACTGGTCGGCATCGGTCCGCCTGTCAGGGCCGGCCGTACACGCAGAGTCACGAATATGTTTTCGCTATAGCGCCCCGACGTCACGTTGACGATCCCCGAATAGAGCCCCGCGGCCAGACTCTGGGGCTGCACGGAAACGGAGACATTCGCCGGCGTAATCCCCGTCGACGGCGTCACGCTTATCCAGTTTCCGGCGGGCGGCGATACGCCAAAAGTAGTCCCGCCGCTGACGGCGACAACCCGGAAGGAGAGCGGCGCACCGTTGCTGCGGATCGGCACCGGCAAAGCGGTAGGCACGGCATCGCCGCTGCGGTAGTTGAAAGAGACGGCGGCCGGTACAACCAGGCAGTTCGTTACGCAACCGCTCTGCGTGCCAGGTGCCGCCGGGCCAAAACGCGGAAGAGGTTCCGTCGCGCTGGGACCATTGAGGCCGCTAAACGGCGCGAGCTCGCCGCTAACGACAGCGGTGCCCGAAGGGGTTCCGCTGTACGTAGCGACGACATCGAACTGGAGCGACTCAATCGCATTCGGATCGGACTCAAGAATCTCCCACACCACCTGCGCCGTGCCGTTGACAACCGCTACCGGAGCCCTGCCATCGGGGCCCGGCGTGACAGCCACATAGGCGCCCGCGCCGCTATTGTCGGCCTGCACCCTGCGTGCCGTAATGGACGGGTCGGAATCCGAACGCGGCGCTACCGAAGCCCAGAGTGTTACCCCTGCCGGAATGTTCGTAAAGAGAGCCATTAGCCGCGTGCCCTGCGAAGCAAGACCCGCGAGGTTCGCGCCATTCGCCGAGCTGAGCCCGGGCGCATAGAAACCGGATTCGGTGCCGTAATCGCGGCCATACTCGGTCTGTGGCCCTACCGCGGTTGGTGTTGCCAGGGAGACGGCCGTGTTCCGCTTCCGGAACGCACCGGCAAAAGCCTCATCGAAGCGGACGCGATAGGAAGCGATCCCGGGTGTCGTGAACGCGAGTGCCGACGCCGGCGCGCCCGACCCGTTCAACAGTTGGAACCGTTGTCCTGGCTGGACGAATCCGACGATCTGTTCCGGATTGTTAAATGGGATCGAAAGGAAACTGCCGCTCGTCTCAAGAAAAGCTGTAACCGAAGTTGCGTTCGCTCCCTGCGATCCAGCCGGATCTGGTGTCGCGACCCGAATATTTACGATGCGAAACCGCCGCCACGCATTCGCACCTGGAGGATCAACGGCTACACCCACGAATCGCAGACGATTGTATGCAACAAGTTGTCCCTGGTAGACGTTTGTCCCGAGCGTGGGAGTCGAAGGATCGTCCACAATGAGAAACGACTCTGTCCACGAGCCGGACGTCTGCGTAATCATGCCCGTATAAGGAGCACTGAGACTGACCTCGAAATTCGCAAGGGGAGGTGTGCCCACGGATGGAACTCCGCCGGTACAATTGGCCGTAATACTGCCCACTAATTCCGCCACCCCTCCCGCGCGCAGCATCGGCATCTCAGCCGAAATATCGGCGCACGAAAACGCCGGCGTGAATTGCGCCGCCACCGGCTGAATCGCAAACAAGCAGAGGAGTCCTATCTCCAGGACAAGGCGGGGAAAGAGTTTGTTTCTCATGTATACAGGTAGCGAAACCACCGAATATAGCACGAGATGTTTGGCGTGGATGATTAAAAATTATCTACACTCCCATATATATCCACAGCAATAGCTCGCGGGAGCTAAGGTAATGCGCCTAGAGATTTTGCGAACGCGCCCCGCGAATGAGTTGCCGGTTGCCGCGGGCCGGAACCCGCGGCAACCGGTGAGCCCGCAGCTTACTTACATGGCTGGTGAAGCTGAATATTTCTACCCACAAGCCTGCCCGATGCGAAGTATCCGTTCGATAATCGGATCGTCAAAATGTCGTCCCGGCCCGGTTCCCCGTTGTCCGAAACGTCTACTAGATACGTGAAACCGCCCTGCCCATTGATCTCAGCGGTCCCTTCGATATGGCGAGTCGTCGCATCCACCACCACATATGCGGTGACGCCCGTACCCTTGACCTTCATGCCAGTGCCATGGTCAATGTAGGTCAGGTGCCCCCACAAGCCCTTCTGCTTGGTTCCGGCGGCAACGCCGAAATTCGATTTCGCCCCGGAGGGACTCCCGGTAATCCACCCTCCGCCCGTCACGAAGTCCCTGCCGCTGCACGGCGGAGCGCCCTGGCACGTGATATCGGCATGAGCGGAGGAAACCACAACGTCGGCAATTCCGTTTACCACCACGTGCAAGGCGTTGACCGTCATCGTTCCCGGGCCGCTGGTCTGCTCGTTGATGACGACTTTCCCCAGTAACAAGTTCACCGTCTGATTGGGCTACCCCGAGACGACGATCGCTTGGCCGTTAATCACAAGCCCGGCGATCTCCGAACTCCCGCTAACCCCGCCGCACGCCGCCATGGCGCGCGACATGACGAACCCGGCGCCGATCGTGATCCCGGCCACAGTCAGGTTGAGATCGGCGACCGACGCCTCTGACCGGCTCCGGTCCCCCTGTCCGATCGTGGCTGCGTGCAGAACATTCACGTTAACCAATCCCAGAACACTCGCGGTAATAAGCGAAGTCTCCAGCGCTCCTCCGGCCGGCGGCAGCGGTCCCGTATCCGATAACACCGTCGTAATTCCCAGTACATCGGCCCGGAGCACAGTTGCCTGGCCGCTATAGGTGGCCGAGCCTGACTTCGGTGGTTTTGGTGGAGCCGCATCCGCCAACGGGGCCATGGCAAGCAGGAGGATCCCCGCACATACCGCTTTCCACTTACAATGCAACATGTCTATCTCCTTCGGTTTGTCTAACACTTGTTGATACCATGTGAGCTATCTGGGCGGCTAAGTTATCCCTGGGCGATCCTTGCCCAGTCGTCAACGAACAAAAGGCAGCGTTACGAAACCCTGGGCGTTCTCGCACACCTCGTCGTTAGACTTCCAAAGACAAGTTCCCCGCAGTCTTGCGCCCGTCTGGGAAGTCTGGATGTTCGATTGTGAAGTGATTTATGCGCTCGTGCGGTGGGTCTAAGCAGCGCAATCATTCGTCAGGCGAAAAGCGTTACTGTCGAATGTTATGGCTGCGCTTCGGCAGAGCAAAGCGTTGGTCGGCGAGGCGCCTCACTCGGAACTGGAGTGCGTGGCAACCCCAGGATTCCGCCAGGCAATCGTCTTCAAGAGACCCTGTCCGCGGAAACCTTGTCTTTGTACTTAGTCGGCATTCGCCTCGAAGTCAAGATAAAAAACTGTTATACAGCGTAACTGGGCCAATTATTTCGGCTGGTACTCCTCGCGGGCATAGCTATCAGAACGAATGTGAGTACCAGCCCTGGCAGTGTAATATCAATCGTAAATATGTACCTAATATGCAACTTATTCGCGGCCGATACTGGTACTGCCGGAGCCGCCCAGCGGGCGTCAACGACAATGTCCCTATCGGCCACCCAGGCAACAATCGGATTGCAAATGTCGGGGTCACCGAGCCACGAAGCCCATTCCTTTGCGCGGGCTAAATGCATTGAATCTGCTCGATTCGGCCGCCTTTCAGCCTGACTGCGCAGGACGACGGCCTCCTTTTCGCCGCCAATGGACGCATAGCGGGTGGCGGGGGCAGGGAAGAGGGCCGCATGGCTCAAGGCATCGATCGCGCTTTCCGCCAGCACCAGGCGATTGTCGCCGTCTTCGCGGTGCGAGAGCCACAGGCCTTTTTCACCACCTCTGGCAAAGCCGGTGAAGCCGCGGTTCTTGATCTCGTAACCGCAGAGCCCCTCCAGATCAAAATGCGGGAACACGGCATTGCCGAACCCGTCGATTTTAATCCTCCCGGCGAAGCGGGCCGCGGATAGAAGACCGCCCGGCAGGGACCGCTCGCTCTCGAGGTATGGATGCCGGCTGGCATCCGCCATGCGCCGGAAGGCGTTATCGACCTCGAGACGGTCTTTCGTTGAGACCGGCAGGGCAGGGAAGGCGGTTAGGGAAGCGGTTTCTTTGCCGATCCATGGCCGCAGTTCCTTTCTGACCTGGCCAAGGTTCAGATTCTTTCGTCTCATCGCGAAATCGATGATGGAGCCGTTGTCGCTTTCATCCCGCACGGAGAAGTAAACGTAGTGCTGGTCATGGTCCTTTTTGACGATCACCTTGTCGCCGTTGCCGTTGCGCGGCACGGAAGAGCCACGCCAGCTTTCGCGCCGGTCTAACGCATAGCCAAGCGCAGCAGCATAGGCCCGCAGATCAACAGCGGTCTTGAAGGCCTCCAGCTCCGAATCGCGCGTCACCGACATGTCTGTCTCTCTCTCCTGAAACCTACCGTATATAAGCCAGGGAAGGGAATTGCAAAAACCTCACTGGTTCATGAGTAAACTCATAAACTCCCAAACCGGCCAAGGCTCCGGCCCGCCAGCCCCTTGATAGGCGCGGGCCGGATGGCCGGCTGTCCCAGAGAGGGAGAGACGAAGAGGGTGAAAAGTTGTACGTTTGACGTCAAACATCTATAATGATATAAAGACCTGGATGATAAGGGGCTACCGTGACCAGGATACGGAACGCTTCGCTGCTGGAGAGAAAATCCGCCAGTGGGAGCCATTCCGAAGGCAAGGCGAAAAGCGGCTCAGAATTCTGGATGCCGCGATATCGCTCGCCGACTTGGCCGCGCTCAACTCCAACCGTCTGGAAGCCCTGAAGGGAAATCGCAAGGGGCAGTATTCCATTCGGATCAACGACCAGTGGCGCGTTTGTTTTGAATGGCCGAAGGAAGCGCCCGGCCCATTGAATGTTGAAATTGTTGATTACCACTAAGCGAAAGGAGATGACCATGGCACGCACACCTATCCACCCCGGAGAAATCCTCGCCGACGAGCTGGAGGAGATCAATCTCACGGCCAAAAAACTGGCCGATGTGATCGAGGTCCCGCCGAACCGGTTGTACCAGATCCTCGCGGGCAAGCGGAACCTCACTGCTGACACCGCGCTGCGCCTCAGCCAGTATTTCGGCATGTCCGCTGATTTCTGGATGAACCTTCAGAGCGCCTACGAACTCGACCTTGCCCGCAAGGAAAGCGGCAAGGAAATTCAGCGCATTCCGAAGCGGAGCGAAACAGCAGAGCCGCGTCCTGCGGCGTAAAGAAGAGAGCCATATGACACCAAAGAATGAGACACCCGGAACCACAGCCAAAAACGGCAACGCCGGAAATTTAGGCTTTGAGGCGGATCTGTTTTTCGCGGCTGACAAGCTCCGGAAAAATCTGGAACCGTCTGACTACAAGCATGTGGTTTTAGGGCTCATGTTCTTACGGCACATCTCTGACGCCTTCGAATTGTTGGGTTATGAGCGTTGCAAAACGGTATTGCGCTGAGATCTGGCTTGGCAACAGGTTTGTGCAATGTAGATTCTCATCCTCCGGCTTCGCTGACACCCATGGTCGTATGCCAAGTAATGTTGACGGACCTATGCCAAATAATCCTGAAAGTGACAGTTATGGCAACGGCTTTAGTAGCGCTGCCGCCGCGAGGCCGCGACAACGCGAATTCGTGAACCGGATCTCGTCGTTAGTTTCCTCTGTTCAGAGGGGCAGTCACATGCACGCCAATCGTGGCACTGTTCCCGGACGCGTCCGTTTACTTTCCGGAAAGGGGAGGAACGTAGTGGAAACGGATCCGATAGACATTCTCGCCAGGGCCGTGCTTCGCTACCTTGAGTAGATCAATCACCCCTAAAAAACCTGATTCAATTGCCAACCGGTGAGTAATGTCTTGAAGCGCGATCTGCTCAATGGAATCTATCTCGATTTCACCTTCCTCCATCCGGTAACGGCGGCCCACTTTGACCTTCGGACGCAACCAGATGCGAACGCTACAGGTGATTGCCCCGCGACGTACACCTTCCCGAAGCCGCTTGGAGAAAACCATAGGGAGATGTTTGTTACGGCGCCATTGCCGGGCTGGAATAGTGCACGTGAACGAGCTGCCAGCGGCTCCCGGCCTTCTCGTAGATTTGCGTTTCCCTGCCGTCGGTTTGAACCGCTGCGCCGTCTTTGCTTTGTTTGGCGGTGAAGTGCCAATAAAACTCGGCCCAGGCGGTTTCGCCGTTGACATGTATGGACACGTCGCGTACGGTTAGCTTCCGTTCCGAAAAGGCCGAACCAAAGAACTTGTAGAATCCTTTCATTTCCTCCCAGCCGTGCGCGTGACCGGCGGGGTGGATGGACGTTACGTCGGACGAAGTCCGCCAAACCTGCGATGCGAGATCGATGTCCGCCGCGTCCAGAGCGGCCGTGTACTTTGCGATCTGTTGCCGGATGGCATCCTTCGCGGCTTTGGCATCATCCGCCTTGTCAACGGACGCCCCACAGGATAGGGTAAGGGCTATCGCGAACCACAGGCCGAAGCCTCGCGCGCTGGCAGCCGTCGTACTATTCGGGTTTCTCACAATTGAACGTCCAGGGAATGCCAAATTGATCGGTGACCACGCCAAAACGCCGAGCCCAGAAAGTCTCCTGAAGCGGCATGCGAACGATTCCGTTTTCCGCCAGTGCGTGAAATAAGCGATCGGTCTCGTCCGGGTCTTGTGGGCCAAGCAGGATGCTGAAGCCCTGCGGGGCTTCATACGATCCCGGAAGGGCATCGGCTCCCAGTAGGGTGGTATCGCCAATGACGAACGTGGCACGGAGAATTTTCCCTTCCCATTCCGCTGGCGCGTCTTTAGCCATGGGCGATTCGCCCCAGCGGAGCATAAACGCAACCTTCCCGTTCAAACAGCGCTCGTAAAACTCGAACGCGGCTTCGCACTGGCCGTCAAACGAAAGGCCGATACGCGGATTTAAGTTCATCACGCTCATCGTCACAGCCCCGGTTTCGTAGTCTTGCAAATTGGAAGCTCGCTGGCAATCCACAGCCTTGGTGAGCAACCTGCGAACGCATCCCATTCGCGCGTCATAAGCGCGTGGTCGAAGTAGCTGTCCTCGTTTGAACCGGAACACGCGCGCAGCAGATTTGAGTCGTTGGACTGGGGCATAGACGGTCACGCGAGAGTTGAAAAAATTATCTCCCCCATTTCCAATAACATCCATGATTCCAACCCGCGGTTCTGTTGCGGGCATAGTGTAGGGTCGGGATAGCTGGTGCTCACCCGCTCAGCCGCCAACGGCCCTCGCTCACCCCGAGGGCCGTTGCTATTTCAGCCGGAACAACAGAAAGGGAACTATGGAAAACGAACAGCGCAATCAACCGGAACAGACCTCCAACGAGCCGAAGAAGGACCGCGCCCAAATCG
>JACPNQ010000044.1 GCA_016185425.1 Acidobacteriota bacterium | reverse complement strand
TCCGGACCACAAGCCGCACAGCACCCTCGAAGCCGCTTATTACAAAGCCGATCGCGCCATCGAAGACATCGTCCGGTTACTCGCTGCCTAACCTCAAATGTTGAACTACCCTGATTTAGAATCTTCGATACGAGAATCTAGTATTTGCGAAGCACCGCAATCAGTTTTCCCTGAATCTGCAAGCTCGACGCCGGAACGTAGATCGGATCCATTGTCGAGTTTGCGGGTTGCAGGCGGATCTGCCCATTCGGTTCCCGGTAGAGCCGCTTCAACGTGGTCTCCATACCGTCGACGAGGGCGACAACGATGTCGCCGTCGCGTACCGAATCCATTTTCTGAATCAGCACGAAATCGCCGTCACAAATGTGGTCGTCGATCATCGATTCGCCCCGCACCTGCAGCGCGTATGTCGCCGCATCGCCCGCAAAGTCCTGGAAGTGCAGCATCTCCGGATTTGCCGGCGCTTCGACGGGCGCGCCGGCGGCGATGCGTCCCATCAACGGCACAGCCAGGCCGCTCTCGGCCGCTTTCCGCTTTTCAATTTCGGCAGCGTAGCGCGGTGCAATTTCCAGCGAGCGGCTCTGATTGAACGCCCGCCGCAGATAGCCCTTCGACTCCAAAGACGAGATGTGCTTATGGATCGTAGCCAGCGAATTCAGCGATAGCCCTTCCGCCAGCTCTTCATAAGAGGGCGAGTAGCGGTGCTTATCGATGAACTGCTCGAGAAAATCGAGCACTTCCTTTTGCCGTCGTGTCAGCGCCATATTATGTACAGTATGGGCGAATGAACAGCGAAGGTCAAGAAAAAAGGGAAGAAAGGGCGAAATCAATTCTTGCCGCAAAATCCGGGCATGCCGCATGCGCCGGCGCCGCACCCGCCGGAGGGCATCGGCGCGCAGGCGCAGCCGCTCTTCGAGGCAGCCATTTGAGCCGCGAAGGTTGAGTATTGTTGCTCCACCTTCGCCCCGCCACAACTTGGGCAGGCGACGGACGGCGAACTCGCCCGCACCAGTTTTTCGAATTGGTTCCCGCACGCGTCGCACTTGTATTCGTAAATCGGCATCGTTGTTATTCCAAAAGCGCTCCCACCAGTTTATCAATTCCCTCGCGCGCCTCGACAGCGGCCGTGTTGTAGTTGTTCAGCAGGATGGTGAACGCCAGCCGCCCCCGCCTGGGATGATCCAGATAACCGCCGAGCGCGCTGACATGAGACAGCGATCCTGTCTTGGCGTGGATCTTACCCTTCGCCGCCGCGCCCTGAAACCGGCGGCTGAGAGTCCCATCCTCGCCGCCGACGGGAAGTGACGCGAACCAATCCTCTTTCGCCTCCGTACCGGCCATATAGACGAGCAGCTTCGTCGTCGCTTCCGGCGTCAACAGCGTCAGCCGCGACAGCCCCGAGCCATCGACAAAGTTTACGTCGTCCTTCTGCAGCCCCACCTGGCCGCCCAGGAACTCGCGAAGCGCCTCCACGCCACGCTCGCGGCTGCCGAACGGGTTCCCCTGCCTGCCTACTTCCCGAAGCAGTAACTCGGCGTGTAAGTTCTGACTTACTTTATTCACAACCTGAATCAACTCCCGCAGGGGCCGCGAACGTTGTTCCGCCAGTATCTCCGGCCAATCTCCTCCAATGTCGCCTTCCCCGGTCCGATGCCGGGCCCGCGCCGGTTCCCCTACCTGAATTCCCTGGCGCCGGAGGGCATCGGTCAGCGCCTGCGCCGCATAGAGCGCGGGATCCGGCACGGCCAGGAGCGTCGAGAACGGTTTCGCGCCCAATGCGATCGTTCCATAGACGAGCAACTCGCTGGTGTGCGCCGGCCGGTCCATGCGAATACGGCCGCGCTCTCCCTGTCCGATCGTCCGCACATCCGGCACAAGGGAAACCTGGCCGAGATCCGGATAGATATACACCTCCGCCTGCTGCCCCGGCATCTCCGCCGGCCGTACTTCCAGCCGCATCGAGTTATCTTGCATCGTCAGCGCCGACACGGGCGCGCCGTACTCGTAAAGCGGATCGTCGATGCTCCATCCATCCGGGAATGGATCCCAGAGATAAGCCGTATCGTCGCCCAATACCGCGCCGGTAACTCCCTTTACACCGCGCAAGGCGAGGTGCCGGGCAAGATCGGCAATTCCGGGTGTCTCATCTCCCCACTCTTTGGTCTTGTCATACGGGTAGGCACGGCCGGAGAAGGTGGGGTCGCCGCCGCCAACGAGACGGATATCACCATGAACGATGCCATTGGCATCGGGCGGTGCTTCCGCGGTCACGCGCGTGGTCATGCGGTAGTCGGGCCCGAGTTTCGTCAGCGCCATCGACGTCGAATAGAGCTTGGTATTCGACGCCGGCACGAACCAGCTTCGCGGATTGCGCTCATAGACCACTTTCCCGTCCAGGCTAACCACTCGCATACCGACATGAGCGCGGGCCAACGCCGGGGTCGAGGCGATGACCTTTTCGATGCGCTCGCCCAGCAGCGGCCGCTTCTTCTTTTTCGCCAGAGCAGCGGGCGGCAACAGGAGTATCGCTGTAAAAACAACAAAGCGGCGAAGCATGACCAAGTTCCCCGATTATACTGTGGCCATGCGCATTCTCCTTATCGCCCTGCTGTCGGTTCTCGTCCAGGCGCAGGAGAAGATTCCGGCGCGGGAGAGGCCCGCGGCCTACAAGGCAAACGGCGCGATCGGCCCGCTCGGCGTGGCCGCCGACTTCCTGGGCCGTACGGTTCCCGCCGGGGCCGGCTCGTTCGCGCTGAAGGAGCACGTTGTGGTGGAGATCGCCCTGTTCGCGAAGGAATTCACGTTCAACTCCGGCGAATTCTCGCTTCGCCTCAACGGCAAGACACCCGTGTTGGCGCAGGCGCCGGGAATGGTGGGAGCGTCGTTGCAATACGCGAGTTGGGAGGGACAGCGTGGCGTCGTCGCGGAGGCGGGTGTGGGCAACGCCGGTGTTATCCTCGGCCGCGATACGGCGCCGCGCTTTCCCGGCGACCGGCGGCCATCCACAGGGCCCAACGGAACGTTGCGGAAAGAAGAGATCCGCGAGAACGCGCCGTGGGAGATCGTCGAGCGGCTTGCCTGGGCGGAAGGAGCGGGCAAGGGTCCGGCCGCCGGATTGCTCTATTTCCCCTACTCCGGAAATATGGCGAAGCTCAAGACGATCGAACTGATCTACACAACGCCCAACGGGCAGGTCAGCTTGTTTCTTCGCGGGTCAGCCGGCTCTCAAGCCAAATAAGCAATACCAGCACGCAGACCATGATCGACCCCAGCGCGGGCAGCAACATCACTTTGCCAACACCCCACTGCTGCGCCACCAAGCCGAGTAGCGCCGGCGTCAACAGCCCGCCGATCAGGCCCAGTGAGAAGATGCCACCGAAAAATCCCGGATGGTAGTACGGGAAGCGATGCTCGATACGCTCGACGGTAAGCGGGTAGATGGACGCGAATCCGCCGCCGATCAGAGCGATCCCCACTACCGCCCCGCCCATCTTCGCGGTAAGGCTCAACAGCACGCAGCCCCATAGCGCCGCGAGCACACTTCCCATTAACATGCGCGAATGACGGACTCGCGGAAGCATCGCCTGCGCAATGACGCGCCCGGCCAGGAGCGCCGTCCAGTAGAGCGCGAGCAGCAGCAGGCCGCTTGTCGGGCTCATACCGAGCTGCTGAATCAAGAACAGCGGCAGCCAGCCGGCGATCGCCCATTCGTTGCCAAACTGGAAGAAGAGAAGCAACGTGAATAGAATCGCCCCAGGCGAACGGAAGTCGGCCAGCGCTTCTTTCACCGACGGAAACTCATGCGGCGTATAGACGAACTGCTCGCCGATGGCGAAGCCGATCGTGAAATAGAACGGGATGACGGCAAGTAGAACCAGCATGCTCGGTACGGTGTAGAAGTCGAACGCGCCGGCCGTAAGCAGCGCGGTGGTCAGGCACCCCAGGCCGAATAATCCGCCGGAAAGAGTAACAGTGGAGGCCGGATCATGCTGGTAGAGCGGCGTGATCGCGTGGAAGACCGCCGTGTTCACCATGGCCCCCGCGCCGCCCACCAGGAAGAGCGCGAACATGCGCAGCGACGGCGGATGCGGGCCGGAGAGATAAGCAAGAGCCAGCAATGCGGCGCACGCCAGTCCGCTGCCGATCGTCATGAGCAGCTTCAACCCCGTTCGCGCCACCAGCCAGTGGCACGCCTGCGAGCCCGCATAGATCCCGAATGTCAGGAATAAGAAATAGAGGCCGACGGTGACGTAGTCGGACTTGAGATGGTAGCCCCAAGCCGGGAGCACCGCGCCGAGAAACGAGAACAGCACGCCCGAGAGGAAGAACCCGCCCAACGCCCGCCTTCCGTTGGCAGCTTGCAACGTGGGTTGCCGCCCAGTGGACGAAACCGGTAATCCTTGCGTCGTAGCCGGCATTCCGCCCCCTATTGTAACCCTCCTCAATTCGGGAACTGGTAGCAAAATCTTCCAGATTTCGGATTCAATGCGGTCCCACCCTCACGGTTTCAACGACTTAGGTTTGGTCTCCAACCTGCATTTCGGTGAGGCAGCCATCGTACACCAGCCTTGCGCTGGTGGGAGTTGTCTCCTTCTAAGCCCCGCCCATCTGAGGCGGGGCTTTTTTCGTCTCACGGGCCCCTTTATATTGACCTCGGAAAACTTCCGGCACAATATCTCGTGGGCCGGTAGAAAAAATATTGACAAGGGAACAAGACAGCCGTAGGATTGCCTTATCACTGAGGAAGGAGGTGGTCCAGTCACATGGAAATTGGAAGTTCATCTGGGCGCAGGGAGGTTGCCGACAGTTGAGTCGGACCTCTTAATCGTTCAGGCTTCGATCAGTGGCGAGGCCGCCGTTCCCGTGGACCGGTGCCTCCCTGCGCTGCGAACCTAGCCTTTTTATGCAGTTAACGCCCGTTGCGGGTTGGTCCCCGCAACGGGCGTTCTGCTTTTCTGTGTTATGATAAAAAGTGGAAAGTCATGAAAGCCGGAATACACCCCGCATATAACGTAGTTAAAGTCATCTGTGCTTGCGGCACACAGTTTGAAACGCGCTCTTCTCACAAAGGCGACATCCGCCTGGAAATCTGCTCCTCCTGCCATCCCTTCTTCACCGGCCGTCAAAAGCTGATTGACACCGAGGGCCGCGTCGACCGCTTCCAGAAGAAGCTGCAGAAGTCGGCTGCGATCAAGGCAGCCCGCGAAACGGCCGCCGCCAACTAACGCAAGTATTAAGACCCAATAAAAAGGCGTTGCCCTCGAGCAACGCCTTTTCTTTTTGTGGTTTCCGCCTGGCTTACATCCCGCCGCCGAAACCCTCTTTCCGTTTGGCGTCCCGTTCGGCGCGCATCTTGTCGTATTCCTTCATCTGCTCGTCGCTAAGAATGCTGCGGACGCCGCTGGTCTGGTCGGCCTGGATCTGGTCCATCTCGGGCTTGGTACGCTCACGGAAGGACTTGTAGCGGTCACGGGTGGCGTCGAGGACCTTTTCGATGCTGACAGCTTGCGTGCCGGTCAGTTTCAGCCGTTCCTTCATCTCGGTCATGTAGGCGCGGCGGTACTCTTCCGGCGTCTTGCGCTTCGTGGTCGCGCTGACGGACTTCACCGTGTACAGGCGATGGCCGAAGCCGCCAACCGCCACGCCGCCGGCGAACACCAGCAGCAGACAAATCGCAATAGTCAAATTGCTTCGCTTCATTGCTGGTCCGCCGGACCTCCATTCGAATCAAAGGCGACCGGATGCAGCGCCGCAAGGTCTTCGGGCACCTCGTTGTCGTCCAACGCTTCGATATAGGTCGTCTGGTAGAACTGCGAAGAAGTAAGCGCGCGCGTCATCACCAATCCGAGAACCATGCAAAGCGCCGCGGCGCCCACCAGCGCGCGGCGGCTCATCGTCACCCACTGCAGAACGGGACTGCGCCGCGCTTCAATGCGCTGCCACAACATCGGCATGAAGCTGGCTCCCGCTTCCGGGTCCGGACACGCCGCCCCGTATTCGGTGAACAATTGGTTCAGACGTTGTTCGCGATCATTTCCCAACGACATAACGGTCTCCCAAAATTCTACCCGTTTTTCAGCGGGTGAGAGGATACACTCGCTCGCGCTTCCTGCTCCTCACTCTTTGCAAATGCCTTTAGCACGCGCTGGCGGGCTCGAAAAAGCCGCACCTTCAACGCATTCTCGTTCACTTTGTACACATTCTCCAACTGCTTCAACGACAACCCTTCCACTTCCTTCAGCGTCAGGAGAATCCGGTCCTCCTCGCTCACCGCTCCAAGCAGCGAGTTCATGAAATCTCGTACCTTGCCCTGGCGTACCTCTTCGCGTTGCGCGATCGTGCCCGCGTCGGCGTCGGCCATCATCACCTGTTGCTCGCTTAGATCGCTCATGCGCGCCTCCGGCCGGCGGCGCTGGCGCCGCAGGTAGTCGTATGCCGCGTTCACCGTTAAGCGGTAGAGCCACGGCTCAAAAACGTCCGGTTCCCGCAATTGATCGAGCGAATAGTAGAGGCGTACAAACACTTCCTGTCCTACGTCCTCCACGTCCTCAGGCCGACCGATAAGACGCGAGATCGTACCCAGAATTCGTCTCCGGTACGTCTGCACAATCTGGTTGAATGCCTGATCATCGCCTTGCTTGGCCTTCAGGATTAAGTCGAAGTCAACCAGCATCTTGGCTCGTCCATCTATCCGATGTGGCGACGCCTGACTGTCTCCGGCTGGCCTTCATTCCGCTTCCCGTAGACCGTACAATGCAGTAGGCGCTTCACCACTCTCTACAGGTTACAGTAGTTTGGATCTCCGGCGAAGAAAGAGGAAATCTTCACCTTTTTTTAGGCCGCGATCAAATCCCTGTAGGGACCCTGCGCCTCCCGCAGAGTCCCTTCCCGTGTTCGGGAATACTTCTCCAGCGACCGCAATAGCCGCTCAATAGTCGTCCGCCGCTGGAGCAGGTATGACAACTGCTCCTCCACCGTCGCAGTCCGCAGCGACGGTGGCAGTAACTCTAGGGGGATCATGCTGTAGTCTTAGAACTAACAGTACTACTTTCATAATGCAATGAGAAAAAAGTACTATGACCGCCCGTAAAGAGTGACGTAGACCCTCTGGCACCGGGAGACCTGCTGGATTTCCTGCAACTCCCTGATTCTTTGCACCTTACTGCCTATTTTTGCCCTTGGAAAAAGGGGTACCCCGTTGCCACCCTCCCCCTATTTCTCCGGCAGAGCAAATGCCACATAGGCACCGTTAATCTTCCCCTGAGCCGACGGCGTCAACCCTACCTGCGCCGCCGCGCAAAACACCACATATTGCCGCCCATCCACCGAATATACAGCCGGCATTCCCTCCAGCGCCGCATCCAACTCCGCTTCCCACAACGCCTGCCCGGTATCGACATCCAACGCCCGCACATGCCGATCCCTCGTCCCCGCGAACAGAATCCCGCCCGCCGTCACCACCGGCCCGACCTTCGGATAGTGCGACCCGGTGTTCCTAATCCCCTTCGCCGCCAAATGCGGCACGTCTCCCAGCGGAATCTTCCACCGGATCGTCCCGTCATTCAGATCATAGGCCGTCAGCGACGACCACGGCGGTTTGATCGGCGACAACCCGTCGCTCGCAATCATGAATCCGAAGCCGCTCAGATACCGCTCGGCGTCGGCCCAACTCGTCCCCGCCGGCACGGTCGCCCGGGCGCGCGCCGGATTGTAGAGATACGCGATCAGGTTATCCAACTCGACATTCGTCAACTTCGGAAAACCCTGCATCGGTCCAACACCGTTACGGATCGCCGCGACAATCCGCTCGCGAGGCATTCGCACCGCAATGTCATCGAGCGACGGCATCGCCGGCGGGGCGCCGCGCCGGTCGGCCTTATGACAATTCAAACAGTGCGCCTGATAAACCATCTGCCCGCGCTGCTCCGGCGAATCGTTGAACCCCGACTTCGCCTTCCCCTCCGGCTCCAGCTTCAACATCGCCGGCAGGTCCTTCGACACGACGTACAGAAATCCGCGCGACGGGTCCACAGCCGCGCCGCTCCAATTCGCTCCGCCGTTGTTGCCCGGCATCTGAATCGTGTTCCGCGTGCCCGGCGGCGTGAACAACCCTTCGTTCCTCGCGCTCAGAATATCGTCGCGAAACTTCGCGCGATCGGCGGGGCTCAAGTACGGACTCAAATCATCCACGGTGAATTTCTGCCGCGCGAATGGCGGCGGCTTCACAGGGAACGGCTGTGTCGGCCAGGTCTTTTCATTCGGCATGTCGGACTTCGGTACCGGCCGCTCTTCAATCGGCCACAACGGCTCGCCCGTCACGCGGTTGAACACCCAGACAAAGCCCTGCTTCGTCACCTGCGCCACGGCATCTAACTGCTTGCCGTCATGGGTGACGGTGAGCAGCTTCGGCGCGGTGGCATCATCGTAGTCCCAGATGTCGTGATGCACCATCTGGAAGTGCCAGATCCGCTTGCCGGTGCGCGCGTCGAGCGCCAGCAGACAGTCGCTGAAAAGGTTCGCCCCGTGCCGGTCCGCGCCGTAGAAGTTGTACTTCGCGCTCGCCGTGGGCGCATACAGAATCCCGCGCTTCACGTCGAGCGACATCTCGCCCCAAACATTCGCGCCGCCGACGCTTTTCCACGCCTCCGCGGGCCACGTCTCATGGCCGTATTCACCTGGCCGCGGTACCGTATGGAAGGTCCACACCAACTTTCCCGTCCGCACATCGAACGCCCGAATATCGCCCGGCGCGGAACCATACCCCTGGTTCGTCGCCGAGCCCAAAATCAGGATGTCTTCAAATACGCGGCCCGGCGTGGTCGATTGCACCAGCGCAATCGTCTTCGGATCGCGGTCGAGGCCCTCTTTCAGATCCACGCTCCCGCCCTGCCCGAACGTGAGAATCGCCTTCCCCGTCAACGCATCGACGGCTCGCAAACGGTGGTTCGAGGCGAACAGCAGCCGCCGTTCTTTCTTGTCTTTGCTCTCCCAATAGTTGATGCCGCGATTCGTAATGACCTTGGTATCGGGACCAGGATCGAACGTCCATTTTTCCTTCCCCGCCGCCGCATCCAGCGCGACGAGGGAGTTGTTCTTGGCCAGCACGTAGAGCGTGCCGTCAACCATCACCGGGTTAAAGAAATACTTGTTCGAATCACCGGTCGGATAGGTCCAGGCGCGTTGCAGCTTCCGCACATTGGTTCGATTGATTTGCGTCAGAGGCGAGTACTGCGCCGCGTCCGGGCCGCCGCCATAATCCGGCCAACTTTGCGCCATCGCGCACAACCCGCCGAGCACCACCAAAAATCTCATCTCAACAGCATAACCCGCAGCGCTTTCGCGACACCCTTCAGTCCCAACTGCTTTTCCAGCCAGTAGAGCCGGTCCCTTTTCGCCTCCAGCGACGTGAAATCGTGGTCGTCGTCGTACCACTCCAGCCACTTCTCCCCGCCGGCCGCCTTATATACATCCGGACATGCCCGAACATTATCCGGCGTGTCAAACCGTGCGCATTGGACAAGCGCGCGCTCATCGCGCTTCATCTCCGCCCAATACGGGCTCGCCGACTCCCTGACGTGCCGCACAATCGCCGCCAGCACGCCGCCCGCCGACCCGCCATAGCTGTGCCCAACATACGCGACCAGCGCCGGATCCACCTCGGCCTGCCGCAAAAAGCCGGGCTTCGGAAAATTGAGATAATTGCTGCTGCGGAGGTGAGAAAAATGGCTGTGGAGTACGACTGGTCTGGATATCCGGCCGTGAAGGAGGCCAGAGCTGAAGGTGAACTTCGCGGTGCGACAAAAGGCATTCGAGCGTCGTTAATCGCCATCCTCATCAAACAATTCGGACCTGTGCCCGCCTGGGCGCAAAAGAAGATCGAAAAGGCGTCCAAGGAAACGGCGATGGACTGGCTTGTGCGCGCCGGCGGCGCGGAAACGCCAGCCAATCCGATCCCGTGCCGCTGACGGAGCTCCGGTGCCAGATCCCTTCGACGGCAAATGGCGCTTCGATCCCGCGAACTCTAATCTCCCCTCTCCCTTTCCACGCCACTGGACGCAGGAGATCAGCATCCACGACGATCGCCTGCACGTCCGCGAAGAACTCCTCAGCGCCGCCGGCGAAGCGGCCATCGTTGAGCTCAACGCGAAATTCGACGGCCAGCCCTACCCCGTCAGCGGCTCGCCGCTCGTCGACACGATCGCCTACCGCCGCTCCGCGAATACCATCCACGGCACCGGCTCAAAATCCGGTGTGCCGTCGCTCACCGAGACGATCACAATGGACGATTCCGCTGACAAATTCGCGCTTGCGTTTCACATCTGGCGAAACGCCCAAATCGCCGCCTCCGGGACGGCGGTGTTCGTCCGTGAATCCGTTGGCCCCTCTACCGTACCGCCACAGTAATCCCCCCGGCGCCCGGACCCCGCCCTGGTGACCGCGGTAACGTCCTTCCCCGCGTTAAAACCCGTTGATGATTTTTGCACTACAAAAGTTGGCTAATTTTGGCGATAAATAAGTAGGAGGCGGTTGTGCTCCGCACAGTGCTCATCAACGATCAAGACCATCCGGCGAATTCGCTTCGCTATCTGGCCGACTACTGCGGTGCCTTTTCAATCGTGCGCGAGTTGCTCGAGCTGCCGTCCGCGGCTGACCTCAGGCGGCACCTTGATCTCGACCCGGACATCCTGTTGCTGGCGATGTATGACGAGCGGGCGAACTCCATTGCGGCTGAGGTCCGGCGGATCGCGCCGCAAATCGTTCTCATTGGAATTGGTCCGCTAGCCGGGCAGTCCAATCCGGCGCTGTCGGCGGCACTGCCAGCCAAAACCACCTCGGAGGAGTTGCTGCAAATACTGCCGAAGGCGCTGGCATCGCGAATGTCTTTGCTAGGGCAATCCTTGTTTTGCTTCCTGCCGGCCAAGGCGGGCAGCGGCTGCTCGACCATTGTCCTGAATACAGCCGCGAGCATGGCGAGGCAGGGGAAGCGGGTTCTGTTGATCGACGCCGACTTGCGGAGCAGCGTTGTCGCGACCATGGCTGGCGTGAATCCGCCAAAGGGAATCGAATTCCTGTTCTCCGAGCTTGAGATCCTGAGCGCCCACGAACTGCGGCGGTATATCGTCTCCTGGCATGGTGTCGACATACTCGCCTCGACGCGCTCGGCGAGCACCAGCCCTCCAACCGGAATCCAGTATCTGCGCCTTTTGCGTTTGCTTTTCACAGAGTACGACGTCGTTTTGATCGACCTGCCGGAACTGATCAATCCAGCGACAATCGATGCGGTGCTGGTTTCGTCGAAGGTGTTTATTGTCTGCACTCCGGAACTACCGGCGCTATCGCTGGCCGGGCAACGCCGGCTCGAGTTGAGCAAAGCCCACGTCTCGGAGACGAAGATCGAACTGGTCGTGAATCGCTGGCATAAGGACGATCCGGATCATTCGGCGCTCGTGCAACTCCTGGAGCATGAACCTGTTCATATTCTGCCAAACGATTATTCGACCGTTCGAGTTTCGATTGACGTGGCCGGGCCGGTTGTCGATGACTCCCGGCTTGCAGGTGCGGTCGGGAAGTTTGCCAAGAGGATACTTGCGCTGCCGCGGAGCGAGGAAGCACCGACCCTCGCCTCCAGAGTCAGGAGCCTGATCGGAATGGTCGGGGGCCGTCGAGCGTAGTTCCAAACTTCCAAAAATATATTTCCCAATCACTCAGTCACTTACAAATCCAACTCTCATTTTGCCCCCGCCGGCGGTGTTAGAGTAACAGTAGAGGGAAGCGCCCCGCGCCTCCCTTTTTTTGTGCCTATTTTTGATGCAAAAACATCGGGAAATGAACCGGGAGCAAACCAAGGATCGAACCAAGGTCAAACTATGGAACGAACCAACGGGCCAAAAACATAAACCATTAGCAAGAAAGGACTTACCGGCCAGCAAACACCCCATGCTACCGTAAATATTTTGCCATGGATTTTCTCGCCGGCCTTAACCCCCAACAACGCGAAGCCGTAGCCCACACCGAAGGCCCGCTCCTCATCCTGGCCGGCGCCGGTTCCGGCAAAACGCGCGTCATCACCCACCGTATCGGCCATCTCATCAAAACCAAGGGTGTCTACCCAGCCTCCGTTCTCGCCGTAACCTTCACCAACAAGGCCGCCGGCGAAATGCGCGACCGCGTCGCCAAACTCCTCCAGGAGCCGGACACCAATCGCCTGCCCCGCGTCTCCACCTTCCACTCCTTCTGCGTCCGTACACTCCGCCGCGATGGCGCGCGCCTGGCCGATATCCGCCCAAACTTCACCACGACATTCAATATCTACGACGACGACGACCAGCTCTCGTTGATCAAAGGCATCTACAAGAACCTCGGCCTCGACGAAAAGTTCATGCAGTACCGCGCCGCGTTGAGCCGTATCTCCACCGCCAAGTCCGCCAAGGAAACCCCAGCCGACTTCTACAAGCAGACTGCCGATCCGCGCATGGCCCGCCTCGCCGTCATCTACGAACAGTACGAAGGCCGCCTGCAGCAAGCCAACGCCCTCGATTTCGACGACCTGCTCCTGGAAACCGTCCGCCTCTTCGCCTACGACACCGGCCTCCGCCATCGCTACAACGAGTACATCGAGTACCTAATGATCGACGAGTATCAGGACACCAACCGTACCCAGTACGAGTTGATGCGCCTGCTCTCCGCGCGCCGCGGCAATGTCGCCGTCGTCGGCGATGAGGACCAGTCGATCTATAGCTGGCGCGGCGCCGACATCCGAAACATCCTCGACTTCGAGAACGATTACCCCAACGCCATTGTCATCCGCCTGGAGCAAAACTACCGCTCGACGAAGAACATCCTCGACGCTGCCGGTGCTGTCGTCGAAAACAACCTCCAGCGCAAAGGCAAGAAGCTCTGGACCGCCTCGGACGGCGGAGAAAAAGTCACCCTCTTCGAAGCCCTCGACGGCGAGAACGAAGCCCTCTATATCGCCGACCAGATCAACAAGCTCCTCGGCGCCAACCCGCACGACAAAGCCGCTGTCCTTTACCGCACCAATTTCCAGTCGCGCCAGATCGAAGAAGCGCTCCGCCGCTACGGCCGGCCCTACATCGTCGTCGGCGGCTTCAGCTTTTATCAACGCGCTGAGGTCAAGGATCTCATCTCCTACCTCAAGGCCACGCAGGCGCCCGACGACTCCATCGCCCTGGAGCGAATCATCAACGTGCCCGCGCGCGGCATCGGCAAAACCACCCTCGATCAGATCGGGCAATTCGCCAACAGCGAAAAGTTGCCCATGTTCAAAGCCATCGAGCGCATGATCGACGACAGGCAGCTTGGCGCCCGCGCCGAATCGTCGCTCAAAGCCTTCCGCGAGTTGATGCTCGAGCTCCGCGAAATCGCCGCGCGCGGCGACATCGGTGAAACCATGCGCCTCATCGCCGAAAAGTCCGGCTACATCGCGATGCTCAAAAGCGATCCCTCGCCCGATGCCGAAACGCGCCTCGAAAACGTGCAGGAACTGCTCAACGCCGCCGCCGAATCGGCCGAGCGCGGCGAATCGATCGCCGACTTCCTGGACCACGCCGCTCTCGTCGCCGATAGCGATCAGCTCGACAGCGAAGCCCGTATCAGCCTGCTCACCATCCACAACAGCAAAGGTCTCGAATTCCCCATCGTCTTCATCGCCGGCATGGAAGAAGGGCTCTTCCCACACCAGCGCAGCTTGATCGACAGCAACTCCATGGAAGAGGAGCGCCGCCTCTGCTACGTGGCTATGACGCGCGCGGAAAAGAAACTGACGGTAAGCTGGGCGCGCTTCCGCCGCCGCTTCGGCGGCGGCCCCGCCGAGCCATCTCTCCCCTCCCGCTTCCTGCAGGAGATCCCGCCAAGACTCCTCGACCGTAAAGGCGCCAAGTCAAGCTACGTCACCGAAGAGGATGACGACGACGCCCTCGCGCTCTTCGGCGAACGCTTCGAAGTTCGCGAAACGGTGAAGAAGAACCTCTATACCGGCAAGACGTACAACTCGGTGGAAAACGTTCGCGGCTTCTTCGAGCAGCGCGGCATCAACGTGCCCCTGCCGCCCAAGCCCGCGCCAACTCCGCCACCCGCCGCACCCCGGCCATACGCCGTTCCGCCGGTGGCCGCGAAACCGGCGGTAAGTCAGCCGCCGCGGCAGCAACAAAACCTCTTCGGCGCGCCCCAATCGCAGCAGCCCGCGCGCCCGCCAGGCTCGCTCGCCTACGGCGGCCCGTCAAAACAACAACCGCTGAAGCGCCCTGGATCCGAACATGTCGGAGCCATTGTGCAGCATCCTAAGTATGGCCGTGGCACCGTTCTTCGGCAGGAAGGCGACGGCGAGGATGCTAAACTCACAGTTAGCTTCCCTGGCTATGGCTTGAAGAAACTCATTGCCAAATTGGCAGGACTGAAACCTTAAGAATGAATACGACGAACGTTACCGACAAAGCAGAACGCAAAGATTTGAAGCGCAAAGCGCGCAAGGAAGCTCCTCCGAAGCCAAAGCGCGCGGAAGGTGTGGCCCGCGGCGAGAACAAGAAGAAAGTGAAGAAGCTCGGCAAAGGCCAGCGCAAGCGCTAACTAGCGGAGGATCGCCTGCCCGGTCTGTTTCGCACCAAGAGCATCGACGCGTTGATCGAGGAGTCGGAACAAAAAGGGCGGAGCCTGCAAAAAGCTCTCGGTCCCTGGAGCCTCACGGCTCTGGGGATCGGTGCCGTTATCGGCGCCGGTATCTTCACACTGACCGGAACCGCGGCCGCCGGCCAGACGTTGACGGTGCCGTCTGTTTTGAACGCGCCGATTATCGACCTGCTCTTGAACGGCAGCACGGCGCTCTCGTCCATCGGCCGGCCCGGCGCCGGTCCCGGTGTCGCGCTCTCCTTCCTCCTCGTAGCCATCGCCTGCAGTTTCGCCGCGCTCTGCTACGCGGAACTGGCGTCGATGATTCCGGTCGCCGGCAGCGCCTACACGTACGCCTACGCCACGCTCGGTGAGATCGTCGCCTGGATCATCGGCTGGGATCTGATCCTCGAATACGCTGTCTCCAACATGGCGGTCGCGGTCGGCTTTTCGGCCTACTTCAATTCGATTTTGGAAGCCCTCTTCGGCGTCCATCTGCCGAGAGAACTCTCCGAGCCGATCCTCGTCGGCGGCCAACTAAGCGGTGCCTGGTTCAACGTCCCGGCCTTGCTCATCATCCTTGTGCTTACGTGGATCCTCGTCCGCGGCGCAAAGGAAAGCGCCGGTGCCAACAGCGTCATGGTGATTATCAAACTGAGCGCCATCCTGCTCTTCATCTTCGGCGCCGCCCGTGCGGTCAACACCACGAACTGGCACCCGTTCATGCCGAACGGATTCACCGGCGTGCTCAGCGGCGCGGCCATCGTCTTCTTCACGTATATCGGCTTCGACTCCGTATCTACTGCCGCGGAAGAATGCAAGAATCCGAAGCGCGACATGCCGCTCGGCATCTTCATGACCCTCGCCATCTGCGCGGTGCTCTATGCCGCGGTCGCCCTCGTACTCACCGGCATCGCCGACTGGCGCACACTCACCTCCGCCGCCCCGGTCGCCGACGCGCTCAAGGCCATCGGCTTCGACGGCCTTCGCTCCGTTGTCAGCGTCGGCGCCGCGGTCGGCATGGTCAGCTCACTCATGGTGTTTCAGTACGGCCAGGCCCGCATCTGGTTCGCCATGTCGCGCGACAAACTGCTGCCCGATCTTTTCTCGAAAGTGCATCCGAAGTTCCGCACACCGCATATCTCCACCTGGGTCGCCGGATTCGTCGTCGGTATCCCCGCCGGCATTCTCGATATCGGCACACTCGCCGACCTCGCCAACATCGGCACGCTCTTCGCGTTCGCCCTCGCCTCCGCCGGTGTCATCGTCCTCCGCCGTACGCAGCCCGATCGAGTCCGCGGCTATCGAGTGCCCTGGGTTCCCTTCCTCCCCGTTGTCAGCATCGTCATGTGCTTCATCCTCATGCTGAGCCTGCCGCTCGAAACCTGGATCCGGTTCTTCGTCTGGCTGGTCCTGGGCCTTGCGGTGTACTTCCTGTACAGCCGAAAAAGGACCGAAGGCATTGTGTAACGCAGAGGTGGGAAAAAGCGCCTTATACTGGACGAACGCCGGAAAGTCCGGTGAAGCGATCTCAATTGAAGGAGTGAACGGTGAAAACATTGAAATTGACCTTCGCTGGCCTCTTACTGGCAGCGGCGATCAGCCCGGCGGCGGAGGACCCCTCGCCCGATCATGTGAAGTGGATGAAGGCCCTCGGCGCGCAGACCGGCGCCATCCGCAAAGGTGCGGACGTAACCAAGAACGCGGCCGCCCTGGAAGACACTATGAAGCAGGTCACGGTGTTCTGGGCCGCCCGCCATTCGGAAGCGGCCGACAAAGCCAACAAGAGCATCAACGCCGGCGCCGCCGCCCTCACCAAGGCCGGTGAGGACAAGGATGCCCAGATGGCCGCGATCAAGATGATCGGTGGCGGTTGCAAAGGCTGCCACGACGCGCACCGCGAAAAGATCTCGGACACCGAATACAAGATCAAGTAACCAACACTCTTCAACTTCAAAAGGCGGCTGCTCCGTTGCAGCCGCCTTTTGCTATTACAGTCACTCCGCAGCCGGCGCCGGGGCTCGACTCAGGGAATAACATTGGCGGCAAGCGCGCCGCACGCCGTAAACCCATCGGGAAGGCCTGGGTTCGAAGCAGTACGCTTCCATCGAAGCCCCGTTATACCCAGCCAGCCCAATAGCCCCAGCGCGGCGATCAAGTTGATCAGCAGGTTCCACTCCAACGGCAACAAACGCACGTACTCTGCAAGCTCCACGACACGCAACGCCTCGCCGCTCCGGTACGCGGCCAACTGCGTTGCCGGACCGCGAATCGGAAACACCGCCACGACAACTCGCCCCGCCCGCGTCATCCGCGTTTCATAGCCCGGCTGCCGCTCGCCGCCATTCCGAATCCGGATCCACGCAATCCGGCCCTTGCTCGATGCCCGAATCTCCTCCAGCAGTTCCGCGGTCTCCACGCGGCTGGCCGGACGAACACCCTGCATAATCTTCTCAACCGCCACGGCTTGCGCCGCCAAATCCCTCCGCGCAACGTCGACCGCAATCCGCGACATCCGCCAATAACTCGCCACTGAATTGCCCAGCAGCAACAATCCCAGTGCGAACCCGGCGCCGAACCAGACTTTCATACTCCGAGCCTACGCGCGAAAGGCCGGTTTGAACAGGCCTCGAAGCCATACCTTAACGTTCTTAACAGAGGTTTTCCACGGCCTTAACGGTCGGAATTGTAAATCCCGCGTCACAATAGCAGGAACCCATGCACCCTCGCATTCTGATCGTGGAAGACGACCCCAATGTTGCCCTGGTGCTCTACGACGCCCTCAGCGCCGAAGGATACGCCACCGAGCATGCCGCAAATGGCCAGCGCGCCATCGAAGCCGTCACAGCCCGCTCATTCGATCTCGCGCTGCTTGATATCGGCCTCCCCGACAAAGACGGCTTTACGGTCTGCGACGAGTTCCGCCGGAAAGGCATGCTCATGCCCATCCTCCTCCTCACCGCCCGCGCCGAGCCCGACGACAAAGTCCGCGGCCTCCGCATGGGCGCCGACGATTACGTAACCAAACCCTTCCACGTCCCCGAGCTGCTCGCGCGCATCGAGGCCCTGCTCCGCCGCACGCAAACCAGTCCAGCCACTATCCTCGTCGAATACCGCTTCGGCGATGTCTTCGTTGACTTCTATCGCGGACGCGCCACCAAGAAAGGCCGCCCCGTCGAGCTCACCACGAAAGAGATTGTGCTCCTCCGCTACCTGATTGCCCGCCGCGGTCTTGTCGTCACTCGCGAAGAGCTGCTCACCGAAGTTTGGGGCTATCAGTCCACCAACACCCGCACGGTCGACGTCCACGTCGCTACGCTGCGCCAGAAGCTTGAAGACAATCCGCACTCTCCGCACTACGTCGTCACCTCCCGCGGCGAAGGCTACCAGTTCCTCCCCGACGGCGTGTAAGAGACACTTTACTGCCCGCACGGCAACGCACAGCGCGAAGCGGCGTTTAACCGAACAGGAGGTTTCATACAACGAAATGAAACGACGACCTGTTCTCGCGGCGCTGGCCCTGTTGTCCGCGCTGCCCGTCCTGCCTCAGAACCATGTACCGGGGAGTAACCGGCTCGATTACCTGGCCGGTTACCTATCGTTGACCGATTCGCAAAAGGCCCAGGCTAAGACCATCTTCGACGCGGCTGCCACCGCACTCACCACGGCGCAAGGCCAGATGACCGCCGCCCGCGAAGCGCTCACTGCCGCCGTCAAAGCCAACAAGACCGATAGCGAACTGGATCGCCTCGCTGCCGCGGTCGGCGTTGTGCAAGGCTCCATCGCCGCCATCAACGCCAAAGCGGAGACGAAGTTCTACGCTCTGTTGACCGCGGAACAGAAAGCGAAGTACGACGCCATGCCCACCGGCGGCCCTCGCCGCGGTCTTGGAGGCGGCTCGCCAAAAAACTGACAAACCAAAATCCCTGGACGCATTATGGGGCAAAGCGATAGCCTTTGCCCCGAATCGTGTGTATATGCTTCGGCGACTGCTGATTGTCCTCCAGCTTTTGCCGCAACCACGCCACATGCACATCGATCGTCCGCGAGCTTACGTCGCTCTGATACTCCCAAACGTTCTGCAGCAACTCTTCCCGGGTGACCACTTTCCCTCGCCGGTCCACCAGGTACCGCAGCAACTGAAGCTCTTTAGCCGCGAGCGCTACGGCCATTCCGCCCTTGCTCACCTGCCCGCTCTCAAAGTCCACCTGCACATCGCTGAACTCGAACGTGCGCACCTGCGCGCGCCCCTCTTTCTTCACACGCCGCAACAACGCTTCCACCCGCGCCAACAGCTCGGAAGGATCGAACGGCTTGTTCAGATAATCGTCCGCTCCCAGCTTCAGTCCCACCACGCGATCCACCACTTGCGTCTTCGCGGTCAACATCAGAATCGCGGTGTCGTATCCGCGCTGCCGCAAATCGCGGCATACGTCAAAGCCATTTCGTTTCGGCAGCATCACGTCCAGGATGATCAGGTCGAACGCGGTGCTGGTCGCCTTCATCAACCCCGCCTCGCCATCCATCGCGGCTTCGACCTCGTAGCCTTCATTCATCAGAAGATCGGACACGGTTAATACAAGGCCGGGTTCATCCTCAACCAGAAGTATGCGCGAATTCATCCTGTAGCTCCGCCGGCGCTGCCGGAATTCTTAGTATGAACTCGGTGCCCTGCCCCGGTTCACTTTCCACCCGAATCGTCCCCTCGTGCGCCTCTACAATCCTCTTCACCAGGTTCAGTCCAAGTCCTGTGCCGTGAATTTGATCCTGCTGCGCACGACGCCCGCGGAAAAACGGGTTGAAAATGTCAGCCTGCTCTTCCTTCGGGATACCTGGCCCGTGATCGCTGATGCGAATCTCAACGGCATCGCCTTTCAAATCGGTTACTTTCTTCGCGGCCACGCCGATCCATTCGCTGTTCTCTGTCCCATACTTCACCGCATTGTCGAGCAGATTCTGTATCGCATGGCGCAGCGCCAGTTCATCGGCCATCACCAGCGGCAGCCCATCCTCCAGATTCTTCTCTACCACAATGCGCGAGCCCGCTCCGCCCAGCCGGCGCGAGTGCAGTCCCTCCTCGATCACGCCCTCTATCGCCACCGGCGACTTCTCGCCGACAGCGTGTCCCGCCCGTGCGCTCGAAAAACGCAGCACCTGCTCCACCAGCGCGGTGAGCTTTTCGCTCTCATCCTGGATCAACGAGCCGTAACGCTCCACTTGGGCCGGATTGGCGGCCACACGGCCGCGCAAATTGAAGGCCGCCGTGCGAATCACCGTAAGCGGCGTACGCAACTCATGCGAAACGCTCGCCACAAAGTTCATCTGCAACTCCGCCAGCTTTTGCTGCTGCCGCGAGAACCGGACCAGCAACACCGCCGTCCCCAGCATCAACGCAAGAATCGCCGCCGAGATGCCGAGATTGCGCCAACGAATGCGCGCGACAATCGCGTCCAGCGAACCCTCGGCATAACGCACATCCAACTGCCAGCGTCCCCGATTGAAATCGGGCGGCTGCATCGGCGGCGGTCCGATCTTCCAACGCTGTTTCCCCCGGCCGCCATCCGGTGGCGGACCGAACCCAAACCGCATCGATTCTAAAAGACTGGCCGAGGCATCGGCCTTGAACTCCGATGTGTCGTTCGAGTGAAAGATCACCCGGCTCGGATCCTGCCGGTCAAAGACACGAACTTGCGCCGGCGTGCCTGTGCCGATGTGGCGCGCGATCAGCATCGGCAAATAGGTCGAACGCAAATACGCCTCATCGAACTCCACCAGCAGCCACTCCTGCTCCACGCCCGGCCCCGGGCCACTCTCGCGCCGGCCGAACCGCGGCATTTCAAAGATCGTCGCCCGCGACACTTGCATCGGCCCGCCCCGCCGCTCCGTCAGTCTCTGCAGCAACCCCTCCCGCAGTTCATCCCAGTCGCGCGGCCACTCGGCCGGAGCGAACGTTTCCTGCGTGGTGTCGAACAGCACCAGCTTCAACTCCTCGCCCTTCGGCACGGCCAGTCCCACTCGCTTCACGATCTCCGGATACGCCGCCGACTCGCGCCAACGATTCGTCCGTTCCGCATAGGCCTGCTCGCGGCCCAGTTCATCAATCGACGGAACCGGCGGACGCAACGCCGCGAACGTGTTCGAGACTTCATCGTTGAAATCCTGCGCCAGCCGCTGCACCGAGCTCTTCAATCCCTCTTCCAGCCGCTTCCGCTCGCCGCGGCTCACCTCACCGATCCATACGTACTGCAGCGCCGCCAGCACCAGGCACAACACCGCCATCACGCCGACAGTCGCCCACGACAGAAACGCGCGCGCTCTGATGTTCTCCAGGTTCATGGCAGGTGTCTACTTATAAAGTACTCATATAGCATGTAGGGCACTGCAATTTTCGGGTAAAGGTAAGGTTAAGAAGGTTAAGCATGATCACCAGGCGAGCGATATGTGTGGCACCGGCCGTGGCGGCGCTTGCGGCCGGAGCGAAGCCGGGCGTGATGACGGTTGATTTGCGTACCGGCGGACCATACGTCTTTCCGCCTACTGGCAAGGCGTACCGTGAGAACGCGGCGTCGCACCGCATCTGGCGGCGCGTGTTCATTGAGGCGCCCGATGAAATTGTCGTCCGCGGCGATGACGACTTCGGCCTCCGCGACGCTGTTCCATCGGGACTCCAAGCCGATCAGGCGCGGCGCATGGCCCGCCCTCCGAAAGAGTGGCTCGCCCAATTGTCCGGACAATACGGCCGGGACCTGCCCGAAATGGTTTACACCCTGAGCTTCAGCGTCTGGGGCCGCCTGCGCGCCGGCCAGGCTGCCGCGGTGAAACCGATTCTCGAACCCTTCCTCAACGGCCGCCTCGATTCACTCGCGAAGCCAACCGCAAGCCACTACTCCGGCCACCTCACGCTTGCCGCGTTGTTCGAGATGACGGGCGACACTCGCGCCAAAGATCGCGTGATCGCCGCGGCGAGACTCGCCCGCGAAAATCCGAGGCACAACGAAATGAGCGACGCCGTCTTCATGGTGTGCCCGCTGTTGACGAAAGCCGGCAAGTTCACCGGCGACACTTCTTATTACGACGCCATGCTGCGCCACTTCGATGTCATGCGCAAACTCTGCCTCCGCCCCGACGGCCTCTACCGCCACTCGCCCCTCGATGAAGCGGCCTGGGGACGCGGCAATGCCTTTCCGCTGCTCGGCCTCGCGCTCACGCTGACCGATCTGCCCGAATCGCACGCCGCCTACAAGCCTATTCGCGAAGCCTACGCCAGGCATGCCGCGAAGCTCGTCTCCCTGCAGACACGCGGCGGCTGCTGGCGACAGGTTATCGACAAGGAAAACTTCTGGGAAGAGTTCACCTGCACGGCGATGATCGGCTGGGCCCTACGCCGCGGCTTAACGCAAAAATGGCTGCGCGGCAGGGCCCATGAACAAGCGGTCACGCGCGCCTGGCAGGCCGTGCAACGCCGCACCGGCGCCGACGGCGTGTTAATCGACGTTTGCGAATCGACCGGCAAACAGAAATCGCTCGCGGACTACTACAACCGCGAAGCCATCTTCGCCAAAGACCCGCGCGGCGGCTCCATGGCCATCCACTTCGCCGCTGAGATGAGCGGTGTCTAAAGCTTAAACCGGCACACCACGCCCACGTCATCGCAGTACCACAACGTGCCGTTCCAGATTGTCATGCCATGCGGAAGCGGATCGGTGCCGGCAAGGACGATCTGTTCGACGATCGCTCCGGTCTCTGTGTCGTGCTTATAGAAACCGTTCATGTTCGTGTCGGTGATCCAGAGGTACTTCCCCTCCCAACCGATGCCGTGCGGACGATTCGCGATCGTGTTGAATTTCTTCTCGACGGTCCACGTTGCAGGATCGATGCGGTATGCGGTGCGAGACGGCGGCACGGCCACCCAGATCTTCCCGTTCTGCATCTCCATACCGTGCGCGCCTGTGCCGGTTGTATTCAGCGGCGGCGGTTTTGCCGGCTCGGCACTCGGTGGCGCCGGCGCCTGCGGCTCCGCCTTGGCCAGCGGACTGCGCCGCGGCGGCGGATCGCCAACCATCTTGTAAATAACGCCTGCACCCGGCGTGAAGTGCTTGGAGATCGCTTTGCCGGTTTTGTCGTCCGTGCGAATCAACTCGCGGTTGTAGGTTGAGGCGAGCCACAAGGCTTGCCCATCATGTGTGATGCCGCTCGCGCGATCGGCCTCGGTCAGGAAGCCGCGAATCACTTTGCCGTCCGTGTAGCTCACCAGGTGCACCATGTTCGTCGCCTGGTCGATGATCCACAATCCTTCAGCCGTCGCCTGCATCCCGTTCGGATGCGGGCCAGGCGACTTGAACACCGTCTCCACCTTGCCGATCTTGCGAACAGGCGCGGCCGCCGCCGCGGCCGCGCCGAGGAAGAATCTGCGATTCATGCCGGGCATTCTATCTCAGCGCCGAGTAAAATGCCTCTAACAGTCTTATCTCATACAAGATGAGCCTGAAGGAACGGGCGATTCTCACACAAGATGAGCCTGAAGGCGGAGAGGTGGCGCAAGCTGGGGATTGATCATCAGCATGCAAGGTGGGGAGAAGTTGGGCCTGGAACAGATCCGGG